>JAACPE010000010.1 GCA_009995595.1 Alphaproteobacteria bacterium
GTGATTGTGGCCTTATGGGTTAAACGCGGCGTGACTTTTTATCTCAATAATCTTACACTGGCGTATGACACAGAATAAAGCGCCAATTTGCTCCCTTTTGATTTTATGTACTGTTCTAGGCGGTGTTTTCGCCAAGAGGGCAGCGGCGCAGGACATACAGCAGGATATAAGATGCGCGATTGTTTCTGAAGAAATAATTAGCTTAAAAGCGCCTGATTTTGAAACGCCTACCATTTGGAGTGCGTTTTATGGCGAAGAAGGTATGGAGCGTATTGCGGATATTACCCCAAGTCACAGCGTTGATGAGGATGATAAAAGCCTTATTGTGATTGGTACATATACAAAAGACCAAGACGATCAAATTGAAAAAGCGTTTATCACCAAGCTCGATAGTCGTGGCCGCCCAGTTTGGGAAAATAAAGAAGAAACAACTTTCAATAAACGCCCGCAGCGTATTTTAAAGGCGGATTCTGGCTATGCCGTTTTGGGGGATATTGAAAATGATAAAGGCGCGCAAGGCGGCTATCTTGCGTTTTATACCAAGGACGGCAAACGCGCCGCGCAATATCCTATTTTAGAAAACGGCTTTGCATTAAGTGTGCATGATTTTGCGCCGTCGCAAACAGGTAAAAGCTATGTGATTACGACTTCGCGCTCTGCTATATCAGATAGGGGTGAGGATAAAAAAACTGAAGGGGTGTTGTATAAAATCACCACAGAAGGTAAGCGCTTATGGCGCAGGCAATATAGCCCGGGCTTGTCCACGGCGCTTTATGATATTGGGCTTGCGCCTGATGGGAATTACACCTTGGTGGGGGAGATTGAACAAGATAACGGGCGCAAGGCTGGTTGGGTTGTGCGCGTTGATGGCAATGGTGCATTAATGTGGCAACGCCCTTATCCGCGCGGCGCAATGGCACGCATGATGGATTCAGTCACGCATGATGATTTGTCGATTTCCATTACTGGGCAGGTACGCGGTTTGCGCGAGAAAAATAAATCAGCATGGATTATGACGCTTCGTTCCGATGGGACAGTGCAGTGGCAGCGTTATTATCAAGGGCGGCACAATTTTTCAGCGCCCAGCATGATTGGCCATCAAGACGGACGATTGAGCGTGCTTTTAAATGGTGAGGTGGCTGATCGGTCTAATCGGTCATTTGATCGCGGTTATGCGGGGTTATTGACGTTTTCGCCGCGCGGGTACTTGATGAATTTAGAGAGCTTTACCGATGGACAGAACGCGCAAGCCTTGCGCGTGAAGTCGGGTCATATTGAAGAGCGGCTCGTTGTTGGATACGCGCAAAGCATGATGCCTGATGGCATGGATGCCAATAAGCTCTCCTCTTATGTTTTTGACGGATGGATTTTTGCTGCAACAGCTCTTGATCCTTTTGATGATCCGTGCGAAGTCATCTATTAAGATGATGAAAGAAAAATTCAAGATTAATGAGACATTAGCCGGAAGTCGCCTTGATAAGGCGCTCTCCACACTTTGTCCTGATTTATCGCGCACACGGATTAAGGTATTGATCGAGGCGGGCATGGTGGCGGTTAATGGAGGCGAAGTGTTGAGCGCCTCTTTTAAAGTAAATGCGCTTGATGTTTTAAGTATTGTTGTCCCTGCGCCAGTTGATGATAGGCCGAGCCCACAAAATATTGCGCTTGATATTGTCTATGAAGATGATGATTTGTTGGTGATTAACAAGGCCGCCGATATGGTTGTGCATCCGGGGGCGGGTAATCCCGATGGGACGCTTGTGAATGCATTGCTTCATCATTGTAGAGATAATCTTTCGGGGATTGGCGGGGTAAAGCGCCCTGGTATTGTTCACCGCCTTGATAAAGAGACATCAGGTTTGATTGTTGTCGCCAAAAATGATTTTGCGCATCAGGGGCTGAGCGCACAATTGGCCGATAGATCATTAAGCCGTATTTATAAGGCGCTTGTGTGGCGTGTGCCAAATTTAATTAAAGGGTCAATTGATGCACCGATTGGGCGGCATAAAACCAACCGCCTTAAAATGGCAATACAATTTTCTAGCGGGCGTGAAGCGGTCACGCATTATCATCTCGAAGAAGCGATTGAACAAGCCATGGCATGGGTGACATGTACATTAGAATCAGGGCGCACGCACCAAATCCGCGTGCATATGCAGCATATTAAACACCCGCTTGTGGGTGACCCTGTTTATGGATTATCGCGCCAAGATGGAGGCGTTTTGCTTAACAAGGCGGGGTTTGCCCCCGAAATACGCGATCAAATTCTCGATTTTCCACGCCAAGTGCTTCATGCTGGCGAAATTGGGTTTATTCACCCCCGTACTGATGAGGAAATGCGATTTGAAGTGCCATTCCCTGATGATATACAGAATCTAAAAACCTTAATTAATTCATAGGGTTATACCCTATAATCCTGATTATTTGCAATTGCCATAATATATTTGATATTCTTAACTATAGGGTTATGGATGAGTTGTACCTTAAGCGATTATATCTCAGCCATGATGAATGATAGTAATGTTGCGATGACTATAAAGGGCTTAGGGGTAAGCCCAGATTTTACCAAATGGTCTGTCCAATTGATATGTGATGACCAACAAGGCCAAGGGGAACTTATTAACGCAAGTAGAGATGCGGGGCATTTTTTTAATTCAGAGTAGTATAAAGTCTTCTTCCAATTTACTTTTTACCGATCTGGTACCCATAGTAAAACTATTACAGCCACTCCTTCGGGGGTGGCTTTTTTTATCTAAAATCGGTGGGCATGCGCGAAAAAACATGACAAAACGGCTTAATTCCTCTAAAAACGCAGCAATTATAAAATAAAATAGAAGGCTGTGTCCCCATGACAAATATTCCTGCATTTACTGATCTAAGTGATGAAAATCTTGCCCGCTTTGACTCTTTTGATGAACATGAGACAGTGCGCCGTTTTGATTTGGGGCAGGGGGTTATTGCGTTTGTTGCGGTGCATAACACCAATCTGGGCCCTGGGCTTGGCGGGTGCCGCATGCGCGCCTATGGTAGTGAGGATGAGGCGATTAACGATGTGCTTCGTTTGTCGCGCGGCATGACTTATAAAAATGCGATGGCGGGTTTGCCGCTGGGTGGGGGAAAGTCAGTTTTGATTGGCGATCCTGCCACACAAAAAAATAAAGAATTGATGGAGGCGATGGGCCGCGCGGTTGAGACGCTTGAGGGGTCATACATCACAGCAGAAGATAGTGGCACGGGTGAGCAAGACATGGTGGCAATGGCGACCCAAACAGATTTTGTCACAGGGTTGCCACCTGAAAAATATGAAGATGCAGAATATGGTGAACTAGGCGGTAATCCATCCCCTGTAACGGCTCTGGGGTGTTATCACGGTATCTTGGCGGCGATTAAGCATCGTTATGGCGATCAAAAGAAATTAAGCGAATTAACGGTGAGTGTTCAGGGCGTTGGCGCGGTTGGTTTGGCTTTATGTGAGTTATTACAGCAAGATGGAGCAAAACTGATTGTTACCGATATTAGCGATGAGGGGTTAGCCCACGCGCAAAATGTTTTGGGCGATGTAACGGTTGTTCACCCTGATGAAATCTATGGCGTGGAGGCTGATATTTTTGCCCCGTGTGCGATGGGCGGTATTTTGAACGACCACACTATTGTGCAACTAAAAGTTGATATTATTGCTGGCGCGTCAAACAACCAACTGCTGGCGCCGCACCACGACAATATGATTGCGGCCAAAGGGATTACCTATGTGCCTGATTATGTGATTAACGCAGGGGGCGTTATTTGTGTAGGGTATGAGTTTTTTAGAAATAGCGGGTATAACCCGATGGATTTTCAATTTACCCGACGCGCGATGTTAAATCATGTTGAGCGTATTGGTCAGACGGTATCTGATATTTTGAAACGGGCGCAAGAAACGGGTATGAATACAGGTGAGGCCGCTGACGCGCTCGCGGAAGAAAAATTTATTGAAGGCGGCGCACTTGATGATAACAGCGCGGACTCTAACGCGGCAGATCAGTCCAGTTTTGGGACAAATGACGATATGACATTGGTTCAGTAATCTCATAAAGGCTGATTGGTTTATCTAGATGCTGGCCTGTGTCACGTCCCATTTGGCCAACTTGAAAACGCGCTTCACTGCCGTCTGGGACATATGGAATATTCCCAAATGGGACGTTAAAACGTACCCCGCTGTAGAGGTCTGTCGCCCCACCAAAAACATCGCGGTCTGACTGGTTTGATCCTGTTAAGAATGCATCAAGCGAGGTGCCGTTTTTAAACATGGTTTTTACACCTAGTGTTGCGCCTGTATCCTGCGCTAAATATCGCCCCAAGCGGGCATAAAAAGTTGTGTTTTTGTTGGGCGCTTCGTACCAAAAATTCAAATGTCCTGTTGTGCGTATATCGTCATAACGGCCAAGCGCCAGCGTTGTTTCAGGATCGCGCTGTGACACTTGCCAAATTTCTGCGCCAACGGCAAAGGTTTTACCAAAGGGGCGGTAAAGAATTTCTCCACCAAGGCCGCCATACATTTCCTCTAATAATCCGCCAGTTAATCCAAAATGCAGATTGGGATTTATACTTTTAAGCCATGCGCCGTAAGAGCGCTCTAGCGTAAAGCGCTCGGCTGCGAATTCTTCGATGTTGCTCCTGCCGCCTTTATTGCCTGCAGTGTTAATAAGATTGGTGAGCTGGCGTAATGTGCTGATCCCTTCGAGGTTATTTTTGATATCCATTTTTCCCGAAATGCCTGTGATGAGGCCAAAGGCGGGGTTGTATTGTGCCTCAACTATTCCACTGCTACGGTAGAGGGGGGCAAAGTCATCTTCGGTCAGGCTGAGGCGGTTATCAAGAATGAATTTTATATTCAAATTTTTGATATCAAATTTTGGTTTTGTTTTAATAAGATTTTTTGTTTCAAAGCTTGCGTCTTGCCATATTTCTTCGGCGCTGCCATTTGAGAGCGCAGCGTTTTCAAAATCATGGCGTATGATTTGAATGTCAGGCCCGCGCAGACCTTTATGATGAAGGGCAAGGGTATAGTTGCTGGTGCTATCAGTTGTGTTATTTGATAAATGGCGCAAGGCATGACCGATTTGACGGGGGGAGGATGCATATTCTGATACGACTAAATTTGCGCGTACGTTTTGGTCAATCATCTGTGTATTATAGAGCCTTATTTTCTGGCTTCGGGCAGAGACGTGCGCTTGGTCGAAGGTGTTCGTTTCTCTCGTTGAGAGTGATAGCGTAGCAGGTTCAATATATTCGCGCGGCCTGCCAATCCAATTATTGAGGCCGCCTTGAAGGGATAAACGCCCCATCAGCTTATCTGTACCAATCGCGGCAACAGACAGGTCAATAAATTCCCATGGTTGATAATTTACGCCCACGCTCCATGGGGCGGGAGCGTTATAGTTCGAGCTTTGCGTTTCTGGTGTATAATAATCGGCGCCGTATTCTGCTTTAAGGGATAAGCCTTTAAGTGGTGTAAAGTATTCGACGCCGCCAAAAAGGCCGATCTGGTCGCCCGTAAACCAGTTGGATATATTTTGTGGGTCTTCAGATTGATAATCCCGCTCTTTTTCAAAATGGCTTGAGATGGATTGAAGCGGGTTTGAAAAATGCCCTGCGCTGCCCATGCGACCCCAACCGATACCGCCTGTAAAGTCAAAAGTTTTATAGCGTTTAGAAAAAGCGACATATTCGCTTGATAGTCTTTTATGACCAAAGGCGGCGTTTGCCCCGATGGCGATTTCGGGGCTATGACTGCCTTCTTCTAAGAGCCTTAGTTTAAAATCAATGCCGGGATAGATGCGGTCTGCAAAATCATTAACGCTCGAAATTTCACTGGTTTGGCGCAAGTTTATATAGAGCGGGTCAATAATTTGAAACCCCATCGCAGCATGGATATAGGGGTCAACGGTGGAAAGATGAAGGCGGGTTGTCCCGATATCATCCATGCGCGCCGTGGGGATGGTGTTGAGGCCGATCATCCCTGTTGTATTGGTGGAATAGGTGGTTTGCATTTGCGCGTGACTATAGGGCGCCGCGCCAAGGCATAATGCGCCGCCCATTATCATTACAGCCGTGTGTTTTTTATAAAAAAATAGCAATCGAAACGCGCCGAAAAAAGGTTTTAAAACAATTGCTTATAGTGTCTATGCGATACAATTGTGTGTCAAAGCCGCAAGTGTATGGCGTGGTATTAGTTGGGGAAAACACCTATCTTTAATGCATATTATTTTTTTAATTAAACATAACGCCGCTCATCATGCTCAATCATTTTAAAAAATTAAAAGAAACGATCGAAATTTCCGCTCTTGATTCTATGGGGTATCCTTACATTTTGTTTGATGGGCAAGGTGTCTTTATCAGGGCGCATCCCGCGATATGCGATGTTTTTCGCGCGTTTAATTTTGGTGAAAATGAAATGCGCTATCCCAATTCGCTCATTGCTGCGTTGCAATCTTGTGAGTGGCAGGGGGGCGATGCGCTCCAACATTATTATCGTAATAAAATGATGAGCAAAGCGTCGTATGATGCAGAGGATATTCCGTTTACGGGGCTTAT
The DNA here is from genome assembly GCA_009995595.1 of Alphaproteobacteria bacterium. Classification (GTDB taxonomy): domain Bacteria; phylum Pseudomonadota; class Alphaproteobacteria; order Micavibrionales; family Micavibrionaceae. The sequence goes on from JAACPE010000010.1 coordinate 6,574, forward strand.
AAAATATAAGAAGGCTATTGTTTATGCCCATGTCCAAAAAATGCCTTTTGGCAGTTTTGCCTTCTTTCGCGATATTCACGCTGATTATGCCTTGAATAAAGCGTCTGAGATTATGTGCCGTTCATCGCGGGGTATTGCGGGCGTTTTAAAAGCGCATAAACGCCGTAAACCAGAGGTGCAAGATAACCGTCCGCTTTATTCGTTGGCAGGTAATGTGTAGGGCGCAAAACGGGCGATATTACTATGCCCAGTCTTAAAAATATTGGAAATACTGCCGATCTCCTGTACTCTAATGGCAGGAGATTTTCATTTATGGATTATGATATTTGCGTTATCGGCGGGGGTATTAACGGGGTAGGGATTGCCCGTGATGCGGCGGGGCGCGGGCTTAAGGTCTTGCTCGTCGAGGCACAGGATTTAGCCAGCGCAACATCATCAGCCAGCACGAAATTAGTGCATGGGGGGCTGCGGTATTTAGAGCATTATGAATTTGGCCTTGTGAAGGAATCTTTGCATGAGCGCGAAACTTTGTTAAATGCCGCGCCGCATATTATATGGCCACTGCGATTTGTTTTGCCGCATCATTCGGCGCTGCGTCCCATTTGGATGATTAGATTAGGGCTTTTTTTGTATGATACACTTGCGGGGCGGCGCAAGCTTGCCAAATCTAATAGTGTGAATTTTAATATCAGCAAGCTCGGTGATCCGCTTAAAGATGAGTATCTAAAAGGGTTTGAATATTCAGATTGTTGGGTTGAAGATTCGCGGCTTGTGGTTTTAAATGCCGTTGATGCGTATGAACGTGGGGCTGATATTATGCCTAAGACGGCGTGCATTGCGCTTGCGCCCACTGCGGATAAAAAGCTTTGGGACGTGATGCTTCAAAATATGATCAACGGCGATCAATTTAAAGTGACTGCAAAATCAATTGTGAATGCGGCGGGGCCATGGGTGCGAAGTGTCCTTGATGGATCAAGCCTTGTGAAACCGGGCGATGGCGCGCCAGGTGTGCGTCTTGTTCAGGGCAGCCATATTGTTATCCCAAAGTTATACGAGGGCGATCATCCTTATATCCTCCAGCAAAAAGACGGGCGGATTGTGTTTACCATCCCGTATGAGCATCATTATACGTTGGTTGGAACAACGGATAAACAATATGAGGGTGATCCATCGCACGTGGTTATTTCACCCGAAGAAATTGACTATCTGTGCGCGGCGGTTAATGATTCATTTAAAAAACAAATTATGCCAGAACATATTGTGTGGAGCTATAGCGGTGTGCGCTCGCTTGTTGATGATGGCAATGAAAATTCATCAAAAGTAACACGTGATTATAAACTATATTTGGATGAGCAATATGGCCCGCCCATTATCTCTGTTTTTGGCGGAAAGATCACTACATATCGCGTTCTTGGTGAGGAAGTTATTGGCAAGATGATGCTGGCGTTAAAAGCGCAAGGGCATGATGTTTCGGGGATCCCGTGGACACATGACGCGGTATTGCCTGGCGGTGATATGTCCAATCGTGATTTTGAACATTATCTAAGCCTACAAAAGCCGCGCTATAGTTTTTTACCTGAAGTGCTTATTCGCCGATATGCCCGTGCCTATGGTACGCGGATGGAATGGATTTTATCGGGCGTGAACAAGGTGGATGATATGGGACAGCATTTTGGCGATCATCTTTATGAAAGAGAAGTGCTTCATTTGATGAAGTATGAATTTGCGCTCACCGCAGAGGATATCTTATGGCGGCGATCCAAGCTTGGACTGCATGTGAGTGAAGCGACAGTTACAGCATTAGGGGCAGCTATTCCTCGCTTACTTGAAACCATAAACACGATGGAGCGCGGGCGAGAGGTATATGAAAATGCCGCAGGATAAAAACCCAACTATTCTTGCGATTGATCAGGGTACAACAAGTTCCCGCGCGATTTTATTTTCGCGGGATGGGGATATTCTTGAAAGCCATCAAAAAGAGCTGACGCTTCATTATCCGCATAAAGGATGGGTCGAACAAAACGCCGAAGATATATGGCGTGATACGCTTTGGGCGTGCCGCGAGATTATAAAAAATGATACAGCGCACACGATTGCGGGTATTGGCATCACCAATCAGCGTGAAACGACAATTATCTGGGACCGCGATACAGGGGAGCCTGTTTATAACGCGATTGTTTGGCAAGATCGCCGGGCGGCGCAATATTGCCAACAACTCATAGACCAAGGCCTTGAAGCCACGGTTACAAGTAAGACGGGGTTGCTCCTTGATCCGTATTTCTCGGCTACAAAAATAAAATGGGTTTTGGATAATGTCCAAGGGGCGCGTGATAAAGCGCAGGCAGGCAAGCTTGCTTTTGGGACAGTGGATAGTTTTTTGCTCTGGCGGTTAACGGATGGAAAAGTGCACGCAACTGATGCAACCAACGCCGCGCGAACGATGATTTACAACATAGTTGAAGGGGCGTGGGATGATGAGCTTTTGACGCTTTTTGATATCCCAAAGAGCCTGCTGCCAAACGTGCGTGATAATGTCAGTGATTTTGGTGTGAGTGCGGAAAAGATACTTGGCCGCGCTTTGATGATTGGTGGTATGGCAGGTGATCAACAGGCCGCAACAATCGGTCAAGCGTGCTTTGAGGCAGGTATGGTCAAATCGACTTATGGCACAGGCTGTTTTATGCTGATGAATATTGGTGATGACTTTAAGGTATCAAAAAACAGATTGCTCACGACCATTGCCTATCAGTTAAACGGCAAACCGACTTATGCGATAGAGGGGGCGATTTTTGTCGCAGGGGCGGCGGTGCAATGGCTTCGTGATAATTTAGGATTGTTTGACGATGCCGTGCAAACGGCAGAGATGGCGCGCAGTGTTGCAGATAATAATGAGGTTTATTTTGTGCCTGCTTTTACAGGCCTTGGCGCACCTTATTGGAAGCCTGAGGCCAAGGCCGCGATTATAGGTCTGTCGCGGGAAAGTACAAAGGCACATGTCGTTCGCGCCGCCTTGGAAGCGCAGGCCTACCAGACTCTTGATCTCATGGAGGCTTTTGTTAAAGACTCTGGTTTTGATCCGAAACTTATTCGTGTTGATGGCGGCCTTGTTGCCAATGATTTCGTCTGTCAGTTTTTGGCTGATATGATTAACCGCCCTGTTGATTTGCCAAAAGTCATTGAGACCACGGCGCTGGGTGCGTCTTATTTGGCGGGTTTGCAGCTTGGCCTGTATAAAGATATTGATGATATAGCGGCGCGTTGGTCTAAGGCGAATAGCTATTTCCCCGAAATGGATGACGCGCAGCGTGACCTTCTTTACGGTCAATGGAAACATGCTGTTGCACGTATTCTTTTGTAATGTGAAGGGCGTGTTTCAGAATATTGCCTTGAATAATTCTTCTTTTCATACCCCCGCATAGCGCTTTTTTTTCTGACGCTTTCACGCCCAGAATATCCGTTTATATTCAATATTATCTAAGTGATGAGAGAGGCTTTTATATAGGAGGGGCATTATGGCACAACAAGGATATTGGGTTTTATGCGAAGATATCAAGGCCAATCCGGAAAAAGATAAAGAGCCAAGTCTGTGCATGGCACGGGTGGAGGGATTTCACTATGCTGATGTCATGGGTAGTAGCCGAACTGAAGTGCTGAATAAAATTAAAAAGGCTCTACGGTCGAATATCCAATTTCTTATTGATTGTTACAATGATGTGCCGCCGCCTGCCTATTCAGATCAACCGCCCCCAAAAAAAACGATCAAGGGCGGTGCATATCTGTTCATCGCATTGGCAGAAATAGGCCTTGTTGCAGAAATGATAACGCCGTTGCTCACTTAGGCTGCAAGCGGCTCATATTCTTGCTGGTAAAGCATTGCTATTGCAATATCAAAGACATTTTTGGGAACAGATGAATATGAGGCATCGTTTAGGGAGACTAGAATATCTTCGTAGGTATAAATGATGTTTGACTTAATCGAAGGGCATGAAAAAAGTGCGACGGCCTTATTAATAGAAGCGTTCGCTGGTTTTGACCATTTAACAGTCCATTGATCGATTGTGTATATATTCATTATTGTTCTCCCTTAATTGAGTGGTAACATAACAACTTTTATTTATTATGTCAAATAAAAAATCATTATTTATGTTTTTTATTGAGTAGGGGTCAGAGTCCGGTGATTCCAGTTATGCAAAGGCTCTCAGCCGTCTGCAAACCCCTTTTGAGATTAATCGTAACTTATATTTCGCGTTATCAACTATTGTGGCCTAAATGTCGGATTGGTTGTAACATATCGATCAGGATGATCGTCTTTAAACTTGGTTGCTCTTGGGTCGTCATCTCTTACGAGCATATTACCCCCTTGATTTATAAGCACAGCGTCTACAAACCCTAACGCTAACATTTGCTCTGCATCTAAAAATAAGTCTTGCTCTGCTGTTATAGCCTCCGCGCATTGGTTATTTAAGTGCGGATGTTTCGCCTGATACGCTGTTTTCAAGAAATTGTTATCCGCCTCAAGTAATTCAATAGTTCTTCTCGCAAATTCAATATAAGACTGTGAAGCATTTGGTATAGCTAACAGCGTATTATGGAGCTGCCGGAAATCAGATTGTACAAAGTCATCTGCTTTTCCTGTTATCGTCTCAAGATCTAGAGGGATTTGAGGGTGTATTTTTTGTAGCGCATCCCTTTTTAGGCGAGCCTGATGGAACATAAAAACAGCATCTTCGGTTGCATATACGTTGTCTGCATAGCTGATTATGGCTGTTGCAGCGGATTCTGCTTGAAATACATACGCTACTTCGAAACGACCCTCCATGGCTTGGATAATGCGTCGCGCCGCGGGTATTTCACCACCGTTACTTCCAAATGCCAGTAAATCTGGGCTTTGTTCAGATGGTGCCACTGTCGTAAGGTAATTAACTAATACATCAGCAGATTGAGCATTTATATTGCCAACTGTAGCCATAGCGCGTGTAGATTGTTTTTCAGTTTCCAAGTTAAAGTCAGCAGGTATAACAGCCAAACTCGTTGCAAGTAATGCCGAACATGCCTCTGAAAAAATACCTGTTAATTTTACAACCATTTCAACGCAGCTTAATTTTCATAATAATTTATAGCTTTATGACAATATAATAATTATGTCAATATATTATGTGAATCTTGCGATGCGCCAAACCGTGCTTCGGTTGGCCTTTGCTGAGCAACTTCGATATGGTAAAAATGGTGTGTATGGAACACCAGAATTATCATTCCCTTTCAAGTACTTAGGGGGAATTTCTGTAAAAAAAAGCGAAATGGTGCACGAGAGGGAACGATCAGAAAAGGTTAAATTATTGTTTTAATTAAATATATTCAGTTCAATATTTAATAATACCCCCAACTATACCCCCAAATCATATTGTTGTGCGCTTTTGTTCGCAAATATACGTGCGGTTTCAACAGTTATTGCATTCTACTAATAGACTGGAAAACTTGCAATCTTCATTAAGTCTTCAAGAAAGATAAACACCCCACTCCCCCCCCCTCAGAAACACCGCTCCAGCTGTGGTGCGCCATAACAATTCTCTAGCAAGAACTGTGAGCCATACATCCAATCAAGTTGGTTAGCCATACCCTAAGCCTTTATAACTTAAGTTATTTCTTGAACCGCTTGGTTAATCGAGCGATAGTCCTTGTGAGGTAGTCGATGGGGCTACCTTGGGGCTTTGCAACCCCAACCATAGGCGGTCTTGTATCAACCGCAATGATGCTGCTTTCGGCCATATGGCTGGGGGTGGCAGTCATGTCCAAGCCTCGCGGCCAAAAGCTGCTGGCCGTTCCCTATGGTTACGGTTACAAACTCCCAGCCACCAGCCCATCTGGTGGTTTTTCTTTGAAAATAAGGGAGTTAAGTATGAAGATAGCTATCAGTATTTTATTAATATTAATTGGCTACAGTTCGTTTGCTTATGCAGATTCTAGCTCTGATAAGCTTAATAATGCTTCTCACGAAGTTTTTCTTGAACTTCATAAGATTTATGAAGACAAATGGAAAGCAACAGCAGTTTTATATATTTGTGAAAAAGAGGGGCTTGTTTCAGCATTAAGTGAGTACGATCATTTAGAAAATTTAGACAAAAGTGTATTAATCATTTCTTCTGTTCAAGTAGAAGATAATATGACTATTGATTATATAAGTTCAGTTTCAAATAACGTATATTTTTTAACTGAAGGCTATTTAAAAGGTCAAAAGTTAGCATATTACAATTTTTATACTGCCTTTTCTGAAGATCCTGTATTACAAGGAGCTTTATGCGCATCCAGCATAAATCTCGCAGAAAAATTTATTGATAACAACCACAAGAGAAAGAATGATTTGTTAAAATCCACAAATCAAGCCTTAGAAGAAATGAAAAAATAATTCGGGAATTTATATACAAATGCTAGGCTACTTTTAATTTTTGCCCTTCAGAAGCAGCAAGCCTAGGGGCTTTAGGCATGGCTTTGAATACGTAGATAGGAAAACGGTTATCTTTATCCCATGTGACACTTAAGCACTTAAAGCCTTGTGACTCTGCCGCTGCAATCATCACTTCAGGTGACCATTTGATAGAATGACTCAAAGTTAAGCGGTCGCCTTCTTTTAAGGTCGCTTTCTTAAAATCACCACTGGCTTGTAATACTCCGAAAGTCTGATCGTTTGAAGCAACCAGATCATGTTTTACAACGCTGAATGCTTTTCCATTGATTGAATGGCTTGTGTCAAGCTGAGGATCATAATAAAGCAGTTGCGGATTAAACTCATCGGATAGGGCGCCCTCACTTTTGCCACGATGAACAATGTTCTCTGCAAACTTGGCATGAGCAGGGTGAACGTAAGCATTTAATGCACTCTCTTTCTGATTGGCATCAGAGCCTATAACAAGTATTCCTTCCTCACGACAATTTATATAGTCATTGGCAAAACGTGCCTGTAATTCTTCATAAGCCTGCTCTTCAAAGGATTTACCGTTGTCATGTGCAACAGTTGCAATATTTCCACGAGAAGAGCCGAACTCCATAACAAGTCTTGGTCGTTCTACATCAGGATTTTTTTTTGTCGATAGATCAGGATCGTCTCTATTAAAATTGACATCTTGCGGATTGGCTTCGGTATTTGGGAATACTTCTTTTAAATGCGGAATACCTTCTTCACGATATTGTTTTGAAATGTCCCAGTCTGAGTAAAGGGCAAAGCACGCTCCCAAATCTTGTAAAAAACCCATGAGCTTAAATGACTTTGCATTTGCCGCCTCACGAGAGCCTTTGCCTTTATCAATAACAATCAGATTTGAGATGTCTAGATTATCTGTAATGATCTGGGCTATAGAAGCTCCGTTATCATTGATATTATTCACTTCACTTTGGAAGGTGTATTGGATTTTAGGGTCTGAAATACGTGCAAAACGTCCCCAAGTGAGTGAGCCTGTGACATCCCCATAACATTCCGCCAAAGCCCCTCCAAAGACCTCAAAACGCACGAGATCATCAAGCGCTTGAGCAAGACTCAATAGCTCGGTATCAGGTAGCGTTATATGATGCTGTTCAGCTAGGCTCATGTTTGCCTTGCGCCTTCTGCTGGTCTTTAGGAATAACGATGGCCTGATCCCACATCACGTTAAATTGCTTCTTATAAGCATTAGCAATTTTAGGATTATCTATGACGGAGATAGATACATTATCAGGTTCAAATAGAATGATAGCTAACTTATTGCCGTAAACATAAAAAGGAATTTCAGAGAAACGATCTTGAGGTGTCCATTTATACTCGGCATATTCTGGCACGGTAAAATGACGATCACCCTCCTTAACAAGGATACGAATACTAAAATCCTGTTCTTTGGATAAATCCATCATGCGGTTTTTTTGAATTTCCCAACGATTGCCCAACCATTTATCAAATTCTCTTTCGTCAACATTACTAACAAGAATTTCCCCGCCTGACTTTTTGATAGTCTCATAAACGTCGTCATAAAACTTCCAGTAACCTTCTTGCCCCTCTAATGTTTTTAATACGGTAGAGCGTCTTTTAACCCCGTCATTTACGCCAAACTCAATGCCGTTTAACTCAAGGGTGGATTGAATTTTTCTTAGGGTGTCGAGTTTAGCGTCCCCGCCTTTTTCAATATTGCGTAGCGTAGGTAATGAGACTTCGATAGCTTCAGCAAGGTCTTGCTGTGACCAATCGATAAGGGCGCGGGCGGCTTTTATTTGGTGAGAACTAATCATTCGTCTATTTTCTTTCTAAAATGGTAAATAATTAGCTAAATTTGACCTTATTTTTCCTGATTTTACTATAATACAAATATATTTTACCAAATCAACAATTATTTAACCTCTCGTTAACCTTTTGAGCGTAAAACATCACCATTAGTTAATTATGTTAAACAATTTATGGGAGTAACAATATGTGGGGAACACTATTAAACAAGCTAGCCAATAATACTGATAACGGACAAGAAATATCGTTATTTGACGTTAAGGAGCTATATGACGCAGCCTATGACGAAAAAGCTAAAGCCAGTGTAAATCTCAAGAGATTTAAAAAGCTCATGGAAAAGGCAATACAACTTGATACGGCTTATCGTGCTCAATTAGCTCAGGCTCAACCTTTTCAATACGGGAAGGCCGCTTAAAATGGATAAAACAGTTAAAAAAGCTAATTACCGTGTCCGCTACGTAAAGGTCATGGAGAATTTAAACAAGATAGCGGATATGAAACCAAAAGAGCGGTACATGTATCGTTTAATGGACACTGTGATCTTTCATGATTTTGAAACTGCGCTGGATGTCGTGATTGAGGACTTTAAAGAAGCTCACAATGATAACGAGAAGAAAGTTTAACAACTGCGTAAAGGGAGTTTACTCCCTTTAGTGAACTCCCTTTACGCAAATAAGACTTCACAAGCCTATTTAAATATTCTTATTTTGCTACATTTGCTAAGCCTATAGTTGTTATTTATATAAGTAATTTAGGGTATAAAAATGATATTAAATTTAAGGATGCTACACGTAGCGGATGTTAATAATACAGAAGTAGTTCATAAAAACTTAACAAATGAGTTGAAAAAATGAAATTAACAAAACAAACTGACAATCAAGAAGAAGATACTGATAGCGTTGGGAAGTTAGAGACAATCAACTTTGATGGTTTTGATAAATTACAACGTATAGATTTTGCTAAGCGTTTAGAAAAAGTTATTTTTAAGCTCGCGCCTTTTTATTCCGAGTCATTTGTTTTGAGTCTTCACGCTAAATATGGGTGCGGAAAAACTACATTTTTAAAAATGTGGGAAGAGAGACTTAAAAGCAAAGAAACTAGTCAAGCATGTGAAGTAATCACAATTAACGCATGGGAATCTGATTTTGATGAAGAGCCCCTAATACATATCCTTGATGCCCTTCTAAGAAAAATAGGCACTACTAGTGAGGGCGGTAAGATAATAATGAAATCTATCCAAGGCATAATGGGAGCTAGTGCAAGCGCTGTAGATCAGGCCGCAGCAGCTTTAACGGGAGTGAGCGTCAAGAAAGCCCTTGAGGATGGCAAAACTGCGGCCATGGAAACAGATGATATATGCGTTATTGGGGAGCGGTTGTATCAAAATTACTCTTTTAAGAAACAAGCATATAAAGAATTAAACCTTCATCTGAGAAAGCATATAAACGAGACAAAGAAAACATTATTTATATTCATTGATGAGCTTGATCGTGTTCGACCAAGCTATGCTATAAAATTCCTTGAAACAATTAAACACTTTTTCAATATCAAAGGAATATGTTTTGTAATCGCTGTGGACAAAGATCAATTAGAAAAATCTGTACAACAATTATATGGTGATATTGATTTTCAAAATTATTATTTGCGCTTTATCACTAGGGAAGCGGTACTCCCAACAGCTCAAAACTTAGATTTGGCCCCTTATATAAAAAAATTAGGGGAAGATTATATTGATGAAAAAAGTAATGTTGGTATTCACATACCTATCAATTCAAGCCAAAAAAACGATATTATTTCTTTCATTACAAGAATAGCTAAATGCTTGGATATTAATGCTCGACAAATGGAGTATTACTTTAGAATATTTTCACAATTTTTGGTTCTCCATGACGAAGGGAAATTTTTACACGATTGTCAGACAAGATGCATCGCATTGCTAATTGGAGTTTTTGTAACAAACGAAAAACTTTACCACAAACTTGGTGCCGAAAAAAATCTACCTAGCGGATCTAATTTACTTGATGAGATTGTTGAATATTGTAAGTACCTTAAATTTAATAATCCTACAAGAAAACCAAAAGACGATCTGTTTTTGAGCTTTATAGCATTTTCATATAATGATTCCCTGAATAAACATAGCTATATAGACACGGCAGAACGGCACTTTAGAAAACTGTACTATAATGATAGCAGCGGTGAAGTGCCAGAACTAACTTATCAGATAGAAAAACAATTATGCCAGATTGTACAAATAGATGATTATGATGGATTTAAATACATTGATAAAAGCAGTTTTTCTGATGCATATGAGAGATTGGAAGAATGGAGATCCTTCATATATTAACGCCTTCTTATAGTTAGCTATTTTTTTATGGCGCCAATTAAAAGAAAAAGCTCCTGTTATTTAAATTGGTCATCCTTGTAAGTCGTTATTATTTTTAATGCCAGAATTGTTGTAAGATTGTAAGATTGTAAAGGACATGCGTAAATGGGGGTATTCTTATAAAAAAATATATATATAAAAGAAAGTAAAAGTGGATTTTCGCGTCTTGTTTACAATCTTACAATCTTACAATCTTACAATCTTACAATTTTTCTGCAAAGCAATAAAAAAATTCTAAAAAACTTTTATCCTGTTAAATTTTGAAACCAAGTGTCCGCATCCACAGCTTTAATAACTGTTCTACTGCCTATCTTTACGATAGGCAGTTTACCCTCCTTAGTTTCTTGATAGGTTTTTGTTCTGCCTATTGAGAATAACTGGCAGAATTCATTGATTGAGTAGGCTTTCTTTTCGATTGTGTTTATTTGCATACATCCTTCTTTGTTTGTGTTTCAAAGTACGTATGCGAATTGTGGCAAATTCCACTGAATAAAAATAATGGGAAGAAATTTTTAATTTTTAGGAAAAAGTTCACTTAAAGATCATCAACATCATCATGGGGTAATTTTTTATACCTTTTAATACTGTCTTTAAGGATAGATTTTAAGGTTTCTGGATTAATATGAGGCTCAACAATATCAAGAAATGGTTTTATAAATTTATAAAGATCACCACTAACGCTATCTTTATGATGATCGAAGCTAACCTTCAATTCTTTGCCTGAAATATCGATATATGCTCCATAAAGGGAATCCAATAAAGAGAAGATAGGCTTTCTAGTGGTATTAACTTTTAACCCTCTTTTTTGAAAATCATTTTTAGATTGCTCAGCTTTGTTTACTGCTAAATATAATGCGTTATTAATATTATCTATAAGGGTATCAGTCTTTAAGTCACAAAAGTTGCGAGTTTCATTATCCAATATTACTTTGGCGTGATTGTTAAGCTGATTATATTCTTGAAGAAAACTTTTAAGTTTTTTATCTAATTTTTGTAACTGCTGTTTCGCTTGAGCGTTTGTTTCAAATATTTCATCATCAAACATATATCCAAATAAGGTAGCATTGATGATTATGTCTTGCCATTTTTGAATAGAGTTTTGTAATTCTTTAGCGTTTTGATATTTAGATAAGGCTTGGGGAATAGCTTCTATTAAGCGTGGTCTTACATCTTCCCACCATTCTTGTGATTTAGCCATTATGCTTTGCCAATTCTATCAATATAATCCGCCCAGTCTTGCATCATAGCTTTACGCTTATCAATAAATTGTGTGCGGTTATAAGCCTCACCAAGAGAACCTGCGCTTTTATGAGCTAATTGTTTTTCAATTACTTCAGTATCATATTCAAGCTCTTCTCTAATTGTCGTACGCGCTAATGCTCTAAAGCCATGCGCCACCATATCATCTCCAAAGCCAAGACGCTTAATAGCTTTATTCACTGTTCCATCACTCATAGGATTTTTAAGTTTTAGTTGTGATGGGAAAACCCACTCTGTATTAAATAGATCAACTTCTTCTTTCTGCTCTTTTAACAACTCAATCACTTGATTGCTTAAAGGAACAATATGATCTCGTTTCATTTTCATTTCTGAGGCGGGGATTGTCCAAAGTTTAGATTTAAAATCTATATGCTCCCATTTGGCTTTACGAATTTCTACAGGGCGGCAGAAGGTATAAAGAGAGAGCCAAACTGCTCGTCTTGTTCTTTCGAATATACGCGCCTTATTAAGTTTTAAAGCTTCTAAAAACTCTGGTAATTGTTTTAGGTTAATAGTCCTAAAATGATTATGGGGGGCTGATTTCAATGCACCTTTTAAATCAGCGGCGGCATCACGTTCACATCGTCCAGTTTGAATGCCGTAACGGAATATTTGACCACATACCTGTGTTGTTCGTTTTAGGACATCATAAGAGCCACGTTTTTCAATCTTTCTTAGGCAGTCCAATAATTCTGGTGGCGTTATTTCAGAAATGGGTCTACGCCCTAAAGTCGGAAATACATTCATCTCAAGGCGGCGCATGATTGTCTCGCCGTATCTGGCAGTCCATTGGTTATTTTTTGTTCTATGCCATTCCCTCGCAAGATGTTCAAAAGTGTTTTCAGCATCGGCTACGGCCTTTCGCTTAACTTGAACTTTGTTTGTCATGGGGTCTACTGAAGGGGTCTTAGCTAATAATGATTTAGCATCGTCTCTGGCCTTACGAGCATCTGCCAAACTAACCTCGGGATATGAACCAATAGCGAGTACCTTCTCCGTCCCCAAATAACGATACTTTAAACGCCAAAGTTTTGAGCCAGTTAGAGTTACAAGCAGATACAAACCTCCGCCATCAAAGCGTTTATATTGCTTACTTTTGGGCTGAGCGCTTTTGCATGCTGTGTTGGTTAGTTTCAAAATACCCCCACTCGATTTTTAAATACCCCTTACAATACCCCCAAAATGTCAGGTTGTAAACGACTAAGAGCGAAAACCTGCGGACTAAAATTCTCTAAAATCCTATGTTTTACAATGGTTTTACAGTTAATGACGATTATTAGAGAACAGGGGGGAATAATAAAATGGTGCCACGAGAGAGAATTGAACTCTCGACCTCGTCATTACCAATGACGCGCTCTACCACTGAGCTACCGCGGCGTATTTTGATCCGTTTTCGGCATAAGCCGTGGATTACGGCGGAAGTTATTATATTTTTTCTAGCCTGTCACGCCCCTTTTGCGTATAGTCCCAAGATTACAAAATAGATATCGTAAATTAACCATTGTTCTGACCTGAATTGGCCCCATTTTAGGGACTTAATAACAATCAGACATAGTGGTACATAGAGTGTAAAATGACAGACAAACTGACCCAAACGCCCGTAAAGGCAGTCATGCAAACCAGTATGCCAAGCAAAGCCGATAAAAGAGCCGATGCTTTGCGTGAAAATCTTAAAAAGCGTAAAGCGCTTGTGAAAGATAAAATCGTATCAGCACAACAAGAATAGACAAGTGTAAAGATGACAAACCTTAAAACGGCACATAACCCGATGAGCAATGAACAAATTCAAACGATGGCCGCAAAAAATGCCCTTCCCGGTATTATGCCAGACCATTGGATACGCGACCAATCGCTTAATCACGGCATGATCGAGCCGTTTGTTGAAAAGCAAACAGCGGAAGGTAAAATCTCCTATGGTTTGTCGTCTTATGGTTATGACTCGCGGTGCTCTGATGAATTTAAAATCTTCACGAATGTAGACAGCGCAATTGTTGACCCTAAAAACTTTAGCGATAAAAGCTTCGTTGATCGCCAGACAGATGTTTGCATTATTCCGCCAAACAGCTTCGTCCTCACCCGCTCGGTTGAGTATTTTCGCATCCCAAAAGATGTGCTTGTGATTTGCTTGGGCAAAAGTACTTATGCGCGTTGCGGTCTGATCGTCAATGTTACCCCACTTGAGCCCGGCTGGGAAGGACATGTGACCTTAGAGATTTCAAATACAACGCCGTTGCCTGCCAAGGTTTATGCCAATGAAGGGGTCGCGCAGTTCTTGTTTTTTAAAGGCTCAAGTGACTGCGAAGTGACCTATGCCGACCGCGCAGGAAAATATATGAAACAAACGGGCGTGACCTTGCCGCGTATCAAAATAGATCAATAAAAACAGCGCCTTATCCAGATTAGAAAACCGAAAGCCTTCCTATGATGCCGAATAAAAAGACACCAGCGCCCTCAACTGACACAGTTGAGATTATCAAAAGCGAGGTTAAACCCTCTGGCCTTGAAAAAATGCGGGTGACGGGGGGCAATCGCCTCAATGGCTCTATTAGGATTTCTGGGGCGAAAAATGCGGCGCTGAAACATATGTGCGCGAGCTTGCTCACTGATGAGCCCCTGCATTTAGAAAATATGCCAACGGGCCTTCAGGATGTCCGCACCTTGGCAGAGTTGCTCAGTCATTTGGGCGTTACGATCGCCCTTCGTCAAGACAGCGTCGCGACACTTCATGCGGGAACAATTCAATCGCATGTCGCCCCTTATGATTTGGTGCGTAAAATGCGGGCGAGCGTAATTGTCCTTGGCCCTTTGCTTGCCCGTCATGGCAAAGCCGAAGTGTCATTACCGGGTGGTTGCGCCCTTGGCGCGCGCCCTGTTGATCTACACCTGAAAGGCTTTCAATCCATGGGGGCAACCATTGAGCTTGATGGCGGTTACATCAAAGCCACAGCGCCAAAGGGCGGCCTTATGGGCGCAGAGATTGTCTTTCCGTTTGTGTCTGTCGGCGCAACAGAAAACCTGATGATGGCGGCCACTCTGGCAAATGGTGCAACTGTGCTTAAAAACGCTGCGCGAGAGCCAGAAATTGTTGATCAAGGCGAAGCGCTTATCAAAATGGGCGCAAAAATTACTGGCCTTGGCACACCTGAAATCCGTATTGAAGGGGTTAAAAAACTGCACGGTGCAACGCATTGCGTTGTTCCAGATCGTATTGAAACAGGCACTTATATGTGCGCCGTTGGTTTATGCGGCGGCGAACTTCGTTTGCAAAACACCCGCACAGATTTCCTCTCCTCGCTGATTGCCCCTTTAAAAGAGGCGGGCATGGATATCCGCCAAGAGGGCGATGACGTGATTGTCAAACGTAATGGTGGCAAGTTAAAAGGCGTTGATATCATGACCGAAGCCTATCCGGGCTTTGCCACCGATCTTCAGGCGCAGTTTATGACGATGTTGACCCTGTGTGATGGAGCAGGGATGATTAGCGAAACTATTTTTGAAAACCGCTTTATGCATGTGCCAGAGCTGTGCCGCATGGGCGCCAATATTTCTATAAAAGGGAATTCGGCCATTATCCGCGGTGTTGAAAAACTTAAAGGCGCCGAAGTGATGGCAACGGATCTGCGTGCCTCTGTCGCAATGGTGTTGGCAGGGCTTGTTGCCGAGGGCGATACGATCATCAATCGTATCTACCATCTAGACCGCGGCTATGAAAACATCGTCGAAAAACTCACCGCTGTTGGCGCAAAGATCGAGCGAGTGCGATAGAATTAAATTGACATAAAAAATTAAAGTTGTTAAGTCAAACTATGGATCAGGCCAACCGCCCTATTGACGATATCCCCTTCTCACCAGAAGCCTTGATAAAGGATCTGGGCCTAAGGTCTGCTTCCCCGCGTGTTATCGAGGCTGTAAAAATTTTATGGTTCGTGTATTTAAAAGATAATGAAGGCTGGGATAAATCAAAGTTAGCAGATCGCCATGATGTTAAAGACATTCTAATTAGCCATATAAGACCCATCACCTATTTAATAGATACCTTTGCACCAACCTTCCCACTGCCCTTGAATGATATAGATGATTTATACATTGCGGCGGTTTGTGATGCGCATATTATGCAACCTGAGTTTATGCCTGAAGATGAGACGTTAACGACCATATACTATGAAACCGCTTTTTGTTATCATGAGGGGGATGAATCAAATCAGCACGACGCTGTTCCTCAACGCAACCCCGTTGCGTTTGATATATTTAATCAAATGCACGATGTGGAGACAAAAGTAAGGAAAACACCAGATGGGATGCGGCCCGAAGCGCATTATTTGTACCTCATCATGCATTTCGGTGATCTTGAAGATTGCATCCAAGATATTCAAGATTCAGAAATTGATTATGAAACAAAACGATCTTTTGCGGATAAGTTTACAAGGGTCAATCCCGCATTTTTACTTAAAAACGATCCGTTATCTCAGGCTATTATAGAAGCTGAGATATTATTAGAGAGATTACGTCCTAAAAAAGCAACTTTATTTTTAGTGCCTACTACTCCATAAATAAGAATAGAATTCTCAAATTTGCGCTCTATCAAAGTCACAATAACGTATTGGGTTTTTTAAAATTATATAATTAAAACAATATATTAAAATATTTGCTCTTAATTATTAAAAAAATCAAGCTGCAGGCTAAAAAAATATAGCCTTTCACTGTGTCTATGATAAGAAAACACTATGACAGACACAAGACTTATACTTGCTGTGCCTAAAGGACGGATTTTAGACGAATTACTGCCCGTGTTATCTAAGTGCGGGATTGAGCCTGAGGCCGCGTTTTCTGACCCAAAATCACGGCTTTTGCGATTTGAAACCAATATACCAAACCTTGATATCATACGCGTGCGGGCCTTTGATGTGGCGACCTTTACCGCTTTTGGCGCGGCGCATATGGGCGTTGTTGGGTCTGATGTAATTGATGAGTTCGAATATTCTGAGCTTTATGCCCCTGTGGATCTTAAAATTGGTGGATGCCGCCTGTCATTGGCTGTGCCCGATACACATATCAATAAGGCCATGGGCTATGTCAGCCATGTGCGCGTTGCGACCAAATACCCCAATTTAACCCGTAAGCATTTTGCCCGCCAAGGCATTCAGGCCGAATGTATTAAATTAAATGGGGCAATGGAGATAGCGCCTGCGCTCGGCCTTGCTGATCATATCGTTGATTTAGTGTCCACGGGGTCAACATTAAAAGCCAATGGATTGACTGAGACCGATAAAATCGTTGATATTTCCGCGCATTTTGTCGTGAACCGCTCCGCCCTTAAAACCCGCCCTGAGGAGCTCCACCACTGGATTAAAACCTTTCGCGCCAGCACAAAATCATCACATTAGGCGCATAAAAGATGAGCGATATTCTTGAGATTATCTGTGCGAGCACGCTTTCACCTTTTTGGCAGCAGGAACAGAAAAGAGCGCTACAAGATATTGAAAAACAATCACAATTCTCACTTTATAAAAATAAAAACACTTCGTTTCGAATTTATTTAAAAATGGAAAATAATAAGCTTATATTTGAGGTAAAGAATAAAGACGAAGAGCTATTAAACACATTTATTCTCTCTCTTTCGCCCTATCGCAAACTCATCAAAGATTACCTACTGATGATTGAAAGTTATGAGTTGATGCGCCGCACAGGCAATTTACAAAAATTAGAGGCTATTGATATGGGTCGGCGTGGCCTGCATAACGAGGGTGCGGAAATTTTTATTGAGCGATTGAGTGGTAAAGCAGAGATGGATTTTGAAACCGCACGGTGTTTTTTCACCCTCATTTGCGCACTTTACAATGATCGTCAAAAACCATTTTAGGATAAAACAAAGCAAAACCCCATAAAGCCTTGAAAAATATAAGACAGGCGCGTATAACCCCTCTTTATTAATCACTAAAGAGAGCAAGAATGGCTAAAGAAGATCTCATTGAATTTAAAGGTGTTGTCACCGAAATTTTACCTAACGCAATGTTTCGCGTGAAATTAGAAAACGACCATGAAATTTTAGCGCATGCCGCAGGTAAAATGCGTAAATTCCGCATTCGTGTCCTTCAAGGCGATAGCGTTGTTGTCGAGATGACCCCATACGACCTATCTAAAGGCCGCATTATCTTCCGCGAAAAGTAAGAGAAACTGTTAAATAAAACTGAAATTATAGGGCGCAAGGATACAATTATCCATGCTTGGTGAGTGGTAATTACGTCCCGAACTTCCGTTGCCGCTTTGATCATCTTGTGTTTCGATATTCTCTGATGACATTAATGCGCTGGCACGACGAAAGCTCGTCAAAACCTCTAAGACAATCATTTTGAAGTAAACCTTTCTTGGTAAAAATAAGAATAGGTTTATGATGGTATTTGCCCCCCATGACAAGCGTTTTTTGACTTTAGGGTAAGTTTTTTAAAAAAAGGGTTTATTATCGCAAACGCCCTATGGGCCTAGCCTTTGCTAAGATGCATCTTTGTAAATTGAGCACTGTTTGAGCGCATATTTCTAAGCATCACGTTTTGGCGTCCATCCACCAGAATCGCATCACGCACGCCTGGCAAAATACCTTTTACAAAACCATGATATCCGCGCCCTCCCGAATCACTCTCACCACCTGCCGCTTCATTAAAAACAGGCTCGATATGGGCTTTAGCACGGGCAAAATCAAAGGCTTGTATCACAAGGCCTTTAAGATGTTTTATTACTGATTTTGCCGCTTTTTTAGGCATATTAGTTCCTTATTTATAATCATCATAATAGCTGTTAGGCTCGCAATGTCAAGCTCACATTAATTTTACGCAATCTTGAAACAATATTACACCACCTTAAAACAATGTTTTTACAACCCAAACAGATAAGGTAGCCTCACTTAAAATGAAAAATATATCGCAAAACCTGATTTTAGCTTCCGCCTCGCCAAGACGCGTCGATTTATTGGCAAAATTGGGGATTACACCCCATAGTATTATTGCCGCCGATGTTGATGAAACACCCCTTAAATTCGAAAAACCCGCAGAGTTGGCAAAAAGGCTCGCGTTAAGTAAAGCGCAAGCGGTGCATGACACCCATAAAAATAGCTTCGTTTTAGCTGCCGACACTGTCGTTGCCTGTGGTGTTCAACTTTTGGATAAGGCGCAAAAGCCTGATCTGGCTAGACAATATCTCTCCAAGCTCTCTGGCCGTCGCCATCAGGTTTATGGCGGCATATCTCTTATAACGCCTGAGGGACGCGTTTTAACAAGACTTTGTAAAACTATTGTGCAGTTTAAAGCGCTCACCCCCCATGATATAGATGCCTATATCGCCTCAAACGAGTGGGAAGGCAAAGCAGGAGGCTATGCCATACAGGGTTTAGCGGGCGCTTATATTAAATTCATCTCAGGGTCATACAGTAATGTCGTTGGCCTATCGCTTTATGATACAATCAATATATTAAAGAGTGGCGGATACACAATATCCTCCTCCAATTAATAAACGGCCTAAGAAAAAGGGGAGAAAAACACTGGATATTCTAGTCGATGAATTAGAGGGTAGCCTGTGGGTTGCCAGTGTTGAAAAGCACAAACTTGAAGGACTGGAAATCGACCCAGCAAGTGAGGAAGTGCGATGGGGCTCTATTTATTGGGCAAAAGTTAAGCATATTGAAAGCAGCATGGACGCCGCCTTTGTGGATTTGGATGGGGATAACATGGGGCTTTTAAAAAATGCCGATGTGCGTCTTCAAAATGCCGATGGCGCATATACAAAAGGCGGGAATGTTGCAATCGGCAAAATGCTGAAGCCTGGCCAGATGATTGCCGTACAAGCAAAAAGCGGGTATTTGCCTAATCTCGATGCCACTGAAATAACCTATGAAGATAAATCCGTGAGCGTGAGTATGGATATCACGTTGCAAGGTCGTCATTTGATCCTTGCGCCGATGATGTCTGAAAACCGTATTTCATCACGTATTACCGATAAAAAACAGCGCAAGCAACTGATGAAAATGCTAAATGCCGTTGATAATATCAATGGGTGTATCTTGCGCGCCTCTGCGGCCAATGTGCAAACAGGGATGTTAGAGCGCGAAGGTCAAATCCTAAAAAGCATGTGGGAGCAAATCGCTGCGTTTTTCACAGGCAGTGACGTCGGCCTCATTGTCGATGGCCCAAACGCCGTGCAGCGCAGCCTTGGCGATAACGCCCATAAAACGATTAATAGGATTGAGATCATCACCATGGATCGCTTCCAAGAGGTCGAAGAATGGTGCGAAATCTTCGCCCCTGATCTTGTGACAAAAATAAAACCAGTTGAGCTGCTCGATCATAATATTGAGCTAGGTCTTTTTGATATTCGTGATGTTTTGGATGATGTGGAATATTTATTTCAACCTTACGTCATTTTAAAAAATACAGGCAACATTATTATCCAAGAAACAGCCGCGCTTACGGCTATTGATGTCAATCGCGGCGGGGATAAGCGCAGTAACCTTAACATAAACTTAGAGGCCGCAATCGAAATAGGCCGCCAAGTGCGTCTTCGTAATTTGGGCGGTATTATCATGGTTGATTTTCTGAAAATGGAAAATAAAAAGGAAAAAGAGAGCCTGATAAGCGCTCTTAAGGATATTGCCGCGCTTGATCCTTGTACGTTACAAGTGCATGGATTAACGGCGCTTGGCCTTGTTGAACTCACCCGAAAACGCCGCACACCTGCCTTGCAGGATCGCTTCGATAGCGCACTTGATTAAATCTCTCAAAACTTGTGATTTTTAACCCCAAAAGGGGCTAGACAGCTTGCCCTGATTATTCTATAAGCCTTATTCAGCCATTTAGGTGGCTTAGTACCACATCTTATAGTGCCCAGGTAGCTCAGTGGTAGAGCAGAGGATTGAAAATCCTCGTGTCGCAAGTTCAATTCTCGCTCTGGGCACCATTTCGCTTTTTTTTACAGAAATTCCCCCTAAGTACTTGAAAGGGAAGGATAATTCTGGTGTTCCATACATACCATTTTGGCCGTATCGAAGTTGCTCAGCAAAGGCCAACCGAAGCACGGTTTGGCGCATAGCAAAGTCACCATTTTTGTATATTTTCCAAGGACTTGACAGGAATCGCAAAGCGAGTTCCATACAATCCTCAAACCGACCCTTTTCAGGGACGGAATTGCCCAACCTTTCCTTGAGCACAATCTTGTCGCGCTCAAGCTTCTCGATCTTGTTCTCATAGGCGCTCACGACCGAGGCGTTGCTCGCCTCAACGATACGATCCAAGAGGCTTTCGATCTGACGGTCCAGATCATCAAGCTGATCTTTGAGCGCCGCTTTCTCACCTTGAGCGAGAGCAAAGCGATTATCCCAGGCATCGCACATCATGTCCTTTGCAAGTTCAAAGAAGCTCTCTGCAGGCGTCAGCGCCTTCATGATTTCGGCGAAGCCTTCCTCCATCTTGGAGCGTGGCACCGACTTGCTCTTGGCTTCGCAGCCGCGCGTCTCACATCGATAATAGGCGTAGTGCTTGGTTTTGCCCTTCGACCAGGCTGGCCGCGACATCGACCGTGTACGCGAGTCTGTTTTGAGGTCCATCTTGCAAAGGACCTGAGGCACTTTCAGAAAGCGCTCGGCGAGAAGGAATAGCAACATTTCACCGAGACGGGGTATCGCTCGCATTTCATGAACAAGGGAGCCGTTGCCGCGCATGGCGGCGCGGTGGCTTTTGTGACAGCGTGGCTTGATCATGAAGCCGCGCGCATGGGCTGGAACAATGATCAGCTGATCTTGTTTTGAGGAACAAAAATTCGCGGCTGGCCGCATGGCCAGCCGCTTTACAGGAAAGACTACAGGTAAGGTGATTTAAGAAAGAGCAGGATCGTTGTCATTCGACGCCCGCGCAAA
>JAACPE010000005.1 GCA_009995595.1 Alphaproteobacteria bacterium
TAAACGCGCCCCATAACCAAGGGCGAAAAACCAACAAAATGAAGCGATCATCGCGCCAAGACCAAATATGTATTTGCCCTGTTCTCCATATCCCGCCGCAAGGCCGCCTATAAGAACAACAGTATCCAGATAGACATGCGGGTTGAGAAGGCTGATTCCCATGATAATGAGGATAATTTCTTTGGCTGACCCTTGTTGTATCAATCCTTTGGCTTGGTCCTGACTTAAGACTGCTGGCTTAAACGCGCGGTAAAATGATTTTGCACCGTAAACAATTAAAAATGCGGCGCCTCCCCATGTAATATAGGTAATGAGGCTTGGAAATTTTTCAAGAAGCGCGCCAAACCCTAAAACTCCTGAGCCAATCAACATGACATCTATAAGGCTCGCGGTTAGCGCCGTGACAAAAACATGATGTTTTTTTATCCCTTGACGCAAAACAAATGCATTTTGCAGGCCAATCGCCATAATTAAAGATGCCCCTAAAAAGAAGCCTTTGAAGAATGTGACAGCGGTCATATCGATATCCATAGGGCTTTTATAGCGACTATTGCGACTATTTGAAGAGTTTATCGTTTACTTTTATTAAAAAAAGCGTATATCTATGCTGCAAATTCAATAGTTATTGCCCATAAGGAATTTGCCCATGCTGACAAAATCATCGACCAGTTCAAAAATACGCGAAGCGCTCACTTTCGATGATGTGCTCCTTGTCCCTGCGGCGTCAAATGTACTTCCTGATGGTGTGAGTACGGTCACGCAACTGACAAAAAAAATTAAGCTGTCTATTCCGCTCATCTCCTCTGCGATGGATACAGTAACAGAGACAGAAATGGCAATTGCAATGGCGCAACATGGTGGACTTGGTGTTATTCATCGTAACCTCACGGTTGAACAACAAGCCGAAGCTGTACGTCGTGTAAAGCGTTATGAATCAGGGATGGTGGTCAATCCAATTACGATTGAACCCGAACAAACTCTCGCTGATGCGCTTGCCATGATGGATTATCATAAGATTTCAGGCATCCCTGTAACTGAAAAGCGTACAGGCAAGCTTGTTGGTATTTTGACTAATAGAGACGTACGCTTTGCCGAAAATCCTATGCAACCCGTTAGAGAGCTGATGACCTCCAATAATTTGGTAAAAGTTTATAACCGCGTTGATAAAGAAGAAGCGAAAAAACTTCTTCATAAACATCGCATTGAAAAACTCTTGGTGGTTGACGATCAAGAGCGCTGCACGGGTTTAGTTACGGTTAAAGACATTGAAAAAGCGCGCGCTTTCCCAAATGCGTGCAAAGATGGGCAAGACCGTCTTCGCGTTGGCGCGGCAATTGGGACAGGGGACAGCAACATTGAACGTGCCGCTGCCCTAGCCGACGCTGAAATTGATGTGATTGTGATTGATACCGCTCATGGTCATTCTGCAGGCGTGCTGACAATGGTTGAGCGCATTAAAAAGACCCACGGCGATAAAGTACAAATTATAGCAGGCAATATTGCGACAGGTGATGCTTGTAAGGCACTTATAGATGCGGGCGCCGACGCGGTTAAAGTGGGCATTGGCCCTGGATCAATTTGTACAACCCGCGTTGTTGCGGGCGTTGGTGTACCCCAACTTACCGCTATTATGGATGTGGCCGCTGTGGCGTCTAAAAAGAAAATCCCTGTTATCGCCGATGGCGGGATTAAATATTCTGGTGACTACGCCAAAGCTATTGCGGCG
Organism: Alphaproteobacteria bacterium; assembly: GCA_009995595.1. Taxonomy (GTDB): domain Bacteria; phylum Pseudomonadota; class Alphaproteobacteria; order Micavibrionales; family Micavibrionaceae. The sequence continues at coordinate 1,727 of JAACPE010000005.1, forward strand.
GGCGCGGACGTTGCCATGATGGGCTCTGCCTTTGCTGGAACGGACGAAGCGCCCGGCGAGATTATTCTCTATCAAGGCAGATCGTATAAATCTTACCGCGGTATGGGGTCAGTGGGCGCGATGGTGAAAGGCTCGTCAGAGCGCTACTTCCAAGGCAACGTGACGGATTCAAATAAGCTTGTCCCTGAGGGTATTGAGGGGCGCGTACCTTATAAAGGGCCTGTAGGGAATGTTATTCATCAAATGGTGGGCGGCCTTCGCGCCGCGATGGGCTATACAGGCTCTGCCACTATTGAAGACATGAAGAAGAAAGCCGAGTTTGTGCGTATGACAGGTGCTGGGTTTAAAGAAAGCCATGCCCATAACATTACCATCACCCGTGAAGCGCCAAACTACCGAACCCAAGATTAACGCCTGTGGAGATTATTAGGGCATCAAAAGATCATATCTGCGACCTTGCGGGTGTTCATCTGGCAAGTAAGCTTGTTGCAGAGGAGGGCATCGTTGATCCGGATTATCTTGCAAGCTTTTCCAAAGCAGGCTACGAGGCCAAATGGTCACAATGGGTGAGCGCGGAAGAGACGCAAACCTATATCGGCTATGTCGATAATACCCCCGTCGGTCTTGTGAGTTTTGGTAAACTAAGAACTCCACCCGCGGGAACATCAAAAATCCGCCCGCTTTATTCTTCAGAAATCTATGCCATTTACATTCACCCCGACTATTTCCAAAAAGGGTATGGCCGCACCCTTATGAGTTTTGCTGCGCAGGAATTAATGGCGCAAAACCACAAATCCATGTGCCTTTGGGCCATTGAAAAAAATAAACGGGCTTGTGCGTTTTATAACGCGCTTGGCGGTGCGCGCGTTGGTAAGCAAGTGGTTGAGATGGGTCGCTCTCATATCAAAGAAGCCTGCTATGCATGGCGCAATCTTTCTGTTATAACTGGTCGCTAACAACCCCTTGTTAGCAGAAACGTTATAATAACAAGGAGTGTGACCTCATGAATATTGCCATCTTATTTCCTGTTCTCGCTTTTATGGCGGGAGCGATGACGGCGTTTCAGCCCCTAACGAATGCGAAGCTAAATCAGCATGTTGATTCAGCGATTTGGGTATCGTTTATCTCTTTTGCCTTTGGCACAGTTCTGCTCTTTGTGCTCGGTATGATCACTCAAGGAAAATTTATGACATTAGAGATGTCAGGCTTGAAATGGTGGATGTTCGTGAGCGGCGCTTTAGGGGCTTTTTATGTCACTGCCGCTTTATATGTTGTGCCTTATCTTGGCGTTGCGGTGCTGGCGTCCTTATCTACGGCTGGCGCTCTTATTATGTCTGCCATATTATCACATTATGGCGTCCTTTCAGATATGCCGCGCCCGATCACGATGCAAAAATTCGTTGGTATGACCCTTTTGGCGATTGGCGCTATCGTGACGTTAAAAGCATAAAAATATGTATGAACGGTCAAGCTTATATGAATATCCTCTTGCTATTTTAAAGCGTTGGAATATGCTCCCTCAACTATTTTGTTAAAGGAGATAACATAATGAAATATCTAAGCATAATGACACTCGCATTCGTTCTTGGTTTTGCTTCAACACCTGTTAAAGCATATGAAGAGCCAGTGGCAGAAGTAACAACTGAAACAGCTTGTAAAGAAGTTGTGGCTGAAGACGGTACTGTAACAGAAGTCTGTGAAGACGCTGCTACAGAAGCGGCAGTAGAAGCTGTTGAAGGCATGGCTGATAAAGCACATGAGTCAACAGATACTGAATCAACAATGGATGAGCCATCAGCTGAATAATCTGGGTAAACATCTAGAATAAGAAAAAGCCTCTCTTTATCTAAAGAGGGGCTTTTTTCTTTCCTTTTGTCCTTAAAAACTTTAGAACAGGGCTATGAAACAAGGTGCTTGTATACAAGCTGTTATTGATATCTCTGAGCGTATCGCCAAAAGCCGTATCCCTATGGATAATGTGTTACGCGATTACATGCAGCATAAGCGCTATATTGGCTCTAAAGATCGGGCTTCAATCGTTGAACTTGCCTATGACGTAATGCGTTCAACGGCGCGGCTTGGTTGGTGGCTGGATACTATAAAAAGTGCCGATACACCGCGCCTTCGTGTTCTTGCTTATTTGTGTTTGGCCGAAGAAAAAAACAAATTCTTGCTTGATCAAATTTTTGATGGTGAAAAATATTCTCCTGAAGTTTTAACCAGTGAAGAGTACCAAATCATCAAACAGCTTGAAGGCAAAACCCTAGATCATGATGAGATGCCCGACGATGTACGCGCTGAATGCCCTCCATGGGCGGTGGATCGCCTAAAGGCGCTTTATGGTGACAATTTCGAACATGAATTAAAGGCCATGCTGCCAACTGCGGCGCTTGATCTTCGGGTTAATACCATTAAAACAGATATTGAAGGCGTGCAAAAATCTCTCGCTAAAGATGGTGTTATAACCCATAAAACGCCTTATTCTCCCGTGGCTTTACGTGTCGAAGGTAAAGCGTATATGAGCGCAACAAAAGCCTTTCATGCGGGTCTTGTTGAAATCCAAGACGAGGGCTCACAGCTTATTGCGCTTGTATGTGGCGTAAAACCGGGTATGCGTGTCCTTGATTTTTGTGCGGGCGGGGGCGGCAAAACGCTGGCCTTGGCGGCGCAGATGGAAAACAAAGGGATCATTATGGCGATGGATAACGATTCCCGCCGCCTTGAAAAGGGGCGCAGACGGTATAAAAAAGCAGGCGTTCATAATATTGAAGTGCGCTCTTTGGAGGATGAAAAAAACCGTAAATGGCTACGCCGTCAAAAAGGGACGATGGATGTTGTTTTGGTTGATGCCCCGTGTTCAAGCTCGGGCACATGGCGCCGAAACCCTGATTTACGCTGGAATCAATATGGGCCGAGCCTCGATGAAATTAAAGTTATGCAAGAAGAAATTCTTGAACGCGTAGCCGATAAGGTAAAGCCAGAAGGTCGTTTGGTTTATGCCACGTGTTCTCTTTTCCCTGAAGAAAATGAAAATCAGGTTAAAAAATTCCTAGAAAAACACCCTGATTATGAGGTTTTGCCTCTCTCTCAGATATGGGATAGTAATTGGGGAAAAAAGCCAGAATCAGACCCTTACTTGAGGCTTTCTCCCCTTCAAAGCAATACTGATGGCTTCTTTGCAGCCATTTTGCAGAGAAAAAATTCCTAAATTTAATTAAATATTCTTGACATTATAATCGCCATATACCAACACTATATTTAGTTGGCATTAAACATTTATAATTAAGGAGTAAATAATGCGTTTAATTTCTGTGTGTGGGGATACACTTTTCAAAAGCTCTTATATAACAATAAAAGAATCTGTCGAAGAAGCAGTCTCTGAAGGGGCGTCCCTTCATAATATTAACTTAAGAGGCGCTAAGTTATCAGGCGCGCGCCTTGATATGGCTAAAATGAATCATGCCTGTTTATGGGGCGCCGATTTAACGGGGGCAGATATGAGTGATGGTTTATTTAAGGGCGCTGATTTTAGGACGGCCATTTTGAAAGATACCTGCCTTGCCGATAGTGACTGTGGTGGTGCAAACTTCCATGGAGCTTATTTTTCAAGAACGATCTTGAATGGTACTCATTTATCACAATCTAAATTTTCCTGCCCTAGTCTTTTTTCCTGCGATTTATCGCATGTTCAGACATTGCGGGGTGCTGTTTTTTGCCACCAAGGGGAAATTGATTGCCCAATGGATCATCCACCAATTGTTATCCATGGTTTGCATCAGCCGATCGTCATTATGGGGCATGATTTATTAATTGGTACACAGCGGCTCTCAAAGGACTGTTTTGGGGTAGCTCAAAAAACTATTATTCATGAGATCACAAAAAGTCTTTGCAACCATAAAGTGTAATTATTTTTTATTTATTTGACGAAATATTGACAAAAAATAGGCTTTTACAACGTTTTTAGATTTTTATTAACCTCTCCTTAATATTTTTTACTTATAAAAACACAACTATAAGTTTTACATAACAGTAAAGGGGGCGACCATAATGTGTAAAAAACAAATAGCGAATGACAATATCAAAATCGGCCAATATCAACTGCCAAAAACAAGGATTCAAGAACTATGTATTTTTGAAATAAAACAACTAGCAGATAAAGAAGCGACCTATAAAGCTCAATGCCTTCAGGCAATTAAGGAGTATAAACAATGGCAAAAAGCGATAGCGCAGGAAACTGATTTAATTGAGCTTTTATATGGCACGATGGAAGGAAAAATACACCACGATAAAATGAAAAATATGATCCAGCTTTACTGGGCCATACGCAAACATTTTCGAAGTGCCTTTACATCCTATATCAATCAAACAAAAATTTACACACCACCAATCCGGATGGCTGCGTAGTCTTAATCACAATCATAGTAAGGGGAAAATTATGATTACATTTATAAAATTAGGAAAGGTTCGTGCCTTATCACTCGAAATAAAAAAAGAACTTGGTTTGAAACCATTTTTTCAAAAAAATAGTTTTCATTACGAAACTATTATTGATATACCATATGTACAAATTACATATACATCTGGTAAATGGTTCCCGAAAAGGAGGGCTGCTAATGTCAATAAAGAAAATGGAAAAACTAGAAAAAACTCTGGCTGAATTTACAAAGATTGATCCTGAGTTTCCACTGCAATGGGCGCTTGTTTTTATTGAAATAGTTAAAGATGAGGGCGCATCACTGAAAGATATTTCAGAGCGAACAGGGATCTCCATGTCGGTTATGTCACGAACAATTGGCGCTTTATCAAATTACCGCCGTATGGGTAAACCTTATGGGCTGGTTTTGGTAAAATATGCCAAGGATGACAAACGCCGCAAAGTTTTAACATTGAGCGCGAAGGGTAAAAAACTTGCTACTGCTCTGGCTAAAACGATCTAAAGTGATTGAGTTATAAAAAAGGCTCTTTGCTGAAAACAAAGAGCCTTTTTTCTTTTCTGTTCTGTATGCTTTAGAGAGCCTTAGAAAGCTTTAGACCACCCTAAAACAACCATATTATCTCGTTTCATTTGAGGCCCATTGAGATCTTGATAAACAGGTACTGTTCCTTCAACTGATAAACGGTGGCCGGCAAGTACGCCTTTTGGAACGACATAATTCATACCAAGCGATAAGGCGATGCGCTCACCTCCAAAATTATCGGGATTAGCTGTCTGGACAGGAGCTACAATTCGGCGGTCAATACCATCAATATCACCTTCTGTTTCTGCACTCACGCGAAGCGATGTGCTTAAAGAGGGCACCCAACTATACGCACCCCACGCGCTCACTTCATGCTTATTGCCTAAGGTGTAATCTTGCGAATTTTCACCAAGGCGCAAAGTTGCCATATATTGCGCCCCCCAGCTATAGGCGTTTGAGCGGCCTGTATAAGTGACGCCTGGCATGAGATCATAAGTCCCAGATCCTAGCTGCATTGCGTAAGGAAGGCGCATTGTCGGCCTTGTACCCATTGGCGTTAAAACTTGATCTTCCTCTTTAATAGAGCCTGTAGGAAGACTCAAGCCAGCATTAAGGTGTATATGGTGTTTGCTATCATCATACATACGGATAAGGCCGCCCACACGCGTATCACCCCATCCAGATGTTTCGGTTGTAAATTCTCCAAGGCGTGTTGTCCCGGCTCCACCGGCAAAGGTGATATGATCCATTTCACGCTTGATATAATTTGCCATCACCATAAGCGTTACACTATCTGTTGGCGCATACATAGCGCCTAGCATATGCATATCTGTTGTCATTTCTGTCGGAACAACGCGCAAGGTAGCAGGTTGCATTGGTGTGCCAAAAAAACGGTTTGGTATGCTGGTTACAATTTGCTCAGGAGATAAGTCGTTCGTGCCATTACGGTTATCTTCCATATGCATGCGCATGTAACGATATGACATCATCCATTCGCCTTTTTCATGCATATGATCCCCCATAACCCCTTTTGGGGCATGGCCGTCTGCACGGTATTCGCCATGATGATGGTTGCCGGAAACGGCAAGCTCATTCGCTTGAGAAGGTGTACCAAAAGCTAGAGTAGAGAGCGCGCACGCGCCCATAAGTAATGTTTTTTTCATTTTAATGAATCCTTATTTAGAAAATTTTATTTTTTGGGTAATTTTTCTAAACGAAGGAGGGGGCGCACGGGGATTTTGTAAGCTGCGCTCATGCGCGATAAGCACGCTTTGATACTGATAAACTTGATTTCGGGTTAAAGCGGCATAATAGACCGGTAAATCCAAAGGCAAAAGGCCATAGTCTTTTATATGGGCATTTTGGAAACAAAATTGACATTGATCGCTCGTTTGCCCATGATCGCCCGATTGGTTGTTTTCAACGATACGGCGCTCAAAGCCTTCGGCTGTACATATCTCAATGACGCTGAACTTGCCTCCCCATGAAAAACCGCAAGCGGGGGCTATAACACCCACTAAAAAGCACGTAAACACCAATATGTGGCAGAAACGATTCATTTGCCCTGAAAATTCCTTAATTTGTTTTCTATTTGCCCTATTTTTACTTGTCAGACAAGGGGTAAATGCAATACATAAACTATGGAACAGACAGCAAAAACAATCACCCCGAACATCAACCTGAACCACCAGCATATCCTTATTTTGGATTTTGGCTCCCAAGTGACGCAGCTCATTGCGCGCCGCCTTCGAGAAAGCGGGGTTTACTGCGAAATTTGGCCGTTTAATCAGGCTGATGAGGCTAAAATTAAGGCCTATAACCCTAAGGGTATTATCCTCTCTGGTGGCCCTTGTAGTGTCCTTGATGCGGATAGCCCGCGCGTACCTGATTGTGTCTTCACCATGAATGTTCCGGTGCTCGGTATCTGTTACGGGCAACAAGTGATGGTGCATCAACTTGGTGGTATTGTTGAAGGCGAAGAAAACAAAACAGGTGGAAGCCGTGAATTTGGCCGCGCTTATGTTGATATTATTGAAGACACGCCGCTATTTTCTGGCGCATGGGCCAAAGGTGGCAGAGAGCAAGTTTGGATGAGCCATGGCGATCATGTTGCCAAACTTCCCGATGGGTTTAAAGCGGTCGGTAAATCGGATGGGGCGCCTTTTGCGATGATCGCCAACGAAGACAAAAAATTCTACGCCGTACAGTTCCACCCCGAAGTCGTGCATACCACAAACGGTAAAGAGCTCTATAAAAACTTTACACATAATATATGTGGCTGCTCTGGTGACTGGACGATGGCCTCCTTTCGTGAAGAGGCGATTGAAAAAATCCGCAACCAAGTGGGTCGTTCAAAAGTCATTTGCGGCCTGTCTGGCGGCGTTGACTCCTCAGTAACAGCTGTGCTTTTACACGAAGCTATTGGTGACCAACTCACTTGTATTTATGTGGATACGGGTATGATGCGACTTGGCGAGAGCGAACAAGTCGTGACCTTGTTCCGTGATCATTACAATATCCCCCTTATACACGAAGATGCCTCTGCGCTCTTTTTGGGGAAATTAAACGGCGTTTCTGACCCTGAAACAAAACGTAAAATTATTGGGGGCACATTTATTGATGTCTTTGATGAGTGCGCTAAACGTATTGGCGGTGCAGACTTTTTGGCGCAAGGGACTCTTTACCCAGATGTTATTGAATCCGTCTCCTTTACTGGCGGCCCTTCAGTCACGATTAAATCACATCATAATGTTGGCGGCCTGCCTGAACGCATGAATATGAAACTGGTTGAACCCATGCGCGAATTGTTCAAAGACGAGGTGCGCGCCTTGGGGCGCGAACTTGGCATGCCCGAAGATTTTATCGCCCGTCATCCTTTCCCCGGACCGGGTTTAGCGATCCGCTTGCCGGGTGAAATTACCCCTGAAAAACTCGACATCCTCCGCCAAGCCGATGCGGTCTATATTGATGAGATTAAAAAAGCAGGACTTTATGATGAAATCTGGCAAGCCTTTGCCGTGCTCTTACCCGTTAAAACGGTCGGCGTAATGGGTGATGGCAGAACATACGAATATGTCTGCGCCATCCGCGCCGTGACATCAACCGACGGTATGACCGCCGATTACTACCCATTTGAGCACGAATTTTTGGGCCGCGTCATGACCCGTATGATTAACGAAGTAAAAGGCATTAACCGCGTCGTCTATGATATTACGAGTAAGCCACCGGGCACGATTGAGTGGGAGTAAGGGCAAAGTTAATAGGGGTCGTGACGGAAGGACAAGCTATTTATATAGACGGTTTGAACATCTGGGATTATGTTTGGCAAGATACTACAGAGCCAGATCTTGTTGTTTTTGATCCTCAATACCCTAAACAGAGACACTCTTTAACTGTATATAAAATAATAAATAATGAAAAATCTATTCAATTCGCAGCGGGAGAATTTTCAAATTGTGTATGGGGATTTTATAAGCTTAGTTTTAATGAAAATTGAAAATTTTTAATACTTTAATAAGAAAGACCTAACCATGACGAATTTTAGCCGTATTAAAAACCTTTTACGTGGGTCGAGCACGATGCCCTCTACTATCGTGCAATCGGGTCATGTTCATTCTGCTGATGGATCATGTTGTGGCCACGACCACAGCGAGCCGATGAAGCAAGAGAGCGCTCATCATCATCACCATGATGGGTCTTGTTGTGATCATGATCACAGTAAAGATTAAATAAGGATTTGAAAAAAGAGGAAAGAAATTTTCTCTTTTTTTACTATGAAGATAAAATTCAGTTCGACTCAGAAAAAGTGATTATTAAAAATAGTTTTCCTTTTTCGTAATTTTGTATTATGATTCGTGTAATGTGTACTCACTCATTCACTTGGTTATAAATTTTTTAATAATAGTTTATTAACCCAATCCAAATATTATCGTTCGATAAAAGTATATTTTAAAAACAGAAACTACATTAATGGAGATTTGACATGGCGACGCCAAAGAAAAAACCTGTGGCCAAAAAGGCTACTACTACAAAGAAAAAGCCGGCAGCGGCTTTAGCTACAGCAGTAAAGAAAAAAACTGCTCCTAAAAAATCAACAGCAGCGAAAAAAGCAGCAGCTACAGCAGCGGAAGTATCTGCAGCAGCAACTAAATCTGCAGCAACAGCAAAAAAGAAAGCCGCTCCTAAAAAAGCAGTAGCTGCCAAGAAAAAGCCAGCAGCAAAAAAGAAAGCCGCTCCTAAAAAAGCAGTAGCCGCTAAGAAAAAGCCAGCAGCAACAAAGAAAGCTGCTCCTAAAAAAGCAGTAGCCGCTAAGAAAAAGCCAGCAGCGAAAAAGAAAGCTGCTCCTAAAAAAGCAGTAGCCGCTAAGAAAAAGCCAGCAGCGAAAAAGCCAGCCGCTAAGAAAAAGTAAGCTTTTTACTTATAATAATTCAAAAGCCCGCCTTATTGGCGGGTTTTTTATTGCCTCATGACTTACTTAAGACTTAGACACTGTAGTGATTTCATGTTTATATATAAAGAAAACAGGTAGAAATAATGTCCTTTCATTTTCCCTTTTTAATACCCTCCTTTAAATCTCTTTTTTCTTTCTTTAAAAAAGAAAAATGGATCAAAACAATTAAAAAAATTCTCCCTTTTAAAATCCGCCGCAAAAAAATATTGGAGCTTCCTTCCCCTTCTCAAAATTTTGATGAAGAAGAAGTATCCAAGCAGTATCAAAATCATGCTTGCCCGAATTACATGGATCTTAAAATGCGCTTTCGCGATATCGGACGGATGAACGCGATCATCGAAACATTGGGACGTGATTTTTTAACGGCGATGCCAGAGGGGGCTTATAAAAGCCGCCTTGGCCAAATAGCGTTTTTATCCCGCCGTCTTCATGAAGATATTGCTAATCAAGAGCTTGCGACTCTCATTGAAAAGGCAAACATCCATATCGAAAAATGTCCCGAGGAGTGGGATGAATGGGATACTGCGAATTTATATGAGATGGAAATTATGTATCGCCATCACTGTAAAGTCGATCCAGCGCTCATGGAAAAACGCGGCCGTTTATCTTATGAGGGGCGTCGGCGTCATCGGGATGTTTTAAAAAATAATGACTGGGAATCGGCAAAGGGATTTTTACAAGAAATGATCGACCTGCAACGCGAAATTGCAGAATCAAAATGTTTGATCGATAATGAACACCCCACTGAAGCACCGTATCAAGCGTTGATGCGCGAATATATTCCTGGTGCACGTCTTGATGATGTTGACAATCTTTTTAAAGACCTTGATGGAAAACTCCGTAAATTATTACCCCAAGCCATCGAAAAACAAAGCAATGATAATACGCCTATTCCTCTTGAAGGCCTCTATACAGGTCAAAAACAACTTTGGCTGAATAAAGAGCTTTTAAAAGTAATAGGTTTTGATTTTGATCGCGGCGGTCTTTATGAAACCGGTCACAACCCTGTTGAAGGGGGCACTCCCGATGATACCCGTCTTGTTATTAAAACATCAAATCGCGAAAACTTTCTTGAATCAATGAAAAGCGCTTTGCATGAAGGGGGTCACGGGCTTTACATCCAAGGTCTTCCAAGAACGCAGTGGCGCTATCAACCTGTGGGGCAAGACTTAGGTGCCGCCGTTCAAGAATCCCAAGCGCTCTTGGTTGAAATGATTTTGGGCCGTATGAAGCCCTTCTTTCAATACATCTCACCGCGCGTTGAGGGCTTATTCCAAAGCTTTGGGCAACTCGCCTTGACCGCTGATAACCTGCATGCTTTAAAAACACGTGTTTGCCCAACAGTTGACCGCAAGCATGCCGATGAAATTTCCTATTTCTTTCATATTGATTTGCGTATGCAGTTGGAACGCCAACTCATTAGCGGCAGCTTAAAAGTGAAAGATCTTCCAGAAGCATGGAATGAAGGTCTCTTTAAACGTCTAGGCGTTAGACCAACCAGCTATGCTAATGGATGTCTCCAAGACGTTCACTGGTTTGTCGGCAAATTTGGTTATTTCCCATCTTACACATTAGGCCACGCGATGGGCGCACAATTTTACATGCAGATGAAAAAGGAAATACAAAACATTCCGGGGCTTATGCGCGAGGGGGATTTTAAACCGATTACCAAATGGCTGAATACTAATATTCATTCTAAAGGGCGTTTAATGCGTATGGATGAATTGATGATAGATGTAACAGGCGCGGCGCTTAATGCCAACGCACTCATTAATCATCTAGAAAACCGTTATTTGAGCGCCGCTTAATTCTAATAATCTAGCAATCTTACGCTGTTTCACTATGACCTTCTGTCATCATATTATCATAAAGATTGTTTATTGCGTATTTGGCAAAAAGAGTAATGAATCTACTTTGCTGTTCATTAAGGGTATAGGGTCACTATAATGTCAAATTTTTTGATATCGCCGTAGTCGCTTAAGACTACATTATGGAGGAACTATCCATGCAAAATCCAAAACTAGCACCTAAGCCAGACGCTGAAAAATCAGCCAAGCCAGAGCACAAACCTGGCCAGCCAGCAAATAAGCCAGATGACAAGCAGGCTACAAAAAAATAAGGTAAACCTTTAGGTTCTTATTTTTACCTTCTAAAACCCCGTTATGTTGAGACACAGGGCGGGGTTTTATTATGCTGAATAAGTCGAACAAACGGTGACATTTGCCAAAATTTATGCTTTAAAATGGGGCTATGACAAGATATTTAGCGACCCGCGGCGCGGACACCAATAAAACCTTTACCGATGTGCTTTTAAACGGCCTTGCCTCTGATGGCGGCTTGTTTATTCCCGAAAAATGGCCAACTTTATCACGCGAAGACATTAGCCATTTGGGCGGCGTCCCTTATGCCGATATCGCCTATAAAGTCACTGAAGGCTTTATCGGTGATAGTATTGATAAAACTACCTATAAAAATATCCTGCGGGATGTCTATCAAAATGAATTCAATCATTCTTGCGTTGCGCCACTTGTACAAATTGGCCCTAACGCGTGGGTGCTTGAATTATTTCATGGCCCAACCTTGGCTTTTAAAGACTACGCGCTACAGCTCTTGGGGCGTCTATTCGACCATGTTCTTGAACAGCGTGGGGAGCGTGTCACAATTGTTGGTGCAACCTCTGGTGATACTGGATCCGCCGCGATTGAGGCGTGCCGCCATTGTAAAAATATTGATATCTTCATTATGCATCCTGAAGGACGCACCTCAGATGTACAGCGCCGCCAGATGACAACGATTGATGCCCCAAATGTTCATAATATTGCTTTACAAGGCACATTTGATGATTGTCAAAACCTTGTTAAAGCGATGTTTAATGATAAGAAATTTCGTGGGGATATGAATTTATCTGCTGTAAATTCTATCAACTGGGCTCGTATTATGGCGCAAATTGTTTATTATTTTACCGCTGCTATTTCTTTGGGCGCGCCAGCGCGCCAAGTTTCCTTTGCTGTACCAACAGGAAACTTTGGCAATATCTATGCGGCCTATGCGGCTCGCCAAATGGGACTGCCGATTAAACGTCTTATTATTGGTTCAAACCGCAATGATATCCTTACTCGCTTTTTCGAGACAGGATCGATGAAAACACAAAGCGTAGAGCCTTCTCTGTCCCCCAGCATGGACATTCAAATTTCAAGTAATTTTGAGCGCTATTTATGCGATCTTTTAGGGCGTGATACAGCAGGCATTGCAAAACTCATGAAGTCATTTAAAGAAAAAGGAAGCTTTTCAATTAATGCTGAACACATGCGCCAAGCTACGCAAGAGTTCGATGCGCGTCGCTGCGATGATCATCAAACCCAAGCACTTATGGCCGCCTGTTACAAAGAAACAGGCTATATTCTTGACCCGCACACGGCTGTGGGTTTGTTCGCAGGGATGCAAGTGCGCGAAGATCCCTCTGTGCCTCTTGTTGCGCTCGCTTGCGCGCATCCGGCTAAATTCCCAGACGCTGTTGAAAAAGCGATTGGCCTGCGCCCACAATTGCCGCCGCATTTGGCTGATCTTTTTGACCGGACAGAGCTTTATACACCGCTCCAAAACGATCTGGCCAAAGTGCAAGACTTTGTCCGTTCAAATGTAAATCGTTAATATTGCCCTCTAAAGAAAGTCTAACCAATGAGTATTCAATCAACAACTTTACCCACTGGCCTGCGTGTTATTACAGATTCTGTGCCAACTGTTGAATCTGTTGCCCTAGGTATTTGGTGTGATGTTGGCACGCGCCATGAAAATATGGCACATAACGGCGTGGCGCATATGGTTGAACACATGATGTTTAACGGCACATCCACAAGAACCGCCCAAGATATCGTAAGCCAGATTGAAACAGTTGGGGGGCAAATGAATGCTTTTACTTCCCGTGAAATAACGGCCTATTACGTTCATCTTTTAAAAGACCACACCGAAATGGCTGTTGATATTCTCTCTGATATGCTCCAACGCTCAACCTTTCCCGACGCCGAGATTGAAAAAGAGCGCGGCGTCATTGTCCAAGAAATCGGTATGACTAACGATACGCCAGATGATCTTGTCTTTGATTTTTACCAAGAGACCGCTTATCCAAACCAATCGCTTGGCGCGCCAATTCTGGGTACAGCGCAAATTGTTGAGGGGATGACCAAACAAACAATGGTTGATTATGTGTCACAGTTTTACACCCCGTCAAAATTGGTAATTTCGGCTTCTGGTAATCTGGATCACGATCAATTTGTGGCGATGGTAGAAAAATATTTTACTGATCTGCCTGATGACAAAACCCAAGAATTAAAGGCCGCCGCTTATCAAGGCGGTGAAAGCCGCACTGAAAAAGATCTTGAGCAAAGCCATATTGTCTTTGGTTTTAAAAGCATTGAAAAATCGCATGATAAATATTATGCCGCTGTTTTGCTCGCCACTATTTTAGGGGGCGGCATGTCGTCGCGGCTTTTTCAAGAAGTGCGTGAAAAGCGCGGCCTCGTCTATTCAACTTATGCGAGTCACACCTCCTTCGTTGATGAAGGACAGTTTGAAATTTATGCCGGCACAGGGCCCGACAAACTCCCCGAACTGATGCCTGTTATCTGTGATGAGCTTAAGAAAATTAGAGATATTAAAGTATCGGATGAGGAATTATCCCGCGCCAAAGCACAAATTAAATCAAGCATTCTTATGAGCCGCGAATCCATGCTATCGCGCGTCAACAGGCAGGCAAAATATTTGATTAACACCAATACCAATCTTGATATTCAATTATTGATACAAAAAATTGATGCCATTACTGTGCGTGATATTCAGGGAATGGCATTGCATATCTTTGCAGAAAAACCAACGCTATCCGCCCTTGGACCCCTTGCAGCGCTTGAAGATTTCGACAAAATTCAAGCGCGCCTTGCGGCCTAAAGTATTCGAAATTCTTGACGCCTCAGGGTAGGCAGACATTTACTTCTTGCTTCTTGTGCTAAGGCTTTTAATTGATCGATAGGGATATGATATGTGGCATCGTCACAGTCATGACGCGCACCAATGGCATCGCGCCCTAAAATTCCATCTAAGAAACTAGCCGCCGCAGCGCTAAGACGGTAATGCTCACCAAACTGGGGTAAGTCACCATGATCTATAGCATTTAAAAAATCTGTGGCGCGGGAAACAATAATCATAAAAGGATATTATGAAAAAATAAAATATTGTCAATACGCTTTAGGCGTGACCGATTTGATCGCTCATTAAATGTGGGTTCACACCGATTGCGGCCATGGCTTTGTCCCAGACTTTTTCGGGCGCCGTATGAAAAACAAGCTCTTTTGTAGCAGGTGAAACCATCCATGCATTTTCCATGATTTCAATTTCCAATTGATCTTTGCCCCATCCTGCATAACCAAGTGTAAAAAGAAGATTCTGAGGTCGCTGCTTTTGCGCCATTTCTTCTATGGCATCTAATGTGCCTGTAACATGAATTTCTGGGCTAACCTTAATTGTGCTCTCTTGTTCAAAATCGGCACTATGTAATAAAAATCCTCGTGCAATCTCAACGGGGCCACCGCATATAACAGGCAGTTTTAAAAGACTCTCTGGAACTTTTATATTCGATTCAATCTCTAGGCTTTGGATTACAGTTCCAAGCTTTAAATCAGGCAGAACATGGTTAATCACAAGCCCCATTGCACCGCTTTCATCATGGGCGCAAATAAGAATGGCGGCCTTGTAAAAACGCGGGTCACCCAAATTGGGCATCGCAAGCAAAAGCTTTCCAGCTAATGATGATGTATCAAATTGTCCCATGACTTAACCATGAGATAAATCTAAACTTGAATCAAGCAGTTTTAAGGTTTTAATAAATCCCGCCAGTGCCCGAAAATGAATCTTCATTATTGCGCGATGGGGCGGATCCGCTGGATGGCGCACTCTGCCTTATGACCCGTTCATCATTTGATGTGTTTTGATTTTGCTGATTTTGGAAATAGGAAAAAGGATTATCTTCCGAAGTGTTCTGGCCATCTGCGGGGTAAACATCAACAGTATTATTCGGATCATACCCATCGGAGTAATCTTCAACGCCAAATTGCTCATATCCATTCACATCATCAAACGCATCTGGGGCATTTACAACGCGCTGGCCTAAAACACCGCTACTATGGGCAAAAGCTTCTGTGTTGGGCTCTGTTCCTGCAACAAACGCCTCCCAGATAACATCTGTATCGCCTGGCTGCGGTGGGCGCCCTGTTGTTGCATTGACGCGCACATGCTTCACACCTGCTGGAACGCGAAAGGGAGTAGGGGATACATCTTTAAGCGCCACCTCCATAAAATCGGAAAAAATAGGCGCGGCTACCGATGACCCAGTTTCACGTTTCCCCATTGATTTTGGATCATCAAACCCAACAAAAACACCGACAACAAGATTGGGTGAAAACCCAATAAACCACGCATCTTTTGATTCGTTGGTTGTGCCCGTTTTGCCGCCAAGCGGGTGATCAAATTTTTCGCCTATTTTACGCGCTGTACCGCGTTCAACAACGCCTTCAAGAATAGATACAATCTGATAGACTGTTTTTTCATCCGCAATTTGCGCCCGTTCATCGGCGACACTCGGGGCGCGTTGTCCTTCCCACCGAATAAGCGTCCCACAATTGGCACAATCGCGACGATCATAAGAGAAAATAGTCTTTCCATCGCGGTCTTGCACGCGGTCAATAAAAGTAGGGGTTATTTTCTTGCCGCCATTAACCAGCATACCATACGCCGTTGTCATCTTTATAAGCGTCGTCTCACCTGCACCAAGAGAGTAAGAAAGCAAAGGCTTCATTTGATCAGCGATGCCAAAGCGCGTGGCATAATCAACTACCTTTTCCATACCCACATGATCTGCAAGGCGCACTGTCATCAAGTTACGTGATTTTTCAATTCCCACACGAATGGGCGTTGGGCCATAGACTTTATTTGAATAATTTGTTGGACGCCAAAAATCACCTGGGGCTTGTTCATACACAAATGGCGCGTCAAGAACGCGCGATGAGGGCGTGAATCCGTCATCAAGCGCAGCAAGGTAAACAAAAGGCTTAAACGCTGAACCGGGTTGACGCTGTGCCTGCGTGGCGCGGTTGAATTTGGACGCACTAAAGGTCCAGCCGCCCTGCATCGCCAAAACACGGCCCGTATGCGGATCTAACGCAATAAGCGCCCCTTGCACTTTAGGAATTTGGCGCATGACATAGGCATCATTTTCTTTTTCAACAATAATCACATCGCCGACTTTAACAACATCGCTCACACGGATAATCTCGGGGCCAAGGGCATAACAATCTTGTAAACATTTGCGCGCCCATCTGACACCTTCCAATGTCAGGCTTTCTTTTTTACCGCCAGAAAACCCGAGAGACGCGCTTTGTGCATTGGCATCCAGAACAACGCTAAGCTCCCATTCATCAAGCATGCCTTCGGGGATTGCAATCGCTTCTAATCCTTCTTGCCAAGCGTCCATATCTTTGAGATTAGCAATGCGCCCGCGATAGCCATGGCGCTCATCATAAGCCATCAACCCATCCCGCAGTGCTTTTTCCGCGGCCATTTGCAATGTTGGATCAACACTGGTTTTCACAGTAAGCCCTCCTTGATACAGACTATCGCCGCCATATTGCCTGTTTAATTCACGGCGCACTTCTTCGGCAAAAAACTGCGCATCAACCACGTCATTATCCCGCCTTGTTTGTGTTTCAAGTGGTTTGGCCTGTGCCAGTTCGGCTTGAGAGTTTGTGATAAAATCATTAACAGCCATACGCTCAATAACCCAATTGCGCCGTGCAATCGCCGCGTCATGTTTACGTACGGGGTGATAATTATTCGGCGCTTTTGGTAACGCCGCCAAATACGCAGCTTCATCTATGCTAAGTTCATCAAGTGATTTATTAAAATAAATAAGAGAGGCCGCCGCTACGCCATAAGCGCGCTGCCCTAAGAAAATTTCATTTAAATAAAGCTCAAGGAGGCGATTTTTGCTCAATACTTTTTCCATCCGCATCGCCAAAATCGCTTCTTTGATTTTTCGCTCAAAACGTACTTCATTTGTCAGCAAAAAGTTTTTTGCTACTTGTTGTGTGATCGTCGATGCCCCGACAAGGCGTCGATCGCCCCCTAAATTTTTAAGGTTCACGACAACGGCGCGCGCTATAGCCGTAAAATCAATACCATTATGATCATAAAAATTCTGATCTTCCGCCGCTAAAAAGGCGTTTTTAACTATATCTGGGATTTTTTCAACGGGCATAAAAATACGCCGCTGCTGCGCGTATTCCGCCATTAACCGTCCATCACCGGCATATATACGGGTAATAATCGGCGGCTCATAAGATTGTAATTGGCTGTAATCGGGCAAGTCTTCGCTGTAATGATGGATTACAAATGACACAACACCAACTCCCGCAATAAGCCCCAAAAGCCCGACGGAGATAAGTGCGAGTAATGCTGATCTAAACCATTTCATAGCTCAATGTTATGGCACAGCTTTAGGGCAAGTTAAAGGCGCAAAATTTATATGGTTCTTGATAGCATGATCCTGTGGATTGCGCGCGCGGTCATAACGTTTGAAACACGGCAAAAAGATTTAGGCCTTAAAGCCGGCATGTTTTGTAATAGGGCCGTCGGCGCGGCCATGAATGAATTGCTCCACATATGAATTGCCAGAATCATAAAGGCTTTTCACGGGACCGTTCCAGATAATTTTGCCTTCATAAATCATCGCAACGTGGTCGGCAATCTTACGGGCGCTCGACATGTCGTGTGTAATGGATAGGGCTGTCGCACCAAGCTCTTTGACGCATTCTTTAATTAAATCATTAATGACATCGGCCATAATAGGATCAAGACCTGTTGTGGGTTCATCAAAGAAAATAATTTCAGGCTCTGTGGCAATCGCGCGGGCAAGGCCAACACGTTTTTGCATACCCCCCGATAATTCGGCAGGATACAAATCGCCCACTTGTGGCGCAAGGCCAACACGGCGAATTTTTTCTAAAGCGATAACACGTGCTTCATCGCGATGTATTCTTTTTCCCTGTATCAGGCCAAAGGCAACGTTTTCCCATACTTTCATGGAGTCAAAAAGTGCGCCGCCTTGAAATAACATGCCAAATTTTTGCATCATCGCATCGCGTTCTTTGGCGCTCATGGATAAGGCATCTTTGCCATCAACCTCAACATCCCCACTGTCGGGAGTGATAAGGCCAAGAATAGATTTAAGCGTGACAGATTTCCCTGTTCCCGATCCGCCAATGATAACAAGCGATTCACCTGCCGCTACATCAAAACTCACGCCATCTAAGACTATCTTATCACCAAAAGATTTCTTAACATCGCGCAGTCTGATTTTGGGGTGCGTCACACTCATGAGAAAAACACCTGTGTCAGGATAAAGTTTGAAATCAGAATAAGGATAGACGCCGATACAACCGCGTATGTTGTCGCTGTTCCAACGCCTTGCGCTCCGCGCCCTGAATTATATCCATGATAACAACCCATCATGGTCACAATAAATCCAAAGACGGCCGCCTTAACAAGACCAGAGATAACATCCATTTGCTCCAAGATATCCCATGTTTGCTGAATATAACTGCCTGAGGCAAATCCAAGGTCATAAATGCTCACAATATAACCGCCATAAATCCCAATTATATCACCTATTAAAACCAATATGGGGAGCATGATTGTGCCCGCAATAATACGCGGCGCAATCAGATATTTAAACGGGTTTACCGATAAAGTGACAAGCGCATCAATCTGCTCAGTGACCCGCATTGTACCAATAACCGCGGCAATTGACGCACCAACACGACCAGCCACCATCAGCCCTGCCAAAACAGGCGCTAGCTCGCGTGTCATCGAGAGCGCAACAACACCTGCAATCGCTCCTTCGGCATTAAAACGCGTAAATCCGGTATAGCTTTGAAGCGCCAAAACCATCCCCGTAAAAAGGGCTGTCATCCCAACAACAGGTAGAGAGTAATAGCCAATATCAACAAATTGTTTTAAAATTAGCTTGGGGTAAAAAGGGGGGGTGAAAATGTGACGCACCGCTGTCCCCACAAAGCTGGCAAGCGCGCCGATGCTCTGAAAAAAGCTCAAAATACTATGCCCAACAGCTTGAGAAATACTTAAAATCCCGCACGCGCTCATCATCATAAGACAATTTTTTTTGCTTATAATCGGCTCTTTTGCTGCGTTTTGTGTTGGTGTTTTAGCCATTGAAAAGTTGTAGCCTGTTTCTAAGCCTCTGAAAAGATTAAATTTAGATGTAGGCGCGTTTGTACCGCGCGCCAAGGCTGGTCAGTATTTCATAGCCAATAGTGCCGCTCGTTTCCGCCAGATCATCAACACCCTGATTAAAGCCTAAAACCTCAAGCCAATCGCCCTGTTTAAGCTGGGGGATATGGCTTATATCCACGGTTACTAAATCCATTGAGACACGCCCAATTACATCACACGGCGTATCTTCAAAAAAGAGTTTTGCATTGGGTTTATGCGGGTATGACGAATGCGACCTTAAAAACCCGTCGGCATAACCAAGAGCGACCGTTGCTGTGCGTGTGTCTTTATCAAAACCATAAGACGCGCCATAGCCTATACTCTCCCCTTTTTTACATACCCGAATTTGAAGCACACGCGTTTTTAAATGCGCAACAGGCTTCATCGGGTTATTCAAATGCGGCGTCGGGTTGCCCCCATAAAGCGCGTAGCCTGGGCGAGCCATATCATAATGATATGCCTTGTCTAAAAACAGCCCCGATGAGTTGGCCAGTGACTTTTTAATGGTCGGAAAATGCGCCGAAATCGCCGCAAACTGATCGGCCTGGCTTTGCGTAAGGGCGTGCGTGTGATCATCAGCGCAGGCAAAATGGCTCATGATGGCTTGTACGTCTATGCCCTCTAAAATACTTTGATCATCAATTAACGCTTTTGCCTCATCGGCGCTCAGACCCAATCTGTTCATGCCTGTATCAAAATGGATAAAGGCGGGAAGTTTTCTTTGCACGCTTTTGGCCATGGCCGCCCATGTTTGAATATCCTGCGGCGTGTTCAAAACAGGGGTAATATTGTGGGCGGCGTACGTGTTTTCTGCGCCTGTAAACAGCCCGCCCAAAACCGCGATATTCGCGTTATGATGATGGTCTCGAAGCGCGAGTGCTTCATCCAATGTCGCCACAAAAAACTGCGGACACCCAATAGTAATAAGCCGATCAAAGACTTGAATTGCCCCTAATCCATAGGCATTGGCTTTAATTACCCCTGCAATAGCGCAATTTTGCACCGCAACAGATTGTAACAGGCGATAATTGTCTTCTAACGCCTTCAAATCTATCGTGAGTGACCCACTATATGTCATTGAATCTTGCATATATAATTTACATAATCTATGAAATGACCTTGTAGCTAAAGATCACATATAACTGAGCCCAGATCAAATGAAATTGGTTGAGGCTTTTGAAGCCACCGCCAATTATTTTTTTTGCCCGTCAACGTTAATCATACCGATCTTCAAGATCAGAAAAGCGCGTGCGGCTCGCATCAAAGTAAAGCGGCACTGACCCAATCGGGCCGTGACGTTGTTTAACAATAATACATTCGGCCTTGCTCGCGCATTCGCCTAAATCACGTTGCCAATCGGCATAACGATCATTGAATTTACTCTCATCTTCACCTTGTTTCTTTTGTGGCTCTTCGCGGGCCAAATAATATTCGCGCCGATAAACAAATTTAACCACATCGGCATCTTGCTCAATCGACCCTGATTCACGCAAATCAGAGAGCATCGGACGCTTGTCTTCACGCTGCTCCACTGCACGCGACAGCTGCGATAACGCAAGCACAGGAATTTGCAATTCTTTGGCAATGGCTTTCAGGCCACGGGTAATTTCTGAAACCTCATTGACACGATTTTCTGTCGATTGCTTTGACCCACTGCCTCGCAATAATTGAAGGTAGTCAATAATCAACAAGCCCAAACCATGTTGACGTTTTAATCGCCGCGCCCGCGTTCGCACTGCGCCAATCGAAAGAGCAGGCGTGTCATCAATGTAAAATGGAATTTGTGATAGCCTTTGGGACGCCTCAACAAAGCGCCTAAAGTCATCTTGTTTCAAATTACCTTTTCGCAAATCATCACCAGAGATATCGGCCTGGTCTGCCAAAATACGACCTGCTAACTGATCGGATGCCATCTCAAGGGAAAAAAATCCAACAACAGCGCCTTCTTTGCCGCCGCTTTCGGCATAGGCTTTAGCGGCGTTAAATCCTATATTAACCGCTAGTGCTGTCTTACCCATGGACGGACGCCCTGCCAAAATAAGAAGGTCAGAATTATGAAGACCGCCCAGTTTTGAATCCAGGTCAGAAAGACCCGTTGTCACGCCTGCAATACCATCTGTGTTGGCCGCCTTTTCTGCATGTTCAATCGCCACCAAAACAGAATCGCGCAAAGTGACAAATCCGCCCTGTGTTGCCCCTGTTTCGGAGAGCTTAAAGAGCTGACTTTCCGCGTCCTCAATAATATCAACCGCTTCCTTATCAATGTCGTAATTATACGCATCGCGCGACAAGTCCATATTCATACGGATAATTTCGCGGCGTAAATACCGGTCATAAATTGTTTTCGCGTAATCCATCGCGTTATTGAGCATCGGGACTTCGGTCGCAAGCTCAACCAAATATCCAGTGCCTCCAACGGCCTCAAGACTCTCATCTTTTTCAAAATAATCCTTAAGCGTCGCGGGCTTTGCTTCTAACCCACGTTCAACCATTTTTTCGATAGTTTGATAGATACGCTGATGCGTCGGGTGGCTAAAATGTTCGGGGCGAAGCATATCGTTGATGCGCTCAAGGTGTTGATTATCAACAAGGAGCATGCCCAATAACCCTTGCTCAGCTTCAAAATTATGCGGCAATTCTTGATAAGCAGGTGTTTCTTTAACCGCAGAAAAATTTTGACCAGAGCTTTTCACAGCGCTATGCGCCGTGTCTGGTGCAAAGTCCTGCTCATAATTGGGCTGTATCGAAAAAACGTCTGAACTCATAATGATCCTTTATAAACACATCTTAGCCCAAACCTAATAAAACCACCAGCGCGCCCTGTGAATAACGGGCATAAAAAAACCCGCATCAGATAATCATGCGGGTTTTTAAAAATTGTTTTATAAAGCTTATGCTTTTGCTTCCTCTGCTGATCCCAAAACAGCTTGTGCTTCTTCACCTTCATTGGCTTCTGCTTCGGCAGCAGCCTTCTTCTCGGCGCGGGCGGCAGATTTTGCTTCAGATTTTGCTGCTTCCGCAGCTGCTTTGTCTTTAGCTTTTTCAGTTGCAGCTTTTTCAGCTTCTAGTGCGTCTGCATCCATCAATTCAGCCTTCATATCATCCGTCATATCATTTGCCGCTTGTGGGGCAAAATCATCTTGCGTGATATGAGCTTTACCAGTTTTTTCCTGTTTCGCTGCTTCGTCTTCTGTACGGGCAACGTTCACAGTAACAGTCACTTTGACTTCTGGGTGAAGCGCAACTTCAACAGGGATCAAACCAATTGTTTTGATGTTTTGATTAAGCACAACCATGTTGCGTTCGATCTTGTCTGTCACCATTTCATTAATAGCATCAGCAATATCGCGCGCCGTAACAGAGCCATACATTTGGCCTGTTTCGCCAGCCTGACGGATCATGACAACCTTAAGGCCATCAATAGTCTTTGCGTGGTCTTGCGCAACTTTTTTCTTCTCGCCATTTACTTTTTCTAATGACGCTTTTTGCGTTTCAAAATAAGCAATGTTGTCTTTTGTTGCACGAAGCGCTTTGCTTTGTGGCAAAAGGTAATTACGGGCATAACCAGGTTTAACATTAACAATGTCCCCCATCGCGCCTAATTTTTCAATGCGTTCCAGCAAGATAACTTGTGTAGCCATTTTCTATTCCTTTCCTGCTGTGTTCTTACGAGCGTTTGTCGTATTTGTTGTCGTATGATGGGCGTTGTTCGCCTTCAATACGAAGATAAGGCATAAGCGCCATGTAACGTGAACGCTTGATTGCTGTTGCAAGCTCGCGTTGTTTCTTGTTCGACACCGCAGTGATACGGCTTGGCGTGATTTTGCCACGCTCAGAAATATAGCGTCCGAGTGTTTTTAGATCTTTCCAATCAATCTCCGGGGCGTGCTCGCCTGTGAACGGACAGCTTTTTGGGCGTCTAAAGAAAGTTTTTTTACCAAGGTCAGACATTATGCAGCATCCTTTTCATATGTTTCTTTGTTGTCTCTTGTATCGCGGCCTGATTTATCAATAATTGCTGACGGGCCCTTTGATGGCGCTTTGAGCTTGATAGTCATGTAACGCAAAATATCTTCTGATAGGCGCATTTGACGCTCCATCTCTATGACCGGCGCTGGCTCTGAGTCTGATTCAATCAGAACATAGTGACCACGACGGTTTTTGCTGATTTTATACGCCAATGTACGTAATCCCCAATTTTCGACTTTCAGGATTTTGCCTTTGGCATCTTTAATGATTTTCGAATACGCTTCCGTTAATTCCTTAACCTGCGCTTCACTAAGGTCTTGCCGTGCGATAAACACGGTTTCATAATAAGGCATATTTTTCTCCTCTTGAGTTGACATCCATACGGGCTTATTCCCGCGGAATTAAGCCAATTTCGTACCTTTCAAAACTGGCGAGGTATTAGGATTTATATCTATAAATCGTCTAATGAGGCGTGTTATAGGCGCTGCTTTACCTAAAATCAAGAAAAAACCACGCTTTTTGAGGCGTGGTTTTAAAATCTAAGGGCGTTTCGCACGTTCTGGGTCTTAGGACTGCCCGTTTGCGTTGCTGCTACCATGTTTTTGAATGTAATTGGCCATAAATAAAGACCACGGTGTTTTGCAATGTCTGTGATTTTCGCGAATGCTGGCGCGTCTTAGGATCTTGCACAATTCATCATAGGTAAGATCAGGGTCTTTTAATGCTTTTTGGAACGAAGAGAGCGAACTGGTGCTCGCGTAATCCGCGTAATCCGTATTCACATGCTGCTCACAGATCATACGAAACGCATCATTGGTTTCTTCGAGTACTTTTTGTACTTTAATTGATTTTTCTTTAATCGCTTGGCTCATACTTGTCACCTCCTTATTGAGTGGATTGTTAAGTACAGCCTCTATTTCCCTGCCAGTTGGCCTGTTATTCAGGCCTTACTGAGTATGCAATTGCGGGACATAATATTTCCTTTGCGCGGATCTATAATGGCTAAAAGTTTCCTGCAATGTTGTATAAGATTACTTATATACCAAACGCGGGCAAAAATCACTCTATTTCTGTTGTTCATAGACTGAATAGCGATAAAGGCCTGTTTTTGCACATATAAAACTTATCGGGGATGTGTATAACCTTTGGCACGCAGCCCCCTAAAACCTTGACCTTTGGGCTTTTTGCTCTCATTCTTCGCGGCAAATAACAGATCTAATGATAACAGCATAAAGAGCACACACATGACTTCAGCCTTCATTTTCCCCGGACAAGGATCACAATTTATCGGCATGGGAAAAGACCTCGCCGAATCGTTTGCAGACGCCAAAGCGGTGTTCCAAGAAGTGGATGACGCGCTGGGGCAGGACTTATCAGGCCTCATGTTTTCTGGCGAGGCCGATGATCTCAACCTCACCGAAAATACACAGCCCGCGTTGATGGCGGTGTCGATGGCAGTTGTGCGTGTGCTTCAAAAACAAGGCGGTCTTGATCTTGCCAAAACCTGCGCGTTTGTTGCGGGGCATTCTTTGGGTGAATATGCGGCGTTAACGGCGGCGGGCTCGTTCGCGCTGGGTGATACCGCCAAGCTCTTGAAATTACGCGGTCAGGCGATGCAACGCGCTGTTCCTGTTGGCGCGGGCGCGATGGCCGCTATTTTGGGTCTGGATTATGACGTGGTCGCCGATATCGCACATAAGGCATCAAGCGATGGCGCACAATGTGAGCTTGCCAATGATAATTCCCCCGGTCAAATCGTGGTCAGCGGCGCAAAAGACGCCGTCGAAAAAGCGTGCGAATTGGCCAAAGACGCGGGCGCAAAGCGCGCCCTTCTTCTGCCCGTGAGCGCGCCGTTCCATTGCTCACTCATGCGTCCCGCTGCCGATGAAATGAAGGCGGCGTTGGCTCAGGCAACAATTAACGCACCAGCCGTTCCCGTTGTTGCGAATGTAACGGCACAGGCAGAGAGCGATCCCGCCACTATTCAAAATCTTCTTGTTGATCAAATCACAGGGCGCGTGCGCTGGCGTGAGAGTGTCCTTTGGATGGGCGAAAACGGCGTGACCGATATGGTCGAGCTCGGCGCAGGTAAAGTCCTAAACGGCCTCGTCAAACGTATTAACCCCGACATCACCGTTGAAAGCGTCGGCACACCAGAGCAAGTTGAAGCGTTGATCGAGAAGTTAAGCGCTTAACCTTAAATTTTCATATTGACATTTAATCAGAAAAATAATTTTATCCTCTCAAATACACAGGAAAGTAATAATGGTTAGTTCTTATCGACAAGAGGCAATACAACTAAGGCAAGCTATGAAAAAAGCAGGTTTTTATGTTGACGCTTTAAATGACCCCTCTATAGAAGTTATTTTAGAGAATACGAGTGTGCAAGTACCCGAGGCTATAGTTGCAGTTAAGCCAAAAGGACACTTTAATTGTGGTGTTTTATGTTTAACTCAAGATTTTAAGATTTTTGCAAAACGTCATCCATTTAGACTTTTACCAGATATATTTGTTGCAGAAAAACGCGATGACAATTCTCTCTACAATTATGACTTTAGTACTGCTCACTTTGGTTCAGTTTTTATTGATGGAAGCGAAAAACTGGGATTATCCTTTTCTAATTCCGACGCTTTAAGTCAGCTGAATGTTTTTAGAACACATGGCCGTACACCAATAGAACCTGCGCCAAATATAGTCAAGTCCCGCGGCGGCCCACAACTCTAACTTAAGACTAAATTCCTATATTTTTCTTTATAATAATGCTATTCTGATAGATGGCTTATTTCACACAAAACCAACAATCTCCCAAATTTACATCAAAACCCCGTTTCCCCAAAAAACGAACTAAAGGCAAATTGTTTAAAATCAAACACTTGACCTCCCCCCATCAGGCGCTCAGGGGAACGAACTAAAGGACGTTAAAATGCCATGGTGATGAGGGGGAAAACGCTCTTTTCTTTTATTAAAACATGCCCTAGTCTGTGTGCAGTATTCGTTAAAGGAGAGAGTAAATGTTTGATTTAAGCGGAAAAACAGCCCTCATTACGGGCGCAACAGGCGGCATTGGCGGCGAAATTGCCAAGGCGCTGCACGCGCAAGGCGCGGTTGTTGCCATTTCTGGCCGTAATAAAGAAAAGCTTGATGCGCTTGCCGCTGAGCTTGGATCAAATACGCACGCGATTATCGCCGATCTTTCCAATTCCGAAGGCATCGCGCAACTGATTAAAGACGCCGAAGACGCAATGGGTCAAATTGATATCCTCGTGAATAATGCTGGGCTTACGCGCGATAATCTCTCCATGCGGATGAAGGATGAAGAATGGGACGAAGTGATCGATGTCAATCTCACCGCGCCGTTCAAACTCGCCAAGGCCTGTCAGCGTGGCATGATGAAACGCCGCAATGGGCGCATTATCAACATCTCCTCCGTTGTTGGCACAACAGGAAATCCGGGTCAATGTAACTACGTCGCGTCAAAGGCCGGTTTAATGGGCTGGACAAAAGCAATGGGCATGGAAGTCGCCAGCCGCGGTATTACCGTGAACTGCGTCGCGCCGGGTTTTATCGCTACGGCGATGACGGAAGCTTTAACGGATGACCAGAAAGCCAAGATCAACGCCACTATCCCAATGAGCCGCATGGGCGCGCCCCATGAGATCGCCAGCGCTGTTGTGTATCTCGCCAGTGACGAAGCCGCCTACATGACAGGGGCAACTTTGCATGTTAATGGCGGGATGGCTATGGTATAGTCGAGGGACGATGAGCACATATAAAACACTCACCTATTTAGGGGCTGGGCCCTTCTTGTTTTTAACAGTGTTTATGCTGCTCAATCCGCCTGCTGAACAAATTTTTGCTTTTCTTATCCTTATTTATGGCGGTTTTATAACGTCATTTTTGGCGGGATCGCATTGGAAAGAGGCGATTAAGAAAAAAGATAAATCATTGCAATTTATATGTATGATACCAACAATCGTGAGTGTTTTTATTGTCATCTCCGCGGTTGTTTTCAATCCAATTTGGCTTTTGCCAATGCTCATGATCTTGTTTGTCTGGCTTTACAGGTTAGATACCAGCTTGTCAAAAGAGACACATAAAGATTACATCCTGGTGCGCCGAAATATCACAGTATTGATTTGTACGCTTCTTATTATTGCTTTTGCGATTTCTTATGACTTTTAAATTTCCTTATGATCTCATCATCTTTGACTGCGATGGAACGCTTGTGGATAGCGAATATCTGAACAATAAAATCAGTTCAGACTTACTCATCGAATTTGGCTTGACTGATTACACACCGCAGCGCTGTATCCAAGAGTTTGCAGGCGTTAGCTGGACGACGATCAAACAGACATTAGAAGCGCGTCATGATGTCGAAATCCCGCGCGACCTCGTTGATAATTATATTACCCGCGTGAATGAGGCGATGACCACACTGCTTAAACCCATTCACGGTATGTTGGAATTTGTTGTTGATTGCAAGGCGCAGACAAAGATTGCTGTTGGATCCAATGGCATGCGCGATAATGTCTGGCGGTCATTGGAACTTACGGGTTTTTTAGACCATTTTACGCCAGAGCAGATCATCACCAAAATTGATGTTCCCAATCCAAAACCGGCGCCTGATATGTTTTTAATGGCCGCCAATCTCGTAAATGCCAATCCTCAAAAATGCCTCGTGCTAGAGGACAGCGTGACAGGCACGCTGGCTGGAAATGCCGCCGGGATGGAGGTTTGGGGCGTGATGATGGCTTCACATGGCGATGAAAATGATAAAATAAACCAAAAACAAAAGCTAATCAGCGCGGGCGCATCGCATGTTTTTGAGGATATTATCCACATGCGGAAGCATCTAGGTATCTGATATTATTATGATATTTCTACCTAAGGTGATAAAAAGACGAAATGACTTGCAATCATTCAATGGATTGGTAAAGTCCAGCCGAATTTGTTAATCAAAGTAATCATAGAAACAACCGAAAGTAAGGGGATATTATGAGCGATATTGCAGACCGCGTTAAAAAGATTGTTATTGAACATCTTGGCGTAGATGAAGGCAAAGTAAATGAAGGCGCAAGCTTCATTGATGATTTAGGTGCTGACTCACTGGACACAGTTGAGCTTGTTATGGCATTTGAAGAAGAATTTGGTGTTGAAATCCCAGATGACGCAGCAGAAAAAATCCAAACTGTTGGCGACGCTGTTTCTTTCATCACAGAAAACTCAGCATCTTAATTGTTGATCATTCTGTTTTTCATACAGAATATTAAAGTACAATGAGACGCGTTGTTGTCACTGGACTTGGAATAATATCCCCGCATGGCCTTGGTGTCGCGCGTAATTGGGATTGTATTACCTCAGGGAAAAGTGGTCTGTCTAAAATAGAGCATTTTAACGCGCCTCATAATATAGATGATTTTGCCTCACGCATTGCTGGGGTTATTCCAAAAACGACGGATGAAAACCCCCAAAACGGCGCTTTCAACGCTGATCTTTTTGTGACGTCAAAAGAACAGCGCAAGATTGATCCTTTCATTACTTACGGTATTGTTGCTGCTGATGAAGCGATTGCTGATTCTGGATGGAAACCTGAAACGGATGAACAGTTTGAACGCACTGGTGTTTTGATTGGCTCTGGTATTGGTGGTTTAAGCACAATTTACGACAGTGCGATTACCTTGCATGAGCGTGGTCCGCGTAAATTATCACCCTTTTGTATTCCGGCAATGTTAATCAATCTTGTATCGGGTCATGTATCTATCCGTCATGGTTTTAAAGGCCCGAATCACTCAGTTGTGACGGCTTGTTCCACGGGAGCACATGCGATAGGGGATTCGGCGCGCCTTATTATGCTAGGTGATGCGGATGTAATGGTTGCTGGTGGTGCAGAAGCGGCGGTTACACCGCTTGGTGTTGGTGGCTTTGCAGCGGCAAGAGCGCTGTCAACTTCGTATAACGATAACCCATCTGCAGGATCACGCCCGTTTGATGAAGGGCGTGATGGTTTTGTGATTGCTGAAGGTGCGGGCGTTCTTGTGCTTGAAGAATACGAACACGCAAAAGCGCGCGGTGCAAAAATTTACGCTGAAATTATTGGGTATGGCCTTTCTGGTGATGCCTATCATATTACATCTCCTGCCGAAAATGGTGACGGTGGCTATCGGGCCATGAAGGCCGCATTAAAACGCGCCGAAATTAACCCAGAAGATATTGGCTACATTAATGCACATGGCACATCGACACCTGTTGGTGATGGTATTGAATGCACGGCGGTGAAACGCTTATTTGAAGGTCATTTGGACAATTTATCAATGTCGTCAACGAAATCATCAATCGGGCATTTGCTCGGCGCGGCTGGCGCGGTTGAAGCTATTTATTCTATTAAAGCGATTGAGACAGGTATCTTACCACCAACGCTTAATTTAGAAAATGTGTCGGATCCATGTCAGGGATTAGACCTTGTGCCGAAAGTTGCTAAAGAGAAAAAAGTCACGACTGTATTATCTAATTCATTTGGATTTGGCGGGACGAATGCGTCGATTATTATGCGTGCAATTGATTAATGTTATAATCTGCGCTTAATTTCCTTCATTTTTGTATCTTCTGATAGCTCAAATTCTTTTTTTTGTAATTCTTATCACGCGCTGCATAATAAAGATGATGTGAATGGGCAATCCCTAAGAAAATCCAAAAATATGTAAATCGAATATTCTGGTGCGGTATTCCAAACAGAAAAACCATGCCAAGCAATAAATAATAATGTGTCGGCAATCGATAGAAGACAGCGGAAATAAACATCAAAAAGAATAAAACGCCGGCAATGCCGTAACTGAAAATTAGAGTGCCAAATCCAGAATGAATTTCTTGGGCGCCAATACCGAAACGATAGAAAGCACCTTCGCCAGCCCCAAAGAAAATGTAATGGGGGAATTCGATAATTCGGTCATAGCCGCGCCCTGAGGCGCTATCATCATCTTCTTCGCCGATATTATGAATGCGATCTGCCACAGCCGTAAATTGTTCAATCTGGGTAAAGCGGCGCTGTAACGTGTCAGGCTGAATGGCTTGAGAGAATAAAAATGCAAATAAGCCCACTAAAGTCAGTATCCGACCATAGTTTGGCATATTAGGTAAAAACACAATAAGTGGAATTAACAGTGCAGACACAATCAGTCCCGCTTTTGATAAAGAGAGGCTTTGGAGGAATAGCAGCATTCCAAAAAGGGCTAGATCAAGAAGTGTGAAGGGCTGATCGCGCTTTAAGATAATCAGAATGGCAGTTGATAACACGCACCAATACGCCAATTGGTTTGGGTTGTTAAAGGTGCCTGTATTGCGAGAGACATCTATACCCCCAAAAAATGGGGCATAGATAAATTGGAACGTAATTGCCGCGGCTACAGCGATGTATGTGAGGCGGTTGAGTATTTCTGGGCTTTGGCGGAACATCACAATGGTGTAATAAAACGCCGCAAAATTGAACATGTAATAAACGCTGTGTTTGAGTAATCGGTCATCAAATAAAAAACTAAAATGCACCAAATTTATGGCCATTGTGAGAAGGGCAAACATAAACCCAAATAAAAATACTTTAGATAATCCCCCACGATGACGGATCATTGTCACAAAAAGCGCTGGGAAGCCGCAAAAAAAGAGAAGATAATCGGCGGGTTGCGGCAATCCTTTTGAAAAGATGTAAAGAGGTGAGAGCAGAATGTATAAAATCCAGACAGCTGTGAAAAACAACGAAATGCGTTCTTCCAGAATATATCTATTCTGGTTGGGTTGCCATTGATGGGGGGCTTGCGCAAAGCTTGTCATATATCAGAAAGACCGAATAAGGCGTGATTTAGTATTGTTTCAAATGCTATTGTGCCTAAAATGAACGCAAAAATCACGTCACAACTTGTTTATTATAAAAGTTTTTTATTTATGGCTCAAAAAAAAGGTATTTTTCTCTCTCTTTTATCCATTTTACTGTTGTTATGCGCGGGCGGCGCGGCACTTGGCGGGCTTGGTATCTATAAATTCTTGGAAGCGGGGCCTTTGGAGCAGCAGCGTCTTGTGCATGTAAAATCGGGAATGGGTGTGAGTGCGATTGCGGCGCTTCTTGAAAAAGAGCAAGTTATTGAAAATGCTCTCATTTTTAATATTGCGGCACGTTTGACGGAACAAGAAGGGTTTTTAAAGGCGGGTGAATATGAATTTCCCGCTAAAATTTCAATGGCCCAAGCGCTTCACAGGGTTCGCGCAGGCGATGTATTTGAGCGTAAAGTGACTATTCCTGAGGGACTGACGAGTTATCAGGTGGTAAAAATTCTAGAGGCTAGGGAAGATTTAGAGGGAGAGGTTGCCCAAATTCCAGAGGAAGGGACATTGCTTCCTGAAACATATCTATTTGTGGCAGGAGAGCAGCGCAACGATAAAATTAAAAAAATGCAGGATGCCTTGCAAACTATTTTAGATGCAGCATGGGAAAGCCGTCAGGCGGGATTGCCGCTAGAAAACAAGAGAGAGGCACTGACGCTTGCCTCGATTATAGAAAAAGAAACCAGTGTAGCAGAGGAGCGCCGCCGCATTGCAGGTGTTTTTATTAACCGCCTTAAAAAAGGTATGCCCCTTCAAACAGACCCGACAGTGATTTATGCAATTACAAAGGGCAAAATTCAAGATGAGGGTAAAGGGCCGTTAGGGCGGCGCTTGCTGCGCAAGGATTTAGATTTTGATGATCCTTATAACACTTATAAATATCCGGGCTTACCGCCGGGGCCGATTGCTAATCCGGGGAAGGCGTCGATTGAGGCGGCACTTAACCCTGAAAGCCATGATTATATCTATTTTGTGGCTGATGGGACAGGTGGGCATGCCTTTGCAAAAACGCTTTCGGAACATAATGCAAATGTGGCACAATGGCGCAAAGTTAGAGCGCGTCAATAAAGGCTGCGCCAATATTCTTTTTTAAAGGTCATAATTTCAATGTGCGGTATCGCAGGATATTTTAGTTTAGATAAAAATACAGATCGCGCCCAAATGCTGGGTGTTGCTGATGCGATGCAAAAAACAATCGCTCATCGTGGCCCTGATGGGCATGGGGTGTGGCAAGATCCAGAGCTTCCTCTTATCTTAGCGCATCGACGCCTTGCTATTATAGATTTATCAAAAGATGGTCATCAGCCTATGCAGTCCCAATCGGGCCGTTTTGTTATCAGTTTTAATGGTGAGGTTTATAATTATCTTGAGATTAAAAAGAAGCTGCAAGAGGCCGGCCTGGATTTTAAAACTAAAACAGATACCGAAGTTTTACTCACCGCGATTGAAACATGGGGATTTGAAAAAGCGCTCTCAAAGGTGAACGGCATGTTTGCGTTTGCACTTTGGGATAAGGAGACTCAACAGCTTCGTTTTGCGCGCGATCGGTTTGGTAAAAAGCCGCTTTATATTGGTTGGGCGGGACAAAATCTTGTCTTTGCCTCTGAGCTTAAAGCGTTCCACGCTCATCCTGCCTTTAAAAAAGAAGTGAACCGCAGCAGCCTTGCTCTATATATGCAATATGGTTATGTCTGCGCGCCGCATTCTATTTTTTCAAATGTGTGGCAGTTTTTGCCAGGGTCTTGTCTTACGCTGGAGGTTCAAACACTTCGCTCTGGTACAAATTTATCTGATTATTTCCAAAAATACTGGGATTTACCGAGTGTTGTGCGCGACAGAGGAATTGGTTCTTTTGCGCTTAGAGATGCTTATGAACAATTTGAAACCTTATTAGAAAAAGCGGTGTCACAGCGCATGATCTCAGATGTGCCTTTAGGCGCATTTTTATCAGGCGGTATAGATTCAAGCGCTATCGTTGCATTGATGCAGAAAAATGCACCTGCGCCGATTAAAACGTTTTCGATTGGTTTTCAAGAGGCACATTATAACGAAGCCGAAAAAGCCAAAGCTATTGCGGCGCATTTAGGCACGCAGCATGAAGAATTTTATGTTAGTGCCCAAGATGCAATGAATGTCGTGCCAAGCTTAGCGGCTATGTATGATGAGCCGTTTGCTGATTCATCGCAAATCCCAACGCATTTAATAAGTAAGCTTGCCCGTCAAAAAGTGACAGTTGCCCTCACGGGCGATGGTGGTGATGAGATATTAGGCGGCTATGAGCGACATACCCATATCCCTGCGCTCTGGTCAAAAATGAGCTGGGCGCCGCAGTTTATCCGTCAGCCCATTGGGATTGCCGCGCAATTTATTCCGCAATCGCTGTATGATAAGATGAACTCAAAAACGCCGCATTTTGGCCGAAAAATGCACCGCGCGTTAAAGTTGATGACGCTCAAAGATCAGCAAGAAATTTATGAGCATCTTTTAGCAGCATGGCCAAATCCTGAGCAAGTCGTCACAGGATCCACGCTCCCTGACATTCCTCTAAAGCAGCGTGTTGGCTGGTCAAAAAATCTATCTTTTGCTGAAGAGATGATGATGTCTGATTGCATCTCCTATCGCAGTGATGATGTGATGGTCAAGGCAGATCGCGCCAGTATGGCGGTAGGATTAGAGCTTCGCGCGCCTTTGATGGACTATGAGCTTGCTGAATTTTGCTGGGAACTTCCGCTTAACATGAAAATTAAAGGAACAACGGGCAAGTTGCTTTTGCGGCATCTTTTAAAACAATATGTCCCGCAAAATTTAACGCATGGGCCAAAACAACATTTTGGCCTTCCACTGGATGAGTGGCTGAATGGGCCGCTTAAAGGGTGGGCAAATGATATGTTATCGGTGGAGCAGTTAAAAAAACAAAATTATTTAGACGCTGAGCTTGTATCAAAGGCGTGGCAGGTTTATCAATCAGGAAAGCGAGACAAAGTATCGGCCAAGGCAATTTGGACGGCGCTTATGTTTCAATCTTGGTCACAGCGCTGGCTTTAAGAGAATTTAGGATTATTGAACATGAAAATTGCAGTAACAGGTGGGTCAGGATTTATTGGGGGACGTCTTATCAAGCGTCTACAAATGCAAGGTCATGAGATTATTAATATTGATATCGCGTCAATAGCGCCAATTGACATTGAACATAAAGAGCCACTTATTCAAGCTTGCGCGGGGTGCGATGCGATTTATCATTTGGCGGCATTGCATCGTGATGATATTTTCCCCCGCTCGCGCTATTATGACGTTAATTCTGATGGTACAAAGAATGTTATTGAAGCGGCAAAAGCAAACGGTATCAAACGCATTATTTTTACAAGCACATTTGCGCTTTATGGATTGAACACCGGCATGCCTGATGAGATGAGCCAGCCAAAACCATTTAATGATTATGGTGCGAGTAAGCTGGAGGCCGAGGTGGCGCTTAAAACTTGGGCGCAAAGTAATTCTTCAAATATTGCAACCATCATTCGTCCTGTTGTGGTTTTTGGTGAGGGCAATCGTGGAAATGTTTATACGCTTCTAAATCAAATTACGAAAAAGCAATTTTTTATGATTGGCGATGGAACCAATAAAAAATCTATGGCGTATGTTGAAAATGTTGCGGCGTTTTTAGAGTATTGCCTCAACGAAAAATCAAACTTTGAAATTTATAATTATGCGGATAAGCCTGATTTTAATATGAAGGATTTGATTACCTTAATTTATACGCATTTAGGTTGGGAAAAGCCAAAAATTTCAATTCCGTATGCTTTTGGCTTATATGCAGGGTATGGGTTTGATGCGATTGCGCGTCTTACCAAAAAACAACTCCCCATAAGCGCGGTGCGTGTACAAAAATTTTGTGCCAACACAACGTGTGAAGCAGAAAAATATCGTAAAGTGGGTTTTGTTCCTGAGTTTACGTTAGGTGAAGGTGTCCGCAGACAAATCGACCATGATTTTGCAGAATTTATCGCCAAAAGCGGCGATTCAAAAATATCTAAATCTGCATGATTGAAAAAAAGCATCCCCATGTTCTTATGATCTTAAATGATTTGGCTTGGTTTTGGTCTCATCGTCAGCCATTGGCCAAAGCAATCTTAAAACGCGATTATCGTCTTAGTCTTGCAACATCTGGCGCGGCGCATAGTGAAGAGGTCGCAAAAATGAATGTGGCGGGTTATGAATTACCAGATCATGGTAAAGGGATTGGCCTTTTTTTTCATCTGAAAATCTTAATGGCCTTGATTAGTGTTATCAGCAAAACCAAACCTGATATTATTCATGTTATTACTTTACGCCATGCATTTTATACAGGGATTGCGGCGCGTTTAATATTCTATAAGCCTGTGGTCTTTACGGTTGCTGGTCTTGGAAGTTTGTTTACCGATAAATCCGCCAAAATGAATATGCTCCGTTCTATTGCAATACCTTTATTGCGTTTGGCGTTTAAAGGGCAAGGACGTTTTTTGATTTTTCAAAACCCAGATGACCATCAATTGATGATTGAGCATGGCGTGGTTAAAGATGCTCAAACAACGATTATACGGGGATCTGGCGTTGATATATCAGAGTTTCCTTACACGCCTGAAAGTAGCATGCCAGAGCGTCCGATTGTTTTATTTTCCTCGCGCCTTATTCGTGAAAAAGGAATTGATGATTTTATCGAGGCCGCCCGCCTTTTAAAGGCAAAAGGCACGCGCGCCCGCTTTCAAATTGCGGGTGATGTATATGAAAAAAACCCTCACTCTTTAACGCGCGATGAAATATTGCGCCTTCATGATGAAGGGATCATTGAGTGGTTGGGTCAGGTTCATGATATGCCTGCGTTGTTTAAAAAGATTAGTATCATGGTTTTGCCGTCCTATTACGGTGAGGGCGTGCCTAAGATTCTGTTAGAGGCGGCGGCGATGGGGCGCCCTATTATTACATGTGATGTGCCCGGATGCCGCGAAGCGGTGCAAGATGGTGTTAATGGTATTTTAGTGCCGCCGAAAAGTCCGAGAGAGCTGAGCGCTGCTATAGAAAGGCTTTTGACTGATTTTGATCTTCGTCAAGTCTATGGCCGAGCAGGGCGTACTATAGTTGAAAAAGATTTTCATGTTGAGAGCGTAGTTTCACGTACGCTTGATATTTATGATTTAATGATGAAATAATACATAACAATTTTTAAAAGGGCCGCCAAATGACATCATCTAAAAACCCACTTATTCTGCTCGGACTAAACGAAGTTAATTTTGATTATATTCAGCATTATATTTCGCTGGGATATTTGCCAAATTTTAAAAAATTATTTGAAAAATCGGCGCTTATTAAAACGAGTTCAGAAAAAACTTATGAAGAGCTTGAGCCTTGGATTCAATGGGTTTCAGTACAAACAGGAAAAACATTTTCCGAACATGGGATTTTTCGTCTTGGTGACGTTGTGGATAATGAGCACACTCAAATTTGGGAGCATTTAGAAGAAAAATACGGGGTTCGCGTTGCTGCTCTGTCCCCGTTTAATGCCGCAAATCGCGCGAAAAAACCTGCTTTTTTTGTGCCTGATCCATGGACAAAAACCACGGTTACGGGTGGCTGGCTCATGAAAAAAGTGGCAGGCGCGGTTGCCGATGCCGTTAATGAAAATGCGACAGGAGGGAGTAAGCTTACAACCTATATTTATTTAATGTTGGCTGTTTTGCGTTTTTCTCTTATTAAACGCCATATCCATATAGTACTTTTGATACTTAAGGCATTACGTAGCCATTACCACCGCGCTATTTTACTTGATGAGATTTTAACAGATGTTTTCTGCAGTGCCTACAAACAAACAAAACCTGATTTTTCATCTTTATTTTTAAATAGTGTGGCCCATTTACAACACCATTATATGTTTAATTCAGCCGCTTATAAGGGGAAAAACGTAAACCCTGATTGGTACATGGCACAAGACAAAGATCCTATGTTAGAAGGGCTTAGAAGCTATGATCAGCTCCTTCAACAAATTCTTGATTTGCCCAATAATCCTCGCGTTTTTATTGCGACGGGATTACATCAAAACCCTGTTGAAACTCCCGTTTTTTATTGGCGTTTAAAAGACCATGCGGCGTTTTTAGAAAATATTGGCCTAGAGTTTGATGATGTGCAGGCGCGTATGTCGCGTGATTTTTTAATCAAATGTGATGATGTAGACCAAGCCAAAGATGCCGAAGACGCGTTACGATCTTTTGTTGACCCGGACGGGATAAAGCTTTTTGAAGAAGTTGATAATCGGGGCACATCCTTATTCGTGACCTTGACCTATCCGCATGATTTTGAAGAGGGAAAAATAATTTCTTATGATGGCGGTATCGTCAAAAATATGAAAGATCACGTCGGTTTTGTTGCTCTTAAAAATGGTGAGCATGACGGCGAAGGGTATTTCGTTGATAGTGCTAATAAAACGTATGTAAATGATAATTTGCCGATTACAGATATTTATGCCCTTATGGATAAGCATTTTAGTGAATAACTGAGGGGAAATAAAATCTTGGAGCGGTGAAGGGATTACTAATTAGGAAATAAAATATTGTTATAAATAGTTAAAGTATAATTCAAACTTATAAAGTACCCCCAAATATACCCCCGAGTGTTGAAAAAACCCAGAGGGGTTTAATCCTCTGGGTTTGTGTGATGGGGAAATATCACAAACTTTTTAATCCTGCAAATCTTCATCCCAGACTGTCATGGCGCGGCGAATGTGGGGAATGGTTATAGAGCCGCCAACAAGCATCCCGATAGAGACAGCCTCGGATAATTCTTCCGATGTAACGCCAGCTTCTTTACAAGCAATCAGATGATATAAAATACAATCATCACAACGCAGGACAAGAGAAGCAGTAAATCCTAAAAGTTCCTTTGTTTTCTTATCCAAAGCCCCTTTTTGATAAGCACCAGCATCTATACCATAAAACTTCTTTTGATTGATATTGGCATACTTAGCCAGAATTTCATTCTGCCTATCTCTTGTTTCTTTAAACTCTTCTACTTTTGATTTTGTCATTTATTTTCCTTTGTTAAGATGGAGCGGCAATCATACCCTGTTTTATTTTTTGGACTGATCTTTCGGCTATATGCGAAAGACCATCCCTGAATGTTTCTACCCCCCATCGCTGAGAATTGCAGGATGGACCAGCGAGAAACAAATTATTCCAATTTTGTTCGCCAAAAGCAAAGGCATTTTTATCACGATCATGCCGTTTCAATGCTTTTCTTTCATCTAATTTTCTTAGTAAAGGCGAAGAAACGTAATTATTATCTGAAATAGCCTTCATAGAATAAGAAGAACTATTAAAAAATCCAGCAATCTTGAGAGGGTTGTGTCCTTGAAGTGTAACAACAAAGCCATCTGTTACCTCAGCTATATCAGCTTTTAGCATATCAGCCTGTAAAAACCGTAATTGGCCACTCTTCTCATATTCTTGCATCAATTTGAAGCGTTCTGGCGAGGTTGGATTGCCGTATAATGCTCCAACATGACCAATAAACTTAGAAAAGTTATCGCGTGTGTAGCGGTTTTCAATTACTTCTAAGAGATCATGAGGGTTAAATCGTGAAACGATATGCCCCATCGGAAACCCTTGGCTTTGCCCCTCCTGTAGGTCTTTATCAAACAAGTCCTTTAAATCTTCAAAACATAACTCGACTTCTTGAGTAACCGCCTGTTTTGTCAAAAATTGATATTGGTAACTTCCTTTATTTTCTCTATGTGCCTTTGCATCAAATAGCCACGGCTTTACCAAACGGCGTGACACCGCATAAATAGGATTAGGAAACTTGATATGATCTAGTAAGGCCAAGCTATCTAGCATTGACTGACTTGTGCCTACAATCATAACAGGGTCGACATTGCCTTGTAAGGCGCGTTTAGCCTTTTCTTTATCATAAGGCGCTGAGAAATAATGCGGATTGTGGCTATATTCTGAAAGTAAATCGGAACGAGAATGCCCAGAGGCTAAGACAATCATGTCTGCATGATCGGCATTATAGTTGTCCGAAACAACAATATATTTTCCATTATCTGTGGGGCAAATATTAGCCACATTGGAAACAACCACATCCACACGGCCAAAGGCTAATTTTGTATAGGTTTGGGCGGCTTTTTGAAAAACCTCCTGTAAATATTCACCATAAATACTTCTGGGTACAAAATCGTCTTGATTATAAGGATGTTGCTTATTTTCCAGCCATGTAGAAAAATGCTCAGGATATTCTGGGAAGGGTGACATGGCATAAGCGGGCTGATTTAAAAGAAAGACCCCTTCATTGTCTAAGGCATAAGGCTCTCCTCTGCCAATAGACCCATCTTTATCATATAGTCTAAAGTTTATTTTATGATCAGGGGCAGAAGCCCAATCTGATATTGTTTTTTGTTCTATAAGTTTTAGCATTTGTTGTGCGGCAATCATTGTTCCTGAACAGCCGCCGCCGATAATAGCAATAGTTGTGTTACTCATTTTTACTCTCCCAAAAAGTTATTGTTCTTGAGAGAAGATGACTGATTACCTGATATACCTTCAATAAAACCAATGAAAACAGGGCATTTTGCAACCATTAGCGAATAACTTGAGTTTTGATTACACTTTTATGGTGTGGTTTTTTGGGTAAGAAAAATATCTTACAACTACTATTCAATCGTTAAGGCGGTTTTTCTTTTCAAAATCATTGGCTATGTTACGTAAAAAATTTGCCGTGTGGTATTGTAGCTCCCGTGATACGTCACAGTTTTTATCAGGATTTATTTCTCGTTCTATATCACTGTGCTTTTTCTTCGCATAGGCTTCAATTCTTTTGAAAGAACCATCAATGTAATCCATGTGATCAAAAATTCCTGATAACTGTTCTGACAGTGTTGATAGGCTTTTAGATTTTTTATTGTCGTTCATGTCTTCCTCCACAATTTAAAGGTCATTGTTAAATGAAAGAAAAAAATCAGAAGAAAAAATATCCTGAAAACCTTATTATACAACTGCTAGCGTATACTCTTACGATTAAATACACCTGTATCGTGTGATGAAGGTTGTAAAAGAAACCGCTCTTGCTTATAAGAAAACAAGAGCGGCTCTGTGGTGGGGAAAACTTCTTATTTTAAAGCCGATACCAAAGGTTGTTTTTGATTTGCGGCAATTGGTTGAGCAGAAAAAGAAGAATGTCTTTCATCAGCTTGTGTTCCATGAATAGCCAATCGTATAAAACCTGTATTAGAAATGGCCGAAGGTAAGTGGCTTGGTTTATTATCACGGAGATAGGCGAAACAATTTAATTGTTTTCCAGGGTATATAGTGGTTGCGGGTAACTCCTTTAAAATGACAGAGTAAACAGCAAGTTCTTCGATAAGATATTTAATACTGGTGTTTATCTTGGCGGTATCTGTTTCTGGATGCCCGTTCTTTCTAAGTGAAAAAGCATGAACATCTTCCATTATAGATTGACGAAATTCGGGGTCAGTTTCTAATGCAGAATTAAAAATCCGTCTATTTTCTTCAACTTCTTGTGCGTGATCTGTCAACCAATGTGACCAACGGACAACATCATAAGGCATAGAAAGATTATCAAGAATAGGTAGGTTTTGCTCCAACCATTTATCACCTGCCAGCGTTGATATAGCAAAAGCCTGTTGCAGAGGAATGCCGCGCTCCTGTGCATAATTAAAACGGTTTAGAGTATCTGAAAGACCAATTCGGAAGCGTTTAAAGCCCTGTTGATTTGCCCAATCCACCATTGCTTCAAGACCTTCGCCCTGATGGTTACGACTATGTAGGCTTATACCCATATAGCCAGTCTTCCCTATTAGCCTTTGCCATGCTTTTTTTGCGCCTGCTGCTTTTGCAATAGCCATTATTTCACCCCGTTAAATTTATTAGGGGCTGTTGAGGTATCAGGGATTTTTGATTGTCTCCAGATATATTCAAAAGTTCTTCTTGCTTCTTCTGAAATGACTTTGTCTTCGATAACAATAATCCGAGGAATATCTGTCCAAGTCACAAGATAAGCAACTTTATTTCCGAACATAACTTTCACATCGCCCTTAACGTAAAGGTTTTCGTCCATCCATCTATATTCACTAAGATTACCCATGATGTGGGTATCATTTAATTTTATTAAAGAACGAGTTTTAATACCCATATCTCGTAGTAATTGATTTTGCGCTATAACTTCAGGAGAAGATTTGCGCTCGTCAGCACCGCTTTTTAAAACTTCATCGCCCTTATTAAGCGTTGCTTCAATTTCTTTTAATAACTGTAAGTAACAGTTTGTACCTTCAATAGTATAGGTGTTAGTTGTTCTGTGTTCGATGCCGTTTGGTGTAAAAAAGAAACCGTCTGCTTCAAAGGCATTAACAATGGCAGAAATGGTTTTACTGTTGGGATCAGCAATTTCACCACGCTCTAAACCTGAGATAGTAGGTTGCGTTAAACCAGCCTGTTTAGCCAGTTGCCCCTGTGACCAACCTCTAGCTTCTCTTATTGCTCTTAATTGCCATGCCTTAAACATAAATTCTGTATAAACACTATATTTTATAAAATCAATTTATTTTTTAACTGATTGTTAACCTTTTAAGCGTAAAACAACATCATTCATTAATTATGTTAATTACTTTGTAAGGGGAAACTACAAATGCTAAATACTAAAAAAGACCAAGAAACGAGCCTACAGGCTCTTTATGAACAGCTAGAGGTGCGCTATGGCGCAGGATTAGCTCAAGAAATCGTCAATCAAATCAAAAAGACCGAAGATCAGGACAATAAGCCTGAATTTATGGCTGTGAAGGCTTTATCGGAAGTTTTAGAGGTTTTTAGATCCGAGGCACAGGAAATCGTTAAAAAGTTAAAAATTGAGCGTTCTAAACCGTTACCAACCGAAATTGCTAATTTGGATGCAAAACGCCTTCAAAACGACCTTAACAACATTTTTGAATGTTACTGGCTTGTTCAACATGGTTTTTACAGGGCTTACAACCAAGCCATGAAAATCTGTGAAGTTCCTACAACCTATCGCTACGATAAATATACAAAGCCAACAAAAATGAAGATGGCAGCGTAATATTTAGAAAAGCGTAAACACGGTAGGGAAAAAGACCATGAATACACGATATGAAGAAGAATTTAACAAGGCGTTGGGTTTTAGGCTTATGACGCTAAGGCAGAGCCATAAAATGTCACAAGAGTATTTAGGCGCAAAGTTGGGCGTACGCTACCAGCAGATACAGAAATATGAAACTGGCGCAACGCGAATGCCACCAGAACGCATTGCAACCTGTGCTAGGCTGTTTTCTGTGCCGGTCGAGTATTTCTTTGGATCAGAACAATCAGAAGTACATTCAGGCTATAGCAAAGCTGTTTTAACGGTTGCTGCTGAAATCATGGCCTTACCTAATGATGATGTTCGCAAAAGCGTTTATCATCTGGCGCGGACAATTAATAAGTCATGGGATATTCAGGATAATGAGGAAGTGAAAATTAAGAACAAAGTTAGTAGATAATTTTTTCACTTTAAGGAGGTAGGTTCTTTTAATTAGTGAAAGACCCTACCTTTTCTTCCCAATCATCTTCCATCAGCATGTGTAATGACATTGATGTATTGCTATCGGCTTTCAGGTCTATTGTGCCAATATCAAAAGGCTGGCGATAATAATCGGTAAGCAAATCAAAAAGACGGGTTTTATATTCCGTATCATCATTCCCTTTTAGCTGTAATCCTTTTGTTTCCAATACAAATAAACGATTTTCACTCATACAGGCAATAAAATCGGGGTAAATTTTGTTTCTTTGCCATCCTTGTAATGAATACGCATCCTGTTTTCTTTCAACCATTCTATGCCACCATGTTACGGCATCACCATCCGCTAAGTATAAGGCAAAATCTTTTTCAAGGTTATTTAAGTCTTTTTCAAAAACCAGCTCAAACAGGCCATTTTCAACCTTATCGCCGCTTTCTTTGAATAATTTGCGCTCATTTTGACGCGCCATAACTTTTAGTTGATTTGCAATTTCAAAATTAAGGTAATCATTTCCGTTAGTAATAAGGCGGAAAATAATATCACCTGATTTTAGTCTATCTTTGAAGATTTTTTCAGAATACTCATGAACACGTTGTTTCAAATGCCGTTTCATACTATCCAAAAGATAAAGGCGGCTATTATAAATTGCTTCATCGTCATATCCCTTTTTATTGAGGGCTTCTATAGTTTCCATCAATATTCGTGTGGCTTGCCAAGGATTAGGAATAACATCCATTAAAGGGCGTGAAAGAAAGGCTAAATCAAGTTTCTTTTCAACCCAAACGTCATGTTTTTGTGTTTTTGTAACAAGTTCCAATTCGCTTTGCTGATAGGCTAGATTTTTGCGTTCTTCAACATCAATAGCGGTTTCTGTTGTTAAGGGAATGTCTGTTGAATCCAAGAAATGTTCAATGTTATAGGTCAATTCATGCCAAGGGATATGGCTAAGAATATCTTGGTCATAGTTTATATCGCGCCAATTATTCCCATCTTTATGTAAGACTTTGGGGAGAAAAACCCTCAACCCCTCAAATTTTTCATTACGCTTTATTATGCGTGGCTCTGCACCCTGAATATCTGGATTACCTTCTGCACCTTCTGCTCGTACAAATTCAGAAAGCCCTGACATACCTTCATCTTCTAATCCTTTTCGGACATTATCAACGGCAGTGTTTACATCCTGATCATAGCAAAACACATAGCATTGATTTAGCGCATCAATGCTGGTTGAGCGAGCATCAGGTTGGCGTAAGACACGTCCAACCATTTGCGTCATAGCTGTTTGCGCTGTGGTTTTATCCAGTAAAGCCAAGACATAAGCGAAAGAGCAATCCCACCCTTCCTGCAAGGCTTCTTTGGTGATGATATATTTAACAGGGCATAATGGATCAAATAGATCAGTATTGCCTAATTCATCGGTTTCTGATGATTTGATACGTATTTCATCTTCTTTCACCGAAAGCCGTTCAATGAGATAATCACGGGCGTCTAGCGCATGAATTTTCTGTCCATCACGCTGGTCTTTACCT
This sequence comes from Alphaproteobacteria bacterium, assembly GCA_009995595.1. Lineage (GTDB taxonomy): Bacteria > Pseudomonadota > Alphaproteobacteria > Micavibrionales > Micavibrionaceae. The sequence goes on from JAACPE010000005.1 coordinate 46,385, forward strand.
GTACGTTCAACACGCACAACCATAATTGGCCTAATATAACGCCCATCATCTGCTTGTAAGTCATGTGCTTTATCCGCTAACTCTGCTAAACGACCATGAGCCATCGTTAGCGTATTGTGCCAATCGCCATTTTTTGTATTGATTATGTTGATAGGTAGCTTGACCATTTGTTCATCTTTTAGATCAAGGCCAGATACATCCACCAATATATTGCTGATGGGACTACGCACATTTGGGGTGGCAGATAACTCTAAAATAAAAGAGGGGTTAAACCCATTCAGACTGTCACGGGTATTTTCAGAATAGGCTTTGTGACCTTCGTCAATCACAACAACAGGACGCAACATTTTAAGCGTATTCACAAGGCTTTGTTTAACTGATATTCCTGCGATTGCCCCTGCATCGGCCATATCATTGGTATCAAGGTCAGGATATTCATTTAACAATTCGTTGTTGGCGGTGTGATCATCCAATTCAGGAAAAAAGCTGGTATATTTACCCGCATCCCGAAAGATTTTGAGAAAATCCCTATTATTGGCGCGGTTCGTTGCGGCCAAGCGCACAAGCATAATACAAAGATAATTTTCTGTATCTGCTTTGGTGAACGGATCATCTTTTTCTAAAACCTTTACACGACCACCAGAGGCACGTTCCAAACATTGCCGATAGGGGTGTTCACGACTGGCTAAGGCTTTCCATGTTTGGCGGTAAATTTGTACCGTTGGGACAACCCATAAAACAAGCCCCGTTTGTTTTTTGAAAAAATCAGTTTGAACGCGACCAACACATTCTGCTGCCAACAGAGTTTTACCACCACCTGTTGGGACTTTCAGGCAGATATGGGGGATTGAACGCTGGCGGGTGTCATATCGCGCCACATAATCAGGAATCTTTAATCCAGCAGGCGTTTTAACACGAGGAATAACAGTCTTGATTTGCGCCCATGCGTTTTTTGGCCAATCGCCCATCCCATCGGGAATATCTACATCAGCGTCAATAAGGGCTTTAATAGCCTTTTCTGCTTTGTGTTTTTCACTATAAAGGGCGCGTAAATAATCATCATAACGCTCAATCACACGGCGTTGGTATTCCTTTAACTCCATAGGGCTAATCCCCCATGACGCGGTGAATGGCGTATGGTAATTGGCAATAGGTAATACCCATTTCGGTTAATTCCTTCTGCCCCATAAATTTATGCGTTGCAAAAACCAGCGCAGATTTTCCTGTATCCTCACGCGCCTTTGATATGCTTTGCGCCAATGGCATGTTGAGGGCAGAGTCACCAGAGCGTAAAAAAGCAATATCAGGTTTGTAAACTAGATGAACACGGTAATTTTCTGTTTCACCGATGTAATAATCTGCCCCTTGTTCCACTTTATCCAGCGTTAAGCCCGTAGCGGTATAAAACGCATAGCGTGCCAATTCATCATAAGAGGGAAGTTTTTCACCTTTCAGAAGGTTTTCAATGTTAATTTCTTGTCCTAATTCACAGAAAGTAAATGACCCGCCTAGCCCTTCTTTTAAGGCTATGTCCTTGGCGGTTGGCACACCCTTTATGACACGCCGCACCCGTTCGGCGGTTGTGTCATTGGCATATTCTTCCATTTCCACCAGAATAAATTTACGATTGCCGCCATCTTCTTTATTTAAGGCTAAAACAGCATGAGCCGTTGTTCCTGATCCAGCGAAGGAGTCTAAAATAATAGCATCCGTTTTAGCTGCAATTTTAATTATATCCTTAACGAAAAAAGATGATTTTGTTGTAAAGTTTATATTTTTTTGAAAGATATTTTTCGTCTCATTTTTAGCAGTAGTCGTACTATATTCTGGTTTATAGAATAGAGATTTTTGCTTATTTGAAGGTAATTCTCCTAATTCTGGTCTTTGTTTTTTATAGAGTGAGTAGCCTTTCTTTCCTTTGAAAAAAAGAACGTCGTAAGAAATTCTATGTGAATTTTCTTCACTATATCCCCACCGCCATCTTCCAAAATTTCCGTATTCATCCTTTGGTAAAACGACAGTATATGCTTGTTCTTCATACTTTTTTATTAAGGACTCTAGATAATTATCATTAAAAGAATTATTTTCGCTATTATATATTTCTTTATGTTCTTCACTGGAAATTGTTGTAACTTTACTGTTCTTTATTAAAATAGGGTAGAACATATAAGGTCTTTTTTCTCTTAGCGCATCTTCTCCTGTCGCGCGTAATGGAGCACCTTTTTTATAAAGTCCAATATCATCCTCTTGCCAATTTTGTAAGTCCTCGTCTGTAAGAGGATATTCTTTAATTGCGCAAAGACTTTTATTTTTTGCAAAAACAACCAGATATTCATGTGTTCCCGCAAAGCCAAATTGATCTTGATTACCTTTCAAATTACTAATAACAGGACAAGCGGCAATTAAATTCTGCTCACCCAACAATTCTGATAAAACAGATATCAAGTTATGTAATTCATTATCATCTATACTTATAAAAATTAGTCCTTTTTCAGATAATAATTCGCACAATAACGTCAGACGAGGCCACATCATGCAGAGCCATTTATCATGGCGTTCTAAATCTTCCTTATCTACGGGATTACCCTCTTTTTTTAGCCACTCCTTCATAGTTGGGGCATTTACATTGTCACTGTAACACCACCCTTCATTGCCTGTGTTATAGGGAGGATCAATGTAAATACATTTAATTTTTCCAGCGTATTGGGGCAAAAGGGCTTTCAGGGCATGAAGATTATCACCCTGAATAATCAAATTATCATCCAGCGAAGGTTTACCGTCTTTTGGTAGGGATTTGGCTCGATCAATGTCCAGCTGCTTAAACGGCACACTTAAATGATGCGCGTAAACAAATTGTTTTCCCTTAAAATCCAGTGTTGGCATGTAAAAACCCCTTTAATTGTTACGGGTAGTCTACACAAGGGCCGCCACATTTCCAAGACGAATGTTACAGGTCGTCTATAGACGAGTAGTCTACAATATCGCTTGCTTGTGGCATGGATGTTTATGGGCATTTGGCAACAAAAATAAGAAAGTTGAGAAGTGATCGGCAATGGTCACAGGAAGAACTTGCTTATCGTACTGATTTGCACCGCACATATATAAGCCACATTGAAAACGGGAAAAGAGAAATATCAGTTGAAACCATGTGCAAAATTGCAAAAGGATTTGATATTACCCCATCTGAATTGATGCAAGACATTCAGTTATAAGGTTTTTCTTGTTCTATGTTATGTAATTTTACGCTGGATATAATTTCTATCTGATCATCAACCGAAAGATGGCCATAACTGCTTAATGTCGTATCAATAGATTCATGGCCTAAATTCTGACGGACTGCGTTCAAAAATGCGGGGCTTTGTGTTTGAGCATACCGCGCCAATGTTGAACGAAAAGAATGAGGGCGAATATATTCAAACCCCGCCTCTATGAAGGCTTTTTTGAATACGTTCCTAATTGTTGTATCTGACTTTATAATTTCCTTTTTAATTTTTTGTTCCAGCAGGTTTTTTGTACCAAAGCGGTTATCAACTTTTGGGAATAGTGGATCAGATTCACTAAAACCTATTGATCGTAAATAATCACGCCAATCAATGACGTTTGTTATAATATCATCGGGCAAGGGGATAAAAACAACATGCCTTGTTTTTCCAAATTTGACGTTCATGTTTTTGGGGCAAACATAGATAAAATAGCGACCATCTTGTTCTATCAAATTTTTCAATTTAACCGTGCGTAATTCAGATATACGCAATGTACAAATAGCCTGTAAAGATACCATTGCTTTGTCCCTTCTTTCCTTATCGGTTTTAGAGGGCATCTTTCTGACTGTTTTCAAAATTTGATCAAAACTATATGATTTTTGATATTCTTTGGCTTTTGCGGCATTGCGATGGTTACGTGACACGTTAAGAAAATCAATATCATTATAATTGATTTTGCTGCGATACCCGCGCTGGCGTTCCAACCATCTTAAAAAATCTTTGAGCGCGCGAAGAGTATCCGTGATGTAAGAAGACGAAACATCACTGTTCAAAAGGCTTTGCACGTACTTACTAGCGATATGGCTGTTAAATTTTTCAAATCCTGCAAAATCCATGAATAATTCATAGTCACGGATATTCTTTAAGGATGCAATAATCGTCTTTTCATCTTTATGGTCAATGCCTCGCAAATGTTGGCGGTACTTATACTTTACACGCTCATTCGCTGGGTTGTATTTGTGCTTTTTCTTATCTTTTATCATCAAACAAATCTCCTGTGGTTGACTCACCTAATGTGCTGTCGGTAATTGTTTCTAAGTGAGTCTTACCGTGGGGATGTTCACAATCGTATAATTCCGAAACACCAACCAGTTTGAATTTATGCCGTAACTTGGATAAATCAGATAATTTGTAGAATTGATACATTGGCTTTTTACAGGTTCGGCAGATTCCCTTGACTGATAATTTCTGAACATCCTGCGTTACATGAATTTTGTTTTCAAAGATATGGCGTGCATCCTGACAGCTTGGGCAATAAAGCTGGTCAAAGTCAGTTTTGCATTTGTTCTTGTTATTGTTTTCTTTGAGATAGGTGATTAGGTCATTGCCATAGATTAAGGCTGGTCTGCCCTTATCTGTTATTTTAAGGCCGTTCTTAATCCATTTTCTGACAGTTTGAGGGTGCAGCCTCAAATCAGAAAACACAGCACAAATATCGTCAACATCATACGTTTGCCAATATCGCACCAACCTATGTGGGTACAAGCGTTTTGACAAAAGACTAACCTCGTGTAGATGCGATTAACTCTTTAATATCTTCAACGCGCCATGCGGTCATTTTTGGGCCAAGTTTGACGGGCTTGGGATAGCGGCCATCTTTAACCCCTGCCCACCATGTTGATTTTGATACAGGGAATACTTTTAAGACTTGGGGTAAACGGACAAAGCCTGTTTCGGGTAAAATATAGTTGTGCATTACTGTTCTCCTTCATGCGATTAACATTAAGGAAAGCCTATGCAGTTTATTTTAAGAAAACACCGTAGTTGCGGCATCCAGTACCGCAGTTGCGGTAAAAGAAGTTAAGAAGGGTCATTCAATGCTTTTTTACCTTCTGCGAATTTTGCTTCAAGCTGCCTTTTTGACAAACCCTCTTTTTCTCCATAATTTCCATGAATAGCGTCAATTATAGATTGTTGGGTTCTGAATTTAGAATAGGGCTTACCGTTAGAGTCTTCTCCAAGAGTCAATCCCACCAGCGCACCAATTATTTTTTGGTAGCCGCGCCGTTCTCTGTCATTAAGCGGTTTTCTGCTTTGGGGTTGTTTTGTATTTTCTAAACCGTTAAGATACAAAGGTAGTGTCTTTGCCCAATCAATAAACTCCATCGGTCTTACTTTGCACTCTTGTAAGCTACAATCTTTTTCCTCTTTATCCGTATTGTAGTCTATAAATTCTAAATTATGGGCTTTATACGCATCTATCACGTATTCAATAACTTTCTGTCCTGTTTTTTTAGATTTAATAAATATGAAATTTTTTTCAGTATTTAATTTTGCTTCGTACCCTAAAACGTAGGCAATAGCGTTTGGTAGTTGCCACAGAGGCTCTTTCATCAAATTTTTTAATGTATCCTGATTAATTTTAGGAAAAGATGCGTTTTGACCATCGCGGTAACTTTTATCAAATTGATAGCTGGAAATGAGGGGTTTTATATCTTTGATAATATCATCACTTAATCTCATACCAGTAGATTCAGCCCAAATTACAAAACTTACTGTATAGGCTTCTGGCCATTCATTGGGTTTAGGGGGTGAAGGTGATGGATCGGGGTCTTCTGTATATCCCTCAATCTCCCCATTAGATAAGGCTTTTTGTGCTTGTTCATATAGTACATACCCCTCTTTATCTTCTTTCAGGGATTTTTCTAATTGACCGTATAATTCAGGGTCATGGAAATAAGAAAAAAGTTGGTTGATTTGTTCTATTCTGTGTTCGTCATTTTCAAAATCTAAAAACAAATAAAACACCAAACAAATTAATGGTGCATGATTTTTAAGAATGGCTCTTTTAGGAATAAGATCGTAAAGAGGTGACGAAAAAGTATTTTGCTCTGACATAAACCATTTTTAGGCTTTTTTAGGGAACTTGCCAACTATTACGGTTTTATTTTGTGCAATATCATCCAAATAATTTGCCCATTCTTGCATCATTTTTTTACGCTCATTGAGAAATTGCGCCCTGTCATAGGCTCTTTGCACCATACTTTGCGGCGCATGTGCAAGTTGGCGGTCTATAACCTCATGACGGTAATTCAAGTTTTCTTTAATTGTTGTCATGGCTAACGCACGGAAGCCATGGCCTGTCATGCGTCCCTTAAAGCCTAATCGCTCCAATCCTTTTAAGACTGTATTGTTGCTCATATGCTTACGTGGTGAATGATGACCTGGAAAAATCCATCCCCATTCTTCATTTCTTGATTTTAAGTCTTTCAATATATCTATGGCTTGTTTTGAAAGAGGAACGACATGCTCATTACGCATTTTCATTCTTTCGGCAGGAATAATCCATTGGGCATTGTCTAAATCAAATTCATCCCATGTGGCTTCAATCAACTCTTTTGTTCTGACGAATGTTAGCATTAACAAACGCATAGCGTGACGGGTATCAACATGCAATCTGGCATCATTGCGGGTAATGGCATTTAATAACTCAGGAATTTCTTTAGTATCTATGCAAGCATAATGCTTTTTAACAACAGGTTTTAAGACCATGCCAATGTCAGATACAGGGTTAATTTCAGCTTTTTCATTGATGATGGCATAGGCAAAAATCTGATTGCAATACTGACGTAAGCGATGTGCAGGTTCATACGCACCGCGACTTTGGACTTTTTTCAATGCTTTGATTACGTTTCTTGGTTTTATTTCTGTTATGGGCATATAGCCGATTTCAGGGAAAACATCCCTTTCAAGCCGCCTTAAAACAGTGTCGGCGTGTCGTGGCGTCCATTTGTGCTTGAAATTATCATGCCATTCGCGTGCTGTAGACTCAAAGGTGTTGGTTGCTCTTTCTTCTGCGTTTTCTTTGTTATCCTTTTTGGCTTTTAGAGGATCAATGTTTTGCTCAAGAAGTTTTCTGGCTTCTGTACATCTTTCTTCTGCTTCTTTCAGTGAAATTTCAGGATATACCCCAAAAGCCAATAATTTTTCTTTACCCGCAAAGCGGTATTTCATGCGCCAGTATTTTGCGCCGTTCGGCATGACATGAAGATACAAACCACGTCCAGCCGCCAATTTATAAGCCTTTTCCGCTAATTTGGCGTTTTTGCATTGCAGATTCGTTAGGGTCATTGGGGGTATCAACTCCGTCCATTTTTATTTATACCCCCAAATATACCCTCAAAAATCTTGGATTTGGGGGTATCGTATTTTATGGGGCTGGACAAATGCTTGCATAAAAACCTATAAATATCAATGATTTTTGGTCTTTATTGCACTATATTGGGGGAGAAAATGGAGCGGGTGAAGGGATTCGAACCCTCGGCTTCAACCTTGGCAAGGTTGCGCTCTACCCCTGAGCTACACCCGCTTATGCCTAAGATGAATAGAGTTATAGCCTGTGGATTTTGAAAATCAAGTAAAAATCGTCATTTAAATGAAGATGAAGCCCTATAAGCCTATTTGGACAAGCGGGACTTGATAACCATATGGTTCACGCCCTTTTTCAGCCATAGCAATCACAATAATATCGGGGCTTCTAATTACTTTGACGGCTGTTTCTTCACTTATTTCACAAGGCATCAGATCACTGCCATGATCTTCATTTTCATAAACAAGAATAAAAAGCTTCATGTCGCGGTAATATTCAACGCGCCGCACTTCTGAGGGGAATTTTTGATTGCTAGCGATAATAAGCCTGCCGTCTTTGTTTTGAGCGAGTTGAATCATATATTGTACCCTCCTATTTTCATTTCTATGGTAAAAGCAGGGGTGATGTGATTTCTAGGAGTTTCTATTATTCCTGTATCTCTATGAAAATCCATAGGCGGCGGTCCATTGCTTAAAGTTTCAAGAACGGTTGCCTGTAAGCTACTTAAAGGGATTCGTGAATTCATATCTTATTATGTCATAGGTGCAATGCTAAAAACAAATGAGGCGGGAGAATATCTTTATCAAATCCTTGAAAAATATAGGTAATTGGCTTAAAAAATATCTCATAAGAAAAGAGAGCCCATGAGCCAAACTTTAGAAAAACAAGTAGATGATTCAATGCCAACAAGTCCAGAGGATTTAATGGCAAAGCTAGAGGAGCTCGGTATTGCCTATACACTCCATCATCATCAGGCGGTTTTTACGGTTGCCGAAAGTGATAAGGTTGATGCCCAAATTGACGGGACGCATTGCCGCAATTTATTTTTGCGTGATAAGAAGAAAAAGAATTTCTTGCTTGTGCTTCAAAATGCGACGGATGTGGATATCAAAAAACTCCCCGCCATTATTAAGTCTTATCGTCTTTCTTTTGGCTCAAGTGAGAGGCTTTGGGAATATTTGGGCGTGCGCCCTGGTTCTGTGTGTCCGTTTGCTATCATGAATGATACAAATCATCAGGTTAAAATATTGTTGGATAAGAGCATGATGGAAACGAATATCGTTAATTATCACCCGCTTTTAAACACAATGACGATTGGTCTTAAGCCGACAGATTTGCTTAAATTTATTGAAACAACAGGGCATGAGGCGCATATTGTGGACTTATCCGATGCCAAACCTGATGGAGCCGAGTAGATGAGCCACGAGATAGACCCTAAATTGCTAGAAATTTTAGTCTGCCCCATAACTAAAGTGCCCTTGCGTTATGACTTAAAGGCCCATGAGCTTATTTCCGATCAAGCAGGCTTGGCTTACCCCATACGTGATGGTATTCCTGTGATGCTTACTGATGAGGCGCGCACGCTTAAGCCTTCAGAGATAAAGAAATAATTGACTTTATTTTTTAGATCGCTTTATATCTGTTTTATGAATAAACGAGCTCACACACTCTTGGCTCTCCTCCTTCTTATCGCCCTCTAAGTGGGCATGAGGCAGTTTTATCTGCCTGCACTTAGGGGATTTATTCATAAAATCAAAAAAAGCCAGAAAATATAAAAGATAAGGAAGAATTATGTCTGATATTCAGCAAACAGTGAACGAAGCCAACCGTGTCATCATTTTTGATACGACTTTACGCGATGGGGAACAATCGCCTGGTTGTTCGATGAACCTTGAAGAAAAACTTAAGATTGCTTACTTGCTCGATGAGATGGGTGTTGACGTCATTGAAGCAGGATTTCCGATTGCGTCTGCTGGGGATTGGGAAGCGGTGAATGAAATTGCCAAAGTGCTCAAAAACTCAATTGTTTGTGGTTTGTCACGGGCGACGAAAAAAGATATTGAAGCCAGCGCGAGCGCATTAAAGCCTGCCCGCCAAAGCCGTATTCATACCTTTATCTCAACGTCACCGCTTCATATGAAATATAAACTTCAAATGACGCCAGAAGCTGTTTTAGAGGCTGTTGCTGAAAGTGTGACTTTTGCGCGCAGTTTTACAGATGATGTTGAATGGTCTGCTGAAGATGGTAGCCGCACCGAAGATGATTTTTTGTGTCAGGCTGTAGAAATAGCGATTAAATGCGGCGCAACAACAATTAATATTCCTGATACGGTTGGGTATTCCGTTCCTGAAGAATACGCCGCGCAAATCAAAATGCTGATGAACCGTGTGCCCAATATTGATAAGGCGCGACTTTCTGTTCACTGTCACAATGACTTGGGCTTGGCGGTTGCAAATTCACTTGCGGGTGTTCAAGCGGGGGCGCGTCAAATTGAATGCACGATTAATGGTATCGGTGAGCGCGCTGGTAATGCAGCGCTTGAAGAAATTGTCATGGCGATACGCACCCGTAATGATAAGGCGCCGTTTCATAATAATATAAAAACCGAAATGCTCACGAAGGCCTCAAAAACTTTATCGACAACAGTTGGATTTAACGTCCAGCCCAATAAGGCGATTGTTGGCGCGAATGCTTTTGCTCATGAAAGCGGCATCCATCAAGATGGTATGTTAAAAAACGCGCAGACTTATGAAATTATGACACCTGAATCTGTTGGCCTTAAGAAATCTGAATTGGTTTTGGGTAAGCATTCTGGCCGTCATGCGCTGAAAGATAAAATCCAATCTTTGGGCTACGATATTGGTGACAACGCGTTTCAAGATTTCTTCAAACGGTTTAAAGATTTAGCCGATAAGAAAAAAGAAATTTTTGATGAAGATATTATTGCGCTGATTGATGATGAGGTTGGACGCGATCATGACCATATTAAATTTAGAGCGCTTCAAATTGTAGCGGGCACTGAAGGGCCGCAAACAGCAGAGATGAAGCTTATCGTTGATGGGGTTGAAAAACATACCAAAGTGAATGGAAATGGTCCTGTTGATGCGATTTTTAAAGCTATCCGTGACATTGTTCCGCATGAGAATGCACATCTGCAACTCTATCAAGTGCACGCTGTAACGGGCGGAACAGACGCCCAAGCGGGCGTGACCGTGCGCCTCGAAGAAGAGGGTAAAACGGTGACAGGTCAGGGGTCAGATTCTGATACGCTTGTTGCTTCGGCGCGCGCCTATATTCATGCGCTGAACAAACTCATGACCAAACGCCTAAAATCTAAGCCAGAATAATATTTATAAATATTGTTGGATCGTCTTAAAAACATCATGGAACATTTGTTCTGTAAGACGTTTGGTTGAGGTGTTGTATTTCGAGCAGTGATAGCTGTCAATTAATGTCAGGCCACCGCCTAAATCATGGGTGGCGTTATGCGCGAATTTATAAGCCGAAAGTTTCTCCGCGCGCGCTTTTAAAACAGTGTTGTGGGAAACAAGGCCAAGGGAGAGAATGACTTTTAAATTGGGCATGGTCTCTATCTGGCTTTTAAGATAGGGCATGCATGTATTAATTTCTGAGCCTAAAGGTTTATTTTCAGGGGGCAGGCAGCGCACGGCGTTTGTAATGCGCGCATTAATAAGCTCTAACCCGTCATCAGGGCGGGCTTTAAATTCACCTTTAGCAAGGCCGTATTTTAAAAGGGTCCCGTAAAGAAGCTCTCCAGCGAAATCGCCCGTGAAGGGCCTTCCTGAGAAATTGGCACCTTTTAGCCCCGGCGCAAGGCCAACAATAAGTAATTTGGCACTTTCATCTCCAAAAGACGGCACAGGAGCGTTGAACTTATCAGGATATTTGATCTTGTTTTCGCTCCGAAAAGCGGCAAGGCGTGGGCATAATTGGCAATTAGGGTCTGGATTGACGCAGTTTTCACTCATACCCTTAATTTGGCGGAAAATAATGGTGCTGGCAATAAAGATATAAATTCTTGCAGTTTTGAATAAAACCCCCTATAAACAGCCTTTCTGAGGCTAATAATGACAAATTTAAAGGAAAAACGATGGCTCGCGTAACTGTAGAAGATTGTATTCAAGAAATTCCAAACCGCTTTGAGCTTGTGATGGTGGCAGCGCAGCGCGCCCGTAAAATAGGCTCTGGCGCTCTTTTGACTGTTGATCGTGACAATGACAAAAACCCTGTTGTCGCTTTGCGTGAAATTGCAGAAGAAACAGTTAATATTGAAGACCTGAAAGAAGATATTATTCGCAGCAAACAACGCATTATCGCGATGGATGATGATGGTGAAGATGTGATCGACATGATGGACGGCGAAGAAGAATGGGGCAAAATGAGCGATGAAGAGCCTAAAGCCAAGAATGAGCCAAGTCTGAAAGATATTGCAGGCAGCCTCATTGATGAAGATTAATTGACTTCTCCTATAATTTTTAAAAGGTCGGCTTTGCCGGCCTTTTTTTATGGGATTTCGATTTGCGGCGTGATAGTTTAAATTGTTAATATTTGAACGCTTTACCCCTCAAAGAGACCTCACATTGCCTAAAGACGAATACGCCAATTTGCTCGATGATTTACTGCTTAAAGTAAAGGCCTATACGCCTGACTTGACCCCGGAGATGATTACCAATGCGTATGAGTTTGCTAAATTAAAGCATGAGGGTCAGACCCGCGTATCGGGAGAGCCTTATTACACACACCCAATGGAAGTGGCTACAATTTTGGCTGATATGCGTATGGATGAGCCAACCATTGTTACGGCAATCTTGCATGATACGCTTGAGGATACATCTGCAACCTTTGCCGAGGTCGAAAAGAAGTTTAGCAAAGAAGTTGCAGATCTTGTGAATGGTGTTAGTAAGCTGACTAAAATTGAAAGCCAGAGCTTTGAAGGCAAGCAGGCGGAAAATTTTAGAAAGCTTCTGGTGGCAATGTCAGAGGATATTCGGGTTCTTCTGGTTAAGCTTGCTGACCGGTTACATAACATGCGCACGCTTTACCATTTTAAAGACCGCCCTGATAAATGCATTCGCATATCCAAGGAAACAACAGATATTTACGCGCCGCTGGCAGAACGTATTGGTATTCACCAAATTAAAGAAGAGCTTGATGACCTTGCTTTTAGTTATATGTTTCCCGAAGCTCAAGCGAGCATAACCAACCGTCTTTCTTATTTGCGCCAAGAAGGCGGCGAGATTATTAAGAAAATTATTAAAACGCTTGAAGCAAAAATGAAAGCCGCAAAAATTAATGCGGAAATTACTGGTCGTGAGAAAACACGTTATTCTATCTGGAAAAAGATGCAACGTAAGAATGTGTCATTCGAGCAGCTCTCTGACATCATGGCTTTTCGTATTGTGGTTGATAATATAGAGGAGTGTTATCATACTCTTGGTATTTTACACTCCCATTATCCTACTGTGCCAGGGCGTTTTAAAGATTATATTTCAACACCAAAGCCAAACGGATACCGCTCTATTCACACGACTGTGATTGGGCCAGAAAATCAACGCATTGAAATTCAAATACGCACCCAAGATATGCACCGCGAAGCCGACCTTGGGGTTGCCGCGCACTGGGCGTATAAGGACGGCAAGAAAAAGACAGATCAAAAAGACATAAAAAGCTATCGCTGGATGCGCGAGCTTCTTGAGATTTTGGAGCAATCATCACGCCCAGAGGATTTTTTAGAAAACACAAAGCTGGAACTTTTCCAAGATCGCGTTTTTGTATTCTCCCCGCGCGGCGATTTGATGGAACTCCCCAATGGATCAACGCCTGTTGATTTTGCCTATGCTATTCACTCGGATGTGGGTGATAAAACAGTGGGTGCAAAGGTGAATGGGCGTATTGCTCCTTTAAATACAAAGTTAAATAACGGCGACCAAGTTGAAATCATAACATCAAAAACACAAAATCCGTCACCCGCATGGGAGCGTTTTGTTGTAACAGGAAAAGCGCGCTCACACATTAAACGCTATATCCGTCTACAGCAAAAAACAGAATATGCCGCGCTGGGTCAGGCTATGCTTAAAAAAATATTCCAGCAGGAGGGTTATAATTTAACCGACAAAGCTGTTGCCGGTGTTCTTAAACAATTGCGGGTTGATGATGTTGAAGATGTTTATGCCAATATCGGATCAGGTCATTTTAAAGCAGGCGATGTTTTTAAAACTATTTTTCCAGGTCATAAAACAGAAGTCGCCAAAGCGCCCAAGGATCAAAATCCCAAAGACTATGCAATGGCCAAGCGCCCTGATTCTGATAAGCCACTGCCGATTAAAGGGCTTATTCCGGGCATGGCCGTTCATTTTGCACGGTGCTGTCACCCGCTTCCCGGGGACCGTATTGTCGGGATTGTTACAACCGGTAAGGGCGTTACCATTCACACAATTGATTGTGAAACATTGGAGACTTTTGCCGACACACCAGAGCGCTGGATTGATGTGTCATGGGGTGAGGGTCCCGATAGTCCTGAATCACATGTTGGACGCTTGAATGTTACTTTTGTTAACGAGCCAGGCGGACTTGGGACTGTCTCAACGGTGATTGGTAAAAATGGCGGCAATATTGTGAATTTGAAAATCACAAATCGCTCTCTTGATTTTTGGGAAGTGATTATTGATGTCTATGTGAAAGATATTAAACATCTCAACAATGTTATTGCTGCGCTGCGGGCGACCCCTGAAGTCACATCAGTTGATCGCGCAAAAGGTCGTTAAGGCGGGAATAGGACATGGTTTTTAAAAGGAAAAAAAAACCAAAAATTTGGGCGCGACTTAAAAACTTTTTTTGGCCTTCAATGGGTTGGAAACGCTCTTTTTCTTATATTAAACACAGGGCAATCCGTCTTAATGCTTCGAGCTACGCTGTATCTGCTGGCCTTGCTTTTGGTGCGTCTATTTCTTTCGCCCCGACAGTGGGGTTTCATATCTTGCAATGCTTTTTCCTTTGTCTCATTTTTCGTGCCAATTTTATTGCAAGCGTCTTAGGCACGCTCATAGGAAATCCATGGACTTTTCCGTTTTTGTTTTTGATATCTTATAAAATAGGATGGCTTATTTTAAATATGGCAGGTCTGCACGCTCCTTTTGCTCAAGATATTGATTTTAGCTTTTCGAGCATGACGCAAGCGCCTTGGGCGATTTTAACCCCGATGTTGATAGGGGGGTATATCATGGCAATTCTGACTTTTCCGTTATTTTACTTTGCTTTTTATTCTATGATTAAACCCGCGCGTGAGGCGCGCCGACGTTTGATTAAAAAAGCAAAACGAAAGAATAAAGAGCGAGTGATTAAATGATTGTGGGGACTGGCATTGATTTAATAGATGTGCGCCGGCTCGAAAAGTTGATGGAGATACATGGGCAGCGCTTTAAGTCACGTTATTTTACGAAAAATGAAATCGCTCTTGCCGAGAGCCGTGCCCACTCGGGGCGAGAGATTTTGGCGCTCGCTAAACGCTTTGCCGCTAAAGAGGCTTGTGCCAAGGCGCTTGGTACCGGCTTTATTGACGGACTTAAAATGGTCGAGATTGAGGTCATTTTGGATCAAAAAGGGCGCCCAAGCCTACATTTAACGGGTAAAGCGCTAGATTTACTGGAAGGCCTGATACCTGAACCCCGTGAGCCCTTTATCCACTTGAGTTTAACTGATGAGCCGCCTTATGCACAGGCGCAAGTCATCATTGAAGCTTTATAGTTTCTTTCACACTAAAAACTGGGCTAATTTGAGGTATGACAAGTGATAAAAAAATAGAAAATCAACAAGACGAACAGGCCCAAGAAACGCCAGCCCTTAAAGAAAAAGGGGAAATGGGAGAACTTGCAAAAACAGTGATTATTGCCCTGTTATTGGCTTTTACTATTCGCACTTTTTTGTATGAGCCATTTAATATCCCTTCAGGGTCAATGTTGCCAACACTTAAAGTGGGTGATTATCTCTTTGTGAGCAAGCCTGCCTATGGGTACAGCGAGCATTCTTTTCCATTTGGCCTTGCAAGTTTTGAAGGGCGCGTCATGAATGACGATGGTAAAAAAATGCCTCAGCGCGGCGATGTTATAGTCTTCAAATTGCCCACCAACCCCTCGGTGGATTACATTAAACGCCTTATTGGCATGCCAGGAGACCGCGTTCAGGTTATTAATGGACGTCTTTATCTGAACGGCACACGCGTTGAGCGCGAACCTGTAGGCCTTCGCCAAGAAGAGGGCGGTGATTATGAAACGCAGAATTTAATGGAATATATTGAAACACTGCCGGGCGGTATTATGCATCGCATTTATGAGAAGTCTGACAATGAGATGCTCGATAATACGGCAGAATATAAAGTGCCTGCAGGACATTATTTTTTGATGGGTGATAATCGTGATAATTCACAAGATAGTCGTGTTCAAAACCTCGTTGGTTTTGTCCCCTATGATAATCTTGTTGGACGCGCCGATATTTTATTCTTCTCTGTTGATCAAAAGGCTGCATTATTAAAGCCATGGACTTGGGTTACCTCAATCCGCTTTAGCCGTATTTTTGATAAAATTGGCCCTGTAAGGCCAAAGGCCGAATAGAAAATGGCACACGTAGATTTTGAAAAAATCGAAGGTATTTTAGGATATAAATTTAAAGATCGTCATCTTTTAGAACGTGCTTTAACCCACTCAAGTACAGGCGAGGAGTATAGTTACCAGCGCCTTGAGTTTTTAGGAGACCGCGTAGTGGGTCTTGTTATTGCGCAGGCGCTCTTTGAAAAGTTTAGGCAAGAAAACGAGGGCGGGCTCGCAAAACGCCACACTGCGCTTGTGCAAGGGGCAACACTGACAGTGATTGGTCAGGCCCACGGGCTGAATGAATTTATCATCTTCTCGAACGCCGAAAAAGAGGCTGGAGGGCATCAGAATGAAAATATCATTAGTGATGTTGTTGAATCGCTTTTGGGTGCGTTGTTCATTGATGGTGGCTACGAAGTTGTTCGTGACGTTATTCTTCGCTTGTGGGGCGATAACATTGAAACGCTTGTTAAAGCGCCGCAAGATCCCAAGACGGAGCTTCAAGAATGGGTTCAGGCACGCGGCCTTCCCCTGCCTGTTTATCAAATTGTATCTCGTGATGGGCCAGACCATGCCCCTGTTTTTACAATATCATTGACCGTTCAGGGGTTTGAGCCTATTCATCAAGAGGGGGCATCCCGCAGGGCGGCAGAAAAAACGGCCGCACGTAAAATGGTTAAAATGCTAAAAAAAGAAAAATGAAAAGTATAAATATATGAGTGAGCATAATCAAAAATTTGGGTTTGTTGCCGTTGCAGGCGCGCCAAATGCTGGGAAATCGACGCTCATTAATGCTCTGGTTGGGGCAAAAGTTTCGATTGTATCACCCAAAGTACAAACAACCAGAACACGCGTTTTGGGCATTGCCTTGCATGAAAACGCGCAGATTGTTTTTGTGGATACGCCAGGGATTTTTCAGCCATCACAAAATAATAAACTTGAAAAAGCAATTGTTTCTGCGGCATGGGAGGGGGTTGAGGATTCAGAAACATTACTGCTTATGGTCGACGCCTCTAAAAAATCGGGTAAGGCAACACAGTATATTTTGGATCATCTTAAAGATGGAAAAGCGCGTAAGACAATTTTGGTTTTAAACAAAATTGATAAAGTGCGCCGTGCAGAATTACTCGATATCTCGCAAAAATTAAATGAAAGCTTTGATTTTGAGGCAACCTTCATGATCTCTGCCTTAAAAGAAGATGGCACGAAACAGCTCCTGTCCTATTTAGCAAGTCAAATGGCAGATGAACAATGGCATTATCCCGAAGATCACATTACAGATATGCCGATGCGTCTTATGGCGGCGGAAGTAACGCGCGAAAAATTATTTTATAAATTACACCAAGAGCTTCCCTATAACCTTACGGTTGAGACAGATACATGGGAGAATTTCGAAAATGGCGATATTAAAATTGAACAAACAATTTATGTCACGCGTGATACGCATAAGAAAATTATTTTGGGTAAAGATGGCGCTATGATTAAACAGGTGGGGCAGCAATCTCGCCAAGAACTCAGCACCTTTATGGAGACCCCTGTTCACCTTAAGCTTTTTGTTAAAGTCCGTGAAAATTGGCAAGACGACGCAGAGCGTTACAGTATGTGGGGTTTAGACCCAAAGGCGTCCTCTTAAAATAAAATTAATTTGTTTTTGTGGATAATGGTTCTTTATTTGCCCGCGACTCTAGTCAGAGAATCACCACCTTGATAAGGTAGCCTCATATTTCAAAAATATTACAGTTTAAGCACTAAATTATTGGTGCATAACTAATTATTTTCTTTGGGGGAAATTGAGCATGAGCTGGAGCGACGATCGCGTTGATATTTTAAAGAAGCTTTGGGGCGAAGGTAAAACTGCGGCCGAAATTGCAAAACAGCTTGGTGATGGCGTGACACGTAACGCTGTTATTGGTAAAGCGCACCGTCTAAAATTATCAAGCCGCGTTTCACCTATTCAACAAAACACAAAAAAGAAAAAAGTCGCATCAGATATACCGCGCATTGTTGTAAAAAGAGCGCCGCAGCTAAGGCAGCCTGAGTTCAAAGGTAAAGAAGTTTCTATGGCTGAGTTGACTGAAAAAATGTGCCGCTGGCCTTCTGGAGACCCCCAAAGTGAAGAGTTTTCTTTTTGTGGTTGCACTGTTGTTGAAAACATTCCTTATTGCTCAACCCACGCACAATTGGCCTACCAAGTGACGTCACGGGCGAAGAAACTCAACCCGAATGATTTTGCAGGGGACGCGGGTACGCCAGATGACCTAGAGATCAAAAATGTTGCGACAGGTTAAGCTGCGAATGCATTAATCATAAAAATTAAGGGCTGATTATTTCAGCCCTTTTTTATTACCTATATAATATTTTTTAAACCAAATCGAAATCAACGACTTCGCGGCCTTTATCAACGGGGCGCACAATCATTTTGACCTGCTGTCCTGGGATGAGTAAATCCATATTATGACGCTCTAGGCAGGTTTTATGAACAAAGACATCTTTTTGTCCGTCTTCAGGGATAATGAAACCAAACCCTTTATCAGGTTTGTACCATTTCACTGTCCCGTCCATACGCACAAGGTTTTCTTCCTCGCTTGGATCAACACGGAAGGTGATAGGTGAGGGTTCTTGCCCTTGTTGAATAAGTTTTTCGACTTTCGTCACAAGCGCACCTTTAGGGCCTTTAACAATATCACATTTTATGAGCGCACCATCGCCAAGCTCTTTAATGCCAGCATCTTGCAAGGTGGTGATATGAATAAACGCATCACATGGATCATCTTCAGGGACGGTAAAGCCAAATCCCTTTGTTGAATTAAACCATTTAAGCTTCGTCGTGACAGAGGAGTGATGTGTTTCTTCTGTGACATCACCGGTGGCGCTGATGAGCGGTTCGGTATTCAAGGTATGTTCCTATTGTTAGTTTTAGAAATAAAAAACAATTAATGACAATTTACCGCATGATTCTAACGCAGGCTAGCTTTTTATTATAAACTATTAACGACATTATGAATATCCACTTATATTCCCTACTTTGTTTTTAACAATTTTGAGGTAACATAGTTACGCAACAACCATAAAAAGTGAGGTCAGATGTCTAAAGATCAGCGTTACCCTTGGGAAAATCATTATCCAGCCGGCATTGATTGGCGCATGGATATCCCTGCTTACCCTGTGTATCAAATGCTTGATGAAACGGCAGAAAAATTTGGCAGCTCTCCGGGTTTTGACTTTTTAGGATTTAAATATACATGGGGAGAGATTAACGACCTGACAAAGCGCTTTGCCAAAGGCATGCAAGACATGGGTGTAAGCAAGGGTACAAAAGTTGGAATTTTCCTGCCGAACTGCCCTTATTTTGTTATTGCCTATTATGCGCTCATGCGTATTGGGGCGACGGTGGTCAATTATAATCCACTTTATGCGGAAAAAGAGCTCGCCACTATGATCGAGGACAGCGACACCGATATTATGATCACGGCGGATTTAGAATTACTATTTGGTAAAATGAATAAGATGCTTACTGATACGCGCCTTAATCATATTATTGTATGCCGCTTTACCGATATTCTCCCTTTCCCTAAAAATATCCTGTTTAAGCTTGTGAAGGGCAAAGAGCTTGCTGATATCCCTGACAATAATAAGCGTATTACATGGTATAGCGCCCTTATTGATAATAAAGGCGATTATAAACCCGTTGAGATTAACGCGGTTGAAGACGTGGCCTTGTTTCAATATACAGGCGGAACAACAGGCGTGCCAAAGGGCGCAATGCTAACCCATGCCAATATAGTTGCCAATGCAGAGCAAGCGAGCACGTGGCTTGGCTGTGATCCGGGGCAAGACAAGATGCTCGGCGTTTTGCCATTTTTCCATGTTTTTGCAATGACGGCGGTGATGAACATGTCCGTCAAAAAAGCAATGGAAATTATCGCCTTGCCGCGTTTTGATCTTGATCAGACATTGGCCTTAATTGATAAGAAGAAACCAACTGTTTTCCCTGCTGTGCCTGCGATTATTAATGGGATTAACAATCATAAAAAATTATCTAAATTTGATTTGTCCTCGATTAAATATTGTATCTCTGGCGGCGCGCCATTGGCGGTTGAGGTTAAAAAACGTTTTGAAAAAACCACGGGCTGCGTTGCGGTTGAGGGCTATGGCCTAACCGAGAGTTCACCTGTTGTGTGCTGTAACCCGCGCGTGGGTGAAAATAAGGCAGGGTCAATTGGTCTGCCGTTCCCACAAACCGTGGTTGAAATCCTTGATATCGAAACAGGCAAACCAGTTGCAGTTGGGGAGAGAGGCGAGCTTTGCGCTACCGGCCCGCAAATTATGAAGGGATATTGGAAGAGGGATGACGCCACCGCATCAACCCTTAAAAATGGCCGCCTTCATACGGGCGATATCGCTATCATGGACGAGCAAGGATATGTGTTCATTGTTGACCGTATCAAAGACATGATTATCACCAACGGGTATAACGTTTATCCGCGTAACGTTGAAGAAGCTATTTATGAACACCCCAGCGTTGAAGAATGTATCGTCGCCGGTCTTCCCGATGCACAGCGCGGCGAAATCGTCAAAGCATGGATTAAATGCAAAGAGGGCCGCACATTAAACGCCGAAGATTTAAAAGCTTTCTTGGCGGATAAAATCTCCTCAATTGAAATCCCCAAACGCATTGAATTCCGTGACAAGGCCTTGCCTAAAACCATGATCGGTAAGCTCAGCCGTAAAGATATTATCGAGGAGGAACTGGGGAAGAAGTAATTATTTGCATAATCTTAATTTTGCCTATAAACACTTTTTTCATGTCCAATGTGTTCAGAATTCATTTGGTTTTTATACCACATAAAACGGCGCCTTTTTTGGGTGCTGAGGTTCCGTTACCTGCCATCACACGATATGGGCATGTATATACAATGATCGAAGAAAATGATGATTTTTTAGAACTTGATTTTGATTATCGAAAAATAAAAATAAATTGTGAAAAATCTGGCCTTAGTTTATTTTTCGATCATGCTTTAAAAAGAGGCTCTGTTGCCCGAAAAGCAAACCTCTTACAAATATTTCCTACAGTTAATATACAGGCATCCAGTTTTGACCTCTCAGAAGAAGTATACCGTCATGTTGAAAATTACTTTGATGAACAGGCTGGAAGTTTTGTGCCTTACGATCGAAATTCTCAAAATTGCGTGTACTGGGCAGCCCAAGATTTAAGAGCAGCAGGAATAGAAACGCCAGAAACAAGATGGCTTACGGCTGGAATGTTTTTTTCAAAAATGGCAAAAAGCCCATTATCTTTAGGTAATTTATTATACACAAAAACTAATGTCCCAGATGCTCAAATTGCGCAAAGAACAGGTTCTTTAGCCCCTCAAAACAGCACCAGTTTTTGACGCGACGGCTTCTATGATTTTCTTCGATAGGCCTTCGATTTCGCTGTCTGTTAGGGTCTGCTTAATAGGTTGAATTGTGACGGTGATGGCGATTGATTTTTTGCCGTCTTCAATGCCTTTGCCTTGATAGACATCAAAGGCTTCGGCATTTTGAATAAGCGTTTTATCCGCGCTTTTGGCGGCACGCAAAATATTATCAACCTCTACATTTTCATCAACGATAAACGCAAAATCGCGGGCGAGCGGCATAAAGGCAGGAATGTTCAGCAAAGATTTGGCAGAGCCCTTTTTCTTGCTCTCTGGGATATTATCAAGGAAGACTTCAAACGCACAAAGGGGCGCTTTGATGTCCATATCTTCCAAAATCGCAGGGTGAATTTCCCCAAAAGTTGCCAGCACATTTTTACCCAATGTGAGCGCGCCAGAGCGTCCAGGGTGATAATAGTTCGGCGCAATGCGCTGCACTTGTAAATTATCCGTCGGTGCGCCCGCCGCGTTGAGCGCGGCAATGGCATCAGCCTTGGCATCATAAACATCGACCGCGCGGGCGGCCTCTGCACTGCTCCAATGGCGGTTGCCTTGTGCGCCATAACGCACGCCTGCCGCAACGCTTCTTTGTCCGTTGACTTTACCAGATTGGAAATCGGGGCCAACTTCATAAAGCGCCGTATTGATTTGCCCATGATCGGCATTTTTTAGCGCGGCATTAATAAGGTTTGGTAAAATGCTTGGGCGCATTTGGTTTAAATCTTCACTGATGGGGTTTGAGAGTGTCAAACTATCGGCATTGGCATTATCATTGGCACCAAATTTCATCGCGAGTTCTTTGGTTAAAAATGACCACGTCACGCACTCGCTCATGCCGCGCGAGGCAAGGGCTGTGCGGGCTAGACGGATGCGCGAGCGCATTGTTGTTTCCGCGCTATCGCTCACTGTATGGGCGCTACGCACAGATACAGGTTCAATTCTATCATAGCCATAAATACGGATGACTTCTTCAACCAAATCGGCTTTGCCGCCGCTTTCTTGCTTTGAAATATCACTACGCCATGAGGGCGGTGTTACTTTTGATCCACTAATCTCAAAACCAAGATTGGTCAAAATTTGTTTTTGTTCATCGGCAGGAATATCAATCCCTGCAAGGCGGGCCGTGTAGCTCGGGTCAAAATCAATTTCATGTCTCCATGATGGTGTTTTACCAGCGCTCACTATTTCTGAGGCTTGACCGCCGCAAAGTTCAACAACAAGCGCCGCCGCAATTTCAATTCCTGCTTGCACAAATTCTGGGTCAACGCCTCGGTCAAAACGATACCGCGCATCAGAATCAATCCCCAGAGTGCGGCCTGTTTTCGCTGTTGTGTCTGGTGAGAAATAGGCACATTCAATAAAGACGTTTTTCGTGCCTTCTGTTGAACCTGTCGACACGCCGCCGACAATACCACCAAGACCCAAAAGGCCGCTATCATCCGTAATCGAAGTCATTGCATCAGTGACGGTGTAGGATTTATCATTCAGGGCGTCAAAGCTATCGCAATTATTCGCAAGCTGTACATGAATGTCACCTTTAACGAGGTCGGCATCGTACACATGGAGCGGACGACACAGATCAAGCGAAATGTAGTTTGTAATATCAACAAGCGCCGAAATAGGTCGCAGGCCAACGGCCTTAAGACGGTTTTGCATCCAAGTAGGGGAAGCTGTATTGTTAACACCTTTAACGAGGCAGCCCATGAAAATAGGGCAGCCTTTAGTATCGGAAATTTTAACGCCAATATCACTTTTAAATGCGCCTTTATGCGGCGTGTGTTTAAGCGGCTTTAACGTGCCTAAGCCCGCCGCCGCTAAATCACGCGCAATCCCGCGTACGCCCGCGCAATCACCGCGGTCAGGGGTCAGGGCAATATCGATAACGGGATCATTCATCCCATAAATTTCAGTAAACGGCGTGCCGACTTTGGTATCCGTTGGCAGTTCAATAATGCCATCATGCTCATCGGATAAACCCATTTCGCGTTCGGATACGAGCATACCATTGGATTCTTCACCACGAATGTTGCCTTTTTTAAGCACCATGTCTGTGCCCGGAACATATGATCCAGCAGGCGCAAAAATAGCTTTCATCCCTGTCTTGGCATTAGGCGCACCACACACGACCTGAACCTTTTCATTGCCCGTATCGACAATACAAACACGCAGCCGATCTGCATCAGGGTGCTGGGTAGCACTCTCTACATAGGCGACCTTAAAAGGCGCATATTTTTCTGATGGGTCTTCGACGCCTTCAAGCTCCAAACCGATAGCGGTGAGCTTATCTGTGATCTCTTTAAGGGACGCATTGGTGTCAAGGTGGTCTCTAAGCCAAGAAAGTGTAAATTTCATCGTTAATCCTTTATTTTCAAGTAATTATTTAGCGCAAGATAGCCTTGTTTTACAACTGCTTTGTTGGTTTTTATACTTGATTATTTACATAAAAAATAGTAACAAGCTTTATGGTTACAAGGCGGACATTATTAGTGACAGGGCTTTCTGCAATCTTGGCAGGTTGCGCTAGAATTCCAGATGCTCTAGATGGAAATGAAGAGCGTGTTAACACACCTGAGTCTTGTAATTCTATTGATCTGGATCAGTATTTTTCTATTCCTCAATCGCGCGAGAATGCCGTTGCTGACACCTTACGTTTGGCGTTGCAAGAAATTGCCGCAACGCCTGAGGGGCTCTCCATGATTGAAACTATTTATCAGCGTTTTGAGGGTGAAAAAATATCCGTCAACATCCACCATGCCAATCAGGCGGGCGGTGTTGATGTTGATGGGCGCACGCCTGTGCTTATAATCGGGACAAGTGATTGGGCGACTCAGTTTGCGTATTACACGGATACGGGTGTGCAGGATGTGTCATTGCAGCGGATGATTTTTCATGAGCTTTATCATTTGGCAAATCATGTCAGGCCATTTGTGAATGGTGAAAATTTTTCTGCTGAATTAATTTTGCGAAATGAAGAAGAAGCCGTTAATGCGACGGACGCCTTCATGGCACGTTATTACGGTGAACCCCCGCGCCAAGATTATTCGAATAACTCTATTCACGGACAAACGCCGTATTGGGATTTTGCACGCAGGAACTTTACCTGTTCCTAGCTATGGATATGCAACATGTGAAGGCTAAAATTCATTTTAACGCCCAAGTCTTTATATAATTTTTGTACGGCGTCGTTACCTTCCTCAGCGAACCAATAAATACGCGCCCATTTTTGTGCCTGACCCATTTCATTTAACGTCAACACAAGGTGCTTTGCTATGCCTTGACGGCGATATTTCACATTAACGTATAAATCCTGCATGTAACAGGCAGGCTCTTTAAATCCCGTTGTGGGGTGCAAAATATAATGGAGAAAGCCACAAAGTGCCCCCGTTTCATCGAATGCGCCAAGACCAAAAACGTCCTCTTTGGGGTTACATAAACGTCGCCGTGTTTCGGCCGTTATATCCTGTGTAATTTGGTTCAAACAATTGGCCTGCCAGAGCGGAAGCCATGTCTCATAATCACCCCGTTTTAGGGCACGGATTTGCATTATTTGGTGCCAGTGGCTCTATTGGGTCGATCAAGCGGGTCAAAGCCGTAATGCTGTAGCCATCTGATATCGCTCTCAAAGAAAGTCCGCAGGTCAGGGATGCCGTATTTTAACATCGTAATCCGCTCAACGCCCATACCAAAGGCAAATCCTTGATACTCTTCTGGGTCATAGCCGCAGTTTTTAATGACATTTGGATGCACCATGCCACAGCCTAAAATCTCGAGCCAGTCTTCACCAGCGCCAATTTTCAGGCCGCCATCTTTACGCGAACAACCAATATCAACTTCAGCGCTCGGCTCTGTAAAAGGGAAGAAAGAGGGACGGAACTGCACAGGGAGATCATCCACTTCAAAATAGGCCTTGGCAAAATCTTGCAAGCATCCTTTAAGATGACCCATATGGATATCTTTATCAATCACAAGCCCTTCACATTGATGAAACATGGGCGTGTGTGTGATGTCGTAGTCAGAGCGATAGGTGCGCCCCATTACGATTGTTTTAATCGGCACGCCTTGTTCAACCATAGCGCGGATTTGAACCGTTGACGTATGCGTACGCAATAATTTCTTGGCCGCTTCGCCCGTTTCATCGGGATCATCGGGCAAGTAAAATGTATCATGCATTTCACGCGCAGGGTGACCGGGCGGGAAGTTCAGCGCGGTGAAATTATGCCAGTCATCTTCAATATCGGGGCCTTCGGACACGATAAAGCCCATTGAACCAAAAATCGTGGTGAGTTCTTCCATTGTTTGGCTGATCGGGTGAATTTTACCCTGTTTTTCGGGGCGCGCCGATAAAGAAACATCAATAGTTTCAGTAGCAAGGCGTTGCTCAAGCGCTTGTTTTTTAAGCGCGTATTCTTGACTGGCAATAAGCGCCGCTATTTCATCTTTCAGTAAATTAAGCGCTGCGCCTGTTGTTTTGCGCTCCTCAGGATCCATGCCGCCTAAAGTCTTCATCAGCGCAGTAATCTTGCCTTTTTTACCAAGGGCAGAAACGCGCACCGCTTCAATCGAGTCTAAATCGTTTGCGGCTTCAACCATTTGGGTCAGCTCGTTTTTTAATTGGGATACATCAGTCATGGATTGTTTTTAACGCACCGTTTCGCGTTGTGCAAGCTGGTTTTGCGGCATAGCCAAGCCCCATTCTTTCTCCAAAATAGGGGCAACTTCGGTTAGGCTATCAATAATGTAGTCTTTCTTATATTTTTCTAAGCGGGCGGGGGATAGCAACCCCCCTGAAATAGAAATACCAAGGATATCCATTTTACGCGCTAGCTCTGGCTCTTCATGGCTATCGCCAATGATGAAAGTATTGTCGCGGTTAAAGCCATTTTCGTTTAAGAACATATCAAGACGCTCAAATTTATTCATGCCCGTGATAATAGTCGCGGGGTTTATATTGCCCGAAATCGTATCGAAATAATGTGCAATATCAAAACGATCAATATCGTTTTCCAGAGTTGTTTGAACGTGATTGCTCAAAATTTTACAAACGACCCCTTGGTTTTTTAGCCAATCAAGTAATGTAATCGCGCCATCGGCCAGATGGCAATTTTCTTTATGCGTATTATAAACATTGTGAAAAAGTTCACCGACTTCTTCGGCATGTTTTAGGTAATGATCAACGCTCACCCCCATTTTTTCGTAAAAATGAATAAGCGGAAAGGTGAACAGCTCTTGCTCTTGTTCGAGGGTAATATCAGGAATATTAAAAAAATTAAGGCACGCATTAGTTGCAATATGGGTGGCCTCCATATCATCAAATAATGTCCCGTTCCAATTAAAGACAGCCAGTTTTTTATGCGCGTTCATAAATGACGTTATGGCATAAAAAAAAGCCCCACAGAAGGGGGCTTTTTAAATTCTTTATCGCGGGGTTTGCGCTTTTAAGCCTACTTCCAATGTTGGGAGTAGTTTTTGAGCAAACGCTGAATAATGCTTTGTTACACTCGACATATCTGCCGCAAATTTATCAAGCCCTGAAATGGTTGGGTTGTCTTGTGCTAGTTTTTGAATAGCTGCGTTTAAACCTGTAAGGGCCATTTCAGCTATCCGTAAGTCAGTCTGTTTGACAGCTGAGCTGATTGGACGGCCTTCTATTTCTGCCATCGTAACATTCGTGGAAATCCGAACGCAGTCTTTTATCATTTTTAAGGCAATCGCTGATACGTGCTTGTCCGCATCTTCGAAAAAGCTATCTGGCTTATCTGTCGCAACACTTGCTGTTGATTTTGCGGCGGCTCCTTTTTCAATATCTGGAATGCCAGATGCCATGCGCTCCAATGGCTGCATAATGCCGCGTGTTATAAGATGGTTGATCCCTATTAACGGAAAAATAAGACCTGAATCAAAAGCAAAACCCTTATCGATACTATATTCTTCTATCGCCACCGCTTTTGCAAACGTTCCCATTTTGGTTACAATTTCTGGGATATTGACTGAACCATTGCCGCCGCCATGACCAGAGGCCGCTCTGAGCAATTCTTGTCCGATGCTAAGTGTCTTTAGAGCCATTATATTATCCTTTAATATTTAAGCACAAAATTACATAATAAATATAATATGTCAATAAAAAAGCCCTTTATGAGAGGGCTTTTTGAATTTTTCATTGTAAAGTTAAATTAAGCGGCTTTTTTAAGAGCGGCTTGGGCAAGCTTTGCAATCTCTGCAAAGGCTGCTTCGTCGCGTGCTGCGATATCGGCTAGAACTTTACGGTCTAGATCAATACCAGCAAGCTTCAAACCGTTCATGAAAGTTGAATATTTCATGCCGTTGATACGGGCCGCTGCATTGATGCGTTGAATCCATAGGCTACGGAAATTGCGTTTCTTTTGCTTACGACCAATATACGCGTACTGACCTGCTTTCTCGACAGCTTGTACAGCTGTACGGAAACAGTTCTTACGACGGCCATAATAGCCTTTTGCTTTTGTAATAACTTTTCTATGACGAGCGTGTGATGACGCTCCACCTATAACACGTGCCATTATTTCGCTCCTTGATCTTTAACTTTTTTAACGCCTTTTTTCTTCTTACGTCCGTAAGGCAGCCAGTTCGTTAAAATGATCTTCGCGTCCGCTGCGCACAATGTTGTTGTACGGCGTGCTTTACGCTTCATAGATTTTGGTTTGTTCATCATCATGTGTGACGTTTTAGCCTGACCAGATTTGATCTTTCCGCTACCTGTCACACGAAAGCGCTTTTTGACAGAGCTTTTCGTTTTCATCTTCGGCATTTTCTATCTCCTTGAAATAAAAGGGTTATTTTAAATATATGCATATTTGAGGCAGCCAAATTTCGCCAAAATATGCTTGAATGTGAGGGTTATAGCGCCAAAAGAGCCCTGATTGCAAGCCTAAAAGTGTGGTACAGGCTTATTTCCGAGCAAGTGGCGTTGCGTATTGGTTTTCTAAATCCCATGGGAAATGAACCCAAGTATCTTGGGAAAAAGCGGTCACGAAACTATCGGCAAGCTTTTCGCCTGCTGGTTTTGTGTAAATACAGGCAAAATGCGCCTTGGGGTACATTTCACGCGCTATTTTAAAGGTATTTCCTGTGTCTACAAGATCATCAACGACAATCCATCCTTCGCCGTCACCGTTACCATCTTTATCGACCATGTCGGGGCGTTTGAGGATATTGGTTTGGCTCCCTTGATCTTTTACATCGTAGCTATTAATGCAAAATGTCTCAACCGTGAGCACTTCAAGTTCCCGCGCCACAATACATGCGGGGACGAGGCCGCCGCGTGTTATGCCAATAATGCCCTTCCACTTACCACCCTCTAATGGGCCTTTACCTAATAATTTCCAAGCGAGCGCTTTACCATTACGATGAAGCTCCTCCCATGAAACGGGAAAATCTTTTGTATAAGAAGATGAATCAGCCATGCGCGCCCCTTGTTTTTTTGAGAATATGCCCTAGTTTGGCGCCATGTTCAAAATGTTTCTTATAATGCTGGGCGCTTGCCTTGCACTTTTATCAAATGCGGCGGCGAATGATTCTGCCCCGCAAAAACCGCCTGTGGTGGTTGAACTGTTTACGTCAGAATTTTGTCCCGCTTGCCCCCCCGCGGATCAATATCTGGCCAAATTATCCAATGAAGCCAACATGATCACGCTGGGCTGTCATGTTACATATTTCCAAGGACGTAGTGATTTAGGCCGCCCGTTTTGCTCTCAAAGACAATTTGATTACATGCGCCAGTTAAGGGGGAAGTCACCTTTTACGCCGCAATTTGTCATTAACGGTCATCGTTCTGTCGTTGGAACGCGACAAAGCGAAGTTGCCGCTTCTTTATTAAAAGCGCAATCTGCTGATACGCAGTACATTAATATCTACCCCAAGGCACATGGCGTTTATGGCTATGAATTACCATTAATCCCTTTAGGGCAATACACGCTTTTTATGGCGCTTTATCAAACGGAGCAAACTGTCCGTGGCCGCCAATATGCAAGCGCGGTTGATCTAATCTTAAATCTAGGAGATTGGGACGGTGTATCCGACGCTCGGGTTTTCTTTCCTGCTGTGCGCGATAATCATGCAGGCTTTGCCATTTTCGCAAAAGAGTTAAAATCAGGAAAAATTATGGCCGCGGGGAAATATCATTTTGGGGCGTAGCAAAAGGCTTGTGATCTTCTTTACCCCTCAGTGCTACCATGAGGCCTCCTCCAACATATAAAAAAGCACGGCGAATTGAAGGCGCACCCTGCGCAAATTCAACTTCCCTTTTAATTGTAGATTCAGCTGTTACCTCACCGGGTCTATAGATTTGTGCATTTTGGTAAGGGCCAAATATGCCTTGGGGAACAGACAGAATAATTTTTCTTTGATCTTCGGGTATTTTTTCTATTTCTTTTATCATTCTGGGCCTTGGCCCGACCATGCTCATATCACCATATAAAACGTTCCAAAATTGCGGGATTTCATCAAAGCCTTTTGCGCGTATAAATCGTCCAAATCGTGTTTTTCGTTGAGCATCTTGAGAGGGATCATTCTCTGCCCCTTCAACATTTTTCATGCTGCGGTATTTCCACATTTTGAATTCTTGTCCATTTTTTCCCACACGGATTTGAGGGTAATAGACATCGCCGCCGTCTTCTTTTTTAATTTGGTGTTCAATTATTTTTCGAAGTGGGTACGATAAAATTAATGCCATTGAGGCCAAAATAATATCACTCACCCGTTTTGTCTGAGGCGATTGGATCAACTTTGTTGCGCTATTTGATAATAAATGTAACATAATAGGATATTTATTACGTAAATTAAATGCAAATTGCAACTATTTTATGAAAAATAATTAATGCGCTTGACCCCAGCTTTTTCCTGAGCCAGCTTCTGCGATGAGGGGAACATCAAGTTTGACGACATTTTCCATGATGTCTTTGACCAGAGCGCTGGTTTGATCAAGCTCGTCCTCTGGGACTTCGAAGATAAGCTCATCATGCACTTGGAGGAGCATGCGCGCATGAAGGTTTGCGGCGTTTAAAGCGCCTGGCATTTTAATCATCGCCATTTTCATGATATCGGCGGCGGTGCCTTGAAGGGGCGCATTTATTGCTGCGCGTTCGGCCCCTTGGCGGACATTGCCCATTTTATTGTTAATATTAGGCGTGAAACATTTACGGCCAAAGAGCGTCTGAACGTATTCATGCTTGCGGGCAAATTCTTTTTGTTCTTCCATGAAATCGCGGATCTCACTAAAGACATCAAGGTATTTGGTAATAAATTGGTGCGCATCAGCAGGATCACAATCCAGCTGCTTGGCAAGTCCCCAGCCTGAAATGCCATAGATGATACCAAAGTTTACAGCTTTTGCTTGACGGCGAAGATCTCCAGTAACTTTGTCAAGCGGCACGCCAAAAACTTGGCTTGCGGTAAGCGCATGAATATCGACATTGTCAATAAAGGCTTGTTTAAGCGCCTTCACATCGGCCATTTCGGCGGCAAGGCGCAGTTCAACTTGGGAGTAATCAACAGCAAGCAATACGTGCCCCTCTTCTGCAACGAAGGCTTCACGAATTTTGCGGCCCTCTTCGGTGCGGATAGGAATATTTTGTAAGTTCGGATCAGATGAGGCAAGACGCCCCGTTGATGTCCCCGCCATAGAAAATGAGGTATGCACGCGCCCAGTTTGCGGGTTAATTTGCTCTTGAAGCGCATCCGTATATGTGCTTTTTAATTTTGATAGACCCCGCCATTCAAGGATATTTGTAACAATACCATGCCCTTGGGCGGACAGTTTTTCGAGTGTACCAACATCAGTTGACCATTGCCCTGTTTTAGTTTTTTTACCGCCTTCTAACCCCATCTGCTCATATAAAATTTCACCAATTTGTTTGGGAGAACCAACGTTAAATTCTGTTCCCGCTTCGGTTTGAATTTTCTTTTCTAATTCTATAATTTTTTTAGAAAACTCCGCGCTCATTTCTTTGAGGATAAGCGGGTCGACTTTAATGCCGTTCAGCTCCATTTGACCGATGACGGGAATAAGCGGGCGTTCGATATCCTCATAAACGCGTGCCATTTTTTCATGCGCGATACGCGGCTTTAAAATGTGATGAAGGCGACGTGTTATGTCTGCATCTTCGGCGGCGTAATCAAGTGCTTTGTTCAAATCAATTTTATCAAAAGTGACTTGGTTTTTGCCTTTTCCTGCGACATCGGCATATTGAATGGGTTCATGATCAAAAAAAAGTTTTGACATACCGTCCATAGAATTTGAATGGCTTGTGCCATCTAAGGAATAAGCCATCAGCATCGTGTCATCACAGGGTGTCATTTGAATCCCATGTTTGGCGAGCATTTGCCAATCATATTTAATATTTTGTCCTATTTTTAATACGCTCGCATCTTCGAGGATAGGCTTAAGTGCACTAATTGCCTCATTAAAAGGAATTTGTGTAAGGTCGCCCTGACTATCGCCCAATAAGTCAACTTCTTCTGGCACATGAGCGAGAGGGATGTAGGCTGCTTTGCCGATGGTTGAGCAAACTGAAATGCCCACCAGTTTTGCAATCGCTGGGGTGAGTGCCGTTGTTTCTGTATCTATTGCGAGCACGCCTGTTTCGTAGGCTTCATTTATCCAGCTTCGAAGGGTTTTGATATCTGTAATCAGCGTATATTGGTTGTCACTGATTTTTGGTAAATTATCCTTTTGAAGGGGCGCGGAAGTCTCTTTTTTGATGTCATTTTTAATGACGGGCGCTTTTGATGGTTCGCCTAAACGCGCCAGCATAGATTTAAAGCCCTGCTTTTCCAAAAAAGCCTTAAGTTCAGGCATGCTTGTATCGTGATGCGTGAATGTATCAATAGAGACGGGTACAGGTGCATCTTGGGCAAGGGTCACAAGCTTCATCGAGATACGGGCCATGTCGGCATTTTCAATAAGTTTTTCGCGGCGCTTGGGCTGTTTAATTTCTTCGGCGCGGCTTAACAATTCTTCGAGCGAGCCATATTCATTAATAAGTTGTGCCGCCGTTTTAACGCCAATGCCAGGAACTCCTGGAATATTATCTGTTGGATCACCCGCAAGCGCTTGTACGTCGATCACTTTTTCTGGCGGCACGCCAAATTTTTCAATTACCCCTGCGGGGTCGATGATGGTGTTTTTCATCGGGTCCATCATGACGATATCATCCGTGATAAGCTGCATGAGGTCTTTGTCCGATGAAATAATAATAACTTTTTTGCCCAGAGCCACGGCTTGCTTGGCGTAAGTAGCAATTAGATCATCGGCTTCATAACCTTCCAATTCAACAGCAGGCACGCCGAGCGCTATGGTGGCTTGGCGTACAAGCGGAAATTGCGGGATAAGATCTTCGGGCGTCTCATCGCGGTTGGCTTTATATTTCGCGTAAATTTCATTTCTGAAATTGGCGCGCGCTGCATCAAAAATAACGGCAATTGCGGCTTCTGAATGATCACTGAGCAGCTTCATCATCATATTGGTAAAGCCATAAACCGCGCCAACGGGAACGCCTTCTGGGTTTGTCAGGCTCGCGCCGCCGCTATAGGCCATCGCGTAATAGGCGCGGAAAATATACCCTGATCCATCAACAAGGAAGATTGTGTCTTTATCTGCTTTCATACAAATGTTTTAGCGACTACGGCGCAAAGACACAAAGATTCTTTATGCTTTCCTCACAGTATAAAGTGCTACTGCTGCGGCGTTAGATACGTTTAGGCAGGGGATTGCGCCTGTAACGGGAAGGCGAGCAAGTATATCGCATTGCTCGCGCACAAGGCGGCGCATGCCGTCGCCTTCGGCGCCCATGACAAGGACGAGTTTGTTATATTTTGGAAGCTCTTCCATTTCTTTTTCACCGCGTTCATCAAGCCCAACGGCGAAATAGCCCTCTTTTTGAAGGGTTTCTAAGCATCGCGTGAGGTTTGTTTCATAGATAATCGGAACGTGCTCTACTGCGCCGCAAGCCGTTTTGGCCAAAATACCGCCTAGATCAGGCGCGTGTTTATCCTGCATAATCAAGGCGGATGCCCCAAAAACCGAAGCGGAGCGTAAAATGGCCCCAACGTTATGCGGATCAGTCACTTGGTCAAGCATGATAAGCACCGTGCGGTCATCATTAAAGGTTTTGGCAATAATATCGCGTATATCAAAATCTTCAAGATTTTGCGCCGATAGGGCAATTCCTTGGTGCACTGTCCCGGGCGGGGTCGCATTATCAAGGGCAGTTTTATCAATAATTTGCGGGCTTGGGCGCTTAAGACCTGCCGCATTTGCTTTCTTGATCGTATCTTCAAAGCCAAACATCGCGCTTTCGGTGATAAAGAGCGCATGGATGTGGCGTTTTGGGTTTAGCCATGCCTCAGCAACGGCGTGAAAACCAAACATTGTGATATTCAACCGCGCTGATTTGCTTTGTTTGCCTTTATGACCTTTATGTTTGTTATTGTGATGTTTCATAATACATTGTTTATCCGAACGGCCCCTGAAATCAATGTTTATTTTGGCCATTTATTTTTTCGGCCAAAAGCCGTAACGTGACAGCATGTTAAATGTAAGTTTGCCTTATCATCATCAAGTCTTAGCCGAGTATATCAAAACGCATGGTATTATCCGCAGCAAAGATCAACCCATAATTGCGCCCAATGGATTGGCACAAAAATGGCTGATTGATTTGCGGCCTGTGTTGCTCAACGCCGATATGCTGGATGCGATAACCGATTTATTTTGGAACCAATATACCGAGCATTTGCCGTTTCAAATTGCGGGCATGGAAGTGGCCGCAGTGCCACTTGTCACCGCTATGCTCATGAAGGCCAAGCAGCGCGGTATTGATACCAATGGGTTTATTATCCGCAAAGAGCGCAAAACGAGCGGTCTTGGGAAATCTATCGAAGGTAAAATCACGGATGATCCGATTATCCTAATTGATGATATTTTCAATAGTGGTGCAAGTTTAGAGAAATCTTGCGCGATTATTGAACAAGCTGGGCATAAAGTGAATGCTATTTTTGTCATTATTAATTACAAAAGCCCTAAGGGCATGGCGTGGCAAAATCATCGCCAGATTGCCGTTAATGAGCTTTTTGATTTAAGCCCGTTTGATGTGTCTTTCGACGATACCTCGAAACCCTATGATCATCAGTATACGATTACGTGGCGATTTTATCAAAAGGGCGCATTCCCCTTTCATGTTGTCCCTAAATCCACGCCGCTCATGGTAGAGGATAAATTTTATATGGGGACAGATTGCGGCAAGATGTTTTGTATTCATGCAAAAGATGGTCAGGCTATCTGGGAATATGATGTGAAAACTAATCACTCTAAAGGTATTTGGTCGTCACCATCTTATTATAAAGACCGTATTTATTTTGGCGCGTATAATGGTATTTTATACTGTCTTGATGCGCAAACAGGTGCGGAAGTATGGAAAAATCCGTGCTGTGAGTTTATTGGCTCTAGCCCTCTTATTGTACCAGACCATAATATGCTTTATATCGGCCTTGAGCATCAGCGCCCGCGCATGATGGGCAGTAACGCCGCCTTTGATCTTGATACGGGCGCGCGCAAATGGGAAGTGCCGCAGAAGAAGTATCAGCATGGATCAGCCGTTTATTACAAAGATATAGACGCCGTTATTTTTGGAAATGCAGATCATGATGTCAGTGCGTATAAAGCCAAAACAGGCGAAACGATCTGGAAACATGAAACGCAGCGTTCGATTAAATATGCACCAACTATAGATCAAGAGCGCGGGCAAGTTATTGCAACATCGTTTGATGGTCATATTTACGTCCTTGATGCCAAAACGGGTGAGCGCAAGGCCGCAATTGCAACGAATGATATTTGTTATACGACGGCCTTGGTCACGCATGATAAAATTTTTGCAGGCTCTGGCGATCGGCATCTTTATGTGATTGATGCGAATACGTTAGAGCTTATCAAGGCGATTGATTGCCGCGCGCGGGTATATTCATCGCCGCGCCTTATTGATGGGCGCGTGATTTTTGGCACAAGCGGTGGGCAGATTATTGAGCTTCATCCTGTTACATTAGAGATTAAAGCCGCCGCGCAACTACCGGACGCCGTCACGAATGCGGTGAGCGCGAATGTGACTGGAAACATCCTCTATGCGTCAACACATATGAACGAGCTTTACGCGATTAAGAGGGAGCGTGTTTAATATGCCGCAAGCATCCAAAACTGCTGAGTCACGGTTTGAGCCACACTACGCGCTTGTTGCCTCGCTTTTTGCGATGGGAACGGTGTGCGCGCTGATTATCCTAAAAACATTTGCTTATGTCATTTCTGATTCAACGGCGATGCTGGCGACACTGGCTGATTCCATCGTGGATGTGGCGATATCCATTATGATGTTTATGGCCGTGCGCTATTCGCTTAAACCCGCCGATGAGCAACATCGCCATGGTCATGGAAAAATAGAAGGCGTTGCCGCGCTCTTTCAAGGCTCTTTCATGGCTGCCGCTGGTCTTTTTATTACCTTTGAGGCCGCGCATCGGTTTTTAGATCCGCAAGCGGTGACGCATCACGCGCTGGGTATTACAGTGGCGATAATTGCTATTGCGCTGACATTCATTCTTGTGCGGGTGCAAAAGTTTTGCTTAAAAAAAGCGCCTTCGCTCGCGATTGAGGCTGATTATGCGCATTATAAAACGGATATTTTCCTCAACATTGCGGTGATACTCGTTCTTGTTGCGGGTCTTATCGGCGCGCCGCTATGGTTTGATCCGCTTATGGCGCTTGGGGCGGCGGGGTATTTTTTCTATACCGCCTATCGCATTTCCATGAAAAGTCTTGATATGCTTCTTGATAAAGAAGTGTCCAAAAAGCTTCGTCAGACAATTGAAAAAATTGTTGCCACGCATGATGAAACCCATGGAATCCATGATCTGCGTACGCGTAAATCAGGCATGACCCTTCATATTAGTTTTGATGTTGAGATGAACCCAGATATGACATTGTGTGCTTCCCATGCCGTCGTGCGTGATTTAGAGGCCGAAATTATGGAAGTTTATCCTCATGCCGAGGTCCTCATCCATGTTGACCCCAAAGGGGATACAGATGATAGCCGTCACCGCATCGCGGGATTACATCAATAACATCTTATCGGCTTGACAAGATAGCTCCGTTTCGCGATAACGGAACATATTTTGAGCTGCGGGTGTAGTTCAATGGTAGAACGTCAGCCTTCCAAGCTGAATATGCCGGTTCGATCCCGGTCACCCGCTCCATTCTTCCTCTTTTTACTTTCTACTGCGTTATTCGTCGCTCGCGTATTTTTAATACGCGTCGCTTCTCATGCCTTCTATAAAATAAAAAGAGATCGAATGGTGCATTAGGGTGCAAATAAACGCTCTTTAGTTCGTTCCCCTGAGCGGTGTAGGGTGGGGGCAAGTCATTGATTTTAAACAATTCCCCTTTAGTTCGTTTTTCGGCACTTTTGCGAAAAAGGGTAGCAGGCGCAGTGATGGCGTTTAAGTTTAGATTATATCACAAAACAACTACAAAAATGTGATTTTTGTTTTTATTACAGGAAATTTTATATTGACAGAATACTGGTCAGATATCTATGAATTCAATAATCAAAACATTGTTGGAATAAAATTACAAAAAAGGTGTGTGATGGCTAATAAACAAGCAAGAAAAAGGATGGCTGATTTAGCAAGACAAGTCCGCGGTGCTGAAAGGCGCGCTGATGCAATGAGCTTAAGAGATATAGCAGGCCAAGCGGCTGCTGGTCATTTAAGTGATGACGAAGAAGATATAGATGCTGGTGGAGCAATTTTTCAGCCTGATGTTGATACAGGTCTTGAAACCCCGTCGGGAGGTGTTTGGTCATTTGGTCCGCCGCAGCGATAAAACCCTTAAAACAAAGCAATAATTCATAAAAACCCGTTGACAAAGCGCCGCGGGTTTTTTATTGAGAATACCTAGAATTCGTGGCGGTTGGGGCTGTTTTTTTTATGTTCCACACTGATGGCTAAAAACGCGAAGCTGTTTAAAACCTATAACGCAAAATATGATAAAGGAGAGACTTAATGTCTAAGGAAAAGTTTCAGAGAAATAAGCCGCATTGTAATATCGGCACAATTGGTCACGTTGACCATGGTAAAACAACGTTAAC
>JAACPE010000006.1 GCA_009995595.1 Alphaproteobacteria bacterium
CTATAAGTTTACCCGATGAAGTTTAACAAAACATGAATACTATTGCACGCCTTCATATATTTAACATATTGATATTAAATGATAAAAGGTGAAAATCACAAAGTCAGGCGATAATCGGATGATCTTCCCCTAAAGAAATAACTAAATCAGCCACTTCTTGGGTCGCTTTGGCAAGTGCCTCTTCGTCAATACCGCGTAAAACAAGCGCCGTACCAAACTTTCCATTTTGATACTTAGGGTATGAGCCAATAGAGATTTCAGCATAACGGCTTTGAATCTCAGCCAAACCATCGGCAACGATGCTCTCGGCCAAGTTACAGCTTACACTGCGTGTTTCAACAGGTTTTCCGCCTGTTAATGTATGTTTGATCGCGTCAAACATCGCCTGCATAATGCGTGGGACGCCTGCAAAAACATAAACATTCTCTATCTTAATTCCCGGCGCGCCGCTAACGGGGTTATCAACCAATGTCGCACCTTTAGGGATCATCGCCATTTTCTTGCGGCTTGGCGTGATCTCGCTCTCATTTTTATAATAAGCCAGCAATTCGCCATAGGCCGCATCATTCAACTCTAACTCAACACCAAAAGCCGCCGCAATACTCTCTGCGGTAATATCATCATGCGTTGGTCCAATGCCGCCCGTTGTAAAGACATAGTCATGCGCTTTGCGCATTTCATTGACCGTCTTGATAATCTTTTGCCGATCATCAGGGATAACGCGCACCTCATAAAGACGCACCCCGATTTCATTCAAGTTTTCTGCAATCCACGGGGTGTTTGAATCATGCGTACGGCCTGACAGAATTTCGTCACCGATAATAATAAGCGCCGCAGTATAGATTTCTTTGGTCATTTTTAGCCCCTAAACTTTTGATTTGCGTATCAGAGGATATAAGGTATTTTAGATAAT
Organism: Alphaproteobacteria bacterium; assembly: GCA_009995595.1. Taxonomy (GTDB): domain Bacteria; phylum Pseudomonadota; class Alphaproteobacteria; order Micavibrionales; family Micavibrionaceae. The sequence goes on from JAACPE010000006.1 coordinate 914, forward strand.
GACACAAGCAAAGCAAATTTTTAGCGCCACTGGCATAGAGCTCCACCCAAAGAGCGATTTTGAGGGCATGCGTAAAGCAGGGCAGCTAGCCGCGGCCTGCCTTGATATGATTACAGATCACATTCAAGTGGGCGTCACCACCGATGAGCTCAACACGCTCTGCCATGATTTCATCATCAAAAATAACGCCATTCCCGCCCCGCTCAATTATAAAGGCTTTCCCAAATCTATCTGTACCTCCCTCAATCATGTTGTCTGCCATGGCATCCCCGGAGATCGTGTTTTAGTAGAGGGCGATGTACTCAACATTGATGTCACGGTTATCCTTGATGGCTGGCACGGCGATACATCGCGTATGTATTATGTGGGCGACAAAATCCCCGTCAAGGCCCGCCGCCTTTGTGAAGTCACCTATGACTGCATGATGGCAGGGATTGAAGCCGTCAAGCCAGGCGCAACCTTGGGCGATATTGGGCATGCCATACAAAGCATGGCCGAAAAAAACCGTTTTTCTGTTGTCCGCGATTTTTGTGGTCATGGTCTTGGCCGTACCTTCCACGCTCCGCCTTCTGTTGTTCATTTTGGCCTACCCGGTCACGGCGAAGTCCTTGAACCAGGTATGTTTTTCACAATTGAGCCGATGATAAATGCTGGCAAATACGCCACCAAAGTTCTGCCCGACAACTGGACAGCCGTCACCAAAGACCGCTCGCTATCCGCGCAGTATGAGCATTCATTGGCCGTCACCGATGATGGTTTCGAAATTTTCACACTATCGCCCAAAGGCTTTGCTCAACCACCTTATAAGAACTAAACTGATACCGTTATGCCCTTATTCGATTTACACAAAGCTGACACTAATAAAATAGACAAACCTATAGACAAGCCCAATCACTCAGGCCATCGCGATCGTTTACGCGCCCGTTTTTTATCTGCCCCGGGCAGCCTACCTGACTATGAACTGCTTGAGCTTTTATTGTTTATGGCAATCCCGCGCAAAGATGTGAAGCCTATTGCGAAAACCCTCATCGCACGCTTTAAAAATATCAACGGCGTTTTAAACGCCAGCATTCAAGACCTCCAGGGTGTCGAGTGCATTAGCCAAAAAACTGCCATTGCTATTCTTGCAATCCGTCAGGCAGGCTTACGGCTATTACAGCAAGATATCATGGGTCGCCCTATTTTAAATAGTTGGCAACGCTTGATTGATTATTGTACTGCTTCAATGGCTCATGATAAAAACGAGCATTTCAGACTGCTTTTTTTAAATAAAAAAAATGAGCTTATCGCAGACGAATTTCAACAAAGCGGCACTGTTGACCACACCCCTGCCTATCCGCGCGAAATTATGAAACGCAGCCTAGAGCTTGGCGCGACTGCTCTTATCCTTGTCCACAACCACCCCAGCGGCGACCCAACCCCCAGCGACGCCGACGTGCAGCTGACACACCAAATCATCGCCGCAGGAACACCCTTCGACATCGTCATCCACGACCACCTCATCGTGTCGCGGAATGGCACGAGTAGTTTTAAGACATTGGGGTTGATATAATGCGTTCATTTTTGGGCATTCCTTCAGGACTATGGGGAACATTAATAATCCTATTACTGGTTATATATTCTATAGACCCACCACTTTCTAAAACGTCAAAGGCATATTTATCTCTTAATACAGACGTTTCATTCAACAATAATGGCGCAATCTATATTGCAGGCATAAATGTTCCAGAAACCATTGATCCTTATGAATACGGATATTATCTTTATAAAAAAAGATATGCCAAGGAAACTGATTTTCGCCTTAATTCAAACTTTGAAAACCTAGACATTACAAAAGATGCAGTCTCTTATATTGGAGAAAACAATCTTCACTGTTGGTATCGTCAAGAAGATATATCAGAAGAAAATTGCGCTTCGGAAACCGAATTAGAAGAACTTATAAAACAAAATAGCTTGTTACTTGATCGCTATGGAACCTTAAAAGAATTCGAAAACTTTAATTTTAATCTAAGAATCACAGATCGTGATTTTTTTAAGGGGCAGACATATATTTCTTTGCAAAGCCTCATTAATAGCCAAGCCATCTACCTGGCTCAAAAAGGCCAATATGATGAAGCCTTTAATTTATGGCACACGAACTTTCTGATGAATAAAAGAATTTTTTCACAGTCAAATAGCCTCGTTATGTCTGGAATAATTACAGTTGGTTTAGAAGTCTCACGAGAAGCGTCACTCAAACTATTTTCAATTCTGCCTTCAAACAAAGTTTTCATAGACAAGACAATACAATACATGCTTTATTAAACCCCATATTTACAACAGAAAATCCTATTCATAGAATTTTTTCTGATGAATTCAACTATATTTTTGATGCTTTTTATGAAATGGAGGAGTTTAGAGATTTAAACATTTCACAACGCCTCAAAGTTGGTTTTTTTTACAAACCGCGTGCAACAAAAAATAAATATGCTAAACAGTTTGAAAACATTTTAATATTAGAGGCACTGTCAGATACGCAATATTTCTCTGATAGAGATATACAGTTCCCTGATTACTCAGACTATTCCAAAATTTCGCTTTTCCCCCTTCCTTTTTATAATATGATTGGAGATATTTTAATGATTGGCGTTATTAGAGGAAACGAACTAGTTACAAACTGGCGCTTTAATGAGATTAAAAGCAGGCTTATCGCTGTCGCTTTACTTGCACAAAATCAAAATATCGAAACACAACAAATGCAAAACTTCTTAGACAGACTTCCTGATAATATGAAAAGCACGATCGACCACGCGCCTTTTGAATGGGTTGATAACAAACTGCAAATCTCTATTAAGTATCCCGAAGAGCGGGTTTTTGAAATCTCATATCCTCTAAAAACACTCTCACAATGACATTTTGTCATTCTTATGGTATCATGAAATTATTCGCCTGATACCCCCCACGGCTGGTGGCAGACATCGTCAGGGGAATTTGGTTTTCTTAAAAAAATGGCCCACAGCCCCCGCACAGTATTTTTTGAGCAAACAAACTAGGTTGCTCCTTTTAACAAATAAAATCAATATGTTACACCTGTTTGCAATTTAAACTTTCTCAATCTTGGGGCTAGTATTATCAATATCATAATGCTAAAACACTCTCATGATACCTCGATATACAAGACCCGAAATGGCCGCTATTTTTGAACCTGAAAACAGGTTTAAAATTTGGCTTGAAATTGAAACCTTAGCCTGTGAGAAAATGGCGCAGCTCGGCACTATTCCTCAAGCTTGCCCAGACGCGCTGCGCGAAAAAGGCGGCTTTGATGTTGCCCGCATTGACGAAATCGAAGCAGAAGTCAAACACGATGTTATCGCCTTTCTCACCAGCGTCGCCGAGCACATTAATGATCCCGACGCGTCGCGTTATGTTCACCAAGGCATGACAAGCTCTGACGTTGTTGATACCTGCTTTTCAAAACAGCTCACTGAGGCCGCCGATATCCTGCTCGAAGATATGGACAAACTTCTCGCAGCCCTCAAAAAGCGCGTAATTGAACATAAAGATACTATTTGCATTGGACGTTCGCACGGTATTCATGGCGAGCCAACAACATTCGGCCTGAAACTTGCTGGTCATTACGCGGCGTTCAAACGCGGGCGTGATCGCTTGGTCAGGGCGCGCGAGGAAATCGCTGTTTGCACTATCTCTGGCGCAGTTGGAACATACGCAACCGTTGATCCAGCGGTGGAAGCTTATGTTGGCGAACATCTTGGCCTTCGCCCCGAAACGGTCGCAACGCAGGTTATTCCGCGTGATCGCCATGCAATGTTTTTTGCTACGCTTGGTGTTATCGCCAGCTCTATCGAAAACCTTGCGATTGAAATCCGCCACCTTCAACGCACCGAAGTGCGCGAAGCAGAGGAGTTCTTTTCGAAAAACCAAAAAGGCTCAAGCGCAATGCCGCATAAGCGCAATCCAATTGCGACAGAAAACTTAACAGGTTTGTCGCGTTTAATCCGCGCAACTGTCACGCCAGCACTGGAAAACGTGGCATTATGGCATGAACGCGATATCTCGCATTCATCCGTTGAGCGAAATATTGGCCCTGATGCTTGCGTCACACTTGATTATGCACTGCATCGTCTAACAGGCGTAATTGAAAACCTTCTCGTTTATCCTGAAACAATGATTGAGAACTTAGAGAAAATGGGCGGGCTTGTTTTCTCTCAACGTGTTCTTCTTGCGCTCACACAGGCTGGTATTTCACGCGAAGACGCTTACCGCATCGTACAACGCAACGCGATGGCAGTGTGGGAAACCAAAGCCAAGACGACTTTGTTTGATGCCCTCACCAACGATCCCGATGTTACGGCAAAGTTAAGCGCAGATGACATTAAATCCATATTCGATTACAAGGCCTATACAAAGCACGTTGAATCCATTATCAATAGAGCACTAAACAGCTAGCAATAAAGGAGCGCGCCATGAAAGGTGATAAAAATGTCATCAAATGTCTGAACAATGCCCTAAAAGGGGAACTGACAGCCATTAATCAATATTTCTTACATGCAAAAATGTTGGAAGACTGGGGCGTTACGAAATTAGCGGCACATGAAAAAGCGGAATCAATTGAAGAAATGGTTCATGCAGAAAAAATTATTGATCGTATTTTGCTTCTTGAGGGCCTTCCTAATTTACAAGACCTTGGCAAATTGCATATTGGTCAAAACGTCAAAGAAGTTATTGAGTGCGATATGATAATTGAAACTGCCGGCATCCAAGTTTACCGTGAAGGCATTAAAGCTGCTGAAGCGGCATCTGATTACATCACATCTGAATTATTTAAGGCTATTCTTGCTGATGAAGAAAAACATCTTGATCATCAGGAAACACAGCTTAGAATGATTGAAGATATGGGAATTGAAAACTTTATTGCCCTTAATTCGAGCGCCACTGGGGTTTCTGAATAACCTTATTTATATACATAATTTTAAAAAAGCTCCTCATTGAGGGGCTTTTTTTATTGTTGAGCTTATCACATTTTTACTTGCGAATAATTCGCAATTGCATCATATTGCTCATTGTAAATGATATTTGGATAGCGAGCCAATAAGGACATAAAATGTATATATGTATGTGCAACCCCTTTACGGATAAAGAACTTGATAGCGCGCTTAAAAACGACAACGTTCGCAAACGACCATCGGATATCTATAAAGCCTGTACAGGGGGCGAAAAACCTTGCTGCGGCACCTGTATCTGCGAAATCAGAGATCGTATTTGCGCCCATAACGAGGAAACTTTTCTCCTCGCGGCTGAGTAAATGCAATAACCAGAAAATATATTATTGAAAATATAAATTTTCCGTAATATAAATCTCATATACACAATTAATGAGGTTTATATGACATCAGATTCTCCTATCGGCCTATTTTCTCAGGTAAAAGATCCTGAAGCTTTTCAAGCAACCATGGGTTCTGCTGACCTCCTCAATGAAGGACGCAAAATTATTGATCATGTTGACCCCAAAATAGTCAGCTATATGTCAAGTTTTGCTTTAAGTGCGTCGCCTCCCAAGAGCATAACCTTACCAAAAAAAGTCATAGATAAATTAGATGGAGCGCCAGAGGACTTTTTAATAGCTATAGCACGTTACGTCCATTTCAACGGCATGAGTGAAGACATGCGCGAAAAGAACCTTGTCACATTAGCAGGGTTTGTCGCACAGCGTTTTACAGCGATTAGCCTCATCGCACTGTCAAAAAAAATGAACGGTGAAACGTCACCCTTTCATGCAGAGCGCCACGCCAATGTTTTAAATATAAAAGGCGAAGAGCTAAGAGGAAATGGCGGGAATGCGGATTTAGGACAAAAAGCATTTTGCGATTTTATGCAAGCTGGCTGTATTTTTCAGGCAGCCTATATGACAGATAACGGCAAATCTGCAGAGCCAGTAAGAGCACGCTTGCAAAAAATCGGCATAAACCCCTTATAAACACGCCGCCCCCTTGCATTCGCTTATCCGATATGGCAATTTTTGTATTCTTCAACCTTTAGAGGGATATTTAAACCATGCTAAAAACCTTTGCTTTATTACTCGGGAGTTTATTGATTATGAGCGCAACAACACAGGCCGCCGACCTTGATCCGGAAAACACACTTCTTCTTGACCTAAAAGACGGCCAAGTGACTATTAAACTTATGCCCGACATTGCGCCAAAGCATGTTGAACGCATAAAATCTCTCACACGCGAAGGCTTTTATAACGGCATCGTTTGGCACCGCGTTATTGATGGCTTCATGGCACAAACAGGTGACCCAACGGGGACAGGTATGGGCGGTTCAGAGCTTCCTGATCTTGCTGCTGAATTCAACGACTATAACTTTGGCCGCGGTACAATTGGCGCGGCACGTTCACAAAGCCCAAACAGTGCAAACTCACAATGGTTTATCTGCTTTGATGACTGTAGCTTCCTCAACAACCAATACACAGTATGGGGTCAAGTTGTTGATGGTATGGAACATGTTGATGCCATTACCAAGGGTGAGCCACCAGCAAATCCTGATAAAATCATCAAAATGCAAATCGCTGCAGATGTGAAATCAGAAGAAGCACCAAAAGCGGCTGTTGCTGAATAAGCATGCCAATTGCCTACCCCATTTATCAGGTAGATGCCTTTACCAATCAAACCTTCGGCGGCAACCCAGCCGCCGTTGTGCCATTAGACGCATGGTTGCCTGATGAGGTATTACAAAAAATAGCGTTAGAAAATAACTTATCTGAAACGGCTTTCTTCATCCCGACAAAAGAAGGCTTTCATTTACGTTGGTTTACGCCAACAGTTGAAATCAACTTATGTGGCCACGCTACACTTGCGACGTCTTATGTGATTTTCAACGAACTAGATTACAAAAGAGATCTGATTAAGTTTGAAAGCCGATCAGGGGAACTGATTGTTGCGAAAAAGGATAATCTTTTAACGCTTAATTTTCCCGCATGGCAATATACAAAAATCGACCTTGATGACCGCGTGTCAGTGGCTCTTGGTGCAAATCCTATAGAGCTTTATGACGCGCCAGACTGGCTCGCCGTTTTTGAGCATGAAGATATTATTCAAAATATGACGCCTGATATGCTTGCCTTATCCAAAATAAAAGAATGCCGTGGTATTATTGTGACCGCTCCCGCAAATGATAAAGAAGTTGACTTTATTTCACGCTGGTTTGGCCCTAATGAAGGGATTGATGAAGACCCTGTAACAGGATCAGCGCACTGCGTCCTGTCGCCCTATTGGGCAACAAAATTGAACAAAAAAGAATTTAACGCCCGCCAAATATCAGCACGCGGCGGTGAACTTCATTGCATATTAGACGGAGATCGTGTTCATATTTCTGGACAAGCCGTTCTCTACATGAAGGGTGAAATCTATGTCTAAAGACGCCCTATGGTGGAAAACGGCGGTATTTTATCAGATTTATCCTCGCTCTTTTCAAGATAGTACTGGAAATGGTATTGGGGATCTTCCCGGCATTACAGACCGCCTTGGTTATCTTGCCGATTTGGGGATTGATGCGATTTGGATTTCCCCTTTTTTTAAATCACCCATGGCGGATTATGGGTATGATGTATCCGATTATCGCTGCGTTGATCCTCTCTTTGGCACGAACGAAGATTTTGATATTCTTTTAAAACGTGCTCATGAACTGGGCCTTAAAATCATCATTGATATGGTGCTCTCACATACTTCTATAGAGCACCCTTGGTTTGTTGAAAGCCGCTTATCAAATAATAACCGCAAGGCGGATTGGTATGTCTGGGCAGATCCAAAACCCGATGGATCTCCGCCCAATAACTGGCAGTCTGTTTTTGATGGCCCTGCTTGGTCATTTGATACAAGGCGCGGTCAATATTACCTGCATAATTTTCTAAAAGAGCAACCCGATTTAAACTTTCACAACCTTGATGTCCAAAAACAAATGCTCAGTGAGTGTGAGTATTGGTTAGAGCGCGGTGTTGATGGCTTTCGTCTAGATACGGCAAATTTTTATACCCATGACGCTCAGTTACGCGATAACCCGCCGCGCGTTATTGGTGAAACCATAACAAACGGAACGCAGTTTGAAAAACTTCACCCCTATAGCATGCAGCGCCATCTTTACGATAAATCACAGCCTGAAAATTTAGAGTTCCTCAAAAAATTAAAATCGCTCATGAATAAATACCCAGGCACGATGACCTTGGGTGAAATTGGGGATGATGACCCTTATAAACTGGGCGTTGAGTACACTGATAATGGTCAATATTTAGATACGGCCTATAACACTCATTTTATGTCTGGAACGGATAGCCGCAACTTGAAGAAAGACCTCATCGAAACTCCCATCACTTTACTTCAAGATATATCCTTAAACGCATGGCCAAGTTGGGCCTTTGCCAACCATGATGTTGTGCGCCCACTCACCCGTTGGGGCAAAGGGGTTAAAGATCAAAAAGCATTTTCAAAAATGCTGATCCAAATATTATTAACGCTGCGCGGCACACCGTTTTTATACCAAGGCGAAGAATTGGGCCTCCCCGAAGCCATCATCCCTTTTGAGGATATTCAAGATCCTTGGGGCAAAGCGCTATGGCCTGAATGGCAAGGCCGTGATGGTTGTAGAACCCCTATGCCATGGGAGCATTTAAGTGATAATGCCGGTTTTTCTAGAAATAATGCAGGCACATGGCTTCCCATTCCTGAGGAACACAAGCAACGCGCCGCAGATTTGCAAGTGAATGTCGATAATTCTGTATACGAATTTACTAAATCATTCTTAAGCTGGCGTAAGACAAAACCTGTTTTACAATTGGGGAATATGGATTTTATTGAATCAAATCATGACAGCATTTTATCTTATCGACGATTTGACCAAAACAGTGAGATCATCTGCACGTTTAATATTGCCGAAATAGACGTCATCTATGAGGGTAAGAAATTGAATGCCTTCGAAGCGGCTTTTACTGAAAACTAATCCTCTTTTTTCTTCGATTTTTTATCAGATTCTTTTTTCGTTTCTTTTTTATCCGGCACTTTTTCTTTTTTAACTTTCTTTTCTTGTGTTTTTTCTAATTCTACCTGCGGCTCTGCATCTTGCTCTGAATCATCTGGCACGCTCTCCTCAGTCTCTTCTGGAGCGTTTTCTAAAACGATTTTTGCCAATTTATTACGCTCAGCTTTAGCGACCTTTAAGACATCAAAACGCTTTAATGTCGCCATCACCAATTTTTCAAGAAGATCAGCATCATTAAGCGGGTTGGCTGTTTCATAACGAAGCGCCGCTTCCTTATCATCAGCAATGAGAACAACATCCGCATTCTTAACACCCAGAATTTTGTTAATCGCCTCCGCCCGCTCATCTGTCATATAGGCATCAATCGCTTTGGGATTTTTGACAAATAAATGCTGTTTTCGATCAAGTTTATCTGAGGGGATTTTATGCGGGTTAAAATCAGGCAAACTCTTTAAAAAAGCGAGCATTTCAACAGTACCCGCTGCAAATGAATCGACAATTCCCTCATTTAAATTAATCTGCATACCTGTAACTTTGCGGCGTTTACGGGCATCTGGGTTTTGTTGCTCTGCTGTAAAAAAAGATACTTGATACCCATTAATGATCCCGTCCATTGTGCAGGGGCCAGAAAAAGTGCCGCGCTGGAACATTATCCCTTTTTTTGTAGCAAATGCCTGCCATGCTTTTTTTTGTTTGAAGAGAATAGAAAGGTTCCAAATAGTGGCGCCTAATATAATGAAGGACAGTATTGCCCATACTAAAATCCAGATGATTGACACATGGCCTCCTTATAATCGCTGAGTTGCGACAATATGTTCTCTATTAGTGTACCTTATTTATATGACCCAAATCACTTTTTAATAAAATGTAATGATTTAGTCCAAAAAATCTACAAAACAAAGTTACCCTCATTTGCACTAATAAAAGAGCGATTTTTGTAAGATATTGATAAATATACAGAATTTATATTTATTATGTAATATCAAATACTTGCTTGCTCCAAATTTGCTTTTCTCACCACAAAAATGAGAGAGTGAGATGTAAGAAAAAAGTCGGTATTAAAGGAGAAAACAAGAATGAGTAACGCAGAAGTAACCCGTATTATTCCAGGCCTTAATGCAGACCATAGAATTGTTTCAATGCCGGTATGGGCGTGGTTCTGGCTCGATGATTTCGTAAAAAGTTGTAGCCCAAAAGGATATCGCGGCGTTTACGAGGCCTTCGGTGATGCCATATCCTCCACAAATCTCTCTGATACTTTACGTAGCATTGCCCAAATGCATCAGGAATTTTGTATGCGCGAAATTTACAACCTCGCCAATGATGATGAGCCAGAAGATAGCTACATCAAAGCGCGAGCAGCAAGACCCGTTAGATTAAAAAAAGCAAAAGAGCTAAACTTACCTAAAATATATAAAATCTTTGGCTTTATGCCCTGCGCGACAACTCTCGATGCAGTTTGGCAACGTCAGCACTACAGTGGATTGAAAAATTAAAGGACAAACGACATAACGGTGTGTAAAAAAGGATTATCTTCATAACAGAAGGTAGATGTATTCTCCCCCAAAACCTTACAGGTGCTTGTTTACAGGTGCCTGTTTTTTGGCAGTTAAATTATCGTTTTAAAATTTTGCCGTTTTGGGCATCCACCAAGACATCATGCATACCATTCTCTGTCTTAAAGCTTACTTGGTACACTTTAGTACCCTTATAATCACGCCCATCAAGGACAGTGAATGATCGCGAAGGCGGCGCAACTTCCAGAGCAATACGCAAGGCAACTTCTTTTGTGATGACTACACCTTCAGGAATATTCGTATAATCAATGATTCTAGCTATAGACTGTGGCACATAAGCAGGCTCATTTGGTTTAAGCGCAGGCAAAGGGGGCGGCAATAGGGAAGGAATATAGGTCCTTTGCGCCACCTTTGGAGCATTTTTTTTCGTTGTTTTTGATACATCTGGCTTTTTACTTACCGTTTTTTTAATTGTCTTTTGGGGTATCGGTTTTTCAATAGCCTTTTTTTCAGGCGCGCTCTTTCCGTTTGTTTCATCCTGAACATCAGGCGTCCTATCTGGCGATGGCTCAACGGCAATAGGCTTTTCTGAAGGCGCCAATTGAACGTCGTTTTGTTCTACAGCTTCCATCTGCTTCAATAATTCTTGGGCCGTTAATCCAGTATCAGTTTGTTTTTTGATAGGAATCTTAAGAGATTCAAGTTGTTGGACGCCTTGGGCAAAGGTGGGCGTAGATAAAAAACAATAAGTCAAGCCACAACAAAGCATAGCTGAAAGCCGATATAATGTTCTTTTTATTGTCATCATGACTACTTATTAGCACTCTATAAAGACTATGACAATACTGTGATTACTGTCGGGATTTACGCACTGCGCGAACACCGATGCCAAAACCACTCAGGATCTTACGAAGCTTACTTTCATTTAAATCAGAATACCCAACGACAATAAATTCAATTTTTTGTCTATCTTCAGGAATATTGATTTTTTGAATGTCTTTATACTCTGTTTTAAGATGTTTAAATATATATAGACTGTCTTCGGGAATAGGCGCTGCTAATATTGCATAAAAACTCTTCCTGCTCGAAGCCTTCTTCATGACCTGTTCTTTTTTAGAAGGCTTTATTGAGGTGTGATAAAGAGCGTTTCCATGACCGTATTTATTTGCTCCCTCACTGCCCGGCCAGAATAATAAGGCAAAAACAAACATGCCCCAAATACAGCCATTTAAAATGAGCGCAGTGTTTACTCCACCTTCAATTCCCAAATGCATAATAAGAGGTACAGTAATCGCTATTGATAGAATGAAAAGGATGAAAATAACCCATCCCGAAAAATTAAAATCATGAACACGACGTGTCATCAATGTAAAATGTGGTAATAAAGACATAACTGCCATAAATAAAAAATAACTAATCATTATAGAGTGAAAAACAAAATCATTTGATAGAGATCTTCTTAAAATAGGCTCTCCCATGATCGCCGTAAAAAATAAGCCAAAGGCAAGAACGCATAACAAAATAAAACGCCATAGATAATAAAGACGGCCAATACGGCCCTCTAACGTGTATAGATCAGAAAGAAGTGAATTCATATTTTAATCAGACTTGTTTTATTTATCTTTGTAAATTGATTTGATAGGCAAACCAATTTCTGAAAATAATTTCTTGATTTTCTTTTGGTTTAAATCAGAAATATTAGACAGCTCCATCACAGCCGAAGCACGATCCTGCGGCATTGTTATTTTTAAAATACCTGCCGTATTGTCTTTAAGACCTTTAATCAGATACATGCTTTCTTCAGGTAATGGGGCAACAAAATTGATAAGGTATTTGTTATGATTTTTTATTGCGCTGACAAATTTTTCACTCGGCTGGCCAGAAGATTGAAAACCATATCCCCCCATACCTGTATCATATTTGTTGATATCTTTCGTGCCAGGCCAAAAGAGAAGCATCAAACCAAACGCGATAACGATACCCAGACAAATCCAAGCTAAGGTCGCATAAAATCCTGATAAAGATTGCATAAGAAGTAAGCCAAGCTCTGCTTGACCCATTGTTTGAATTTGATCTCCTGTGATGGCAATACCGCCTTTAATCACAGAAAAAACAATTAAACCAAGAAATGCGGCTAACATAAAATCAGGAAGAATTTGCCACCATCCCGATAGACCAATATCATGTAGTCTTCTCGCCGTCACTGCCATCGGCGGAATAAAACCCAGCGATATGATGAATAGGTACATCACTCCCATAAAAATAAGACCTGCTATTGGGGCAATATTTGCAACAACAGCTGTTCCAAAGGCCATAATTAACGCAAAGAAAATTATAGAGGCAAATATGACAACATACTTCCAAATAAACCCCAGACGTCCAAGCCGCCCTTTAAATGTATAAAGATTTGATAAAAATTCTGACATAGTGGTTGCCTTGTGTGATTGACAAAAGAGAAACAGAGAATTCTGACTCAATTATAATATCAAAGAAAACGTGATCTGTGAATCCTTAATAAGAATTCTATGGAAACTAAAGACCCAAATCAGCCGCTTCTAGACGCTTAATCTCATCACGAATACGCGCAGCGGTTTCAAATTCAAGGTTACTGGCGGCTTCTTGCATCTCTTTACGTAATTTGATGATATGTTTTGCGATAGATTGAGGCGTTTTTAAAACATCCTGCTTATTATCATGAAGCGTGAATTTACCCCGATTAACTTTATTTTGATCATCGTAATTATCTTTTTCGATAACACGCGCCACTGCCTTTTTAATCGTTGTCGGCGTGATGCCATATTTTTCATTATGCGCAACTTGTTTGGTGCGTCGGCGGTCTGTTTCATCAATGGCCGCCTTCATGGATTTTGTAATGCTGTCAGCGTATAGAATAACTTTGCTTTCAGCGTTACGGGCGGCGCGACCAATCGTTTGAAGCAACGATGTTTTAGACCTCAAAAAACCCTCTTTATCAGCGTCCAAAATTGCCATAAGTTTACATTCAGGAATATCAAGCCCCTCACGAAGCAAGTTAATCCCAATAAGCACATCATACTCCCCAAGGCGCAAATCACGGATCAGCTCGATACGCTCTAATGTATCAATATCAGAGTGCATGTACCTCACGTTCAAGCCATTTTCTGTAAGGTATTCAGTCAATGCCTCTGACATTTTTTTGGTAAGTGTTGTGACTAAAACGCGGCCTTGTTTTTCATGAATTACTTTGCGGCATTCGCTCATGAGATCATCAACTTGATGATCACAAGGCCTTATTTCAATTGGGGGGTCAATCAACCCTGTTGGGCGTATAACTTGCTCTGCCGCTATACCACCTGCCTGCGCAATCTCCCATGGACCAGGTGTTGCCGAAACATAAATTGATTGAGGACGAAAACGCTGCCATTCTTCAAATTGAAGCGGCCTATTGTCCATCGCAGCAGGCAGACGAAAGCCATATTCAACGAGCGTTGCTTTACGGGACTTATCACCCTTATACATCGCACCAATTTGTGGCACCATCACATGGCTTTCATCCAAGAACATGATGCAATTATCGGGTAAATATTCAATCAACGTGGGCGGGGCGGCACCCGGTGGGCGGCCTGTAAGATACCGCGAATAATTTTCAATGCCCTTGCAACTGCCTGTGGCCTCAAGCATTTCAATGTCAAATTGTGTGCGTTGATCAAGGCGCTGCGCTTCCAAAAGCTTATTTTGGCTTTCATACCAAGCTATGCGTTCCTTTAAATCCACCTTCATTTGTTTGACAGCCTGCGTGATAGTAGGGCCCGGCGTGATATAGTGAGAGTTTGCATAGATACGCACCGCATCTAGGCGGGCATGTTTTTCACCCGTGAGCGAGTCAAACTCTGTAACCTCCTCAACCTCATCACCAAAGAAAGAAAAGCGCCATGCAGAATCTTCCATATGTGAAGGGAATAATTCTATTGTATCACCGCGCACTCGAAAATTACCGCGTTCAAATGCCAAATCATTTCGGTTATATTGCAGCGCAACTAGCTTTTGAATAAGGGCGTCACGCTCCATGATATCACCTTTACGGATGTCAATGGTCATGGCCATATAATCTTCTTTCGATCCAATGCCGTAAATTGAGGATATTGAGGCGATAATAATACAATCTTTACGCTCAAAGAGCGCCCGCGTTGCGGCATGGCGCATCCGATCAATTTGCTCATTGATTGAGCTGTCTTTTTCGATGAAAGTATCACTGCGCGGAACGTATGCTTCGGGCTGATAATAATCATAGTACGACACAAAGTATTCAACCGCGTTATCAGGAAAGAAGGCTTTAAACTCCCCATATAGCTGCGCCGCAAGTGTTTTATTTGGCGCCATGACAATTGCCGGACGCTGTGTGCGCTGAATAATCTGCGCCATGGTAAAGGTCTTACCTGTGCCCGTTGCACCAAGAAGAACTTGGTCAGTAAGCCCCTGCTCTATACCCTCAACCAGCGCCTCAATAGCAACAGGTTGATCGCCTGCAGGCTCAAATTCGGAGACAAGCCGAAAAGGAGGAGAGTCAGTTAAAGGCTGCGCCGCAGCCTGATTAAGTTCAACAACACCGCGCATAATTATTTATATAGAACAAATACAGACGAATTGGAATAAATACCGATTAAAATCTATGTCAAAAGAGGGCTTTAAAGTCCTCTAATGAGCTCTTTATCCTCTGCGCTCAAACTACGAAGTCCTCTTGTGTCGTCAATAAACACGAAAAGATTATTTTTAAATCGTTTAGCGTCTTGGCGACCTTTTAGAAATTTTGAAAATTCTTTAAAGAAGGGCTTGGATAATCCGCCTTGAATTATAAAGCTATCATCATTTGCGTTATAATACGCAACCCCCTCATAGATATTGCGTCCCCCGCCAAGCATTAACAGACGTGCCTTTGTGTTGTTAAACAAACGAGGCCATGGGTTTTCACCTAGGTAAGGGTTTCCCTCAATTGGCACATTATCAGGCAAACCATGAGCGCGGCGCAAGAAATGGGAGATGGCATCATTACTGCTCATCGTTTGTAATTGTTCAACAGACAAACCGGACCATAAAAACATAATTTCCGCCACACGGGCATTGATGTCTTTATAATTACTGAAAACATAATATTCATCAAAATCAACAAGGACACTAACCCGCACGCGAAGCTCACGATTTTTGAGCATAGCTAGCTTTAATTCAGGCAAGAGGCCAACGCCAGGCATGGACCTTAAAACTGCTGGTTTATCGACAGCGCTTTGCTTTGATGTCATATTGACGAATACAAAAAGACCAACAAACAAAATTACGACAACGCCCAATAATAGGCGCCGTTGATTTTCATTTTGTAGGTTGAGTTCAACCATCAAGCAGCCTTTACAAATTCACCGCGAAGTGCTTCTTCTATGAGCGTGATCGTTTCATCAATGCCGTACAAAGCGATAAATGAACCAAAACGCGGCCCTTGTGATTGACCAATAAGCACTTCATAAATGGCCTGAAACCAATCACGCAGTTCAGTTTTATCATATCCGTTTTCTTTACCGGCACTAAAGACTTCAGTCTGAATCGTTTCAGCATCAGAATCTTTAGGCATTTTTTTAAGACGCTCAACCAAATCTTCTAGCGCTGCCGCTTCACGGTGATCTGGCGCGCGATATTTTTTATTGGGGCGAACGAAGTCTTCGTAATATTTCACCGCGCACTCAACTAATTTTGATAAAAATGGCATTGAATCTGGCGTTGCCTCTGGCGCATAAAGCTTAATAAAACCCCACATTGTTTCAATATCAGAAGCATTAGACGCACTGGCAAGGTTCAGCAAAAGACCAAAAGAAACAGGCGTAATTTGCCCTTGCGGTATTTCCCCGCCATGAATATACCACGCCGCATTTTCGAGCTCTTTTTTATGATCGCCCTCTTTTTGTTGCGCGTCCATTTTCTCCAAAAACGTGATATATTCATCAACGGCCTTTGGAATCACATCAAAATATAGTTTTTTACCCGATGTCGGGCGCTGAAACATGTAATACGCCAAGCTCTCATTCGGTGCATAAGCAAGCCATTGCTCAACAGTAATACCATTGCCTTTTGACTTTGAAATCTTTTGATTATGCTCATCAAGGAAAAGTTTGTAATGAAATCCTGCCGGCTTTTTACCGCCCAAAATCTCTGTAACCTTACCCGCAATCTGGGCCGAGGAGATCAAATCCTCACCCGCCATTTCGTAATCAACATCAAGAGCATACCAGCGCATCCCCCAATCAGGGCGCCATTGTGCTTTACACGCACCGCCTGTCACTTTTTGCTCAACGCGACTGCCGTCTTCATCGTCAAACGTAATCGTGCCCGCCTCTACATTTGTATCCAAAATCGGAACTTGAAGCACCCTACCTGTCGAAGGAGAAATAGGTAAAAATGGTGAATAGGTCGCCGCACGTTGTTCCCCTAAAATAGGAATAACCGCTTTTTTCACTTCTTCATGTTTGGAGAGCATCAGTAAAAGTGCCTCATCAAACTTCCCTGATTTATACATATCGCTTGAGGATATGAATTCGTAATCAAAACCAAAGCTATCTAAAAACTCGTTAAGTTTGGCGTTGTTGTGATGGGCAAAGCTCTCATAAAGCTCAAACGGATCAGGTACAACCGTGAGCGGCTTGCCTATGTGCCCTGCCAACATATCCTGATTAGGGACATTAGTTGGCACTTTACGCAGACCATCCATGTCATCGGAAAAACAAAAAAGCTTTGTCGGCATATCAGGGGCAAGCGCATGAAAAGCATGCATAACCATTGTTGTCCGCGCCACCTCACCAAACGTGCCAATATGCGGCAGGCCAGAGGGGCCATAACCCGTTTCAAATAAAACATATCCTTTTTTAGGCAATTTCCCGCCAATACGTTTTAAAACCTTCTTGGCTTCTTCAAACGGCCAAGCGCGGCAAGATTGGGCAATATCATTGGGTATGTTTTTCGGTGCTGTCATTTATAACTCTTTATGATAAAATGGAAATATGACCATTTGTGACCCAAAAAAGCCTAAAAATCAAGACTTTAGAGCATGCTGCCCCCGTTCATCTTTGCAAAATCTTCAAAACGGAAGCGCGATAGTCTGGATATTGGTCATGGTCGCCCTCTTCGCCGCCCTTTCCTATATTGTCTCGAGTGGTTTTCGGGCAGGCGAGAGCAATTTGAGCAAGGAAAAAGTTGACCTTATCGTAACTGAAATGCTTGACTACGGCCAGATTGTAAAGCAATCCGTTCATTCGCTACAGATTAATAACTCATCAAACAAATGTGGAAATACCATAGCAGCCTGTATTCACTTAACTTTAGATACTAGTATAAGCGAGCAGCCAACAGGCTACTTATATAATAAAACACTGATTATTCATTAAGGGTAGTGATGAAAACACAAAACATACAAAACGGTAACGCCTTATTCCCTTCGTCATTGCGAGGCGCGTTCACGACGAGACAATCTTTCTCAACAACAAATAGATTGCTTCGCTTTGCGCGCAATGACAGGGCTACTGAAAACGGCAATGCTCTCTGGTTTATTCTCATCGCCATCATCTTGCTTGGCCTGCTCACCGCCATGATGACCCGATCAGGCGGCAATACAAATGATACGGGGGATTATGAGCGTAATTCTATTATCGCTAATGAAATTTTAGGATATGCAAGGAATATCGAAAACGCGGTGCAGTCACTTCTAGCAAGGGGATGTGGAGAAAATGATATCCGGTTTGAAAGCACAGGGGATTGTAGTGTTTTTTCACCAGCAGGAACGGGACTAACTGCACTCTCCTCCTCTGAAGAAGGCTGGATAATTTCTGATACAACAGCATGGCCTCATGGCATACGTTTTGAAGCTATGACTAATGGTGCACCAAATGTAGGGCCTAACGGACACACTAACGGCTCTGGCAGCAACCTAAATATTTTTATTCCAAATATAAAAGAGGAATATTGTGTTGCAATTAATAGATTGGTTGGTGTTGAAAACCCCGAAGGATATCCTCCAAGGGATATAACAAGCTCTGCGATTGAGGGCGGTGGCTTCAATGGGTCATATGGTGGGGCTAGTTGCTGTACCTTTGATACAAGCGGAGGAGAGACAGACGCAAAGCCAACCGCATGTTTTGTATCAAATGACCATGCAGGGGCATCTAATGCACTTGATGGACAAGATCGTTTTTACTTTTATCATACACTAATTGCAAGATAATCCGCGTGACTTAAACCTTATGCTTGCCTAAAATAGTGTATGCAAAATCCCTTCGAATCATTTCATGCCCAACTCTTACTGCCCAACGTCCCCTCCCTTTGGGTGGATGCGCGGCAAGCTTATTTGATGACGGTTGATGGGGAGCTACAGACTTTATCCAAAGACCGCGCGGCGCAGATGGTGCATAAAAAACCCATTCTTGCCTGCCACATGCCCTATACCTGCGCCCGTCTTGGTGCGGAGGATCTAATTGGCTTTGATATCCTTGAGCTGTTTGCCTTTGTTCACCCTGCAAAATTTACTGTTCCCACCCCTACTGGACTTTGTAAATCACTTGGCTTACCTACGCCCACATCAACCGAAGATTATCCTTATACACTTATGGAATGTGCAAAGGCGCTGCTCTCTGATCTACGTCAGGATATCTGGGCAGCAAAAGCAAACCCGCTTCATATTGCACAGGTCATGGGAAACCAAGGAAAAGGCTGGGCGTGGACACCTTTCATTTTTGAAGCCCTGGGTGAAAAATACGACCCCGCTTTGCCAACCAATTCAAAGGCTGATCTAAATGTCTGGAAACATCTGCCCGAGTGGTCGGAGGAAGCACCGCCCCCGCCCCCTGCCCATCATCCGGTCACAGGGGAAGAAGCCCGCGCCCGCCTGAAGGAAATATTAGGCAGCGGCGCCGAAGCCCGGCAGCAGCAACAAGATTACACCAGCAAGCTCACCGCTGCCTTTGCCCCCATGGATGAAGAAGGTGCGCCCAATATTGTGCTGGCACAAGCTGGTACAGGAGTTGGTAAAACTCTCGGCTACCTCGCCCCCGCCTCTGTCTGGGCGGAAAAAAATAATGGACCTGTCTGGATTTCGACCTATACCAAAAACCTGCAAAAACAAGTCGACCAAGAGCTCTCACGCGTTTATAGAAACGATGACTTAAAGGCGCAAAAAGTTGCTGTACGTAAGGGGCGCGAAAATTATCTTTGCCTCCTTAATTTTGAGGAAATGGCGGCGGGCGCATCTCTATCGCGTTATGCAGGACAAGCCACCGCCGCAGGGATCATGGCAAGGTGGGTGGCCGCAACAAAAGACGGCGACCTGGTGAGCGGCGGCGATTTTCCCGGCTGGCTTATTGGTTTATTAGGGTATAGCCATACAGCAGGATTATCTGATCGGCGCGGTGAATGCATTTATTCGGCCTGCGATCATTATCATCGCTGTTTTGTTGAACAATCTGTGCGTCATTCAAAACATGCCGATATTGTTGTCGCCAACCATGCATTGGTCATGATCCAAACGGCGATTAATACCATGACCGATGACCTACCCAAGCGCTACGTATTTGATGAGGGGCATCACCTTTTTGATGCCGCCGACAGCGCCTTTGCGGGCCACTTAACTGCGCGTGAAACGTATGACCTAAGGCGCTGGCTTCGCGGTGCCGAGGCTAGCAATAAGAGCCGTATTCGCGGCCTTAAAAATCGCGCCGAAGATCTGGTCTCAGGGGACGTCGCCATGCAGGCTGATTTAGAAAATGTCATCGAGGCAGCGCGGTGTTTAACCGCCGATGGCTGGACAAAACGCCTTAAAGAAAATGCGCCCAAAGGCCCGACTGAGGAATTCATCCTTACCGCCTACGAACAAATCATGGCTCGTACCGATGGGCGGCACGGCCCTTATTCGTTGGAAACTCAAACATACCCTGCGACAGATAAAGTCCTCAAATCGGCATCAAATCTGCATAAAGCACTCAAACAGTTAAAACAGCCCATGCAAGATTTAGCGGCAAAAATGCGAAAGAAAATTAATGAGCAAGCCGATACCCTTGAAAGCGATACTCGTAAACGCCTTGATGCCGTTCAAGCGGGATTAGAACGCCGCGCGCAACTTAGCATCGGCGCGTGGATTGGTATGTTAGAGAGCTTACAGACAGGCACAGCAATTGAGAGCTTTGTCGATTGGATGCAAATTGAGCGCCTTGACGGACGGACAGTTGATATTGGTCTTTATCGCCATTGGATTGACCCCATGATACCGTTTGCCACCGCCATTAAACCTGCCGCGCATGGTATTGTGATTACCTCTGCAACTCTTAAAGACGGGACAGAGGATGACACTGAAAATTGGCGCGTCGCCAGAGAGCGAAGCGGGGTTCAATATTTATCACATCACCCTGTACAAGAAAGCTACGCCTCACCGTTTGACTATAAGACACAGACAAAAATTTTAGTGATTAATGATGTGCGTAAAGACGACCTTGACCAAGTGGCCACCGCCTATCAAACCCTATTTGAATCCTCCCAAGGCGGCGCGATTGGCCTATTCACAGCCATCTCACGCATGAAAGCCGTGCATGAACGAATTTTAAATCCTCTAAGTGATGTTAATATCACTTTATATGCACAGCACATTGATGAAATGGATACGGGGACTCTCATTGATATTTTTCGTGATGATGAACATGCCTGTTTATTGGGAACGGACGCCATACGCGATGGCGTTGATGTTCCTGGTAATGCGCTGCGCCTTATTGTCTTTGACCGCGTGCCCTGGCCGCGGCCAAATATCCTGCACAAAGCCCGCCGTGAAGCCTTTGGCAAAAAACGCTATGATGATTTACTTACGCGCCTAAAACTCAAACAAGCCTATGGCCGTCTTATTCGCCGCGCCGATGATAAAGGCGTCTTTGTAATGATGGATTCAATGATGCCGTCACGCCTTTCTGGCGCCTTTCCCGAAGGGGTAGTGATTGAACGCATCGGCTTAGCTGAGGCCGCGCAAACCATAAGAGAATTCCTATAATGCCCACGCATGAGATAAAAGAATGTGATCTAGATATCGCTCATGAAGCAGAAAAAATATCTCATCACCCTTATACGCTTTTTTTTGACAGTAACAGACCCCAGCACCCTGAGAGCAAATGGAGCTTTCTTTGTTATGACCCCATTGAAATCATAACGGCAAAAAATGGTGTCATCATTCATAATGATACCATCATTGAAAAAACCGATATATTTGATTTCCTTCAAACGCGCCTTAATAATTATACCTTTGAAAAAAATGCGGATATCCCTTTTATGGGCGGTATAGCGGGATATTGGGGTTATGACCTTGGCCGTGATTTAGAGTCTATTTCACAAAATACTATTGATGATTTAACCCTACCTGATTTATGCGTTGGCCTCTACACCAACATGATCGCCTATAACCACGCACAAAGTAAAACATGGCTTATCGGGGAAAAACCAAAAATCAAGACACCTTACCCTACACCTATAGATTGGGCTCAGGACGTTACATTCACACCGCAAACCTCTGATGATGATTACAAAAAAAATATCCAAAAAATTATTGATTACATCTATGCCGGTGAAATTTATCAGGCCAATATGTCACGGCGTTTTGATGCTTTTTTACCTAAAGGATTGAATAGCTATAGCCACTACAAACATATGAGAACAGTTAACCCCGCTCCATTCTCTGCCTATATGAACTTTGGAGATTTTCAGTTTGGCTCTTGCTCACCTGAACGATTTTTAAAAGTAGAAAACGGCGTCGTTCAAACAAAACCAATCAAGGGTACTTTACCCGCATATAAAAATGCGGATATTCTAAAAAATAGCCAAAAAGATCGCGCAGAAAATTTGATGATTGTTGATTTACTTCGCAACGACATCTCAAAAGTGTGCCTACCCCATTCTGTTAAAGTACCTTCCTTGTGTAATATAGAAACCTTTGAAGGCGTGCATCATATGGTATCAACCGTTACAGGGACATTAGCCGAAAGCCAAAATGCATTATCTTTATTAAAAGCATGTTTTCCAGGGGGGTCAATAACAGGAGCGCCCAAAATTCGCGCTATGCAAGTCATTGAAGAACTTGAAAAAACCCGCCGTGGCCCTTATTGCGGCGCAATGGGATATATTGGGTTTAACGGCAATATGGATACAAATATTATCATTCGGACCGTTATCTATAAAAAAGACAAAGTGTATTTACAAACAGGGAGTGGTATCGTGAGCGACTCTGATCCCTCCGAAGAACTGCAAGAGGGCCTTGATAAAGCGAGTAAAATATTTGAAAGCTTCATCAATGAAACACTTAAATAAAAATATTTTCCTCTCATAAGAAAACTTGGTGTCTTTGTGCCTAGGTGATAAAATAAAATATGACCCTTTTATATCTTAACGGCGCGTTTATTGACGATAAAACCCCTCTGATCTCTCACAAAGATTGCGGCTTTACGACAGGGATAGGTATATTTGATTCCATGCTCGCTATTGATGGTGTTTTACAAAATGGCCTAGATCACTTTGATCGTATACGCCATGATAGCCGTATCGTGATCGGGCAGCGCCCCTCTTTTGATTATGATCATTTTTCATCTATTTGTGCAAAACTGATGGCTGAAAATAATTGCGGCGCAGGATTTACCCGCATACGTACAACAGTGACAGGTGGTATGGTTAACACCCCTTTGGAAGAAGCAACAAACCTTACAATTCTTATTGATGCCGCTCCTTGCAGGCCCCCTTCTGAAACACCTATTGCTTGCGCTATTATTTATGATTTCCCGCGTGTAGCTGGATGTGTTCTAGAGAACTGTAAGCGCCTTGATTACTCACGCAGTTACAATGCGCGCCGCGCCGCCAAAACGATGGGCGCAGAGGAAGCTATAATGATCAACACAAATGGCAACATCGCCTGTGGCGCAACCAGCAACATTTTTATTGAAGAACATGGCACGCTTATAACGCCGCCTTTAAGCGATGGTGTGTTAGCAGGAGTCACCCGTAAAAACATTATCAATCAGCGGAAAGTCCGCGAAGAGAGTATCTCGATTGATCGCCTAAGATCAGCAGATAAAGCATATCTAACGAATAGTTTCATAGGCCTGCGCCCCATACAAATCATTGAAAAATAATAAGAAAATTATTTTTATTGACATAATAATAAAACATTGATAAAGAATATTCATATTTTAAGGAGAGATTTTATGAGTACAGCATCACGTATCACAACATTAGGCGCCGCATTAGCGATGGCTGCAACAAGTGCAACCGGGCAAGAAGCACAAGCGCCAACACCACCAGAAGTGAACAGCCAATATTCAATAGCTTCAGTGGATATAGAAAATGGTACTGCTACTTTAAAAAGCGGTTCTCAAGGTCAATATCAAGACACCCTGAGCTGTGATCAACTCGCGTCTCAACAAGAGAGAATTGAATACGATATTATTTCTCAAGCTTCGACTTTTCTAGCGTTGGGAACGAATGACCAAAGATTCCAAGAGCACCAGCTTCAATTAGGTTTTGGGCTTACAACATTGGCCGAAGTTTATAGATACGCCTCAGCAGATGCAATTGACCGTGATCAGAAATATAATGGATTAAAATACGCGGCAGAGTTAGGCGCAGATAGGAACGTATATATGACTGCGCAAATTGAAGCAGGTTGTTTTACACCTAAAGGCACAGCTGAACGCGGATTACCGTCTCCCGCACCATCAAGATAGAAGATTAAGCCGCGATTGCGTTTAGTTTAGCTTTAGATAAAGAAAGTTGTTTCGTATAACGTGCAATTTCAATGTTATCTTTTGCATCACTTAATTTTTTCTCTAAATCTGCAATTTCCGATTTTATCTCATCGGCATTAAAATCTGAAACCATCGTGGCTTCTTCTGCTAAAATAGTGCAGTTCCTTGCCGTCACATCAGCAAAACCACCAGCAATAAAAATACGAACGGGCGCATCGCCTTGCTTTGATATAATTTCAACAACACCAGGGCGTATAGTGGAGACAAGAGCGCTATGTTGTGCACGCACCCCAAAGTCGCCCTCTTCACCAGGAATGGTCACTTGCCATGCCTTTTCAGACATAAGCTTTGCTTCGGGTGAGACAAGTTCAAAATCAAAAGTGTTGTCGTTATCAGCCATCATTACCCTTCAATTTTCCATTTTACTTGGAATTCTAATTCTTCTTCCCCATCACCACGCTCATGCTCTATTGAGTATTTCGCGCGATCTGGAACATAAATACGCTCCCCTGCAACCTGTATTTCAAAGTTTTCGCCTGCTTCAATATCATCCGCAAGACGTCGAAGTTTTGCCACAAACTGTTCGTTTGTATACTCTTTTTCGATATCACGATTTTCTTTAGACATGGCGTTTCCTTTCTAATGCGTTGACTTTAGAAATTCTCTGACATCACCCACAAGACGTTCAATTTCTTCGAGGCAAGAAATATCAACATTACAAAATTCTCTTTCGATTTCGTGTCCTTCATCTTCTTGAAGAATAAGAATGAGGTTATACTTACCATCTTTCTGGTTTACTTGAAAACTTAGTGCGCTTCTATTGATGTCGTGCAATTTGGCTGGCGTAAATTCTTTTACGACTTTACCGTATTTTCCTTCACTTATGGATGTTAAAAAGTTCTTAAGCATACAGACCTACCTTAAGCTGCTTCAGCGGCCATTTTCTTGGCCTTTGCTTCTACTTCTTCGATAGTACCAACCATATAAAATGCGCTTTCTGGAAGATGGTCATACTCACCATCAACGATTGCACGGAACCCTTTAATTGTGTCCGCAAGATCAACAAACACACCTGGGCTACCTGTAAAGACTTCAGCAACATGGAAAGGTTGGGACAAGAAGCGCTGTATCTTTCGCGCACGCGCAACAACCAACTTGTCTTCTTCTGATAATTCATCCATTCCCAAAATCGCAATAATATCTTGAAGGGCTTTGTATGTTTGCAATGTCTTTTGAACATCAGCAGCACATTTATAATGCTCTTCACCCACAACGCGAGGGTCAAGAATACGTGATGTAGAATCGAGCGGGTCAACAGCTGGATAAATACCAAGCTCTGAAATCGCGCGGCTAAGAACAGTTGTTGCATCCAAGTGAGCAAATGCTGTAGCTGGTGCAGGGTCAGTCAAGTCATCCGCAGGAACATAAACAGCCTGCACCGATGTGATAGAGCCTTTATTTGTTGAAGTAATACGTTCTTGCAACGCACCCATATCTGTTGAAAGCGTAGGCTGATAACCAACAGCAGAAGGGATACGGCCAAGAAGCGCAGAAACTTCGGCGCCCGCTTGTGTAAAGCGGAATACGTTATCCATGAAGAAAAGAACGTCTTGCCCTTCTTCATCACGGAAATATTCCGCCATAGAAAGACCAGACAAGGCAACACGCGCACGCGCGCCTGGCGGCTCATTCATCTGACCGTAAACAAGCGCAGCTTTTGATCCTTCAGCGCCGCCTGGTTTAATAACGCCAGATTCCATCATCTCATGATAAAGGTCATTTCCTTCACGTGTACGCTCACCAACACCGGCAAAAACAGACACACCGCCGTGGCCTTTCGCAATGTTGTTAATCAATTCCATGATTGTTACTGTTTTACCAACACCAGCCCCACCAAAGAGACCGATTTTCCCGCCTTTTGCGTATGGGCAAAGAAGGTCAACAACCTTGATCCCAGTCACAAGCTGCTCAGTTTCTGTAGCTTGATCTTCGAACGCAGGGGCATCACGGTGGATTGCATAACGCTTTTTCGTTTTTGGCGCAGGCATATCATCAATAACATTCCCGATAACATCAAAAATACGTCCCAATACTTCCGGACCTACGGGAACAGAAATCGCATCGCCTGTGTCAATAACTTCATGACCACGAACCATACCGTCTGTCGTGTCCATCGCAATTGCGCGCACAGTGTTTTCACCCAAATGCTGCGCCACCTCTAAAACGAGCTGCTTGCCATTATTATCTGTGTGAAGCGCATTCAAAATCGATGGTACATGACCCGCGGGGAATTGAACGTCAATAACTGCGCCCATTACCTGTGTCACTTTACCTTTTACTGCATCTTTGTTACTTGGCATTTTACTTTTTCCTCTTTATTTAATTCGTATCAATTTGTTATTCGTTAATCATTGTTGTAGGTTTTGGATCAATTTCTTGCGTTTCTCGGCCTATATTGCTTACATTTCCTGTTTCGCTGTTTAAAACAGCGCCTGTCTTATCTGTTAATCTTTCCAAAGGGCTTTTTTCTAACTTACTTAAAACCTCTGGGTCTAAACTCTTTTCTGTGACGCGGTAATCAGGTTGTAGCCTTTTATAAGCGTCATATTCTTCCTTCACACGGTCCAAAGAGGGATAGTCTTTGGGAAGTATTTTGCATCCTTTGCTTTTGGCTATGGATGCTAAATATGTATGCCTTGCGACAAGGGCTTCATATTCTGTTGCTTCTGCATTTTTAAAATCCATCAAAAGCCATGGAACATAAAGAAAAAACCATCCAGCCACACCATACGCCACATTTTGTTTAAGCTTGTCGGTTTTTGGCAATAATTGATGAATTTCAAATTCTAGATTTTCAATTTCATAAGTGAGTAACTTACAATTTTTCTTTTCATCATTTAATCGCTGCACCATAACCGGTTCTGGGTTTCGACCGCCGCATGCTGTGAGCAGCAAAAGGGATGAAATCAGACCTGTCAGGATGACTTTTCTTTTCAAATTACAAAGCCTCCGCCCCTGAAATAATTTCAATCAATTCTTTGGTGATTGCGGCCTGACGGGCGCGGTTATATTCAAGTGTAAGGCCGTTGATGCGATCACCAGCATTACGTGTTGCATTATCCATCGCTGTCATACGCGCGGCTTGCTCACCTGCGGCACTATCCAAAAGCCCACGGAAGAGTTGAACACCAAGGTTACGCGGTAAAAGCTGGGCAAGAATACCCTCTTCGCTTGGTTCAAAGCTATAAGGCGATTGCGCGGTTGCGGCCTCTTTTTTGTCTTTAGTCTTATCAGCATTGTCATTTGAGCCAGATTTTGGCAATTCAAATGGAATGATTAGCTGCGCTGTTGGGCGCTGCGTGAGCACAGATACAAAGCTATTATATATAAGAGAACAAACATCAAACTTACCCGCTTCAAATTGCTCTAAAACATATTGTGTCACTTGGTTGGCTTCGGCAAAATTAACGCGGCTACCTGATCCAAAACCCGTATAGCTTTGAACGATAATATCACCATGCTCGCGTTTTAAAAGATCACGCGCTTTACGGCCAATGGTCACAATTTGAACCTTTTTACCTTCGGCTTTAAGGCGTGCAATCTCCAGACGTGCCAAACGCACCAAGTTACCATTAAACCCGCCACAAAGGCCGCGATCTGATGTCACAACAACCAGTAAATGACGCTCATCACTGCCAGTTCCAATAAGAAGCTTGGGTGAGGCCGCCGTAACAGTCACACGCGATGCGACACGGCTCAACATCTCGCCCATCGCACGCGCATAGGGCTGGGCACTTTCGGCCTGATCTTGTGCTTTTTTAAGCTTAGAGGCCGCAACCATTTTCATCGCCGACGTAATTTTTTTCGTCGACTTAACAGAGGCAATTCTATCTCGGTAAGTTTTTAAACTTGGCATTGACGCGTTTCCTAATCTTTAGCCGTTATCTTTTTCAAACAATCGTTACGCCGCTTTCTTATGGGCAGAAACATAACCTTTGGCGAATTTTTCCAAGAATTTATGAAGGTCTTTCTCGATTTTATCGTCAATTTTTTGTTGATCACGAATAGCTTTCAGCAAGTCTTTTGCATTAGAACGCGCATCATCAAGAAGACGGCTCTCAAAATCCGACACACTCGCAACAGCAACATTATCCAAATACCCTTTTGTCCCTGCAAAAATAACAAGAACCTGCTCTTCCATTGTCAATGGTGAGTATTGTGGTTGTTTCAATAACTGCGTGAGGCGCGCTCCACGCGCAAGCAATTTCTGTGTTGAAGGATCAAGGTCGGACGCAAACTGAGCGAACGCTTCCATTTCACGATACTGCGCTAGTTCAAGCTTGATCGAACCAGATACTTGTTTCATCGCCTTTGTCTGCGCGGCAGAACCAACACGGGACACGGACAGACCAACATTAATTGCCGGACGAATGCCTTTAAAGAACAAGTTCGTTTCAAGGAAGATCTGACCATCCGTAATCGAAATTACGTTCGTTGGAATATACGCCGAAACATCACCCGCTTGCGTTTCAATGATCGGCAGCGCCGTCATAGAACCAGAACCATTGGCCTCGTTTAATTTACACGCACGTTCAAGAAGACGTGAATGAATGTAGAAAACATCCCCTGGATAAGCTTCACGACCCGGCGGACGACGAAGAAGAAGTGACATTTGACGATAAGCAACCGCCTGTTTCGACAAATCATCATAAATAATTAGGGAGTGCATGCCGTTATCACGGAAATACTCGCCCATAGCTGCCCCTGTATAAGGAGCAAGATATTGCATCGGCGCAGGATCAGAGGCTGTTGCCGCAATAACGATTGAGTATTCCATCGCCCCATTATCTTGTAGCTCTTTCACAAGCTGCGCGACTGTTGAACGCTTTTGACCAATCGCCACGTAGACGCAGTAAAGCTTCTTACTTTCATCATCAGAACCGTTGATGTACTTCTGATTAATGATTGTATCAACCGCAACTGCTGTTTTCCCTGTTTGACGGTCACCAATAATAAGCTCACGCTGGCCTCGACCAACAGGGACAAGCGCATCAATTGCTTTAATACCCGATTGCATTGGCTCATGAACAGATTTACGCGGCATAATGCCAGGCGCCTTAACTTCAACAAGTGATGTTTGTTTTGTCTTGATGGGGCCTTTGCCATCAATCGGGTTACCCAAACCATCAACAACGCGTCCCAAAAGCTCTTTACCCACTGGTACTTGAACAATTTCACCCGTACGGCGAACAATGTCGCCTTCTTTAATGTCGCGGTCAGACCCGAAAATAACAACACCCACATTGTCAACTTCAAGGTTCAGCGCCATTCCCTTGACACCACCTGGAAACTCGACCATCTCACCTGCTTGCACTTGATCAAGGCCATAAACACGTGCGACACCATCCCCAACGGATAAAACTTGTCCAATTTCAGCGACATCAGCTTGGGCGCTAAAGTCTGCAATCTGCTTTTTCAGAATTTCAGAGATTTCTGCTGCACGAATTTCCATTTTTATTTTCCTCTTTTATAAATCAATCTGTGTTCGGTTATGGTTAATTATATTTGTTAATTCTCATTTGCCACGTTTTTAGCGGGCGCATTATTATTCGCATTGGATGTCATCGCAATTTTCAGGCGCTCTAACTTACGTTTGATCGAATCATCAATCATTTGCGATCCAACTGTAACGACCATGCCTCCGATGAGAGATTCATCAACATCAAGATGGACGGAAACAGTTTTGCCAACCGCTTTAGTTAAGGCATCCTGCAATGCTTTTTCTTGATCTGGCGAGAGCTTAAACGCTGTTTGCACCCGCGCGGCTACTTCGCCCCGGCGCGCCGCAAGGTCTTTAGTGACCGCAGCAATTATTGAATCAATCATGGATAAGCGCCTATTTTGCGCCAATAAAGCCAAAAAATTTGCCGTAATATCTTGAAATTTAGCCTTTTTAGAAAGTGCCGTAATGGCTTCTTGTTGGTCAAGACGGCTAATCAGAGGTGATTTAATGAATGTTTTAAGATCCTCGGACCCCGCAATCATCATTGCAAATTCTTGAAGGTCTTTTTCGATAGCGTCAGATTTTTGAGACTCAATAGCGCTGTCTACAAAGGCTGAAGCATATCTCATGGCGACAACGCCGGATGTCTTATTTGAGGCCACGTTTGGTCCTTTTTTATTGTATATTTTTTACTATTAAGCTGCAGTGGATTTAGCACATGAAAATGGCGAGTGCAAGGGATAGTGAAGGCTAATTTTCACAGATTTTTCACTTTTTTCTCATTGTTTAAAAAAAAGCGAAAATTCAAACCAATTGTATTTTTCGGGCATCATAAAAAAAACAACCGTTTTAAACAAAATCAAATGTCCAATGTAAACTGATAGGGCATGGCGCCCACATAATTGAACAATAAAAACAAAGGGTTGAGGCAACATCCTCGTTAATTTTGGAAAGACCATCGGCTCAAATTTTAAAAGAACAAGACAAACACCTAAAACAAGACCTGCAAAACTAAATAAGATAGTATTTTCATATGCCGAAAAACCAAATGTAAGTTGCTGAATCACGATATACAAACTTGCACAGAGCATGAGAAAAGTAAAAAGAGCTGCTTCGGACATCCCCTTTTCATTATTACATTGGTTTGCCCTAACATAATATCCCATTAATGCAAAAACGAAACACTGAGTCCCATATTCAAGATAAGGGCGCGTCGTCATCGCCCATATCGAAAAAACAAAAATAGCTGAAACAAGAGCAAAAAAACCCTTATTCGTGATCCATGTCAGCCGATCAAGAACAAACCGCGCCAAAATAATAGAAAAAAGAATATTAAGCGGAAAAATAGACATTCCATAAATCATATTGATAATAACAAGCAAACCGGCTCCAAAAACCAGATTCGCACTGATATCGCGTGTTCGTGCATATCCAACTAAAAACAACCAAATTGGAAAAGAGGCACGCCCAATCACGCGCCAAATAATCTGATCCGGAAAAAAATACATCCCGACATGATCAATAATCATCGTCACAACTGCAAATGCCTTTAGGAGGTCATACGATGTAATATCACTAGGATATTTTTTTTTAAATCCGGCCAAAAGACCTCTGCTTATTTTTTTATATTTATTCATAGCCGCACCGCAATTTTGATATCATAATGACAAGAATAAATAACGATTTAAAGCCTTTATGAAAGACCTCTTAAAAATTGTGAATCATGCCGATACTGCTGTTAAGAGCAACATAAAGCTCACAGCTCTTTTTGCGCTTGCCGTTATTATTATGATTATAGGGCATTTTTTATATTTTTTCATAGATAATGCCCATTATACCCGCATTCCGGACCGCATTCTTGCTCCCGTCTTTCTGATTGCTATTGGCTATAATGCAGGGCACAAGCTAAGCGATTACATTATATATGGCGCTTTTGCCCTTGTATTAGTTGAATTTTTTATAATAGGTCAAATTCATGGCTCTATTCTTCTGACCATCGTGTTAGTGAGATTATTGATAGAGCCTTTGGCAAAACTAATGCTTACAAGTGTTGTTTGGGTTTGGAGCCTAAGTCTATGTTTCATATTACTTTATCTTCTAACTGGGCAGTATTTAGAGTATAGTTTTATTGCCGTTATACTTGCCTTTGCAGGATGGCTCAGGAAAAATGAAAAAGCCCTTGATATTAAAGTAGTTAAATCTCGTACATACTTCATTTTCGCGCTGATTGCCTACATCATCACCATCCAACTTGGTTTTCAGTTTAATACGCCAACACTGCTGCTCATAGGGCTCGGGACAACTGTGACGTTTTATCTCATGTACAATATACAGCCTCTATTGGTAAATTCCATTAAATGGAAGCCACAAGGACATATCGGAAAAGCTATCAAATGGGTAGGTCACAAGAGCCTTGGGATTTACCTCACTCACATGATTCTGTTTTATATCATTTACTTTTTTATCACGCGTTAAAAGAAACTCTGGGGATCAACATCCACTTGTACGCGCACAGTTGAAGGGATTTTAAAGCTTTTAAGCCAATACCTTAATGCTTTTTGTATATCTATAGATTTATCGGCGCGTACTAATAAACGACGACGATAATTACCGCGCAGTCGATACATTGGCGCCTCCGCGGGCCCTAAAGTATCAATGCCTTCGCCGCGCGGCGCAGTCTGGGCAAGCTTTATAGAAACCTCTTGAACAAGTTTTTCATCACGCCCTGAGACAATAATACCAGCTAAACGGCTGAAAGGCGGCATAAAGGCCTCTTCACGCTCTTCACGCTCGACGAGCAAAAATTCATCGCGGTCATTGGAGGATAAAGCCTGCATAACCCGACTTTCGGGATTAAAGGTTTGCAAATAAACATGCCCTTTGGCCTTTTCGCGCCCTGCACGCCCCGCAACTTGGTGTAAGAGCTGATAGGTGCGCTCGGTTGCCCGCAAATCCCCACCGCTTAATCCCAAATCACCATCAATCACCCCAACACAAGTCAGGCGCGGGAAGTGATGTCCTTTGGCTATAATCTGCGTGCCAATAATTATATCAATGTCACTATTGTGAATGTCATGCAGTATATCTTTAAGCTTATCATGCGTATCTGCCGTATCACTCGATAATACTGCGATTTTTGCTTCTGGGAAAATCTGCTCTACTTCCTCTTTAATACGCTCAATCCCGGGGCCACAGGCGGCAAGGCTCTCTTTATCATCACATGTGGGGCAAGCATTCGGAAAGTTCACAAAATACCCGCAATGATGGCAATGTAATTTGTTGGAACGACGATGATCAATCAGCCACGCCGTGCAGCGCGGACATTCAAAACGATGCCCACAAGTACGGCACAGCGTTAGCGGTGCATAACCACGGCGGTTTAGGAATAAGAGGCTCTGCTCCCCACATTCCATCGCGTCTTTAATGGCTTTGGTAAGCGTTGGCGCAATAAAATGTTGACGATCTTCGGGCTTATCAATTTTTAAGTTAATCAAATGTACATCGGGCATTTCCGCACCACCATGGCGCTTGGGCAACACCAAATGCTCATATCGCCCCTCCCAGACATTATGCATGGTCTCTAAGGACGGGGTGGCAGACACCATTGTAATCGGAAATCCCCCCATTTTTGCCCGCACCACCGCCATATCACGGGCATTATAAATAACGCCCTCTTCTTGTTTATAGGCGGGGTCATGTTCTTCATCGACCACGATTAACCCCAGATTCTGATAGGGTAAAAACAGCGCGGAACGTGCTCCAATGACTACCTTAGTTTGCCCCAGCGCCACGCCGCGCCATGTCAATTTACGCTTTGCCGCGCTTAAAGAGGAGTGCCATAACGCAGGTGAGCAGCCAAAGCGCGACTTAAACCGCGCCAAAAAAGCATTCGAAAGCGCAATTTCAGGTAATAATATCAACACTTGTTTATTCTGTTTCAGCGCCTCAGCCACGGCCTCAAAATAAACTTCCGTCTTCCCTGCCCCTGTAACCCCATCCAGCAAGCTCACAGCAAAACCCCCCGCTTTGACTTGCGCTTTAAGTGTATCAGCCGCCTCTTTTTGCTCTGGCGACAAAAGCGCCCCTGCCCGCATAGCATCTGGCACGCGGCATGGCGGCGGCGCGGTCAGCTCCAGCGTTTTCAAAAGCCCATTTTGCTCCAATGTCTTAACCACCCCCGATGAACACCCTGCCTCCTCGGCAAGTTCACTCGCACGGCGCGGCAAACCATCCAGAGCAACCTCTAAAACTGCGCGCCCTTTGGGTGACATCATTTTTGGATCAATATCAGGGTCACTTATAATATATCCCATAACAGGCTTTGGCGGCTCTAACGCGCCGGTCACACTCATCGTAAGCTTTAAGACCGAACCCAGCGGCGCCATCGTATACTGCGCCATCCAACTTAAAAATTTGCGGTGAACATCAGGCAAAGGCGGTAAATCATAGAGTGAGATAAGCGACTTCATCTTATCTGCCGCCACATCGCCCTTCCCCTGCCCCCAAACCACCGCAGGTACTTCACGCTTACCAAGCGGCACACAAACATAAGCACCCTCTTGCGCCTCAACCCCTTGAGGCACAGCATAATCATAAGCCTTATCAACAGGATAGGGCACAAGCGCAGCAACAGAGTAGTTTTTATTTGACATAATATTAATTCTTGCGTAGTTTAGTCATTAAATCATAGTTAAGGAGTGTGTGAAATGGCTTTTGATTGGACAAAACCTGCAGAAGCCGCGAGAGCTGGATTAGAGGCGGCTAAACAATTACTAAGCTCAGGCTTTAGGGCATCCAAAGAGCAGCCAGCCAGCCCTGAAACCCATGTGAGAATTTCAGTTCGAGATCTACATGATAAAATCTGCCATTTAAGAAAATTTGATGATAATGACGACCAATTAAAAACAAGAATTGAAACGCTTCTTAAAAATCTTAGAAATTCAGTTATGGGTAACCTACCCAGTATTGAAGCTGCAACAGAAGACCAGCTTTTTGATCAATCAATAGTTCAGGCAGAAGGAAAACCTGTTATGGATTTAGCAGATCGCCCTCACATTGATAAAGCTCAACTCACGATTGCCCATCTTCAAGCCTGTGTCAAAAACGCTAAAGATGGTATAGTTGTAATAGATAGGCAAATTTTACAAAATTATAAAGATCAACGCATGAGTATCATACCTTCTGCTGGATCATTATCTACCATTGAAAAGAGAATCGCGAATTTTGTTAATGAGTCTTTAGGTCAACAATCACCATCCACTCCACAGCCTAAAGCCCATCTATAAAACTTCCCTCTTGTTTCTTGTGCCTATTCCTTTAAAAAGGGAGGCGAAATTCATCACAGACACAAGAGGAAAACTTATGAAATTTTTTGCTGACACATCTGATCTAGACGCCATTGCTGATCTTGCCGACCTTGGTATGCTCGATGGGGTCACAACAAACCCGTCTATTATCGCTAAATCAGGCAAAGAATTCATTCCTCTTATTAAAGAGATCACCCAAATCTGTTCTGGCCCTGTTAGTGCCGAAGTTGCCTCGACTGACTTTGACACTATGATGAAAGAGGGCGAAAAACTTGCCCAAATCGCCGAAAACATCGCCGTGAAAGTGCCGCTCACTGAAGCGGGCCTTAAAGTATGTAAAAACCTATCCGATGCTGGCACCATGGTGAACGTGACCTTATGTTTCCAACCCATGCAGGCGCTCTTGGCCGCCAAAGCAGGCGCAACCTTCATCTCTCCTTTCGTGGGTCGCCTCGATGACATAGGTCAAACGGGCATGGAGCTGATTGCCGATATTCTAACAATTTACGAAAATTATCCTGATTTCCATACCGAAGTTCTTGTGGCCTCTGTCCGTCACCCGCAACATATTCTGGAAAGCGCACGCATGGGAGCCGACGTTGTCACCTGTCCACCAGATGTCATCAAAAAACTCTATAAACATCCATTGACTGATAAAGGCCTTGCTGATTTTGTGGCCGATTGGGCAAAGACTGGCCAATCTATTTTATAAGTCCTTTCTATAGATTGTCGATAAATATGCTAAACTTTGTGAATGAGTGATTCACAAGAAGTGTTAGACATGCCATCAGATAAAGACCTCCACGCAGACGATATACTAGACTACCTTCGGGCGAACCCTAAATTTTTGCAGCAAAACCCGCAGGCGTGCGATTTACTTGTTCTGCCCAAAACAGGCGCAGGCAAAGACGGTAAAAAAATCGCTGATTTTCAGTCTTTTATGATTGAACGCCTAAAAAACGATAAAGAAAAAGTATTAGAGACTACACAAGCGATCGTGGAAAATGCGCGCTCCAACATGAACAACCAACAGCGCATTCACGCCGTTGTTTTGCGCCTGCTCGAGGCGCGTAATTTCGAAGAATTCATTTCCATCATCACGATGGATATGTCCCAGATGCTCAATACAGATATCGCCGTTTTTGTCGTTGAAAGCAACGGGCAGGACATTCCCCACATTCACACAACCGGCATTCGCGTTCTCCCCGAAGGCACAATTGATAAATGGATGAACGGACAAAATGTATTACTTCAATCAAGCATTAGCGGGATTGAGCCTATTTACGGCGGCGGTGCGAACTTGGTGCAGTCCCAAGCACTTTTACGTATTGATATTGCCATGGACACACCGCCCGCTATCCTTGCTTTTGGCTCGCGTGATCCTAATATGTTTAGCAACGGCCAAGCAACCGACCTCATCGCCTTCCTCGCCCGCGTCGTAGAACGCTCCTTTAGAAGCTGGCTCAGTTAAGCGCGTTTGATCATGGCGATCAAAGACATCACCCTTGAAAAATGCGAAGCAGATTTTGCGGATGTCTTGCGTAAATGGCAGACCTATTTGCGCGTTGAAAAGAACATGTCAAAGCATACGTTTCGCGCCTATACCTCTGATCTCACTCATTTCATTGATTTTCTATCCAGGCATCACGGGCAAGCAATCTCGATTGCAACCTTGAGCGATTCAAAAATCAGCGATTTTCGTAGCTGGCTGTCACAAAAAGCTCTAGGTGGCGCGGGCAATGCGTCACGCGCTCGCTCTTTATCGGGGGTTAAAAATTTTCTGACATGGATGGATAAGCAAGGTATCGCTCATAACGCCGCAATTGGCGGTATCCGCGCCCCTAAACAACCGCGCAAAATCGCAAGACCCTTAGAACAAGTGCAAGCCTTTCGCCTGCTCAACCAAATGCCTGATGATGATTGGCTTAACTTGCGGGATAAGGCGCTGTTTACCCTTCTTTATGGCGCGGGGCTTCGTATTGATGAAGCGCTGTCTCTTGATATTTATCATCTCCCCCGCGAGGGATATTTGCGCGTGCGTGGGAAAGGCAACAAAGAACGACAAGTGCCCGTCCTTAAAGAAGTGCAAAGCGCTCTTGATATTTATCTAAACGCCTGTCCGTTTCCAGCCCAACCTGCCCGTCCTGTCTTTTTGGGTATCCGCGGCGGTCGGCTCAACCAAGGGGTGGCACAAAAGGCAATGCGTGATTTACGCTGCGCCCTTAACCTCCCAGAAACGGCAACGCCTCATGCGCTTCGGCATAGTTTCGCCACGCATCTTCTTCAAAACGGCGCGAATTTACGCGAAATTCAAGAATTATTGGGACACGCCTCCCTCAGCACAACCCAACGCTACACCGACGTCAATGCCGAAGAACTCATGCGTATCTATAAAGCCAGCCATCCCAGAGCAAAGAGTGAATAATTTTTGTTTACATAATATTATAGTTTTGTTAAATATCTACCATGATAAGAAAACATCCTTTTTCAGTTATAAACGGTGACGTGCCTGATGATGTGACTCCGCTTAGACAATTGGCTCAAAACGCTGGCTATGTGCACCCTGTCAGACAAAGCAGCCCGATTATCGAGAAACTCAAAGTGCTATACGATGACGGTGTTTCAAACGGCGTTGCACATGTCATGGTTTTTTGGGACCCTCATAAAAGAGAACCAAAACACTACGGTGTCAAAACGCATGACAGTGCGCGAATTATCTTAAGAGAACGCGCAAATAATGGGAAACTCGATTTACTCGCCGTTTTGGATATGAAAGATCCTTTTGATCATCAAATCCACTCTGATGCGCACCAAAAAGTGACCTCATGGTCTACTTTAGGCAAGTATTGTGAAGAAGACACATCAAGCTTTCTTATTTCATTAGGCGTTAAACCTGACCCATCCCAAATGGCTGCACAGCTTGACCCAATAGAAGAGGCATTTCATTCCGCATGGGAAAGAGATGACAAAGGCCTTCTTGTGTACTTACAACCCAATAATAACTTACTTTTAAAGCCTATAAGAAAAGATGAAAACGCCAGAGAAATACATGCTCAAACAGCTATAAGAGTTCCAGAAGCTCAACTTATCATGGCGCTTGATGTCAATGCCGAATTGTTGTGCCAATTACCATTTGACCTTGTTGAAGGAAAAATGCCTTTATCCGATCTTCGGCCAAACCCAATTGATTATTTGGATGTTTTAACGAACCACACTCAGCCATCACCAAAACCACCTCCACCATTTAGATCGTAATCTAAATATGAAGAGCGCCAGTCCCAGCGCCCAGCGCTGCTTCTTTAACGACTTCATTCAATGTGGGGTGGGCATGACAGGTGCGGGCAATATCTTCTGCACTTGCGCCAAACTCCATACCAAGCACAACTTCGGCAATTAATGTCCCCGCCTCTGGCCCAATGATGTGACAGCCCAGAACGCGATCTGTTTTAGCATCTGCCAAAATTTTCACAAACCCATCCATTGAATTAATCGCACGCGCACGTCCGTTGGCCATAAACGGGAACTTCCCAACCTTATAGGCAACGCCCGCCTCTTTTAATTGTTCTTCCGTTTGGCCCACATTGGCAACCTCTGGCCATGTGTAGACAACGCCCGGCACGAGGTTATAATCAATATGTCCTGTTTGCCCCGCCAGTATCTCTGCAAGGATATAGCCCTCATCTTCAGCCTTATGTGCCAGCATTGGCCCCGCAATAACATCCCCAATCGCATAAACGCCTTCGGCATTCGTCTTAAAATGACCATCCGTTTTAATGCGTCCGCGCTCATCTGTTTCAATGCTCAGGCTCTTAAGCCCTAATTTATCCGTAAACGCTTTACGCCCAATAGATACAAGTACAACATCCGCGCTCATGCTTTCACTATCGCCGCCCTTGGCAGGCTCTAGCGTTAAATCCACGCCTTTACTTGTCTTCTTAGCGCCCGTTACTTTGGTGGAAAGCTTAAACGTAATGCCCTGTTTTTTGAAAATCTTATGCGCTTCTTTACGGATTTCATTATCCATGCCCGGCAAAATTTCATCCATGAATTCAATCACGGTGACTTTCGCCCCAAGGCGCGACCAAACAGAGCCAAGCTCTAACCCAATCACTCCCCCGCCAATAACGATCATTTCTTTTGGCACTTTTTTAAGCTCTAACGCACCTGTCGAGGAAACAATTTGATCCTCATCAATCTCAATCCCAGGAAGGCCAACTACATCAGACCCTGTTGCAATAACAATATTCTTGGCGTCAAAATGTTCCCCAGAAACTTCGATCTTACCCTTGCCAATAATTTTGCCTTCGCCTTTCAGCCAATCAATTTTATTTTTCTTGAACAAAAACTCAATGCCTTTGGTGTTTGCAGCAACAACGTCGTCTTTATGTTTCATCATCGCTGGCAGGTCGAGCGTCACGCCGCCTGTTTTAATACCCATTTTGGCGAAATCTGTTTCTGCCTCGTGATATTTTTCTGATGCGGCCAATAACGCCTTTGATGGAATACAACCAATATTAAGACATGTGCCACCCAACGTATCGCGTTTTTCAACGCACGCCACGCTCATGCCCAATTGGGCGCAGCGTATCGCGCACACATACCCCCCCGGGCCAGAGCCAATTACAATAACATCATACGATTTAACAGCCATAACACATATCCATCTGTAAAATTATCTTGAAGAGATTTTGTACCCCATCACTCTTTTTTTTGCTAGGCTGAATATCTGTTTAAAAATCGTAACGCAACGCTTAATCTTTTACATATCTATCAAATCCTGTAGAGTCCCCCCATGATTTCACCATTCACCGCCATGCAAGACGCACTCGACCTTGTGCCCACAAGCCCGCACCCCAGCAATAAAATAGCGGCCAGCGTTTTTGGCCGTGCCCTTCATGGTAAAGATTTTTGGGTTACCCATACCAATCACTGGCCTGACAAAATTGCCACCGCTATCGGTGTTGATACTAAAATCGGGAATTCCTCAGGGACAATCCACGCCGAAACCGCTTGCTTGCTAGATATGACACTCCCTACAGAGGGCGCATCGCTTTGCGTCACCGATCCCTTTTGCCCCAACTGCGCCAAAAATATTGCCGAGGCGGGCATTAAAAATATTTACATTGATGAGCAAGGATTTGAAAAAGATTTTTTCAAACGCCGCTCTGGTCATTTTGATACCATGTCGATGCAAATTGCAGAGCGCGCAGGCATTAACGTCTATGCACTAAATATGATCACTAAAAAACAAATCCCAATTTTGGAAATAGACCCTGATTATAAACCCATAGAAGACAGCCCTATTGATTATATAGAAATCAAAAAAGCAGATGAAGAGAGCTTTACGACAATAATCTTTAACGCAGAAGAAAAACATAAACGGCGTAAATTTGCGATTGCACTTGTTGATGCCCTTGATGGAAGGAAATACGCGCTGATTGCCCGTGCTCACGCTGTCATCGGTTATTCTCTCTCAAAACCAGATGAGGCGATAGAGCTTCTAACGCCAATTGATAAATACAGCTTTATTCAAGAGCCCGTCAATCGTCTGATGATGCATTTGGCGCGTAAAGGTCACCGATTAATCAGTGATTTTCTCTATTGTTCCCAAGTCCCCACATCGCGCGAACAGGTAAACTTAGTCGG
This sequence comes from Alphaproteobacteria bacterium, assembly GCA_009995595.1. Classification (GTDB taxonomy): domain Bacteria; phylum Pseudomonadota; class Alphaproteobacteria; order Micavibrionales; family Micavibrionaceae. The sequence continues at coordinate 41,685 of JAACPE010000006.1, forward strand.
CGCTAGAGTAAAACGCATCACCATCGGCAACATCCAAAAATGCCGTGACCCTCATGGCCTCAAAGCCATGAAGCAATTACAAGGATCAAAAATTATTGATTATGGTTGAGCCCTCATAAGCGATCTCTTAAAGCGCTCCTTAACCTCTGTTCGCTCCGTATAAAAACAAGCATGAGATACATCACTGGGAATTGCTCCTTCAAAATCTGATAAATCGTGAATTCCTGTTTTTGTAACAATTAATATATTTTGCAAAGGATTATCTTTTCTTATGTATGCTACTTTTTTATAAGAATCAACAAGAGCGATAGAATCACCATTCACCTTTGCAGCAATATCAAAAAAAAGCCCCTCCGCTTGTCTTAACTCTTCGGGCGTATAACTTGGATTATATTCTTCAAAATTAATAACATGAAGTGGCTTATCACTATGCAGTCTTTTTGCTCTGCTTACGGCGCGCTGTAAATCAGGATGATCAGAACTGGAAACCTCCTCAATGAAAACACTCATTTGATGACTATTAGCAGCAAGATAGGTTTGAAGTGAGGGGCTGCTCGCTGATTGCAATAATCTGACTATAGCATTTCGTTGCGATAAACCAAGCGTACCTGGACTATGATCTCCTAATGCTAATTTTACTTCTTTACAAATTTCTGCAAAAAGCTGATCACACGCATTCCCGTCTGGATCGTGCGATACACTATTATAAAGTTTAACCCTAGAATGCAAAAAACCAGAAAGCTCGTTCTTAGAAGCAACATCGAATGCAACGCAAGGTACCTTACCTAAATCAACAATTCTTATCTTACTAATAAGATATTCTGGCCTTACATCTACATTTACACCAGAATGAAACGAGTCACGTTCTATATAATCCAAGCGATCAAGATCAAATTGTCCTGAAATCATACTGTCCCAAAAATCACGTGTTCGTGAGTTATCAGGTTTGGCAAAAAAATCGCCTAATCTCTTCCTTAAAGCTGGATCATAGTCCTCTAAAATACGTCCTATTTCAGTGTCACCAAGAATAATCCGACTAGTCCACATTTCATGATTATCAATAGCTAAACCCGAAGCATGCGCAGCAACCTCAAAAGTATGACTATGCGGACCATGTCCTAAATCATGTAATAAAGCCTGTAACTTAAATTCAAGGGCTCTGTCTTTATTATAATGTTGAGGATAAAGTTTTTTAATGTGGTCTATAAAATTGAGTGCTTTTTGATACACCCCGAGTGAATGCTCAAATCGAGTATGGTTTGCACCAGGAAATCTTTTATCAGAGAACCCAAGTTGCTGAATTTTTCGCAGCCTTTGAAACTCAGCCGATTCGACTAGAGCAGCTATGAGTTGATCTTTTTTTGATTTTGAAAAAGTAATCCGCTCTTTAGTCGGAAGCCTAATACTCGCCATTTTTACACGCTCAACACATTAATGTTTTTTATTATGTAAACTTATAAGCCATTTATACCTCAAATAGCAACAAAAAAATCCCGCCATGTGTCAACAGGCGGGATTTTGAATTATACGCCTAATAACAGGCGCTGCGGATCTTCGAGGGCATTTTTTATCCTCACTAAAAACTGTACAGATTCCTTCCCGTCAATAATACGGTGGTCATACGACATGGCCAAATACATCATGGGGCGTGCTTCAATTGAACCATCAGGCATCACCATGGGGCGCTGTTGGATTTTATGCATCCCCAAAATCGCCGATTGCGGGGCATTCAAAATAGGGGTCGACATCAGTGACCCAAAAATTCCGCCATTGGTAATTGTAAACGTCCCTCCCTGCATTTCATCAAGGGATACCTTACCGTCACGCGCGCGCGTTCCAACATCAATGATATCTTTTTCAATTTGCGCCATGGATTTTTGATCACAGTCACGCACAACAGGAACAATAAGCCCTTGCTCCGTACTCACTGCAATACCCATATCATAATAGTTTTTATAAACAATTTCATCGCCGTCAATTTCCGCGTTAACCGCAGGAAATTCCTTAAGCGCCTCAACTGCAGCCTTCACAAAGAAAGACATGAAGCCCAGTTTCACGCCATGTCTTTTAACAAATTGGTCTTGGTACTCATTACGAAGCGCCAAAATCGCAGTCATATCGACCTCGTTAAACGTGGTCAGGATCGCCGCTGTTTCTTGCGCACCTTTTAGGCGTTTTGCAATCGCTTGACGAAGACGCGTCATCCGCACACGTTCTTCACGCGCTTTTTTATCTGCACTCACAACAGATGGGGCGGGAGCTTGAGCCTTTGCCGCTGGCGCAGGATCAGCCTTCGCAGGAGCAACTGGCGGCGCTTTTACGCCACTTTCCATGTGATTCATTACATCTTCTTTGGTCAAACGCCCCTCTTTTCCTGTACCAGAAATCTGAGCGGCATCTAATTTATTGTCATTAACCATCTTTAAAACAGCGGGTGAGAGCTTATGATCGTCCTGCGCACTTGCACTCGCACTTTGTGGCGCGGCTTGCCCTGATTGTGTTGACGTTGGTGAGGTTGAAGCCGCGCCAGATGCACTAATTTCACCCAATTGCGCCCCCACTTCCACGCTATCGCCTTCGCCTGCGATAATTTTTACAATCACACCTGCCGCTGGCGCGTTGACTTCCAATGTCACCTTATCTGTTTCCAACTCAACAATCGGCTCATCAAGGGCAACAGTATCCCCTTCTTTTTTTAGCCATGTCGCAACCGTCGCCTCGGAGACAGATTCGCCTAATGTCGGCACATTAATCGGCGTCACATCGCCCGAAGGTTTATTATCTGCAACCGCCTTTGGCGCGTCTTCTTTCATTTCCTGTTTTGGAGCTTGCGCCGCTTTTGGCGCAGGCGCTGATACTCCTGCTGCTGCCCCTTCACCAACATGACCAAGGACAGCGCCCACCTCAACATTTTCGCCCTCTTGCACAATAATCTGTGACAGCGTCCCTGATGCTGTTGCATTCACTTCTAACGTCACCTTATCCGTTTCAAGCTCAACAATAGGCTCATCCATTTCAATGTGATCACCTTCTTTTTTCAGCCATTTTGCAACAGTGGCCTCCGATACAGATTCACCCAAAGTTGGCACTACGATTTCAGTCATTCAATTTTCTTTCTTCTTTAAATCTATTTAAAAACTCAATGCTTCATCAACAAGCTTGGCTTGTTGAGCATTATGCTTTTTGAGGTTTCCTGTTGCGGGGGAGGCCGCCGCTTCGCGTCCAACATAGGCAGGGCGAAGCGCATTATGTTGAAGCTCTTTTAATATTTCTTCAATGTAAGGTTCGACAAAAGACCATGCACCCATATTCTTTGGCTCTTCTTGGCACCATACAATCTCAGCGTTCTTATAATCTTTCAGCTCATGCTTTAGGGCTTCATGCGGGAACGGATAGAGTTGTTCAAGACGCAAGATCATGATGTTATTGATTTTACGGTCTCTGCGCTCTTGTAACAAATCATAGTAAACCTTACCCGTGCACAGAACAACACGCTTTACCTTCTCTGGCTTGGCAAGGCTGTCTTTATCATGGTCCCGAAGAACGCGGTGAAACGTAGATTTCGGCCCAAATTCTTCAAGGGTAGAGACACATAATTTATGCCTTAGCAATGATTTAGGGGTCATTAAAACGAGCGGCTTTCTAAAATCACGGCACATTTGACGGCGCAAAATATGAAAGTAGTTGGCCGGCGTTGTGCAATTTGCTACTTGCCAGTTATCTTCAGCGCTTGATTGCAAGAAACGCTCAAGACGTGCTGAAGAATGCTCTGGCCCTTGCCCCTCATATCCATGCGGCAAGAGCAAAACAATACCAGACATACGAAGCCATTTTGTCTCACCAGAGGATATAAACTGGTCAATAATAACCTGCGCCCCGTTAACAAAGTCACCAAACTGCCCCTCCCACATCACAAGAGTTTTTGGGTCGGCAAGAGAATACCCATATTCAAACCCCATAACCGCAAGCTCGGAAAGTGGGCTATCATGCACTTCAAATTTTGGTTGATCCGGTGATACATGTTTAAGCGGGGTATATTTCTTTTCTGTATCTTGGTCATACAGCTTTGCATGACGCTGCGAGAATGTGCCGCGCCCGCAATCTTGGCCTGACAGACGCACCGCAAACCCCTCATCCAACAGAGTACCAAACGCCAGCGCCTCAGCTGTCGCCCAATCGATACCCTCGCCTGTTTCAAACATTTGTTCCTTGGCCTTTAACTGGCGCAGGATTTTTGAATTGGCATTAAAATCCTCAGGCACTGTTGTTAAAACCTGCCCAATACGTTTCAGCACATCGATTTCAACATCTGTTTTTCCGCGCCTATCTCCATCTGGGGCAACCTTAAAGCCACTCCACGCGCCTTCAAGATAATCGGCTTTATTGGGCTTAAAGCTTTTCGTCGCTTCAAATGATTCTTCCATATACTGGTTAAACTCATCAACAATGCCCTGCGCCTCTTCTTCAGTCAGAACTTTTTCACGCACTAATTGCTCACCATAAAGCTGGCGCGTGGTTTTATGCTCGCTGATTTTTTTATACATTAAAGGCTGCGTAAAGGATGGTTCATCCCCCTCGTTATGGCCATAACGGCGATAACAGAACATATCAATGACAACGTCTTTTTTAAATTTCTGACGGAACTCGGTCGCGATACGCGCGACATGCACAACCGCCTCTGGGTCATCACCATTCACATGAAAGATTGGCGCAGAAAGTAGCTTGGCCACATCCGTACAATACGGGCCAGAGCGGCTGAATTTTGGCCGCGTGGTAAAACCAATTTGGTTATTAATCACAATATGCATTGTTCCGCCCACGCGATAGCCCGGCAGTTCAGAAATCATGAGGGTTTCAGGCACAACACCTTGCCCTGCGAATGCTGCATCTCCATGAAGGAGCAATGGCAAAACCGCTTTTGATTGTGTGTCGCCGCGCTGCACTTGTTTGGCACGCACTTTACCAATTACGACAGGATTTACGAATTCAAGGTGAGACGGGTTTGCCGTCAATGATAAGTGAATTGTGTTGCCATCAAAATCACGATCGCTGGATGTGCCCATGTGATATTTCACATCACCCGATCCCAAAACATCATCTGGCGTCGAGGACTGCCCTTGAAATTCAGAAAATACGGCGGTGAACGATTTTCCCATCACATTGGTCAGTACGTTTAAACGACCACGATGCGCCATACCAACGGCGATTTCTTCCATACCTAGCTGTCCGCCGCGCTTCATGATTTGCTCAATACACGGGATGAGGGCTTCCCCGCCATCAACACCAAAACGCTTGGTTCCTGTGTGCTTCACATGAAGGAAATTTTCAAACCCCTCTGCAGCCACAAGGCGTTGATATATCGCGCGCTTGCCGTTCACCGTAAAATCAGTTTTATTGCGCGGCGCTTCGATCCGCTCTTGTACCCATGCTTTTTCTTCGGGGTCGGACATATGCATGAACTCAACACCAATTTTACCGCAATACGTCGCCTTCAACGCCGCCAAAATTTCACGTAAAGTTGCTGTTTCCATCCCCAAAACGCCATCAATGAAAATGGGTCGGTCATAATCAGCCTCGGTAAAGCCATAGTGACGCGGATCAAGCTCAGCATGATAATTTTTCTTCATGAGACCTAACGGGTCAAGATCCGCCTCAAGATGGCCGCGCACACGATAGGCACGAATAAGCATGATAGCACGCACAGAATCCAATGTCGCTTTACGGGCTTCTTCTGATGTTTGTGAACTGCCTTGTGGCATGGGCGCTGCATAAACAGGCTGCTGATAAATTGGCTGCATCATCGGTATTTGCTGGGCTTGCGCGGCATGAGATACGGCAAAAGAATTCATCTCACGGCGGTTTTCATTCGGCGTCCAACTTGCCCCATGCATTTCTTTTAAAACGGCGACTTCGTCATCCTCCAGCCCATCAAAAAACTGCTGCCAACTTTGGTCAACCGACGCAGGGCTTGAGAGGTATTTCGCATAAAGATGTGCAATATATTCTGAATTAATACCGGTAAGAAAAGAAAGATTATCTGACATTATGTTCCTATTATTTTTTTATTATCCTTTTAGGGCGGCGCGTAGTTTTTTCAACGCCTCTTTTTCATTTGTACTCATATTTTCCGGCGTTGCCGCCAATTTTGCTGGAAAGAGCGCCTCTTTAATGCCCTTCATCACATTATTGAAATGCATTTCCTGATCGGGGTCTTCATCTTCCCCAAAGGCCTGCGCCACGACAAGCCCCATATACCATAAGACCTGCTTATAATTTTTCAGCTCTTTTTTAGACAAATGCTTCAAAATAATATCTTTGGCTTTTTGAATATCACCCAGAACATGCGGCTCTTTTGCTTTTACCTGCCACGACGTCCAGTGAATGCGTCCTTTATCAACTTTTGTCATGACTTCGCCCGCGAATGAGCCTCTGAGATGTTGGCGTGCAATGCGGCGGATTGCTTTATCCATCGCGGCGGCTTCCCATTTATCATCGCGCTTGGTTTTGTCCAAATCTTCAACATGCGAAATCCAATATCCCGCGCGATAGGCAAGAGAAACGATTAAATCGGTTTCTTCGGGTGTAAATTTTTTAAAATGCGACATCAATCCCTCTTACATGGTAATAAGCGCATTATTTATGCCACGCCTTCCCTCAAAATTGAAGAGACAATACTCTGAAATCAAAGAATAAATACAAAATAAAAATTAGGGGACAGGATAAAATTAATCCTGCCCCCTATAGGGACGAAGGGTGGGGTTTGGAAAGGCTTATATGGGGTTCAAAAACCGATAAGGTTTCCTGCCAAATCGGTCATACCATGGAACGGATTAAAGTCAGCCACTTGCGCCAGAGCAATCAGCCATATTGTCGTACCAGTCAAATATATTTTCGTTGTCATGTTTATACTCCCTATGATGATTTATATGTATTATGGAATTGCATAAAGCATGCCATATCTCATAATCATTATATTTCAATGACTTAGAAATAAATAATGAATGAAATAGAGGAAAAAATATTCTATTTACGCCATAACCATCAAAAATAACGGCAATATTTTCCGTAAAAATATTGCCTATTGCTAAAATAATCTATATGACAATAGGCATAAAATAGAATAGCGAAAAAATGGTCATTGAAACAAACGCAACTCTAAATGAAGACTTTTTGAGAGCCGCGCGCGCCTTTCAAAGTGCCTTAGCGCGTGTCCAAGAGCAAATTCGTCAAGAACATTTTACCTTTAAACCTGGCGATACCAATGCCCATAGTTTAAACGTCTCACAATTAGACGTTCTGCACGCAATCCTTGTATCCCTCGGTAAAAAAAAGCAAAATGAGGTTGCGGCAGATATAGGCTTAAATAAGGGGGCTTTTTCGCGACTTGCAGAAAAATTATCAGAATCTGGCTATGTCACTATAACATTAGATTCAAACGCTGATAAGCAAACAAAGTTTATTGAGCTGACTGAAAAAGGCCTAGAGGTCGCAAGACTCTATAAAACAGAGCTTGATGAAGCCCTCAAATCTTTATCGCGGTCGCCGGAGGCCATCACCCTTGCACAGATTATCAACAAAGTAACCCCTTAAACCTAACGCCGCATTTCCTGCGCGCGCATCGGCATACGGTCAATCATGCCAAATAGATCTGCATCATCTATAAGACGCGCCCAAGTTTTTTTGACACCTTGATCTTTACCAATCAACGTTACAGAAAATCTTGAAGGATCTATTTCCTTCAGATACCCCGCATAAAGCGATAAACGTTCATCTTCAAATGCAGGATCTGTTAAATTTCTAACAACGCTTAGACTGCTCACCTCTTCTTGGGTTTTGGTACCATCATTCAATAAAACCAGCATATCACGTTCATGTAGTCCATGCTGGTAACGCGATAAAATTTGGATTTGCTGCGCGGGCAACTCCCCTTGTCCGCTAATAATCAAAACACGAGGGTTTTCATCAATAGGCCGCACAGGTGTCTGTTCATCAGGCGTATCGGACATGGCAATAACGGGCGTCTTCGTACTACAAAAAAAAGCCAACGCCATTATCAATAAAACAGCATTGGCTTTTATGATTTTTTTCATGATGAGCGCTAAGCCGCCATCGCCTCTTGCATCGCCTTACCAAGGCCAGCTGGACTTTGCGATACAACAAAACCAGCAGCGCGCATTGCATCCATTTTGGCTTCGGCAGTATCATCGCCGCCAGAAATAATCGCACCCGCATGACCCATGCGTTTTCCAGGAGGAGCGGTTGCCCCTGCAATAAATCCTGCGATCGGTTTCTTATTTTTTAGTCTTTTATAAAACTCAGCTGCTTCAATCTCTGCCGTCCCGCCGATTTCACCAATCATCAAGATACCTGCTGTTTCTTCATCATCCATGAACATTTCGATACAATCAATAAAGTTTGTACCATTCACAGGATCGCCGCCAATACCAATACAAGTTGATTGGCCTAAACCAACTGCGCCTGTTTGTGCAACGGCTTCGTATGTCAATGTACCTGAACGTGAAACAATACCGATCTTACCGCGCTTATGGATATGACCCGGCATAATACCAATCTTACATTCATCCGGCGTAATAACACCCGGGCAATTTGGCCCAATAAGGCGCGTACTAGATCCTGTCAGCGCACGTTTCACTCTCACCATATCCAAAACAGGAATGCCTTCTGTAATACAAACAACCAACTCAATTTTTGCATCAATCGCCTCAAGAATTGAATCCGCGGCAAATGGCGGCGGCACATAAATAACAGACGCATTACATCCCGTAACGTGCTTTGCTTCATGAACAGTATTAAAAACAGGTAAGCTAAGATGATCATTGCCACCCTTACCCGGCGTCACGCCGCCAACCATGTTTGTGCCATAAGCTATGGCTTGCTCACTATGAAATGTTCCTTGTGAGCCCGTAAAGCCCTGACAGATCAATTTTGTTTCTTTGTTAACGAGTACAGACATTAAAATTCCTCTTATACGTTATATGTTAAAATTTTAGTTTAAATTCTGGATTAAAAAGTAACCACAACAGGCATCATTCTGGCTGAATCCACCCAAGTTGCAATCTGCTCAGCCGGCGGTGACACAGGGGCAATAAGCTGCGCGCCCGCATTGTTTAGGTCATACAATTTTGCCGCCAATGCATCGACATCACACTCACCAAGGTCATGCACACATCTGATATCGCCCGCAACAAGAAGCTCGGCAAATTGATGATTTATCCCCTCAACACGCAATAAATCCGCCATTGCTGCCCATTTATGCAAGGAAGGTTCTAATATTTCCAACTGCTTTGCAGCCTGTTCACGCAGATCTGGCTTATTGAGTTTACGCAGATAATCACCAACACTGGCAACCCCATATCCGCGGAGTAAATCCCCCGTTTGCGGCCCAATACCTTCTAACGTTTCAATGCTGTACCCTTGTCCATCAAGATCAATCGACGTACCAAGATTAACCGTATTAAAACTTGGCCCCTCTTGTTTAATAGCAGGAGAAGACATTTCGGATACATCAGACAAATCATCCATATCAAAATCTATATCACCCTCAAGAACAGGAGCGCTGGCTAAAGGAGCGTCGGCAGATTTTGATGACTTGCTATCACAGGATTTCTTTTTGCATCGCCCGCCGCCCATTTTACCAATCATAAAACCAATCACTGCCCCCAATAAAAAGGCAACAACCAAACAAACAAGCATTTGCAAAATAAGATATGTCATATTTTTTCCTTTAAACTTTCGTGCGCTTACTGCGCGTCACTTTCTTGTTGCGTTGCGGTTTCATCATTTTCTGATTTAAGGGCAACAACTTTAAACTCAATTCGTCTGTTTTGCGCACGGCCTTCATCCGTATCATTCGTCGCAATAGGCTGATCCGCCCCATGGCCAAAAACACGCACTTCATGAACAACGCCGCTTTTTAATAAATGCATACCCACTGCTTTTGCACGTGCATGGCTTAATTTACGATTCAAATCTTTATCGCCAACATTATCCGTATGCCCATGAATTTGTAATGACACGCCTTTACAATCATCAATCACCGTCACAATGTTTTGCAAGAGATCATAGCTTTCACCCTTGATGACAGTTTCCCCTGCTTCAAAATGAACTTGGCGACCTGCAACAACCTCAGAGACACGCTCATTGCACAGGCTCGCTTGCGATACTTTTGCGATTAAATCCTGAACAGCGTTTTGGGTTTGCGCCTGTTCTGGCTGCGCCATCATTTCAGGGGTCGCAGGTGCTTGAGAAACGCCATCAACAACTTTACTGGGCGCATTCACAGAAAGCTCTAAGGAAGGCATCTCGGAAAAACCCTCGATATCAAGATCTGTCGGCATATTTGGTACTTCAATATCAACATTTGGATCATCTAAAGTGACATCAACTGCCGTGTCTTTCATCTCTTGAGCCGGAATATCATCACCCACATCAAAAACCATATCTTGCTCTGTCTTTTTCACTTGCAAGTTGTTCATCACAACGCGCACCCCATCAAGAGCAGCAATACGGTCTTCAGTCAGCTGCTTTTCTGTCTCGGATGAAACAAACCCATCAAGCACAACATCGCGCCCATCGGCAAAGGCCGCCACGCTTTGAGACAGGCCATTATCAAGCAAACTGCCTTGCGCCTTTTCCAAAATATCACTTTGAATTTTCGGCGCAAAGCTTGTGATACAATAATAAAAAAACAAGGCCGCAAGAATAATCCCAAGGAATCCAATAAGTTTTTTCATTATTTTAATACGCCCTATGTGCTACAAAATATTTATAATCAAAGCCTTAACTCGATTTGTTAATTTCTTTAACTCTGTCAGTTAAATTGGATATTACGAGAGCGCTCATTAGAAAAACACCATAAGTTAGAGCAATCTTCCAAATTAACTCTTCATCAATTGTATTTGGAAACCAAATTTCTGTTAAAATAATAAAACTTATTATGACAGTCGCTATGATTAAGGAATAGATAGCCCAAACAGGTATTCGAACTAAATTTTTAAAACTTATATCTGAAACGATTGATCTACTCTTAATATGTTCATCTGAATTAGAATCAAAAACATAATGTCCCGCTTCTTTATTATTATCCATAGCAATTTCCTCTCTTATGATTTGTTGTTTTATGGCGCCATTTTTTTACGTGTTGTAAAATAAATGAGTATCGCAGCAATTGCCGTTGTAGAAACAATGAATAAAACGATACTTGATGAATTTTTTAGTCCCTCCTCAGTGTAAGTATAAATTATAAATCCAAATACGATACTTACTAAACCAATAAAACTAGAGTGAACTATATTTATCCTTAAGCCATTTAACCTAGATGCAAAAAATCCTACAAGCCAACAAACCAGAAAAACAAAAATCAATCCAATTATTTTAAATATGTCAAAAGGCATATATATTTCTCTCCAACCCTTTAAGCCGCTTTACTCGCTGCTTTTGTTGCCGCAACAACTTTTTGCGCTGCATCATCAAGGTTATCAGCAGAGATAATCGGCAAACCAGATTTTGCCATCATCTCTTTTCCTTTTTCAACATTTGTTCCTTCAAGACGCACAACAAGCGGCACAGAAAGATTAACTTCTTTTGCCGCCGCGATAACACCCTCCGCAATAACATCACACTTCATGATACCGCCAAAGATATTCACTAAAATACCCTTCACATTTTTATCTGAGAGAATAATTTTAAAGGCTGCTGTCACGCGCTCTGCTGTTGCGCCGCCGCCCACATCCAAAAAGTTTGCTGGCTCGCCGCCATAAAGCTTAATGATATCCATGGTCGACATAGCAAGACCCGCACCATTGACCATACAGCCAATATCACCGTCCATCGCAACATAAGAGAGCCCCCAATTGGTTGCTTCGCGCTCGTTTTCATTTTCTTCTGTTTCATCGCGCATGGCCGCCACTTCTTTTTGACGGTATAAAGCACTTTCATCAAAATTCATTTTTGCATCCAATGCCATGACCTCGTTCTTGTCGGTCACAATCATCGGATTAATCTCAACAATCGCCGCGTCCAAATCAATGAATGCTTTATAAAGAGACATAAAGAAATTTACTGCTGATTTAAAAGCATCCCCTTCAAGCCCAAGCGCAAACGCTAGGTTACGCGCATGAAAACCTGACATACCTGTCGCAGGGTCAATATTAACATGAGAGATCTTCTCGGGTGTCTTTTCCGCCACTTCTTCAATGTCCATCCCACCTTCTGTGGATACCATAAAAGTCACACGGCTTGTTGCGCGGTCAATAACAACGGAGCAGTAATATTCTTTATCAATATCAACACCATCTGTCACATAAAGACGGTTAACCTGTTTGCCCTCTGCGCCCGTTTGAATGGTCACAAGCGTATTGCCCATCATCGCCTCAGCGGCGGCTTTTACCTCGTCAATAGTTTTACAAAGACGCACCCCACCCTTGCCTTTAGGGTCATTGGTGAAATGCCCAGCGCCACGTCCACCAGCATGAATCTGTGATTTGACAACATAAAGCGGCCCAGGAAGCTCTTTTGCCGCCTTAACAGCCTCTTCCACGCTCATCGCGGCGATTCCCTTAGGAACAGCAACATTGTATTTCTCTAAAAGCTCTTTCGCTTGGTATTCATGGATATTCATATCTATCTAAACCCTTGTTTATATTGTGTTTTATATGGCCGTTTCTTTAAAATAAGGCGCAAAATTTTTGCAAAACCTCAATTACCCCTTTGATGTAGCATTTCCACTGTTCTTTTCAAACCCTATATTTACAGGCTCTCCACAGGTGTATTCTTTACATTTTTGCATTTATTAACGATTTTATCGTAGAATGTAAGGGTAATGAGAACAGATCCGACTCAAATTGATTTACCCCAAGCTTCAGCAGATGTTGAGGCGTTGCTAAGACGCGCAGGTTATCAGGGGCCAATTGAGGATATAGCAGATCTCGCCGCCACTGAAGAAAGATCATTAGAGCGTCAAGAGCTAGCAGGATTTAGTGATGCAAGAAATAACGAATTCACAAGAGGCAGACGTGAAAATGACGCTAGCGATCCTAATAGCGACACAGCAAAACAAAGACAAGCCTATCAGGTCGCAGGTCAAACGGCAGCAATTACACAACAATTGGTGCAACTAACAACTAAGCTAACCCAACATATTAATTACTTAACAACAGAAATTGCAGGTTTAGAAGCCCGTGAACTAGACCTCGCCCGCCAAGAAGGTATCATAGGTGAGCAGATTGAGGTTGCTCAAGAAACTGCAAAAGCCGCCGAAACCGAAATAGACGAAACCCTTACAGAAATTGATGGTCATTCTTCTGCTTTAGAGGCCGCTCTTGATAGCAGAGAAGCAGCAGAAACTGAGCTATGCTCAGCGCCAGAGGGCGGTGGCTTCAGAGATGCGGGCGTTGTCACAGAACGCTTCAACGATATAACGGATGCCGAAAGACAAGCGCGCATGGCTATCCAGCAAATAGACAGCGCGTCAGTTCGTATTTATGAACAAGAACAAATCAGAGATCAGGCTCTAGGCGAAGCACAGGCGCTTAGAACAGAACAACAGCAAATTATCAATGAGCGCCTAGGTGTTCGCACACAAATAGCAGAACTTACCGAAGAATTAGAGCTTACCGAAGCGCAACTTGCCGCTCTTGGCGATGATGCTGTTCTTGATGCTATCAGAAGCGGTGAAATGACGCCGCAACAGGCGATTGATGGGGTCACAAGACCAACAGCATTAGACGGAAGCTCACTTGCAACTCCTGCGGCGGCTGATGCCGATGGCCATGGAGTTGTGAGCAGTGTAGAATTAAGATCTGGCTTTAATACATCTTCAGGCATAACACCTACCGCTCCTGCACCAGAATTCTCACATGCAGATGTTGTTATGCAACAAGCTCTAAGAGCCGCAGAAATGAATGCTCGCCATAACACCTTTGCTCCTGCTTAATAAAGTGCGAATATCCCCGTCTGTATAACGATTTAAATTGTAAAATTAACAAAATTTTAGTATTATTGGGCTATGCAAAACACAAATACAACTGCGACACAAAGCCCACTAGAGCGCCTAAAGGCCGCAATGGACGCTTCGCGTAGCTATTTCCGTGATCTTAAACACCATGCCTATGAATCTAAAGGGGACACGACCCTAGGGCGTATTCGCCGTTTTGTATCCAAGCCACGCGGTGAAGATGTGGCGCTTTTATCAGGAAGCTCTGCACTTTCTTCGCTTGCTATTTCGACTGTTTTTGAAAATTCTGCGTTCAATATTCGTGCGATTATGAACAGCATAACAACTTTTGTTGTTCCCGTGCCTGCAACTGCACCTCCGTCGCCAACAAATTTATCCAAGCCTTTCACAATGCAAGCCTCTGCTGAAGTTGTTGAAGCTTTAGCACAAGACGAAGTTGCTTTCGAAAAGCATCTTTCAAATGAATTTAATGCTGTCTTTGAAGCAAAACCAGATTTCATTGGCCCGCACCTTGAATTCCAAGCTATTCATGAAGGATTACAAAAAACATACCAACTGAAGCAAAGCTTCGATGCCCATGGCGGTGTCAGCTATCTTCACTTGGCTGATAAAGTGGCTCATCTAACCGCTCAACCTGCTTTTGCTGCCAAAGCTGCAAACTCATCAGAGCCTGTTGCCGCCACACACAGTGTTGCTGTCTTCTATGCTGCGGCTCATAATATTACGACGCCAACAGCTCCACAATTAGCAATACAGCCGCCATCATTAAGACCAGCGGCACCTGCTTTAGCGGCCTAACATAAATTATTCCTTCAATACAAAAAAGCCGCTCTGACAAGAACGGCTTTTTATTATATTTCTCGTTAATAAAATTATGCAGCCAGTTTATCCAGCGCGTCAACAAGCTCCTCAACAGCTTTGACAGAATGATCAAACATCGCTTGTTCTTCATTACTTAAATTAATCTCGATAATTTTTTCAACACCGTTCTTGCCAATAACAACAGGCACACCAATATAAAGGCCGTTCACACCATATTGCCCTTGCAGTTTCGCGGCGCAGGGTAAAACGCGACGCTTATCTTTCAGAAAACTTTCCGCCATCGCAATTGCCGCCGAAGCCGGCGCATAATAAGCCGATCCTGTTTTAAGCAGCGCCACAATCTCGCCGCCGCCATTACGCGTGCGATCAACGATTGCATCAATTTTCTCTTGTGTGCTCCACCCCATCGCAACACAATCAGGAAGGGGAATACCTGCAATTGTGGAATAACGCGTCAGCGGTACCATCGTATCCCCATGACCGCCCAAAACAAACGCGCTGACATCCTCAACAGACACATCGAATTCTTCGGCAAGGAAATAACGAAAACGCGCCGAGTCCAAAACGCCAGCCATCCCAACAACTTTATTATCCGCAAAACCCGTTGCGCGCTGCATAACCTCAACCATCACGTCAAGCGGGTTTGTGATCACAATCACAAATGCATCGGGGGCGTGCTTTTTGATGTTCTCACCAACAGATTGAATAATACCTGTGTTAATGCCGATCAAATCATCACGGCTCATCCCTGGTTTACGCGGAATACCGGCGGTGACAATGACAACATCAGAGCCTTTTAAAACGTCATAATCATTCGACCCATGATAGTTGCAATCAAATCCTTCAACAGGAGAACTTTCAGCCAGATCAAGACCTTTGCCCTGCGGCACGCCATCGGCAATATCCACCATGGCTACATCACCAAGCTCTTTCAGCCCAGCCAAATGCGCCAACGTGCCGCCAATCATCCCTGCGCCCACTAATCCAATTTTCGCTCTACCTGATGCCATTTTGTCTCTCCTTAAAAGCTGTCATTATTTCAAACGCATTTTGGAACGAATAGTATCTAAGGGCAAGCTCTTAATTTGAAATATCAGACAGTCCGGCGCATAGGGGTGAGAGCTGGTACGGTAGCCCATTGCTCCTTTTCATATGATATAAAAGCATCAAGCCCGGCCTGATGAAAACCACCCGCAAGGCCATCATTTTTTAAAGGAGATATTTCCGCACTAATTCTAACTTCCGGAACATCAAAGGCAAAAGGATGCTCATTAAAACGAGCTGTTATAAAACCTGTGACCTCTGATGAGGGCTCACCCTTATAAAATTTACTGGGCGCCTCTAATAAAAGGACAGTTTTAGGCTCTCTTAAGACGTACCCGCGCCCCCAAACCGTCTCAATCATTTTTTGTCCATCCGCTGCCTCAGCAATCTTTTTTCTGAGCTTACAAATAAACACATCTATAATTTTTAAATCTGGCTCATCCATACCGCCATATAAATGATTTAAGAACATCTCCTTTGTCAGAGTCATGCCTTTGCGTAAACTTAACAGCTCGAACATTTGATATTCTTTACCTGATAGATGAACTGGGCTCTGTTCTTTTGTCTTAGGGTCTGTTCTTATGACCGTCTTTTCGTCAAGGTTTAACGTCAATTCACCAGTCGTAATATTCGCCTGACTATGGCCTCTTGCGCGGCGAATAATGGCGTGACTTCGAACAATAAGCTCTTCACAATCAAAAGGCTTTGTCATGTAATCATCTGCACCTAAACGAAAGGCTCTCAATTTTTGTTCCCTGCCATGAAAGCCAGCAAGCATAAGAACAGGAGTCTCTACTCGGTTTGAACGAAGCTCTCTTAATACGTCATGCCCTGTTGTATCGGGCAGATGATCATCCAATAAAATGAGGTCATAATCGTAACTTCTGGCTAAATCGATACCATCTTGACCGCTATCCGTTGAATAAACCTTAAAGTTTGCACGACTTAACATCAACTCTATGGATTTGGCGGTCGTTGGATCATCTTCAATAAGTAATACGCGCATTATTACACCTTAGTACATAAGATGTGATATATTGCATAATCTTTAAATTATGTCAATTATAGCCCTAAAAATTCTAACTGCCACTGCATATCCTTATCCGATAACGGATAATCGGTGCCGTCTTTAGGATAGAGCAATTCTTTATGCGGTATTTTTGCCATTTGCTTTTGTATTTCAAAAGCAAGGCGCATCGAAAGCTTGGCCTTCCAGCACAGCGCACAAATCGGCTTTGGCGCGCCCATCGCCATAATCTTTGCAACATCCGTGCGGCTCGCCCCGCTTAAACACGCGAGCGCCGCAATCACAAAGTCTTGATCACGCAGTGCCAGCGCATCACCAATACTTTGATCATTAAGCCGCCCTTGCGCCAACATAGCGTTAACACGGTCAATAACGCTTTCATCTTTTTCAAAACGGCGCGCCATATCAATACGCCGATGAACGGCATCAGTCACATTTTCAGTGGTCTGTAAATCAAAGCCCCCTTTTTTCGTTAAAATTTTTCGAAGCCGCGCATCCACATACCGCGATAAAATTTTTGCCATGTCAGGGGGCAATTTATGATTGGTTGCAAGCGGTTCATGCCATTCGGGGAATTCGCGTGCGCGGGTGATAATTTCTTGTAAGACCGTATCATCAATCACCGCGCCTTTGTTCTTAAGCAAGATTGTGCCTGCTTTAGCATTACCCTTTTGGATAATCGCACGTGATAATGTTGCGCTCAAAGTTTTTCGTCCTGCAATCGCCTCTGCCGCCCATGTCGCGGGATGGTCGCTGAGCACCGCCATTAAATCCTTATCACTCAGCACCGTGCAAAACCGTAAAATAGGCTTGGACACATCGCGCTCCATATCCATAGCGAGTTGCATCGCAACCTTAGGCGGCGCAAACGCATGATCTTTAAGCGTACTCGATAACGCTTTTTTTATTTTAAGCACTTCATCTAATGCCAGCGTGCCCAATGCCTGCACCGCATACGCATAAAGCTGGCTTTGTTTATCCCGCGCCAATTCAGGCAATAGTTTCACCAAACGCGACGCCAGCATAAGGCGCACATCGTCATTGCTATCAATCGCCAAAATGGCGGCGGCATGAAGCGGTGTTGATTTATTGTTAACAACCGCTTGGCGCACGGCGGGGCTATTATCTTTTTGCGCAAGATAAAATAAAATCTCTTGAGAAGTGTTTTTGTTTTTTGCTAAAGACAGGCGCTCATTCTCTGCGCCTTCTTTCGCAATAATTTTTTGCTTATCGTAATTTTTTATGCCGCGTAAGGTGTCCAGTATAGACATGGTCACGCCCCACGCTTGCTCAGCACCGCCGCATTATAATCGCCCGATTGCATTTCCACCAAGCGGCTGATCGTACGGTCAAATTCAAACGCATGATCGCTCCCCTGATAGAGCTTATCAAGTGGTTGCTCTGCTAAAATCACAAGGCGGCATCCTGCTTCATAAAGACAATCAATAAGAAGGATCAATCGCTTGGCCTCATTACGCCGATCATACATCAGCCGCGGAATATCTTTTAAAAACACTGTATGAAAAGCTTTAGCAATACCAATATAATCCTCCGCCCCCATCGGGCGTTCGCACAATTCGGCAAATGTAAATTTTGCCGCGCCACCCGCCGTGTTTTCGACAAACAAATCACGCCCCTTTACCGTCAACGTCATGGGCGCATTAATTGCACCATTTGTTATCTCGCCATAAATTTTATTCACCTTGGCGCGGTTTTTTTCTGTGATGGGATAAAAATAATAAACATTTTGATCAGGATCAGAAAGCTGGCGATAATCCGTATCACTATCCAAATGGACAATCTCATTTTTTGTTTTTAACAACTCAATAAAGGGCAAAAACAATTCCCGTTGCAACCCCCCCTCATATAAATGATCAGGCGCCCAGTTACTGGTCGAAACAATAACAACCCCACGTTCATAAAGCGCCGTGAATAAGCGCCCCAAAATCATCGCGTCCGTTATATCCGTCACATGAAATTCATCAAAACATAGTACCTTAAGCCGCGCTGCCACATCATCGGCATAACGCGGCAAAAGATCATCGACCCGATCCCCCCGCTTTTGATGAAGCCAATCATGGGTTTTAATCATGAATTCATGAAAATGAATACGCTCTCTAGGTATTAAAATTGGTACGGCGTCATAGAACATATCCATGAGCATGGATTTACCGCGCCCAACGCCGCCATAAATATAAACACCTTTTATAGGGACTTTCTTATTACTAAAGAAAAAAAATGATTTTTTTTGAACGGTTTTTACATCATTGAGTAATCGCTGCAAAACCGCAACGCAGGCAACCTGCTCTGCATCCTCATGCCAGTCTTTTTCTTTGAGGGTCTGCCTATATATCGTCAGAAGCGTTTTTGGCATGGCGACTTTCAAAATAGGAAACAGATAAAATAGAGAGCTCATAAAGCAAGATAATAGCGCTTGCTAAACCAATCTGACTAATCACATCAGGCGGGGTTAAAAAAGCCGCTAAGATGAACGAAAGGATAATCGCATATTTACGTTTCGCTCTCAGCGCCTTGGCCGACACCAATCCAGCCTTACCAAGCAATGAAATCAGCACCGGCAATTGAAAGCATAAACCAAAGGCAAAAATAAGCGTCATGATCAGATCAAGATACTCACTCACTCTTGCCTCAAGCTGTATCGGCATAACAGTCTCCCCGCCGCCGCTTTGAAAACTTAAAAAGAACGGCCACGCCATCGGGATAATGCCGTAATAAACCAGCGCACCGCCAGCAAAAAACAGTAAAGGCGTTGCAATCAAAAAGGGCAGGAACGCCCCCTTCTCATTTTTATAAAGCGCAGGTGCAATAAAGAGCCATATTTGCGAGAGCAAAATCGGAAAAGTCAAAAAAATCCCCGCAAAAAAAGCGACCTTCATATACGTAAAAAACGCTTCGGTTAGACCTGTGTAAATAAGGCGGTTCGTGCTGCCATCACCCATCGCCTGCGCTAGCGGTGTGACCAAAAATCCATAAATATTTTCAACAAAGATAAAACTAATCCCCGTGCCAATTGCCATGGCTACAAACACCCACATCAGGCGCTTACGCAATTCCATCAAATGCCCTGTTATGGGCGTTTTTATCTCATCAACAACAAGGTCTTCTTGTTTAGTGTTATTGGTCATTCTTGCCCTGCACTTTTTCGCGTGGAACAGGCTGAAGCGCCTCGGCATCTTCTTCGCTCTCTTGGGCAATTTGGGCCGCATCGCGCTTTTGTTCAAAATTTACGCCGCGGCGCAGTTCATCCAGATCCGCCGTGTTCATCAAATCATCGAACTGCTTTGATACGGCAAAACGGATATATTGAATACGCCGCACAACGCGTCCAATGCCATACATAACATTCGGAATGTCTTTGGGGCCTATGACGAAAACCGCCACGGCAACAATAATCAAAAGTTCGGCCCAGCCAAAATCAAGCACAGCTTAATCTTTTGTCTTATCTTTTTCAGAAGGAACATGGTCTATGATTTTATCATCTTTTTTCGACTCAATCTCTTCATCGCTCATGCCTTTTTTAAACCCTTTAATGCCCTTGGCGATATCTTCCATCACACGCGGAAATTTTCCCGCGCCAAAAAATAAAAAGATAACCAGAACAATCAGGGCAATCTGCCAAATACCTAAACTCATACATCCTCCTCTTCGCCCAAATCATTTGAGCCGCTAATGATAGCATTCGTGATGTCATCTTCAAAACGATCATCTGAATCCATTTGATCCCGCTTTTCCTGCTCTGCCAGCATTTCTTCCGCGCTTTGATCCGCACTATCAAATAAATCACCCGTATCAGGGATGGTATCAATCGCAGGGCGTTTATCGAGCAAACCAGAGGCTTTCAAATCCTCCAGCCCCGGTAAATCATTAATCTGTTCAAGCTGAAAATGATCAAGGAACTTTGTCGTAGTCACCCAAGTCAGCGGCCTGCCTGGTGTTTCGCGTCTGCGCCCTGGCTTTACCCACTCCATCTCCATCAGCGTATCCAGCGTCCCACGATGCGTTGCGACCCCGCGGATATTTTCAATTTCGGCGCGGGTCAGCGGCTGGTGATAGGCGATAATCGCCATGGTTTCCAACATCGCACGTGACATTTTCTTATTCACGTCTTTTTCGATGGTCAATATTTCGGCAATCTCAGAAGATGTCCGAAAAGCCCAATGTCCATCGACCTCAATCAAGGATACGCCGCGCCCCTCATATTGCGCTTTTAAATCCTGCAAGAGCATATTCAAATCCGCCTCTTCTGGAAGGCGCTCATGCAAGGCTTTGGGTGATAACGGCTCA
Organism: Alphaproteobacteria bacterium; assembly: GCA_009995595.1. Classification (GTDB taxonomy): domain Bacteria; phylum Pseudomonadota; class Alphaproteobacteria; order Micavibrionales; family Micavibrionaceae. Next base: position 62,858 of record JAACPE010000006.1, read on the forward strand.
TTCGTAGCAAACAAAACCGCTTCCAGCACTTTAAGCTGCTCGTCTTTCGTCATCTCCGGGACAGAACGGCGAACGGGCTGCTCTGGCTCTTGTTCATCCTCAAACTCCTCATCTTCCATGATCTCACCTTCTAAAATTTCATCGACGATCTCATCCATAATGTCTGTTGGAATTTCTTTTGCATTATCAGGAGTCATTGTTTTCAACCTCATTTGTATTGTCTTCTTCGTCCACCGCAGGCTCGCGATTTGCAGTGCGTAAATAAATCGGGCGGAACGGCCCATCTTGGCGTATTTCCAATTTACCTTGCTTGGCAAGCTCTAAACCAGCCGTAAAGGTTGATGCCACACTAGAGCGATAAAACAGCTTATCTTCCGTGGCCTCAGGCAAAAAGCTCTGCAGCGTTGTCCAAACACTATGCGGGCCAGAGCGTGGCAAATTGCCTAACATCTTATTCATCCGCTCAATCGCATCTTCCATCGTCATGACAGAAAATTTGGGCAACTCATAGGTTCTATATTCTTTGCGCCGATTAATATCGCCATAGGCTTTTAATAAATCGTAAAGTGTCACGTCATAAGTGGTATTGAGCGTCGTCTTAAAACGCTCTGGCATGCCGCGGGCAAAAAAATCTTGGCCAAGGCGCGGGCGCTTCATGAGCACATCAGCAGAATTTTTCATAGCCTCTAAGCGGCGCAGTTGGAATTGCAGCGCTTCAGCCATATGCTCCCCAGAGAGCTCCGCACCATCTTCTTTAGTTTGAGGCAGTAACAGTCGTGATTTCAAATATGCAAGCCACGCCGCCATCACCAGATATTCTGCCGCCAAATCAAGGCGCAGTTCCTTGGCACGATCAACAAAACTTAAATATTGGCGGGCAAGTTGCAAAATGGAGATTTCACGCAAATCTACCTTTTGCGTGCGCGCCATATCCAGCAGAACATCAATCGGCCCTTCATACCCATCAATATTGAGCAGTAAGGCATCCATATCCCCCATTTCTGGGAGGTCAATGTGGTTACGCGGCTGATCTTCTTCGAAGGCGACTTCTGTCATAGCGGTTTAAACTATTCACACGCATTGGGGGAACAACGCGCATAATCTCTTTCATCTCGTTAAGCTTACCATCGCAATATAGCGTGGCATCACATCCCGCTTCCAGTGTTTTTATGGCTCTTTGCCCAAGATTCCCGAATTTATCCAGTGCTTTCATGCTGATATCGTCCGCAATTAAGAATCCATCAAAGCCAATCGTCTTGCGAATGGCATGAATCACTGGTTTTGAGATTGTCGCAGGAAGCGATTCGTCCAGCGCCGTATAGACAACATGCGCCACCATCGCCCATATTTGCGGCGCAACATCACTGTTTGAAAGCTGCCTAAACGGCTCAAAATCTGTCATATCCAACTCATCAAGCGGCGTATCAACAATCGGAAGCTCCAAGTGACTATCACTCGCCGCCCGTCCATGACCCGGAATATGCTTCATGACAGGGGTGATGCCCTCATCAATATAGGCACGACAAACCGCCAGCCCTTTTTCCGCAATATCATCTGGATTATCAGAAAACGCACGATCTCCAATTACATCATGCGTTTGCTCACAGAGCACATCCACACATGGCGCGCAGTTCACATCAATACCAAGCGGTTTGAGGTCATTGGCAATATAATGGGCAATCCCCGCCGCTTCCTCAGGCGTGTTGCACGATTGCGCGGGCATGTGTTGTTGCCATAAAGGCGGCTTGAGGCGTTGAACTCGACCACCTTCCTGGTCGATTAAAATGGGACAATCCCAACCCACGCAGGCGCGTAAATCTTTTGTTAAAGCACGGATTTGTTCGGGCATATCGCAATTGCGTTTGAATAAAATAAAGCCAAGCGGATTGGTGCTTGCAAATAAACGCCTCTCATCCTCCGTTAATATCAGGCCTGAACAAGACAAAATAATAGCTGCTGGCGTTGGCATTATATCACTCATGGGAACAAGCTCCTTTAATTATTGAGTAACGAGGCATCCACCTGGCGTTTTCGCCTTAATATCAGCGCAAATTTTATCCGCGGTTGTTTTAGAATACGGCCCTGCCTGAATACGGTGAAAAACGCCCTTATCCCCGAGATCTTTTGTTTGGATACGATACGATGAGGATAGATTGTATTTTGCCCGTAAGCTCGTCCATTCAGACTCAGCTGCCATGCGTGTTTTAACAGAGGCCAATTGAACATAATGCGAACCTGACGGCGCTGCTTGCACTTGCTCAGGGGCTGGCTCTACTGGAGCTGGTTTTGCTACAATTTTATTTTCATCATCCAGAACAGTATCAACAACCTCATTCAATTTACGCTCTTTTAAAACAGGCTTAACATCCGCCACTTTTTCCTGAACAGGCTTTTTCATCGGCTCGACAGGCATAATGACTTCAGAAGGAGCAGGCTCATCACCCGCGCTGTCTATATCTTCTGCAATATCTTCAATTGTTTCTTCAACATTATTTAAAGGGGTTTCTTGTTCAAACGGAATAACACGCTCAGGACGTTCAATCTGGGTGAGGACGGCCTGACTTTGTTCTTGCACAATAAGATCATTGCCCATTTCTTCGTCTGATTGTTCCTGCGTGACACCATCACCAGACTCTAAATCTTCATCCGTGTTCAAACCTGCAAACAGTTGCGAACGTGGCAAAGGCTCTTCGGTGTCATTATCAGCAAGTAAATTTTCAATGCGCGGTGAATCATCTTCATTACCCATGCCACTAAACACGGTGCTATCACGATGCGCGATGTCCATACCGCCTGTGTCTTCTGGGATATATTTGAGCGGCTTACTCTCTGCGCGAACAATCGGCACATTCTGGGCATATTGCGCATCTTTACCACTTGGATAAAGAGACCAAATTGCGCCAATCAAAATACCCACAGCAATCATAACCGCCAAAAACGCCGTCTTGGCCGAAAAACGCCGCTGCAAAGGGCGTCCAGTTGTCGGGCTTCGTTTTCCGCGAACAGGCGCTCTAGGTTCTTCAAAAGGGTCGTAATCTGTGTTCATAGCGCAAAGATTAGAAGAAAAACGATCCGCTCACAAGCGTATATCGCAATCCCTCTCATTTTATGATATGATAAGCTCATAAAGCGCACACATGCGCTTTTTTTCGAAAATCCTTCAAAAAACGAACTAAAGAGCTTTCCTTTGATTTCAAGGACTTAATTGGTCATATATTTTATGACGGGAACGAACTAAAGGATCATCACAAAGCACAAAAGCGCTTTAACGCTGATCCCAATACAGATCAAAAAGGCGCTCATGCTCGCGAATCGCATATCTATCGGTCATTCCGGCAATATAATCGCAAACAATACGCGCTTGGGCGATATTATCAATTAATCCACCCGCATCTTCAACGCGCTGCTGCCAATGATCAGGCAACAAATTATAATGCTTCATGAACGTATTAAACAGATCAGGAATAATCCGCTCAACCTTCAACCAAATACGGTTCACGGTATAATGGCGATACATGCGTTTATACAAAAACCCGCGCAATTCTTCGACCATCGGATACATGCTTTGTGAGAACGCGACCATTTGCTGATCGGCTTTACGGATGTCCTCGACACTTTTAGGTTTGACGATCGCAAGTCGGCGTTTTGTCTCATCCAGAACATCATGCACCATTGCGCCAATCATCTCGCGAATGGTTTCTTGGACAATATAGTGCTCGGACACATCAGGCCATTGCTTTTTGACTTGCGCTAAAATCGGGCCAAGAAGCGCCAGATCTTTGACATCATCCAACGTAAACATTTGCGCCCGAAGGCCATCTTCAACGTCATGGTTGTTATAGGCAATATCATCAGCAATAGCGGCAACTTGCGCCTCCATACTGGCATAAGTGTTCAGGCGTAAATCGATCTGCTTTTGAAGATCCTTTAAGGTTGTCGGCAACGGCCCTGTTACAGGGCCATTGTGCTTGACGACCCCCTCCAGCGTTTCCCATGTCAGGTTTAAACCCGGCCAGCCTGGATATTTACGCTCTAAGGTAGTCAGGATGCGTAAGGATTGATCGTTATGCTCAAACCCGCCATAAGGTTTCATGCATTTTTGTAGAAATTCTTCGCCAATATGTGCGAACGGCGTATGCCCCAAATCATGCGCGAGCGCAACAGCTTCGGCAAGGTCTTCATTCACCAGCAAAGCACGGGCAAGCGAGCGCGCAATTTGCGATACCTCTAATGTATGTGACAGGCGCGTTCTATAATGATCGCCCTCGTGATAAACAAAAACCTGTGTTTTATATTTAAGCCGGCGAAAGGCACTGGCGTGAATAATGCGGTCGCGATCACGTTGAAACCCTGTACGGTTTTTACTCTCAGGCTCATCATAAATCCGCCCTTTGCTCTGATCGGGTCGCGCCGCATACACTGCTAAAGGGAGAGCGCAATAGTTATAATCGAGTTCAGGCGTGGCTTTCGTTTCGCCTTTATCTTTTTCATCATGCCCCTGCGTCATACCCTTTTGAACCTTTGCTTGAAAATGAGTCTCAAAAACTCTATATAGTAATGTCATGAGCATAACCCTCACAGACAATTTTGTAAAACGATTGAAGCAGTTGCAGGCAAGTGAAAACAACCCCGCGCTCATGCTCCGTATTACTGTTGAAGGCGGCGGCTGTCAGGGTTTTGAATATATATTCAAACCAGACACCATCAAAACAGACAAAGACATTGTTTTTGAAAAAAACGGCGCAAGCGTGATTACCGATGATATTTCTTTACCGTTTTTAGACGGCGCAGAAATTGATTATGTGGACGACCTTATTGGCGCGCATTTCAAAATTAATAACCCTAATGCCAACTCCTCTTGCGGATGCGGCACGAGTTTTTCGGTTTAATCGGCAAAACCCCGTTAAATAAAGCTTTAGAGCCTCTTCCTTATATAGCTATATATGAAAAATAATGCATATTTTTATGTCTTATGGTAATATAAGATATGCGAGAACTAAATAGTTTGCCCGTTTTAAGTTTTTTATGCCTTGGGGCACTATACCTCATCTCGCCGCCTGCTCTGGCTGAGGAAAGCGCAGCAAAAAATACGCCCCCCTCACAAGTCTATCAGGCGCGCATTAATTGGAAGATATCTTCGCAAGAATCACTCGATGAGCAATATCAAGACCAAGATTTCACGATGATACCACAAGGTGAAACGCCGCCAGCCGACGCGCTCAAAGCCCTAGAGTCCGCATCAAAAGCTGCGCCCGAAAAGGAAAAATTCGAAGATAAACTGCTTTCTATGCTGCCTTACAAAAATACACTAAAACACACATGGAATGTAATTGACGGCGATGTCGATCTTTTAACCGTTGAAGGCCTTCGGTTTGATCGGGGCAATAGAGGGATTGCCTACACCACAAGCTTCATCCCGATGATAGGCGATGTTGATGGGTTTGAGATGGAATTTTGCGCTGGTAAGGACATGGAAATTAATTTCAAAAGCGATGTCACCCCCTTTATAGGTAAATTGGAAGGCCTAAGCTTTAGGGGCAAAGCGGGTGAAGACAGCGCGATCTCTTTTCGCTACACGGTTAAGTTACCTTAAAAAAACAACCCTCAACGACGCACCTAAAATACACCACCCATCCTTGTAATCTTGGCTGCGCTTACGCATACTGCTTTTATAAAAATAAAAATCAACAAAAGCAGTAAACAAATGTCCCTTAAAATTGCCTCATGGAATGTGAACTCTATCAAAGCGCGGCTCGAGCATGTAAAACGCTGGCTGGAAGAAAATCAGCCCGATGTTTTGATGATTCAAGAATTAAAGGGACTGGATTTTCCCCACGATGATTTTACGGCAATGGGCTACAAAACCGAGGCAGTGACGCAAAAAGCCTATAACGGCGTGGCTATTTTTGTCAAAGACGCCTTTGATGTCCTTAACACCGCTTTGCCCGGCGATGATAGTGATGACCAAGCGCGCTATATCGAGATCGACTATAAAGGCATACGTATGATTAATATTTACATGCCCAACGGTAACCCCGTCAGCAGCGAGAGCGAAAAGTTTCCATATAAGCTGGGTTTTATGGATCGTCTTTATATGCGCCTTAAATCATTACGCGATGACCAAATCCCGTTTTTAATCGGCGGCGACTTTAATGTCATTCCCGATGCGCTCGATTGCGCCACCCCTTCGGCATGGGAAGGCGATGCGCTCTATCACCCCGAAACACATAAAAGATGGCGCGCGTTTTTAAACCTTGGGTTGACCGATGCCTTTCGTGTTCATCATCATGATGGCATGCACTATACGTTCTGGGATTATCAACGCGGCGCATGGCAGAAAAATGATGGTATACGGATTGACCATTTCTTGCTCTCTCCCGCCATTACAGATCGCATGATCAATTGCGAAATTTATAAAGCGCCACGTGGGGAAGAAAAAGCATCGGATCATACGCCCATAATATTAGAGATTATTTAAATGCGCTTGATTTTAATCCTATGCGTTTGCGCCTTATCGGCATGCACACGAAACGCGCCGCTTGATGACTATTCGCATTATCTTCGCAATAAAAATATTCCCGCAGTGTCGAAAAATACGTTCCCGCATTGTTATGATTATGGCTGCAAAACTATTAAAATGGTGAGCCTTACAGATCAGCAATGGAATCAGATCAACCAAAATTTTAAACCCACACCAAAAAACGCGCGAACTGAACGCGTCCAAATTGCAAAGGCGATTCAGTCTTTTGAAATAATTGTCGGCGGCATTACAGGGACGCAACATGACAAACACGGGACATTTCGGCTTTATCAAGATAAAGACGTCAAATATAATCGCTTTCAACAAGATTGCGTTGATGAAAGCACAAATACGACTATCTATCTGTCCCTGCTTCATCAAAGCGGCCTTATAAAATTTCATCGCCCGACACAACCCCAATCAAGGCAACCTTTTTTGGGCGGTAATCGCTGGTGGCATCAAACCGCGACCATCCGCGATCTTGAAACAGGGCAACAATATGCCGTTGATTCATGGTTTGAGGATAATGGCAAACCTGCGCATATCATTGATATCAAAACATGGTTTAATGGCTGGAAACCCTATAAATCCGACAAAACGGGTTCTTGAAGGTATATCGCGATAAAATATTAGCCAAATCAGTCCAGATTCTTTACAATGTGAGAGTCTTTACTGATTTCATTTCTTGAAACACCAATCGAAACACAAAACCGCGAAGAATTCTCATGAAAAAAATTGCTCTCTTTTCCGCTCTTATTTTAACGCTGACGGGATGTAATATTATATCCCATGACACGAAAGACGTTGCAGCAGACCGCATTGCCCGTCCCGCCTTCATGGTGGACCGTATGATCAAAACGGATATGTTTGAGCTCAAAGCATGGGAACGCATGCACACACGATACGCACCAGCGACAATTTATATCGAAGGGGACGGCAAACATTGGGAAAAAGATGTCGATATCGCCCATCGTTGGTTTGACCAAGGCAACACGCCCGCAAACCCCGTTGGCCTGCATTTGGCTTCGCGTGATTTATCAGCCAATCTTGGCTACCTCGCCCGTCCGTGCCAATATATATATAATCCTGAAGAAAAAGGGTGCACCGCGCTTTATTGGGGAAGCCGCCGATACAGCCGCGACGTTGTCAATTCATACCATCAGGCCCTTGACGAGATGAAGGCGCGTTACAACCTGACCGATATTCACCTTGTTGGGTTTGATGGCGGCGCCGTTATTGCCTCTTATCTTGCAGCAGAACGTAAAGATATTAAAAGCCTTCGCACAGTCGCTGGCGTTTTAAACCATTCATTCATCACCGCTGAGCGCGGCCTAGATCCCCTTACAGGGTCGCTAAACCCAATTGAGATTGCCCCACAACTCGCGACAATCCCACAAATCCACTTTATTGGCGGTGCTGATGAAATGGTCACACCCGGCGTTTACCACAGCTTCCGCCAAGCCATGGGCCTATCAGATTGTATCCATTATTCTATGGTGCAAGATGCTAGTCATTATCTAGGCTGGGTTGATAAATGGCCTGATCTATTAAAAATTCAACCGTCTTGCCGCTACGGTGCGCCTGCCGATTTTGATGCCAGCGCTCACCGCGCCATGCACAATAAAGGTATGAAAAAAGGTTATTCTAAATAACTCTTGCTATCTAGTAGCGCTAAATAAATATGATAGGGCGTCGTAGCGGGGCGGTAATCGCTGGTGACACACATGTTTTGATCTAATATCTCATGCCAAAGGCCTGTTTTAATATCCACATAATACCGCTCAAAACAAGTCAGCATGTCATAATAAACCTTTGCGGCTTGCTGATGGTGGCTTTGACGTAAAATCGAGGCGGCGCGTAAACTCTCCATAACGGGCCATATGCGCTTTTGGCTATCAACCACAGCGCCATCTGGTCGTTGGAGATTATAAATACCGCAATTCACACCATCAATCCCATGGGTTGCCACAAAATCAAAAAGCCTTGGAATAACATCTTGAACAAAAATCTCTTGATCGCCTATTAATGCTTGGTAGCGGGTTAAAAGCCATATCCATTCGCTATGATGGCCCGCCTCAACTATATCGCCGTCTTGATGATGCGGCGTTAAATCCGCCTGAAAAAATTCACGCAAAACACCACAGCCAGAATCAAAAAAGTGGTTTTTAAAAAGTCGCAAAAGATGATCCGCAGCGTTTTTCCAATGTGCCTTACCTGTTATTTCATACATCGCCAAAACAGCCTCAAATAAATGCATATGCGGGTTTTGACGCCTGATTTTTTCTACAGGTGATAAATCAGGCCCAAGCGCCTCATAAAAACCAAGGCCATTTTTATGAACAAAATTTCCTTGAATAAATTCATGAACACAATCAGCCATATCGAGGGCGCGGATATCTTTTGACGCGGCATAATATTCCGCGCACATCAAAATCACAAAAGCATGGGCGTATAAATCATAATGATCATCCATCAGGCTGAATTTAAATCCACCTGTATCAGGTATTTGGTATTGCGTAACAATATAATCAAATGATTTTTTTAAAATCTCTTGATCAGAAAATACGCCTTCATGATACGCACGGCTAAAAACGATAAGTTGGCGGCATTGCGATAAAACGCGGCGCGGGTGATCAAGCGGTGTCGCATTAAGATCAATACGTTCATAAAACCCGCCATTTGGGTCGCAAAAAAGGGAAAACCATTTTGGAATCCAAACCGTGTTAGCTTGCTTTATTATCTCTTCTATTACTGTTGTCATCACTGCAACTTTACCCTCATTTTTTATGCTTTATTCCATTGTATTGACAAAAACACCCTATTTAAAGCCTATAAGTTGGTTTTGATTGACAGCTTTTTGCTACGCTTTATCTTGAATGAATGAAAAAGTTTAATAATGCGTCAATTCTTCTAGTCCATTCCTCAGATTACAGCCGTAAAGTCCTAAACGCACTATTGCGGTTAATCGGTATCAAGCATATTGACCTTGCCTTTGAAGTCACAGATGCGCTTGAACAATGCGATAAGACGCACTATCAGGTTATTATCGGCGAAATGGTCAATGGCATGACGGACGGCATTGCTCTGACTGGAATATTAAGGAAGAGGCCAGAAAATAAAAATAATCTCACGCCTGTGCTGCTGATTGCCAATCCAAACACAATCCACTTGCTTGAGCTTGCCCGCGAGGAGGGCATTACTGACTTAATACAAGCGCCCTATTCCGCCGATAACATCGCCGAGAGACTTTTATATGCGCTCACCATTGAATCGCCCATCCCCATATCAGATCCTAAAAAGGACGAAAGCTTTCCGACTGACAAATTACAAATAGCACAAAAATCATGGCCCAGCGAGGCAGAGTCGCATTCTTTAACCAACATGCTTTTGGAACATTATATACGCCACCATGAAATTGTGCTTACAAAATTGCGATTTGCCCAAGAGGCCACACAAATGGGTCTCAGCGAGATTAAAACGCTGCATGAAAGCATAAAACAAAAACAAAGTGCGACCCCTGAAAAAGACCTTAAAGATTTTGATACGATGTGGGAGCGTATTATCCGTATGTTCCTTAAAGGCGGTTTATCAGAACAAGACCTTTTTGATATTGAACGCATCGTCACGCAAATTCCCGAAGACATAAAAGTGCATTACGATGGATTAACCCAAAAAGATAAAGACTTTCTTACCCGCGTGGAAGCCCTCAATAAAATGGGCTATGAACGCGCAAAACAACGCGTGTTTAACTTACAACTTTTGCCTAACCCGCTTACAGGGAAATCGGCATTGGAATATCATTCAGAGCCCACACGGATTATACCCGCAGATGATAAACCCAAACCCATCAAGACGTTTTTTTATGATTCTGTCAAAGGAACACAATTGCTGGTGAATAAGGACGAATAAGACAATTCTATTGCGCCTTTATGGTTTAATGCCCTATTCTAAGGCATGAAAAATTTCTGGATAAAAATGATAAAGCCCAAGGGCTTTACTGCAAAATGGCTTTTACTTTTTGTCTTGGGCGGTATCGCATATTTATGGTCACAAGGGCATTTTGCGATTGCTGAAAAATACCTTGATACAGAGCAACTAACTCTCACCATCGGCACGTATAAAATTACCGTTTATGCAGCGCTTAAAGCGCTTCTCTCTGTTGTTATCATTTTCTGGGTCACAGCGATTATTTCTGATTTTTCAGATAAACGTATTCAGGCCATGAAAAAAATGCGTGTTGCGAATAAAGCACTCTTTCAAAAACTGGCGCAAATTTTAATTTATATTGTTTCATTTCTGGTTACACTGAATATCCTTGGCATTGACCTCACCAGCCTCACAATTTTAAGCGGAGCCGTTGGTATTGGTCTTGGTTTTGGTATGCAAAAAATTGCAGCAAACTTTGTCAGTGGTATGATCTTAATTCTCGAACGGTCTCTCAAAATTGGTGATTTAATTGAAATGGAAGATGGCACTTTTGGCTATGTCAGAAAATCCTCATCCCGCTCAACACTCATCGAAACAATTGATGGTAAAGAAATCATCGTCCCAAATGAAGAATTCATTATCAAACAAGTGGTCAATTGGACGCTCAACAATAACAAAGCACGTATTACGATTAATTTTGGCGTGTCCTATAACTGTGACATTGAAAAAGCACGTGACCTTGCCATTGAGGCCGCAAAAGATCACAAGCGCTGCATGAAAGAACCAGATGTTCTCTGCTTTCTTGATAATTTCGGCGATAGCTCCGTTGATTTCATTCTTTATTTTTGGGTTAAAGATGTGAATGACGGCTTACGAAATGCTAAAAGTGAAGTGATGTTTTCCATCTGGAAAAAATTCAAAGATAACGGTATTGAAATCCCCTTCCCGCAGCGCGATCTCAATATCAAACAACCCGCTACAATTCAAGTCATGAACAATGCCTAATCAAATTATTAATAGTGAATGTATTTTACACGCGTGCACCATTCAAGGGGATGGATCAGGACAGCCTCTCACAGGTAAAGACATTACCCAAGAAATCAAAAGCCATGATCTTGCCTGGGTTCATCTTGACGCCACACATCCAGATACACGCAAATGGTTAGAATCCGAAGTCTCTTATTTAGATCCACTTATCCTTGACGCCCTTTTGGCGGATGAAACGCGCCCACGTATTGTCGAATATGATAACGGCATGATGATGATTTTACGCGGTATGAATCTCAATGAAAAAGCAGAGCCCGAAGATATGGTTTCGATACGCATTTGGGTTGATGAAAGCCGTATCATCAGCCTGCGCCGCCGCCGCCTAAAAGCCGTGAGCGATATTCGTGATTTATTAGCAAACGGTACAGGGCCAAAAGATTCTGGCGATTTTATCTCCATGCTTTCTGCAAAATTATTTGAACGGATGGAGCCAGTCCTAACCGAACTGGATGAGAAGCTGGATGATATTGAGGAACTCATTTTAGACAACCCAGAGCCATCAGAGCGCCAGGCAATTACTTCTCTTCGTAAACAGGCTATTATCTTTCGTCGTTACATCGCGCCCCAACGTGATGTGATGATGCATTTACGTACAAGCGATCAAGTCTGGCTCAGCACTGCACATAAACGACGCATTCAGGAAAACTTGGACCGTGTCACACGTTATATCGAAGATCTTGATTCCATGCGCGAACGCGCCCAAGTCATTAAAGATGAACTTGCAAATGCGCTGTCAGATCGTTTGAATAAAAACTTATATATTTTGTCTGTGATCTCAGCAATTTTCTTACCGCTTGGCTTTTTTACAGGCCTTATGGGCATCAATATCGGCGGAATGCCCGGCGTTGATAACAACAACGCCTTTTGGGTTTTCAGCGCCTTGCTCATAACCATAGTCGCCTGCCAAGTCCTGATCTTCAAAAAACTAAAATGGTTTTAAGGCTAAAGCGTTTCTTCCAAAAATTTTAATGTGTATGCCCAGCTTCTAATATCCGCTTTTTCATTATAGGCAACACCATTAGACGGATCGCTCCCTGCTTCTTTCTCGGTAAAAGCATGAACAGCGTTAGCATAAGATATGAAATGCCAATCCGCTTTAGACTCTCTCATTTCTTCTTGAAACGCCAAGACTTCGTCTTGACTGACAAGCGGATCGTCTGCTCCATGATGCACTTGCACCGCGCCCAATATGGCATTTTCTTGCGCGGGTGCTTGCGTAGAGAGTCCGCCGTGAAAACTAACAACACCAGCTAAATCAAATCCTGCGCGCGCCATCTCAAGAGCCATCGTGCCGCCAAAGCAATACCCAATCGCGGCAATTTTTTCACCATCCACATCGGGGATTGTTTTAATATAATCTAAGGCTGCTTTTGATCGGCTTCTTGCAAGCTCAGGATTGTTCTTGTATTTCGAGGATTCAGCTGCGGAATCAGCCATCTCTTTTGGCCGAACACCTTGGCCATACATATCCAAAGCAAACGCAACATATCCTTGCTCGGCGAGCATCTCAGCGCGTTTTTTTTCGTAATCTCCTAACCCCTTCCATTGATGGATCACCAACACTACGGGTCTTTTTCCAGAAAAAGCAGAGGGATCAGGCTTAGCCAAATAACCCTCCAGTGTCAGGTCGCCGTCCTTATAATAAACAACCTCCCCTGCATGAGCAAAAGGCATAAATATGAAAGTATAGAGTGAGAATAAGAAAAGTAATTTCAAGACGGCCTCCACATAATTGCTAAGCCCTCTTTTAACGTTTTCACCGTCAAAAGTACAGTGACCAATCGTTAATCAATAAAAATGGGCAAGAGGAAATTGGATTTAATCTTTAAGATACTGATTAATATAAAATTAATCTTACAAAACACTCCCAATTATGACCCCAAATTAATTTTCTACCTACGGTTTTGAACAATGTTAAGGCGTATGAATTATAAAATAGGTAATACCAAATTTTAGAACCCACCCTCTAAGATGGCGGTTGACCAGTCAAAAAACTCAATTATGTAAGCCTCACCTATGTGCAGAATTATGTTATCAGAACTTAATACGCTCTTACTCTAAATAGACATACAAGGAAAATCCTAGACAAAATAAGCCAATACACAAAAGAAGCACATTAAAAAATAAAGCTTGCCCTTTAGATAGATTGCTCACTTTTCCAGCATAAGGAGCACTACTGACATGCTCTCCGTCTTTTTTGTATTTATTAACTCTCAAGAGCAAAGAAGAGGAAATAACCAAGCTAACTCCCAAAGATGCCATAAAAATGACCATCTTTATCCTCTCCGAAAAGTCTAAAAATTCAAGATCATCTAACCAAATTATTAACAAGCCCATCAAAGGTGAGAAAATTGCAATTATTAATAAAAAATCTGTAATTATATTTTTTTTCATTCATAAACCATTCAATTAAGGGCTCTTGAAATATAAAATATATCATAGTTTTGTCAACTTAACTCCCCAAAGCCAGCCCTGCCCCAAAAGTATTTTTGGGCTAAGAAGCCGACGTGACAAGATCTCACGCCTTATGACATCGACTGACAGGCCAGTATACGAAGATCAAAGTGCAGAACAAGCAAGAGGCGCTGATCGCGTGGCAGCAAGACCGCGCGGAAAAAGATGCAGTCATCTTCAACCAGATCGAAGAGCGTGCAGCCTTGCAGCGCGATATCAAGCGCCCCGATCCTGAGCGGGATCGCATTGAGCAGCACCGTCGCGCGCGTCAGAGAACGCGCCGACCGTCTGGGCTATAGGCTTGAATAAATTCTAGCTTCGCCATGTCTACAATAGGCAAGAAAAAACGTACCTAATTTTTCCATTTTCGTGATAAAATATCTAAATGTTAAAAGGACTAAATAATCAAAGACTTAAAAGAGACTATCTCTTGTCTCTATATGGCTTCGCTCTCTTTCTCATCATTATATCACTGGACACAGCCTTTAAAGGTATATCGGCTTGGCTATGGCAGAATATTGATCCGGCTATAAATATAAGTGTTCTTGGAGTGGTCTGTGCATGTCTTGTCGCTCGCATTGCTGTCACCAAGACCCCTTTTAAAATATACAGCGGAAGTAAAACATGGCTCTGGTAGATCGTCAGAGAGAATCTGGTTCAGTCCTAATCTGGATTTTGGTATTGGTTGCCATTTTTGCAGCCCTTGGTGCATTCATGTCACAGGGAACGCGCTCTAACGAAAATGGACTTTCGAAGATGAAAGCTCAACTTCTAGCAAATGAACTCATGGATCAAGCAGCCTTCTACAAAAGAGCGTGGCAGGAAATGCGCATGTCATGCTCTGCTGAAGAAATCGATTTGGACTCTATTCCTTCTACTCCTTATACGCGCAATCCAAATACACCGCCAGATATGAGTTGCTCATTATTTAATTTTAAGGCAAGCGGAATTGGTGAGCCGAAGATAGATAATAAATATATTGTGGATATACCAACCGGGTATTGGGATCCTGCAGGTAGCCGAGCAGAGTATTGGTTCGCAAACCAAACCACACGAGTTTTTGGCGTTGGCAGTGATACAAAGGCTGAGATTGCTCTGACAGCCCGCCTCATTAGGGAAGATATTTGCAGGGAATACAATAAGCTAGTGCTAGGAGACCCTACAATTCAAGTCTACGGTGGGGATTGGGGAGACTCCACATATAGCGGCGGTGACGGAACAACGATTTGGGACTCTATAGGGGGAAATCTACAGGGAAAAATGTCATTTTGTATGGCTGAATACGGGGGAAGTCGTTTTCTTATCCATCAGATACTCGAACCTCGCTAGTTTTTCTCGCCATACGACCAACGTAAAATTTGCCTTTATTTATGCGACTGCCGTACAGCTTTTCTGCGATATTGTATCGCCTGAAAGCATGACCGTGCAGCCTTGTAGCGCGATATCAAGCGCCAGCGCTCCATCGCCAGCCAAGAGCTGATGCGACTGCGCAAGGATGTCGCGGACTATCGCGACATGGAGCGCCCTGATCCTGAGCGCAAGCGCGAAGCGGCTGAACGGCGAAGGTCCCGCACACGGCGTCCATCTGGGCCATGAGTTGAAGGGCGTTTGGATAAATTGGCTAACTTTGGATTTCAATTATGCTGTCACGCCATTTTTCAGCTTCTATTCTTTGCTCCGATAGGTTCGATGAAGTAGCCGAACAGCTGATTTTGCGGCGATCAGGAAAGGTCACTATCAGTTCCCAAAAACCATCATTAAATAGATCTTGGTCAGAGCGCCACTTCACTTCAGGCGCTGCGATGTCGCCCAGTTTGTAAACCCTGATAGTCTGTATTCCAAAAGGATAGGTCACAGTCAACTCAGCTGTCTTTTGCGAAAGATCAAAGACAACGACTTTAGCGGGTATGAAAAAGGTCCAAATGGCGAGAGCACCCAATACGGCGAACACGGTGGAAAGGGCTACGCCACCATAGAAGTTTATTGTTGGTATATCTGCACTCGCATTTAGAACATGCAGCCAAATAACCTGCGCCAGAGCGTATATTCCGAAGGAAAAGAACAAAATTCCAGGTATCAAAAACCACAATCTGAAGGATAGCGGGAATGTGCGCTGTTCAATCCCCATAGGTGGTCGCAAGGAAGTTTCGTCGGAACCGCCATGACGATCTGATAAAAATATTACTCCAAACAATACCATCAGCGATGACAATATAAAAACTTTCATATTTGAAGTTTAGCGCAAAACCATGGCTTTTGTTAAGAGGGGCAAATTTTCTCCACAACTGTCTCTTAGCGCCTCTCTAAGCACTATGTGAAAAAATGTGACGCCCGCCTTCTTTTCCGATTAATCCACAGTTGCGTTGCTGCTGCTTGCGCGATGCAGCCTCAAGCCTTGGAAGCGTTTCCCGCGCATCCTTACCGTTTGTCCGTGAGACGCCCGAACCATCAGAGCCTTTTTGGGCGGATGATGGTGTGCGGGGCCGAAAGGCCCTGAATGGTTCGGGGCCTCCTTGAACAAAAGGAGGATACGATGAAACTCGTCTCAAAATTTGAAGCGGCAACACTTGGCACCGCAGAACTAT
>JAACPE010000007.1 GCA_009995595.1 Alphaproteobacteria bacterium
GTCAAAGGCGGCCTTGGCAATGATACCCTTAACGGGGATGAGGGGAATGATCTTCTTAAAGGCGAAGATGGAGATGATATTATTAACGGCGGTATCGGTAATGACACGCTCGATGGTGGTGAAGGGAATGACCAGCTCAATGGTGGTGATGGGAATGATATCCTTAAAGGTGGAAACGGTATTGACACGCTCAATGGCGGAAATGGCAACGATATTTTGCGCGGTGAGGGCGGTAATGATTTTCTTTATGGTGAGGGCGGAAACGACAAGCTCGAAGGCGGGGACGGAAATGACACACTTTATGGTGGTGCGGGCCTAGATCGGTTATTTGGCGGCGAAGGGGATGACCTTCTTGATGGAGAGGGCGATTCAGATCGTCTATATGGTGAAGGCGGAAATGACACGCTTTATGGGCGTGATGGCAATGATCTCCTTGATGGGGGTACAGGTAATGACACAATATTTGGTGGCATTGGAAATGATACAATATTTGGTGGAGATGGCGATGACATCTTAAACGGTGAAGAGGGCAATGACCGCATTGTGGGCGGGGCCGGTATAGATACTATTTATGGTGGTGCTGGGATTGATAACATCGATGGTAATGATGGGAATGATATTATTTATGGCGGTGATGATGGTGATCTCATCAAAGGCGGCGCTGGTGATGATCTGATCTATGGGGAAGATGGTAATGATAATCTCTATGCCCAAGAGGGAAATGACACTGTTTTTGGAGGGAATGGCAAAGATTATATTTATGGCAAAGACGGTAACGATATATTAAATGGAGGTAATGACAACGATACAATTCGCGGCGGTGATAACAATGATATTATCAATGGCGATGCGGGCGATGATGTTATTTATGGCGATGGCGGTGAATCTGCGCGCGGTTGGTACTTTGAATATTATGATTTAACCACATCACCAAACACACTTGCCACTGCTGGATTTACCCTGAATGGCGGCACAAAAAATACAAACCAAGAAACAAGTCGTGGTGTGATACAAAACCTAGATCCCGGACTTCTTGATCCGGGCGACAATTATGCCGTTAAGTATGAAACTTACTTAACAATTACAACCGCAGGAACATACACTTTTCAGACCCGTTCGGATGATGGAAGTGCCCTGTTTTTAGATGGTGTGCGTATTGTCAATAATGATGGACTTCATGCCGCAGCGACAGTGACGAGTGCGGGGCAAGTTCTAGATGCAGGGATTTATAAGCTGGATGCCACATTTTTTGAGCGCACTGGTCAAAACGTGATGATTGTGAATATGTCTGGCCCTGATACAGGCAATGTTTTTGTTTCTTTGGGAAATTACGCGGGCGTTAATGCAGCAAAATCAGAATATATTGTTTTTAATGGTGACGACATTATCAATGGTGGTGATGGCAACGACACCTTATTTGGTGATGGGGGTAATGACACCATTAATGGTGATGATGGTAATGACTTTATAACTGGTGGCACTGGCGCTGATATTATGGATGGTGGTACAGGAAATGATACTTTCTATATTACCAACGGTCACTTTGTGGCAGGTGAATCAATTATAGGTGGTATAGGAACAGACAATATTACTCTGATCGACGCGACAACAGTTGATTTTTCAGTAGGAACAATTTCTACAGTAGAGAATCTCATTGGTAGCAATGGGAATGATGATGTGACATATACATTTGAGCAAGCTCTCTCATTCTCAAGTATTAATCTAGGGGGTGGCACGGATAATAGCCGCGTTCAGGTTAATGGTACTTTAGATGCAACAGGACTTGGAACACCTACCGCTACCAATTCAGAAAATGGCTTTATTGTGGGGTCGTCTGATAACGATATGCTTACGATAACGGGCGCTCAAATTGATTCTCTTATTTTCGGGTCAGGAAATATTAATTTTAACACTGGCACGGATACGCTGAATATAACATCGACATCGATAGATCTAAATACTCTAGGGTCTTCTGATACAGGGATACAGGGCCTCGAAATCATTTCAGCAGAATTAGCCGCTACGGGCGTTACTATCAGTATGGTAGGCCAAAGCGAAGATTTTACACTTATTGGTAGTAATTTAAATGATACGATCGTTGGTGGATTAGGAAACGATACCCTTAGTGGTGGGTCAGGAGATGATATTATCAATGGCGGTTTGGGTAATGATATAATTTATGGGTCTAATGCCACTGATGCATTAATTGATAATGTGTCTGCAATTTTAGAAGCAAACCCCAATGTGGTTTACAATGAATCAACAGGAAATTTTTATCAATTTGTTGATGTAACGAGCCAAACAGTAAGATATACGCAAGCGGTAGCAGCAGCAGATGCAGCTACTTTAAACGGTGTTACATCTCATCTTGCAACGTTAGTAACAGGACACGAACAGAGTTTCGTAGGGGCACTGCAAAGTGATGGTAATAGATGGTTTTGGATTGACGGCTCAGACTCTGCTGTGGAGGGGGTCTGGCGCTTTACTGCAGGACCAGAGGCAGGAACTTTGCTCAACAATAATGAATTAAACTGGTCCGGAGGTAGTCCAGCAAGCAGTAATCAAAACACTTGGGATAATTTACTCTTATGGTCTGGAGGGGGGGGATGTATTGTTTGCTTTTCCCAACAGTGGCAGTGGTAGAGCGCATGGTTATGTTTTAGAGTGGGAGGGTGATGCTGTTCTTGGTCCCACTACAGGAAGTGATATTCTGTCTGGCGGTGATGGATCCGATATTCTCTTTGGAACTGACGGTATCCAAGATACGTTTTTATTTCTCTCTGGGGAAACAGGTATAGATGAAATTAATAATCTGACAGTCGCAGAGAATGATGCCATCGATATATCCGACCTTCTTACAGGATATACAGGAGCGGATAGTGACATTAATGATTTTGTGCGATTTACAAATTCAGGCGCTAATTCACTTTTACAAGTTGATGCTAACGGCACAACGGGAGGTGAAAATTTTGTAACAATTGCCCAAGTAAACGGAGTGAATGATTTGGATGCAGCAGCCCTATTACATAGTGGCGGTATTATTGTTTAAGCATAAATAAAAATTCTTATGTCAATGTGTTATAAACATCAGTCAGAAAAGTGATTTATTAAACTCTATACCACAATGTGTGTATTATAATGTAGTTTTTTAAAACATTCACGTGCTATGCGATATAGTTATTCGCACATGACTTCACACTAAATTCTATTTATTGCATTAATTTAACACGCAATCTTGGCTCTCTTGTGTAAGATAGAGAGGACTGAAGCGATAGGATTAATATGTTAAAATTATTTGCTATAACTGGATTTGTTTTAATTTTTACAGCCCCAAACGTCTTTGCACAACAAAAAGGGCCTCAAGGGCCTTCACCTATATTTGCTACTAAGGTGATTTTGAAGGATTTTGCAGATACTGTAGAGGCTCTGGGGACAACCAGATCAAATGAAATGGTTGTGATCACATCTGATGTGTCGGAGAAAGTGACTGCTATTCATTTTGAAGAAGGGCAGGACGTTAAGAAGGGCGACCTTCTTATTACACTAGCCAAAGCCGAAGAAAATGCGGGATTAAGGGCTGCGCAGGCAGAGTTATCCGAGGCTCAATCTGCCTTTAATCGTGCAGAAGACTTGCAAAAGGATCAAGCTATATCAAAGGCGACCTTAGATGAGCGCTTAGCAGCCCTGCGTCAAGCGCGCGCAGCCGTAAGCGCCATCTCCGCCCGATTGGAAGATTTGGTCATTACGGCCCCCTTTGATGGTGTTGCAGGCATAAGGGAAGTGAGTATAGGCGCGCTGATACAGCCCAGCGATAAAATTACAACCGTTGATGATATATCCAAAATTAAAGTTGATTTTGATGTGCCCTCCATTTTCTTACCAACGTTGGAGGCTGGATTGGCTTTTACTGGCACCGTGGAGGCGTATGGCAATCGCGAATTTACCGGTGAGGTACAAACAGTTAATACACAAGTTGATCCGATCACACGCATGATAAAAGTGCGTGGCATCATTACTAATGATGATAAGGCCCTAAAACCGGGTCTTTTAATGAAAATCAATCTCGTTAAAAACGATAGGAAGGCTCTCATTATCCCAGAAGAAGCGCTGATTAAAAGAGCCAGTAAAAACTTTGTTTATGTCGTTCAGGATAATGAGGCGAAGAAGCAGGCAATTGAAACTGAAATCCAAATAGGCTCACGTAGAGCGGGTGATGTAGAAGTGATATCTGGTCTTAACGAGGGTGACTTGATTGTTGCACACGGCGCATTAAAATTACGTGATGGCGCAGAGATAGCCATTAATGCGATTGAAGAGGGCGATATGCCCCTTTCAGAACTTTTGGAACAGGCTGCTCAAAATAAAGCACAAATAGAAAATCAAAATGATGGGGTGGATAAAGACTAATGATATTATCTGATCTATCCGTTACACGCCCCGTTTTTGCATCCGTTATTTCTTTATTGCTTGTTGCATTTGGAATAGTGTCGTTTGATCGATTGTCGCTTAGGGAGTATCCCGATATTGATCCGCCTGTCGTGTCAGTCGACACGTCCTATCCGGGGGCATCGGCCAATATTGTTGAAACTCGCATTACAGAAGTAATTGAAGACCGTATTTCGGGTGTTGAAGGAATCAAATTTATTGAATCCACCTCTTCTGATGGGCGTTCACGCATTAATATTGAATTTGATGTTAAACGCGATATCGAAGCTGCGACGAATGATGTGCGCGATCGCGTTTCTGGTGTTATTGATAATTTGCCAGAAGAAGCTGATCCACCTGATATCCAAAAAGCGGATTCTAGTGATGATGTCATTTTATGGCTTAATGTTACGAGTGACCGTTTAGATACTTTAGAGCTTACTGATTATGCGAAGCGCTATTTCCAGGATCGCTTTTCAGTCGTCCCTGGTGTTGCCCGCGTCCGCATTGGTGGCGGGTTAGAATATTCAATGCGCGTATGGCTGGATCGCAATCAAATGGCCGCCCGAAATCTAACAGTTTCTGATATTGAGAGCGCGCTCCGTTCAGAAAACGTGGAGCTGCCTGCCGGGAGCATAGAATCAGTTGAAACTCAGTTTACGGCGCGTATTCAACGCGTTTACCAAACGGCCGAAGATTTTAAAAAGCTAGTTGTTGGGCGAGAGGGTGAAACGCTCATCCGCTTGGGCGATTTAGCGCGCGTTGAAAAAGAAGCGATTGAAAACCGTACTTTTTTCCGTGGTAATGGCGTACCCATGATTGGGATTGGTATTATTAAACAATCCAAAGCCAACACAATTGATGTTGCCCAGGGCGCAATTGATTTAGCCGACCAAATTAGGCCGAATTTACCACCGGGGATGGAGATCATTAATTCCTATGATACGTCTGTGTTTATTCGCGGCGCGATTGCAGAAGTGTATAAAACACTTTTTATTGCCATTATATTGGTTGTTATCGTGATTTATTTATTTTTAGGCAGTTTTCGTGCAATGTTGATCCCTGCGATCACCGTGCCAGTATCCCTTATTGCTACATTTATTGTCATTTCTGCTTTTGGCTTTTCGATCAATCTTTTAACGCTTCTGGCGCTTGTTTTGGCGATTGGTCTGGTTGTAGATGACGCGATTGTGGTTTTAGAAAATATCTCAAGGCGCATCGAAAAAGGAGAGCCCCCTTTAACGGCGGCTTATCGTGGAACAAGACAAGTTAGTTTTGCCGTCATCGCGACAACTGTGGTGCTTATTTCTGTGTTTGCCCCGATCACTTTTTTGGAAGGAGATTTAGGCAGATTATTTAGCGAGTTTGCGATTACGATGGCGGCAGCTGTTAGTTTCTCAACACTTATTGCACTTACCTTATGCCCGATGCTGTCTTCTAAATTACTCAAAAAGGCAGAGCGCAATCCAGTCAGCGGGGCAGTTGACCGCATTTTTGAAAAATTCAAGTCAGGCTATTTACGTCTTTTAATGTTAGCGCTCAAAGCACGCTTTTTGATGCTCGTTATTTTTGGTGTCATCGCTGCTTCGGCAGTTTGGTTAATTAATGCAACGCCATCTGAATATGCCCCCCAAGAAGATAGGGGCGCTTTTTTCTTATTCGTAACGGGGCCAGAAGGGGCTTCTTATGATTACACAAAAGAGTATATGGAAGAAATTGAAGCACGTCTCATGCCTTATGTTGAAAGTGGTGAAATTAGCCGCTCTCTTATTCGTGCGCCGCGCGGTTTTGGTAATTCCTCCACCTTTAATGACGGGCTTGCAATTGTTGTGTTAAACGATTGGTCTGAGCGCAGACCTGCTAAAGTAATCATGGGCGAAATTACAGGAAAATTGAGTGACCTGCCGGGGGTTCGCGCTTTTCCTGTGATGCGTCAAGGTTTTGGTGGACGACCGTCCAAGCCTGTACAGTTTGTAATCGGCGGTGGCACGTATGAGGAAATTGCACAGTGGCGTGATATATTGATTGAAAAGGTCAATGAAAATAACCCAGGTTTACTCGATATAGATAGCGACTATAAAGAAACCAAGCCACAGTTGCGACTAACTATTGACCAAGATAGAGCAGGAGATTTGGGTGTCAGCGTTGAAACAATTGGCCGTACTTTAGAAACCATGCTGGGCTCACGGCGCGTAACGACTTATATTGAGCAGGGCGAGGAATATGATGTAATTGTTGAAGGGGAGCGCTCCGAGCAGAACACGCCAACAGACATGCAAAATATTTATGTGCGCTCAGATAGTAGCGGAATGCTTATTCCTTTGGCTAACCTTGTACAAATTGATGAATATGCTGATTCAGGCAGCCTCAACCGCTATAACCGCACGCGTTCTATTACAATCGAAGCGGGTCTTGAGGAGGGATATGCTCTGGGTTCGGCTCTCGAATATTTGCGCGATTTAACGCGGGAGCATTTACCTGATAGCGTTG
This sequence comes from Alphaproteobacteria bacterium, assembly GCA_009995595.1. Lineage (GTDB taxonomy): Bacteria > Pseudomonadota > Alphaproteobacteria > Micavibrionales > Micavibrionaceae. Next base: position 6,916 of record JAACPE010000007.1, read on the forward strand.
TGATTGATTATAAAGGGCAATCACTTGATTATCAAACAAGTGGGTCTTCACTATTATTTGTCTTTATTCTGGGCTTTGCTGTTGTATTCTTGGTGCTTGCCGCACAATTTGAAAGCTATGTGCATCCTTTTGTGATTATTCTTACAGTGCCGCTAGCAATAGCGGGTGCTCTAGCGGGGCTTTATTTCACTGGAAACTCGATCAATGTTTATACGCAAATCGGCCTTATCATGCTTGTCGGTCTGGCAGCCAAAAATGGAATTTTGATTGTTGAATTTGTAAACCAGTTGCGCGATGAAGGCGTGGAGTTTTCCAAAGCGTTAATCGAGGCAACTCAAATACGATTGCGTCCCATCGTTATGACGGGTATCACGACTGTAGCAGGGTCACTTCCATTAATTTTATCAACAGGTGCTGGCGCAGAAACGCGGATTGCGATAGGAGTTGTCATCTTGTTTGGTGTTTTAGCCGCAACATTTTTTACACTCTTTATTGTCCCTGTGGCATATGACCTTCTCGCTCGTAAAACAGGCTCGCCAGGTGATGTAAAACGCCAGTTGATCAAAGAGCAGGAAGAACTATCATGATAAAAAATAAAACTTATCTTGTGCTTCTAACGAGCCTTGGTTTAGGAGCCTGTACTGTTGGCCCAGATTATCAAGCGCCACAGATCAGTTTTGTCGATAAATGGTTTTCATCTGAGAGTAAAAGAACAACCCAAGATCCTATTGATACAAAGTGGTGGAATAATTTTAATGACCCTCTCTTAATCAATTATATCGAGCAGGCCGCTATTAATAATAAAGACGTTCAAATTGCAACGGCAAATATTTTACGCGCCCGGGCAGTAAAGCGTGAGAGTGTTAGTCGTTTATTACCAACAATAAGTAATAATTCATCGGCTGAGCGTTCAAGTTCAAGTGATAATATTGCCTCCTTTAATGGCGGTGATGTTCGTAATTTATTTGATTCAGGCTTTGATGCGTCATGGGAGATTGATTTTTTTGGTGGTACCCGACGTGAGGGGGAGGCGGCTCAAGCGCGATTAGATAGTGCAAAGGCCTCTTATGATGATGTGATGCTTACCACATTGTCGGATGTTGCCCGCCTATATTACGAAGCACGGGGCTTGCAAAAACGAATTGATATTACACAGAAAAATGTCACACTTTTTAATCAAACATATGAGCTCATCAAAAAACGTCTAGAGGTTGGAGAAGCAACGCAATTTGATGTTGCGCGCGCTTTGGGTGAATATCAAACAACTCAGGCTCGTTTGCCTAATTTAAAGGCAGACTTGCAAAGCACGATTTTTAGTTTATCAGTCTTGTTAGGTCAGCCCCCAGAGGCTCTCTTAGATACCATGATGACGGCCCAAGATTTACCGCCAACCTTAGATATTGTTCCCGTAGGCTTACGATCTGATATTTTGCGCCGCCGCCCTGATATTAAAATGGCTGAGCGGGAATTGGCCGCCTCAACTGCAGATATAGGGGTGCAAACGGCTGAATTATTTCCCAAATTTTTTGTAACGGGAGATGTTGGATCACAATCGAGAACCTTTGGAGATTTGTTCACGGCAGCAGGTGGCTTGTGGTCGCTTGGTTCTGTGATGCAATGGTCTATTTTTGAAGGTGGCGCTATTCGCGCGCGCATAGATATTGAAAAAGCAGAAAATAAGGCCGCTTTGGCAATGCATGAAAAAACCATCTTGGAAGCTTTAGCGGATGTTGAATCGGCATTAACACGATATGGTCGTGAATTAGAAACTCGCCAAAAATTAGAAGAGTCAGTTCAAAGCCGCCTCGAAGCATTCTCCCTTGTAGAAAAACTTCTCGATGCAGGCGAAATTGATTACCTAGAAGTGCTTGACTCACAGCGCGATCTCACTGTGAGTGAGGACAATCTGGTTTTATCTGAAACACAAGCCGTCACAAAATTAATTGCTTTATACACAGCCCTCGGTGGCGGTTGGACGAGCAAAATACCATCAAGCGATTAGGTAGGGTGTTTTTTTATATCCACCATCTAGCTTCGCACTTGCTAATTGCACTCATTTTATATCCATAATAAAGAAGCCTTTATTTACTATTTTATACTCTAAAAATGGGCTATAAAATTTTGTATGTCCATATTGAGAGGCTAATTCAACATGAAGCAAAAAATGATAGCATGGTTGCTTGTACTATGGTTTGGGGCAATATTATCGGTTCAAATCTTAGTGACCCCCGGTTTAGCTAGCCATGCCGTTATGAAGTTCATTCCTTTTTCACAGGAAGCGCATAGCTTTTTTTACATATTCTTTATAAAGCATATATTTTCTAGGCCCTTATGACTGATATCTTAATCGCATTTCCTCTTGGATTTTTCTATTTCATTGTTGTAATTGCTTCTGGTTTTTGGATTAGTCGGTATTTTTGTTTTCTACAGGAAAATATACTTTTACGTTTTGGGTTTGCAATTACATTTGGGCTCGCTCTTCTTGGATACACATGGAGTATATTGGCGGCTATACCGCATGCGATGCAAACCATCACAATCTTTATATTGCTCACTACATTTATGATACTTAGTCGCCGTTCTTTCCTAACTATAAGAAATGATGGGCAATTTATTATAAAAAACATTGGAGCCGTTTTTTGGCCAACAGAAAAATCCTTGCGTTGGGTAGCGATCCCGCTTGTATTGTATCTTTTAATGGCTGTACCTCTGGCTTTTCACCCAATGGGAACTGATGCTTTGGCGTTTTATTTTGCTCAAGCCAAGCTTATTGCTTATGCGCATCAGTTTGTTCCCTTGTCGGGGTATGAATCTTTCTCACAAATACCCTTACCAGCAGAATTAAGTTATTCAGCGCTTATTTTGATGGGCAGTGAGTGGGCTGCACGGTTTATGACAACATTTCAATTATGGGCTTGTGCGCTTTTAATGGCGGGGTGTGTTTATCACTTTAATCAAAATCATATACGCAGAGCTTGGCTGGCGGTTTTATTGTTACTCACCTCAACTGGTGTCACATTATTGGTTAGTGACGGCAAAACGGATTTATATGGTGCTATGTTGGGGTTTGCTGCATGTTATATATCTCTTGTGATGCCCTTAAATTCAAGGCGTAATATGATGTTATTGGGTATAACTGTTGGTCTGTCTTTTACAGCAAAGCTCTCATATATTCCTATTCTTGTGCCAATGATTGGTTTTATAATTTTTGTTCGTCTATGGCGTGAGAAAAATTTTAAAGAAGCCGTGCTTCATTCTTTGATGTTAGGTCTTATTATCGCGCCTTGTATTATCGCAGCATTTGTTCCGAATATGGCAAAAAATTTCATGGCTTATGGCGAACCTTTAGCCCCTTTCTTCTTTTTTAATCCCCATTATTACCCGCCTTTTTTAAATCAATCTTGGTTTTCACCAGAAGTTACAGAGTATATCTTATCGATTTATCCAATTGCGTGGACCTTTGGGCAGTTTCCAATGCAGCACGGTAATTTATCTCCATATGTCTGGGCCACTTTACCTATGCTTTTTTTAGTTCGTTGGAAAAAAACATCCTTTGGGGCACTATTAGATAATAAATCCGTTCTTTTTGCTTTTGCTGGTGGGCTCGGCATGCTTTCTTGGGCCGTATTTTATTCCTCCGTTATTGCGCCGCGTTATATTTTTCCTGCTTTATTTGCCTTCATTCCGCTTGCAGCCGTAGGTTTAGATAGGTTGTGGGAATTTGTGCGTCCTCAACGCATAGCGCATTTTGTCTTAATCGGTATCATTTCGATGTCGGCTATTCTTGTTGTTGTAAATGATCTACCCTCAGTGAAGCGATCGGCGAAACATATATTGCAAGGACCGCAAGAGACACAACTGCGGCACCTAGATTATGCTGCAAAAGAGGCAGAGACAGCTATGCCAGCCGATGGACGTTTATTTTTAGCCGCATGGGAGCGTGCTCTATTTGAACCTCAAACTATGAACTGTATGATTAATGTTCATGAGCAGAAAGTTCTTGGCTCAATTTTAGATAGCTCAAAATACTGGCAAACTCTTTATGATTTTGGTACACGAGTTGTTTTAGTGAACAAGGCGGCACGCAATGATGTGTTTACTATATTAGATTCAGGGCAAAAGCCGTATTGGCTTGGTATTGAAGCTAAAACCTTGAGTAATGATTATATAATGTATGTTATGGTCCCAAATTCTGATGCTCCGCCGCCAAAATGGGCTTGCCGTGAAACACGTAAAAACTATTATGAACCTGTCAATATAGAATAAAGAAAATATTATGGAAAAATACCTTATTACAGGCGCAGCAGGCTTTGTAGGATTAGCCCTCGTTAATGCTCTTTTAAAAAATAATCAGAATAAGCTAGTTTTAGTTGACGATTTTGCTCGTGGACGCGCCGATGCAGAATGGGAAAAGGTTTTATCCCATCCATCTGTTACCTTTTTAAAAGGCGATATGACAGATGCGACATTTGTTGCAACGTTGCCGCTTGATTGCGATTATGTCTTTCATCTGGCTGCTGTTATTGGTGTACGTAATGTTCGTGAAAACCCTGACCGCGTATTATATGTTAATACGATATCAACATTGTTCCTTTTGGATCATTTAAAGCATGCTGATAAAAAGCCAAAGCGCGTTGTCTTTTCATCAACGAGCGAGATTGTCGCAGGAACACAAAAATATTTTGATATTCCTATTCCAACTCCAGAGGATGTTCCTATTACGCTTGGTGATCTAAAAGAGCCACGCTCTACTTACTTATTAAGCAAAGCGGCTGGGGAATCTGCATGTTTTACATACTCAAAGATTCACAATCTTCCTTGCACGATTGTTCGTTTTTACAATGTCTATGGCCCGCGTATGGGCTATCAGCATGTTATCCCTGAGTTATTTATTAAGCTCTCTCAAAATAATAAAGTGGATATTGCCTCACCTGATCACACACGTGCTTTTTGCTATATTGACGATGCAATTGAGGCGATCATGGCATGTGTAAAATTACCAGGCGATGTTAGTCACGTGATTAATGTTGGAAACTCTTCGCAGGAAATAACAATGCGCGATTTGGCTAAAATAATTGTGGAAACAATAGGAGCAAACACTGAACTTGTTGACGCACCTGAAACACCAGGCTCGCCGCCACGGAGGTGCCCTGATACATCAAGATTATTTGATTTAACAGGATTTAAGGCGAAGGTATCGTTGGAAGAAGGCGTTAAGAAAACCTATGAATGGTATAAAACAAGGTTAGAGGATCGTTATGAATAAATGTAATTTATGTGAGAGCGATAATTTAGATAGGCTGTATACCGTTAATGGTTTTCGTACAGATAAGAAATTTGATGTTTATAAATGTGCTACATGCTCTCTTGTCAGCGCATCGGTGACACAAGCAGACATTGAAGGGGCATATGAAGCAGACTACTATGAAACGGCATATCCTGGATATGTTTCAGATAAGGCTTTTCACGACCGTAACAATAACGCCATTTTAAAAGATATTGAAAAGCATTTCCCTAAGGGAAATATACTCGAAGTCGGGAGTGCATTTGGATTTTTTCTTGAGCAGGCAAAAAAACGTGGTTGGGATGTAACAGGTTATGAATGTTCAGAGTATGCCTCTAAAGCGGCCCAACAAATATATAAAGTGAATGTTAAATCAGAAGATTTTCTCCAATCAGATTTAGGCCGCGATTACACTATGTTCACAATGCTTGATACAATTGAGCATTTGCTTGATCCATTATCAATGTTGAAAAAAGGTGCGCAAGTGCTAAAGCCTGGCGGTGGAGCGTACGTCTGCACAGGGAGTTTTGACAGCTTACATGCCCGCTTAACAGGTAAAAGATGGCGCATGATGGTGCCACCCTTACATATTTATTTTTTTACGCCAAAGACATTGGGCGATATGATGGAAAAAGCAGGTTTTAGTATCGTATCATGTCGCTATCATGGCAAATATTATAATTTTGGCAGTATAGTGCAGTTTTTAACTGGCATATCAAAAGAAAAGTTACCTAAAATACCATTATACATTAACACATTTGATGTTATTACTATGAAAGGTCGTTACGACGGATAGTAGAAAGAAGCAATAATGACATATCTAAATCTTTTTCTTTTATGTAGCTTTTCGCTTTTGATGGCGACAGGCCAGATTTTTTTTAAGATGGCAGCACAAAATGCGCCAGCTATAAATAATATAAGTTCTGTGTTTAGTTTGGCTTTCAATCCTTGGTTTATAGGCGCTTTAGCTCTTTATGCATTTTCTACACTATTATGGGTTTCTGTTTTACAACAGGTGAATTTATCTGTTGCTTATCCGTTTGTGGCGCTTGGTTTTATTGTTATTCCGCTCGCATCATTTGTTTTGTTTAAAGAACCGTTGAATTGGCAATATGGTGTAGGCGTTGTTTTGCTCCTTGTGGCTTTAAAATTAATTACTAATGTGACGCGGTGATAGAACAATGAGTATGGCAGTCCCTCTTTTTGATTTGAATTATGACGAGCGTGAAGAAAAAGCAGTACTTGAGGTCTTCAAACGTAAATGGCTTTCGATAGGTCCAGAGTGTGATTCCTTTGAACAAGAGTTTTCTAGAGCTATCAAAGCTCCCTTTGCGTTAAGTTTAGCAAATTGTACGGCGGCTCTACACCTTGCTATGCTTCTTCTTAATATTGGCGAAGGAGATGAGGTTATTTTACCTTCCTTGACATTTGTGGCTACGGCAAATGCTGTACGTTATGTTGGCGCAACGCCCGTTTTTGCGGATGTCACCTCCCTAGAGGATTTAACGATTAATCCAGAAGATATAGAACGCTGTATTACGCCAAATACAAAAGCAATAATTGTAATGCATTATGGCGGCCATGCCTGTGAAATGCATAAAATTTCTGCTCTTGCACAAAAACATAGTCTTAAAATCATAGAAGACGCATGTCATGCGCCGCTGGCAGTTTATGATGATATTGCCATGGGCTTGTGGGGCGATGTTGGATGTTTTAGTTTTTTCTCAAATAAAAACCTCTCCACGGGTGAGGGGGGTATGATTGTCATGAAAGACGAGGCACTTTTCGATCATGCAAAATTATTACGCTCGCACGGTATGACAACACTCTCTTATCAAAGAGCACAAGGCCATTCATCAGGGTATGATGTTGTTGGTGTCGGATATAATTATAGGATGGATGACATACATGCTGCGCTTGGGCGTGTTCAGCTTGAAAAACTCCCTGCCGATATTGCAGCGCGCAAAAATTATTGTACGCAGTATTACGAGCGTTTGAAAATGGAAGATGATCTAATATTACCATTTGCTCACATACGCGGCTCTTCTTCATACTATATTTTCCCGTGCTGGATTGATGGCGGGTCTGAAAGGCGTGATGGGATTCGTGCTTATCTAAAAGATCATAGCATCATGACGAGTATGCATTATCCACCTGTTCATCATTTTACAGTTTATAAACCCTTTGCCCGCGATGTGCCAATGACAGAACGTGCTGCAAATGGTTTAATTACTTTACCATTATATGGCCACATGGGTAGCGAAGCCGTTGATTACGTCTGTGATAAATTGAGTGAGGCGTTACGATCATGCCCGGCATAATTTTCATAGGCGGTTTTATTGAGCTAGAGGAGCTGTGCACCTCACAGAATCTAGAAGTCTATGGATATATTGATTCAGTCAAACGCGATAATTTAAAAGCTTCTTACTTGGGTACAGACGCGCAAGCGAGAGGCATATTAGCACAGTATCAAGATGCAACATTGCATCTCACTCCGGAAAAGCCTGCGATACGCGAGAAATTAGCCAAAGAATATGCAACATTAAACCTTAAATTTTCTGCCCTTATTCATCAAAGCTGCATTATCTCTCCATCCTCCAATATAGGTGATGGCAGTGTATTACAAGCAGGCGTTATTATTTCATCTTCAGTTAAAATCAAACGCCACGTCAAAATAAATTCAGGAGCATGTGTCGCACATGATGTTGATATCGCAGACTTTGTAACAATTTCTCCTCGTGCAACAATTTGCGGTCATGTTCACATTGCACAAGGTGCGTATATTGGCGCAAATACAGTGGTTCTGGGCGGCTTAAGAATTGGAAAAAATGCGATCATAGGGGCAGGAGCTGTTGTCACAAAAGATGTTCCTGATAATGTGACAGTCATCGGTAATCCCGCAAAAATAAAGGAGGCGTCCGCATGAAAATTCTTATAGCGGTCATTACCTATAATGAAGAAAAAAATATTGCAGCCACACTACAAGATTTAATAGATCATAATATAGGATACGATATTGTTGTGATTGATAATGGCTCGTATGACAGAACTATTGATATAGTAAGGTCAATGGGCATTAAATGTGTCAGGCACTGCGTCAATTCAGGGGGGTCTAACGGCACCGCAGTTAGCTATTTCCTATACGCCTATCAACAAGGATATGACATTATGTGACAGTTTGATGGAGATGGTCAGCATATGGCGTCAGAATTGCCAAAAATCTTATCACCCGTTATAGAAGGTCAGTCTGATTGTGTGATTGGCTCGCGATTTTTGGATAATGAAGGGTTTCAATCGTATTTTTTCAGACGTATTGGTATTCGTATATTTTCGAAACTTCTCTCAATTATGACGGGGCTTCAATTTACTGATATTACTTCTGGTTTTCGCTCTTATGGCCCACGTGTTATTAAATTTTTTGGCCATCAATATAAAAACTCAATTCACGATAATATGAACCAGTTTTTACTCTTGTCACACTACTCAGGTGCAAAAATTACTGAAGTGCCAGTTGTCATGAAGCCACGGCAATTTGGCGTGTCTGAATTTAATTGGTGGAATGGCGTCTTTTTTCCTATTAAGGGGCTTGTGACTTTGTTCGCTTGTTATCTTCAACGTAAACATATTCCGCGCTATGTGTCTTAAAAGAGGAGTGTACTGATGGATATTAAACAACAAATTTTTGCGTTTGCTGCGGGTATGCTGATTATTTTCTTGGTTATATCCCAATTGCGTAAGGACAAGCTCAATTCCTCATTTGCTGCGCTTTGGATAGGCATTGGCCTCTTTCTGGTGTCATTAGGATTTCTAGGTGACTTTTACCGATTTATTGCACATAGTGTTTTGAATGTAAGCGGCGGAGATCATCTTATATATATTGGCCTCATTGGTTTTTTGTTGGTCTATGTATTTTACCTGACATCAAAAATATGCCGGCTTATTGATCAAGTAACTAAGCTAATCAGTACGGTTGCATTACTGGAATCACGAGAGAAAAAATAAAATGAAAACAGCTATTATTCTTGCAGGTGGTTTAGGGACAAGGTTGCAGCCTTTTACGCAAATCATGCCCAAGCCTCTTTTGCCAATCGGGGAACGCTCCGTTTTAGAAATTCAAATTGAACGTTTGAAAAAATTCGGTTTTACAAAGATATTTTTTGCAACAAATTACAAAGCTGATTATATTGCACGGTTTTTTGGTGATGGATCACAATTAGGCGTTGAGTTACACTATAGTAAAGAAGAGGAGCCATTGGGCACAGTTGGCCCTTTATCTCTTATACGTGAAGAATTAACTAAGCCCTTCGTTGTAATGAACGGTGATATTCTGAGCCTTGTTAATTACGAGAAACTATATGAACACGCTTTAAAATCAAATTGTGATTTGACAGTGGCTATCAAAAAATATGTGATGCCTTTTGCTTTTGGCGATATTTTATTTGAAAACGATCGTGTTATAGGCATCGAAGAAAAGCCTGATATTATTAAATATATCCTTGCAGGTATCTATGTGATGAAGCCACAAGTTTTAGATTATGTGCCTAATAAAAAATATTTTGGGATGGACACGCTCATTAAAACAATGATTGCAAAAAATGATCCAATAGCAAAATTTGAACTTACAGATTATTGGCTAGATATTGGACAAATAGATGATTTCCAACAAGCAAATGAAACATATGCAGAATATTTCAAAGTAGATACGGCGTCCTAATGTCTCAACTTTCTGAATTTATTGCTTATAATGAAGATAAAAAAATTGTTGCTGTTCAGGGCTTAGGCTTTGTTGGCGGTGCGATGTTGGCCGCTTTGTCAAACGCACAAGATAGAGTAAAGAACAAACCACTTTATGCTGTATTAGGGGTCGATTTATCAACGCCTGATGGACTTAGCAAAATTGAAGCTGTGAATGAGGGCAGACCGCCTATCATTTCTTCTGATCCTGCCATGCCCCTTGCTTTCTTAAAAGCAAAACAGCAAGGCAATATTTTTGCCACGACAGACATGAGTGTCTTTGGCTTGGCTGATATTGTGGTTGTTGATATTCCATTTGATGTGAAAAAAACGGCTGATGGCTATGATGTTAAGCTTGATTTATTTCTAGAAAGCGTTTCTGAGCTTGCTCAGCATATAAATCCTTCGGCACTTGTTGTCGTGGAAACGACTGTTCCGCCCGGGATGACCGAAAACTACCTTTATGATATTTTTAAAAAAGTATTTAAAGAACGTGACGTTGATGATAAAGAATTCGCTCTTGCTCACTCGTATGAGCGTGTTATGCCAGGCGCAAATTATTTAAGCTCAATCACTGAGTATTTCCGCGTTTATGCTGGTGTTAACGACGCATCCTCCGAACGTGCTCGGATTTTTTTAGAAAGCTTTATTAATACGACAGATTTTCCTTTAACGCGCCTTCATAAACCTGCAGCTAGTGAGATGGCTAAAGTCCTTGAAAATTCCTATCGCGCCCTCAATATCGCTTTTATCCAAGAGTGGACAGAGTTTGCACAGGCCTCTGAAGTAAATCTGTTTTCTGTTCTTGAAGCCATCCGCATGCGCCCCACACACCATAATATCATGTCACCGGGTTTTGGCGTTGGTGGTTATTGTCTTACAAAGGATGCGCTTCTTGCTGATTGGGCCTCAAAAGAAGTTCATGGCATTGGATTGCCTTTATCGTGCGAAGGTATTCGTATTAATGATGTTATGCCCCTTTACACATTGCAAATACTTAAGAAATTGTATGGTGATTTAACACAAAAGCACGTTACGCTGCTTGGTGTATCTTACCTCAATGATGTTGCTGATACGCGCTATACCCCTTCTGAAATATTTTGTAATGAGTTAGAAAAAGAGGGCGCTATAGTCCAGCTCCATGATCCTTATGTGGCGGATTGGCATGCGCGGAGCGAAAAAATATCCAATACTCTTGATGATTTAAAAAGGCTGCAACATGATGTTTTGATCCTGGCTGTAAGGCACAAACTATATTGCGACCTCAATGTAGATCAAATTGTATCATTTTTTCCAAGTGTTAATTGTATTGTCGATGCAAACAATATTCTGAGTGAAGAAAAAGCGACGACACTTCGTAACATGGGGATTAAGGTTCTTGGTATAGGTAAGGGGCATTGGCTGTGTCAAAGCAATCCAAAATAGCTATTGTTGGTGGCGGTTTATCGGGTTTGATCGCAGCGCAGAAACTGAAGGACTCATTTGAAGTTACCATTTTTGAAAAGGCGCGTGGGGTTGGGGGGCGCATGTCAACGCGCCGCGCTGATCCATATCAATTTGATCATGGCGCGCAATATTTCACAGCACGATCAAAAACTTTTCAAACGTTTTTGAAATCTCACATAGCAACTGGTCTGGTACAAGAATGGCCTGCAAAAATCCTTACTTTAGAAAAAAACAAAAAGCCTTATAAACGCGATTGGTTCGAGCCGCATTATGTTTGCACTCCTGGTATGAGTAGTTTATGCAAGTATCTTGCCCGGGATATTTCGTGCGTTTTTTCTGCCGAAATAACGGCGATGGAACGTAACAATAATCAATGGAATTTGGTTGATAAATCAGGGATAAGATATGAAAATTTTGATTGGGTGATTGTTACCGCTCCCTCTCATCAAGCGGCCTCTTTGTTGCCTTCTGATTTTAAAGATATTGAGAGCATAAAAGATGTTCAAATGACAGGATGTTACAGCGTGATGCTTGGATTTGAAAACTTGCCGAAATTGAACTGGGATGTAGCTATACCTAAAGGTTCTTTAATTGGTTGGATGGCCGTGAACTCCTTAAAGCCTGCTCGGGCTTCTGCGCCATCTATTATAGTCCAAACAACAAATGAATGGGCAGATCACTATATGGATGAAGACATGGAGGCTATGGGGGAAATTATTATCCAAGAATTTTGCGATCTCTCTGGTATTTCATTAAATAATATCGCTCACAGCGCGACACATCGTTGGAAATACGCCAACACACTTATGCCAGCAAATCAGCCTTTCTTTTTGGACGCAGATCAAAAAATCGGTGTTTGTGGGGACTGGTGTATTGAAGGACGTGTTGAATCAGCTTTTTTAAGCGCTGATTCAATCTCAAACGCACTTAGTAATTGCTGTTTACTATAATTTAAGTTCGTAAAACATCCTAAGCGTGTTAGCGTCAGGATCATTAACGATATTACTATAAAAAATGAACAGGGATAATAAACATGAGTGATTTAACACTATCTGATCTTAACAGTGGCATGTGCCGATGGCCTTTTGGCAATCCAGAAGATAAAGAGTTTCACTTTTGTGGAGATCTTTGTGATCATTCTTTGCCTTATTGCCCAACACATATGGTAAAAGCACAAGCGCCCTCACGAAAGTCTAAATCTTAGTTTTTACTATACCGATATTGCAACTCTTATGGTTTCTTTTAGAATATTAAAACCAAATCGGGTTGAAAGTTTTTAATGAGCTATATTCCTTACTTATGTATTGTTTTGTTCCTCTTGTCCCCACTAATGGGGCTCGGCGTTTTAAGCTTTTCTGAAAATAGCGAGATTTTCTCCTTTCTTGTTCAAAACGTCTTATTGGACACAATCCTTAATTCGGTTTTTATTGTGTTTATTGTTCTGGTCGGGACGTTCATTATCGGGGCGGGCTGTGCATGGGCTATTACACGTTATAACTTTTGGGGGCAAAGGATTTTGCAATGGGGCTTAATTGTCCCATTGGCTTTTCCTGCCTATATTACGGCTTATGCCTATACGGATATGCTGGATTTTATTGTGCCGCATATACGCTCTCCCCTTGGCGCAGCAGTTATTATGACGTTGTGTCTGTATCCTTATGTGTTTATTTTTGCGCGTAATGGCTTCATGAAACAGGCACAAAATCAAATAGAAGCAGCAAGTTTGATGGGCGCTTCACAATGGGATCAATTTACAAAAATTGCCTTACCAGCGGCGCGGCCATCAATTTTTGTTGGTCTTTCACTTGTAGTCATGGAAACATTGGCAGATTACGGCACAGTGTCTTATTTTGGCGTGCGTGTTTTTTCAACAGTTATTTATGATGCATGGGCCGGATACGGCGACATTCATGCTGCGGCGCGTCTTTCTTTAATTTTGCTGTCATTTATGATGATTGTTTTATTTCTTGAACGCCATAGTCGCGGACAAATGAAATTTTTTAATATCAAAGGCTCAGGCAGTCAACTTGTTTCTCAAAAAAAACTCAAGGGCTGGAAATCAATCTTACTTTTTATGATCTGTACCATACCTGTGATCGCAGGATTTATTATTCCTATGGGTATTTTGATACAGCTGAGTGCTCAAGACATCATAAAGAGCCCGGATAAATTAGAATTTTTTGCCTCATCACTACCCTATATTAAAAATACGCTTATCCTAGCTGTGACGGCAGGAGTATTTGGCATCATGATTGCTTTTGGCTTAGCGATAATAAAGCGTGATACAAACAGACCAGTGATTGCCCATTTGTATCAAGTCGCTGGCTTTGGATATGCTCTACCTGGTGTGATTTTAGGTTTAGGTCTTTTGATCATATCTGGTTTTATACAAAACCATTTAGGGTTGCTTCTTTCAGGGTCTTTTATCTTTTTGATTGTTGGATATATTATTCGTTTTTTAACAATTCCTCTTCAAGGGCTAGACGCTGCGTTTGAAAAAATAAGCCCGAATTTAGATCAAGCTGCACGGCTTTTACGAAAAAATAAACTCTCAGAATTCTGGCATGTTCGTGTGGTTTTACTGCGCCCAGCATTACTGAGCGCGCTCTTACTTCTCATGGTCGATGTGATCAAAGAACTTCCACTGACAATAATTCTAAGGCCTTTCAATTTTGATACGCTGGCGGTTCATGTATATCATCTGGCTTCTGATGAACGCCTCGTGCAGGCTGCATTTCCATCACTTTTAATTGCTATAAGTGGTCTTATTCCTGTCCTCATTTTATCGCGCTTTATGCGATCTAATTAGGGAAAATTAATCTCATCAAAAATCATTTGTGCTTGCGTTTGATGCACCCCAAATTCTGATACATTAAGGTCTTGTGATTTAAATTCCATATAAGGCGATAGCGCGTCAGGAACGTCAATATTATCTAAAACTGGATATTCATTATTACCGCTAGCGAAATAAGATTGTGCCTGATCTGTCGTCAGATATTCCAAAAATTTAACGGCTGCTTCTTTATTATCTGCATTCGCTAAAACGCCAGCGCCTGAGATGTTCACATGCACTCCATCTGTTTTTTGATTGGGGTAGATAATATCTGTTTTTGCAATAATATCTTTATCCTCTTGTGCATCAGAGCGCTTGAGGCGGAAGAAATAATAACTATTCACAAGCGCCACATCACAAACACCCTCTACAACAGCGCGAATTTGATCTGTGTCACCACCTTGTGGTTTTCTTGCAAGATTGTTTAAAACCCCTACTGCCCATTCTTTGGCACTCTCTTGCCCATGCAACGCAATAAAGCTCGCCATTAAGGAGAGGTTATAAATATTGCTTGCTGAGCGTATACAAACGCGCCCTTTCCATTTCGCATCAGTTAAATCTTCATAGGTTTTGATTTCATCTGGCATAACAGTTTCAGTATTATAGACAATGACGCGCGCCCGTTTTGAAAATCCAAACCAATGCCCCTTGGGATCTTTAAGCGTATCTCTAATACGCGTTTTTAAAATGTCGGACTGAATGGGCTCAAATAAACCTGCTTCCTGTGCCCGCCAAAGGCGACCTGAATCCACAGCAATAAATAAATCGGCGGGGCTGGCTTTGCCTTCTTGTTTTAACCGTGCAATCAGCGCATCGTCCTTTCCATCCACACGCTGAATTTTAATCCCTGTTTGCGCAGTAAAATTATCATACAAAGCTTCATCCGTATCATAATGGCGCGATGAATAAATGTGCAATACCTCCTCATTTTGCTGGGCATAGGCCGCAAACCCACAAAAAGGTAAGACGATGAGAAGAGTAAGAAGGGTTATAATCTTCATGGTAGGTCTTTCTTGATATTTTATATAGTATCTAACCCAAATGATAATAATTATCAATTGCATTTTACCCTAAAATTATTGCATATTGGCCTTATGCAATATGATGTGTCTCAAACTAACGTCCTATCGGTCAACGCCGTCTCTTTTACCTACCAAGGGGCGCGGCAGGAAACTTTGCGCGCGATTAATGATGTTTCTTTTACCTTGAAACAAGGTGAATTTTTCAGTCTTTTGGGGCCGTCAGGCTGCGGTAAAAGCACGCTTTTAAGGTTAATAGCGGGGCTTCAATCGCCTGATAAAGGCGTTATTGATATTCATTCTATGTCTAATACGCCACGAAAAGTAGGTATGGTTTTTCAAGATTTGGCGCTTTTTCCGCATATGACCGTTGCTAAAAACATTGAGTTTGCCATCAAACATATGCCGCGCGCAGATCGGAAAACCCGCATTGATGAGGTATTGCATCTTGTAAGATTAACAACCAAGCGTGATCATTATCCCCATACTTTATCAGGCGGGCAGCAGCAACGCCTTGCTTTGGCGCGCTCATTAGCGCCAAAGCCTGATCTTATTTTACTGGATGAGCCTTTTGCTTCACAAGATGTCAGCCTGCGCCGTTCCATACGCAATGACGTTATTGATATCCTTAAACAAAGCGACGTTGCGGCTATTTTAGTGACACATGACCCAGAAGAGGCAATGTACTTTGCTGATCGTATGGCGATCATGCGGGCGGGGCATATTGAACAAATTGGGACGCCGCAAGAGCTGTACCAAAACCCTATGAATGCCTTTGTTGCCTCGTTTTTTGGCGATATAAACATTGTAGAAGGGGTTATAGAAAAAGGCTTTTTGAATACGCCCGTCGGTGTAATCCCTGCTCATCATTTTCAAGAAGGGGCAAATGTGCAGGCGGTCATCCGCCCTGAGGCCATAAAAATACAAAGCCATGATCCTGCAATAGATCATCACTCTTTTGAACATGCTCATACTCATGCTCTTTTGAGGCACACAAGATATTTAGGACAATCGACACAACTCTCACTTATCACTAAAGATATTGATGACGGTCAAGCAGTTACAATCTCTCTTAATGCGCGCATACCCGATATGCCAATTGATGCGAATACTCAAAATGATCTCTACGATATATTCGTTGATAACGACCAAGTTCTCTTATTCGAAAAAAAGTAGTTTGTCCCGCGCTGACATCACTATATCATAACTACATTATTTCAAGGCTAGCCAATCGGCACAAAGCCTGCTTCTTTTGAAAAATTTAGATAAAGCGAGATCGCATGAAAGAAAGTCCTCTTCTTGAAGTTTTTATGAATGTCGGATTTTTTCTTGTCATTGCGGCGCTTATTATTCCTTTACTCAAGCGATTTAAAATCCCGCCTGTTTTGGGATATTTGATGGCTGGCATTCTCTTTGGCCCTGAGGGGTTGGGCGAATACGTGACCGAAATGCCTTTTTTGGAATATGTTACTTTACACGATAACGGTAGTTTGCAGCTTTTGTCTGAGCTGGGGATTGTTTTCCTCCTTTTTGTTATTGGCTTAGAAGTTACCCCGCGTAAGCTATGGCAAATGAAGGGATTAGTTTTTGGCCTAGGCGCCGCACAAGTTGTTATTTCTTCGTGTGTTATCGGTCTTATTGCCTATTTTTGGGGTAATTCGTTACAAGCTTCCATTTTGCTTGGGCTTGGTTTATCGCTATCTTCAACGGCAATTATTACGCAATGGCTCCATGAGAAAAAATTATTTAATACTCGCGCTGGAAAGACGAGTTTCAGTATTTTATTGTTTCAAGACTTAGCAGTTATTCCAATCCTTATCCTTATTACAATTTTTTCTGCCAATATGGGGTCTGGTCTCATTGGATATATATCGCTCTTACTTTTTAAAATGCTGCTTGCTGTTACGGCAATTGTGATTATTGGTAAATATTTTGTCCGTCCCGTTTTCTCGTTTTCAAATAAATATGGCGGTTCAGAGGTGTTTATCGCCCTAAGCTTGCTTGTTATAGTGGTCAGCGCTTCTATCGCGGGCGTTGTTGGTTTATCACTTGCTCTGGGCGCTTTTATTGGTGGTTTACTTCTTGCTGAAACTCAATACAGCCATGAAATATCATTAATCATTGTCCCTTTTAAAAGTATGCTTTTGGGTATTTTCTTTATGGCATTTGGGATGTCTATTGATGTTGATTTTATCATGGAAAAACCCGCACTTTTAATGCTGTCTGTTTTGGGGTTATTGGCTATTAAAGGGATTATTATTTATGGGCTCTGCCGCCTATGGCGCATTCCAAATTCTGCGGCGATGGAAAGTGCCATATTACTACCCCAAGCGGGTGAATTTGGCCTTTTGGTTGTCGGCTCCGCCATTACATTTGGCATTCTTGATAATAATGTGGGTCAGTTCATGTTTTTAACAATCGGTTTAACAATGTTTTTAACCCCCTTAATGACACCAATTTCACAGAAAATTGGCCTTGCTCTTCATAATAAAAACAACGAGGAATTGCCTGAGGAAGAACATCCGCCTGAGGATGACCTGCGTGGCCATGTTGTCATTTTAGGATATGGGCGTATGGGTCAAACAGTAGCCGATATACTGGCAACCGAAGGGATCAAAAATATTGCCTTTGATAAAAAAATAGATAGCGTCAATCAAGGCCGGCGCCAAAACAGGCCTGTCTATTATGGTGATGTGACCCGTAAATCAACTTTAAATGCCGCGCACGTCGAGGCGGCAAGTTCTGTTGTGATCACGATTGATAATACAGACTGCATTCGCAAGATCATTGAAAACGTGAGGGAAATTTCAAGTGATGTCGCGCTTATTATCCGAACACGAAGAAGAGCAGATTTAGTCGATATACAATTGCCCGAACGAACCTATATCGTGCCTGAATATCTATCAGCGGGTTTGGTTTTGGCTGAAAAGGCTCTAGAATATGCGGGCTATAGCGCTGATGAAGCCCATACAATTGTTAAAAATGAAAGCTAAATAAGTTTTTAGCGGTTTAATTCATCAAGAAATAACTGCCCGTATTTATCCAGTTTTGATTTCCCTACGCCGGGAATATTACTCATCGCTGCCAAATTAGAGGGTTTAAAGAGCACCATTTCAATGAGTGTCTTGTCATGAAAAACCACATAAGGTGGCACGTTGTTTTCTTTTGCAATATTCATCCTTAATGCTTTGAGCGCCATAAAAAGCGTCTGATCACACTCACGCTCAAGCATAAGAGCAGGATCTGTTTTTGTAGAAGAGTTTGAGGAGGCCCCGCCAACTGATTTGGGATCAAGGCGTAGTAATAAAGCCGGTTTTGTTTTAAGGAAATCGACGCCCTCTTGGGTTATTTTAATGGCGCCATGTGCGTCCATATCGACATATAATAACCCACGCGCGACAAGCTGGCGTAACAGGCTTTGCCATTCTTTACTTGTATGTTCTGTTCCAATACCAAAGGTGCTTAAGGACTGATGCCCTAGGTTTTTAATGCGCTCATTGGTTTGGCCAAGCAATACATCAATAACGTATCCGCCGCCATAAATTTGCCCTGTACGCAATATACAGGACATTATTTTCTGCGCGGCAATCGACCCATTAAATGTTTCAGGTGGACTCAGACAGGTATCACAATTGCCGCATGGCTCCCCATCATCATTAAAATAATTGAGTAAAACCTGACGGCGGCAGGTGGCAGTTTCACAATACCCTAAAAACGCAGTGAGTTTTTGACGGCTGATGCGTTTTTGTGCCTCGGGTGCGTCAGACCCTTCAATCATCTGGCGCTGTAATGCTAAATCCTGAAGCCCGTAGACCATCCACGCAACAGCAGGCAATCCATCACGCCCCGCGCGGCCTGTTTCTTGGTAATAGGCTTCAATATTTTTAGGCAAATCTAAATGCGCGACAAATCTTACATCGGGCTTATCAATTCCCATGCCAAAGGCAATGGTTGCCACCATGATAACGCCTTCTTCTTTAATAAAACGCTCTTGGTTATGGGCGCGCAGATCTTGGTCAAGACGCGCATGATAAGCAAGGGCATTATATCCTTGCCCCACAAGCCATTTGGCTGTCTCTTCAACTTTTTTGCGAGAGAGGCAATAAATAATCCCGCTTTCCCCTTCGTTGCGTGCCTTTAAAAACCGCATCAATTGACTGCGCGGATTATCTTTAATCGAGACATAATACGATATATTCGGGCGATCAAATCCTGCGACATAAAGCTTGGGTAGGGATAAGCGCTCTATAATGTCTTTGCGCGTTGCCATGTCTGCGGTTGCGGTGACGGCGATGCAGGGCGTCTTTGGATAACGCGTTCTTAAAATTGATACTTGCCGATATTCGGGTCTAAAATCATGGCCCCACTGTGAAATACAATGTGCCTCATCAATCGCAAAAAGGGCAATTGGGATATTATCCAAAATATCAAGAAACCCATCATTCACTAGGCGTTCAGGCGCGACATAAACCATATCGAGCGCCCCGCGGCGCAAGTTATCATATGTATCCCGTAGCGCGCCAGATTCAATGCCTGAGTGAATGGCAGCGGCCTTAACGCCAGCTTCGCGTAAGGCAATCACCTGATCATTCATGAGCGCAATGAGCGGGGAGACTATAATCCCTGTGCCGTGCATGCAAATAGAGGGAATTTGGTAGCAAAGGGATTTGCCACTGCCTGTTGGCATCAAAACCCCGCAACTTTGTCCTGCGATCAAATCATTGATAATCTGCTCTTGCTCCCCCCGGAATGCTTTATAACCGAAAACGGATGATAAAACGTCTTTTGGAGAGAGTGTGATTTGTTGCTTTAGGGCGGTACTTTGCATGGTCAAACCATAAAGGAAACGCTAAGCTTAAGTCTAATATCAAATTGCCCAGCGCCTGCTTTACCCCAAGGCGTCTGTTAAAAAGCCGCCGCTTCATGCTATTTTATCTAAAACTAGACAATTTGTCTGTTTCCTCGTATTTATGGGGCTTAAAACTGGTATAATAAGGTTATAAAGACGATGACAAAATGGATAGATGAGCTATATGCGCTTGGATATGTGCCGTATGTCGCAACCAGTAAGTATTTACTGCCTCATTTGAATTTAGAGCAGTTTGGCGGCCGTGAACAAATCGTCTTGATGGAAGATTCAAATTATCGTGACTTTCACGAAGCTTATCTTGTGTCCAATTCTCTCGCTTTTGGTAATCCAAATCTCAAAATGCCCAATTGGGTCTATATTGACTGCGTTCTTATGCAAAGCGCCGTTGTTGGTTTTGCGATTCCTGTTTCAAAAGCGCCCGATGCTCTTGTAGAGCATTATGAGCGTGATCCTTATGTCGATCTTAAAAAACTCGATTTTATCCCTGTCAGCGGACAGATTGCGTCCTTGGGTATGGACGGGCAAACTCTTGTTGGTTTTTCCCTGTTTTCACTCAATCGTCAGCTTGGCGATTTGCGTGTGTCGCAATTGGCAATACGGACAAAATTTGCCGCACTTGGCGTTTACCGCGCCGAGGAAAAAGCCGCGTTTTTGGGCATTTCACAATATGATAACGCGGCGCTAAAAATTCATGCCCGCTTTGGTGAAAAAATGTATATAGACCGCACCACAGCGCCGCTCCACCCGCTTAAGGATATGAGCTTTATTTACCGTATGAAAATTACGCTGGACGAAAATCGTGTTTTTAATACCGAGGATGATGACCAAAGCTATGACTTTTTGCTTAAATCTGATGATCTTGCGCTCAAAGAAAAAATGCAAAATGAAATTAATGCAGGAGCAAGCTTCCATATCGCGCCACCTGTCCATATTCAAAAGGGGGATGATTTATTCCTGCCTATTATAAAAGAGGATTAAGATGACAAACAAACATGATAAAGCCATCATTGCTTTTTCTGGTGGACTGGATACGTCCATGCTCGTGCCGTATATGCGTGAAAATTATGGCGTGAGCCACATTACGACCTGCGTCGTTGATACGGGCGCTATGACTGAGGCCGACAAAAAAGCTGTTGCCGACCGCGCCAAAGAAGTCAAATCAGATGAGCATGTTTATATTGATGCAACGCAGGCTTTTTATGATGAGATTATAAAATATCTTATCTTTGGTAACGTCAGTCGCGATGGGTATCCGCTCTGTGTGGGCTCTGAACGCTTAATTCAGGCGCGTGAAACAATACGCTTCGCGTCCAAAAACAATATCTATTTAATGGCCCATGGCAGTACAGGAGCAGGAAACGATCAGTATCGTTTTGATCTCGTCGCTCATGTCGAAGGAAAAAATATTGAAAGCGTTGCCCCTGTACGTGAGTTCAATATCAAACGCGAGTTTTCGCAAAACTTCCTGAGAGAGCGTGGCATATCTGTATCCGATAAAGCCAAATATTCCTACAATGTTGGTTTATGGGGCGTGTCAATTGGCGGCGAAGAAACCCATCAAGCCCAAGGCCTCATTCCAGAGCACGCCTGGCATGGTCAGGTTGATACGCGTATCGACAGCGCAAAAGTTAAAATCACCTTTGAGCAAGGCGAGCCGATTGCAGTTGAGGTTGATGGTAAAACGACTGAAGGCGCAATTGACGTGATACGCACCCTAGGGCGTCTTGGCGGCGCCATGGGGATAGGACGTCATTACCATTTAGGCACTTCCATTCCGGGTAAAAAAGGCCGCTTGGCTTTTGAATCACCTGCCGCTGATATTCTGTATGAGGCACATCGTACCCTTGAAAAACACGTCATGACACAGTCGCAGATTTTCTTTAAACAAGGCGTGGCGCAGGAATTAGGGCGCTTAATTCATGAGGCCTATTTTTATGATCCTCTCGCAGATGATATTCGTGCGTTTTTGACCAGTTCTCAAAAACGGGTGAGCGGCGTTTGTACTGTTTATCTAAAACCGTACCGTATTGAATCGGTGACGGCAGATACACCTTACGATTTACTGACCGCTAGCGGCTCTCTCTATGGTGAGTTTTCAGATTATTACGACGCCCGCGACGCCCAAGGGAGCGCAAAACTTCATGCTTATGAGCAATTATTATATGCAGGGCGAAAGAATAAATAACACTGCATAATTCGTGTTTTATATCGCTGTGTTAGGCGCCGTAGGAGTGTTGTATCACAAGATTTTAAGCGCTGGTTATCAAGCTAAAGCGCTCCAATCTGGTCTATAGAAGCAGAATGATTTTTTATTAAACCGTCTTGTCGAGAACTCTTAAAAGCTCTTCGCTCTTTTCATTGGCTGTTTTAATGCTGGCAATATTGGCCTTATAACTGGCCTCAGCCGTAATAAGCTTTACAGCTTCTTCTGTTAAATCAACAGTGTCAACATTCGGGTTGGTCGCATTGGCGATTTTATTCGCACTAGCATCCACCTGCTTGCTCGCCGTTTGTAATCCCGATAATGCAGAATTTATGGCACTAATCATAATATTAGTATATCATAGGAAGTATTAAAGATTCATTATAAGTTTCATAGAGAATAAACCATGATGCGATTACATAACCATTTGATTTTATTTGTTTTTTCTTTTTCCTTGATTGTGGGGTCGCCCTTGGCACACGCTGGGTCAGGCAATTGGAGCTGGAGCAAACAGCATGATAATTACATGCCCATGCGCCATCAAAGCCCATACTTGGAGTATGAAAAGCACCTTCAAATCCCCCAATGGGACCATGAACAATGGGTCGCCGAAGACTGGCTTTCACAAAAGGCACACCCGATGGATTTAGTCGATGGCTGGTATAAAGCCAACATTATCAAAGAACAAACCTTTGAAGATGATCGCCCTGTCATGGTTGTTGGTCCTAACTTCTATCATTTGTCTGGCTACGACAAACGCCGCGTTGCCCATACGATTGACGTTATTTATGGCGTGACAGCGCAAAAAGAAACGGGCTCATTTTACCTTATTGATTGGAAAACGAAGCACGAAATAGGGGTCTTTGATAAATACGGCTTGAGATTGCACTAAGATCTTTTTAGAGCTTAGCTCGTATCCGATCTCCTGTGACTTTACCTTTGCGGCTTTCGCGCCAAATGATAAATATGTTTGACGCGATAACAATTCCTCCACCAATCCAAATTGTGTGAGCGGGCCAATCACTCCATATCATCCAACCAAAAATCGTTGCCCAAATTATCCCTGAATAATTAAACACAGTCACAACGGCGGCGGGCGCATTTCCAAATGCAATAGAGAGAAGATATTGCGCGGCAAGCCCGCTAAAGCCTACAGCAATAAACAACGGTAACTCTGCCATTGTCGGCATGCTGGCAACAAATGGAAGCGGAATAGCGGCAACAAAAGTGCCTATGAGCACAAAGTAAAACGTAATTGTTTTTGGTTTTTCAGTCTTGCCCAGATACCGTAAAATAGTTTGCAACACCGCATGCATAGTTGCGGCGCTTAACGCCAGGGCCACACCAATCATATTAATTTCACCAGAAGGGCTGAGCATCACCAGTACGCCGATAAACCCGATTAAAACCGCGCCCCAACGATAAATCCCGACTTTTTCTCCTAAAAAGAAAAATCCCAATATCGGTATTATAAGCGAGGCTGTAAATAAAAACGCCGTTGTATCAGCCATTGGCATGGCCGCAAATGCCGCAAAGGTTGTGATAAGGCTCACTGTGCCAATAATGGCGCGTGCGATAACGCCTTTTTTGCGGCTATTAATCTTCATGATCTCACGTTTTTTGAGAATAAAAATCATGAATAAAAAGGGCAGGGTCGCAATCAGGTTACGATAGAACGCTATTTCGATCACATGGTGCGTTTCACTGAGTAATTTTGCAAAAACATTCATAACCGCCAACATAAAAAAAGCGGCTAATCCTGCGCTCATTCCTAAAATAATATTATCGTGGTGTTTTTTGTCTGAATTAATCATAAGAAGAGTGCCGTTATCGAATTATTTTACGGTTTTTATGCTATACTAATATTTCTATGAAAGATATTAGCAGTATGCTGATCTTATAATTTTTGACGAAAAGGATATTCGTTATGGCGATACAAGGTTCACTTTCCATTCAATCAGTTCAGGCCGATATCACACAAATTTCGGCGCGATCTGATCGCACGGCGCTTGCCTATCAATCAGGATTGAAAGCGCCTGCACCATCGTTGCTTAATACCCAGGAATCACAAATTATTGATGATGTGAATATTTCAGATGCCGCTTTGAAACAACTGGAAGATTCGCGCGCGCTTAATAATCAACTACAACGATATTTGGATTATTTGCGTGGTGAGGATAACCAAACAAGCGTGACTATAACATCAAGAGATAATCGCCCAGAGGCCATTGCTGCTCGCGCTACAACAGTAGAAGCCAGCATTACAGCAGGTAAGATCAACAAAACCAATATTGATATTGATTTCACGCTTAATGATGACGGTGAATTGAATGAATTAACCGTCAAGGCGTCACAGACAACAACAGAATTTATCCGCGCTGAATATTCTTTAAACGACACACAATTTTACGCTTTACGCCGTTAATCTAAATTTTGACAATAAAAAACGGCGCTTATTTATGTAAGCGCCGTTTTAATAATTACTGTTTTATCAAAAAGATTAGTTCTTAGATTTATCAACCAACTTGTTCTTACCAATCCATGGCATCATACCACGCAAGTCTTCACCTACTTTTTCGATAGGATGCTCTGCGGCTTTGGCGCGCAGTTCTTTAAGCTTTGTAAGACCCTCTTTGTTACCGCCCAAGAATTCTTCAACGAACTTACCAGATTGAATTTCTTCTAAGATTTTCTTCATCTCTTTTTTCGTTTCTGCCGTAACAATACGCGGACCACGCGTATAGTCGCCAAACTCAGCAGTGTTTGAAATTGAATAACGCATATTCGCCATGCCTGCTTCATAGATCAAATCAACGATAAGTTTTGTTTCGTGAAGACATTCAAAATACGCCATTTCTGGTGGGTAACCTGCCTCAGTTAATGTTTCATAACCCGCTTGGATAAGGGCAGTAATACCGCCGCAAAGGACAGCTTGCTCGCCAAAAAGGTCTGTTTCACATTCATCTTTAAAAGTAGTCTCAATAATACCTGAACGGCCACCACCTACGCCGGCGGCATAAGCAAGGGCGATATCTTTGGCGTTACCGCTTGCATTTTGATGAATAGCAATAAGACAAGGCACACCGCCGCCTTTCTCATATTCACCGCGAACAGTGTGACCGGGGCCTTTTGGCGCAGTCATGAAAATATCAAGATCGGCGCGTGGCTCAATTAATTTAAAGTGCACGTTAAGACCATGAGCAAAAGCAAGCGCGGCACCAGGTTTCATGTTGTCATGTAAGTGTGTGTAATAGATTTCTTTTTGGAGTTCATCAGGCGTTGCCATCATCATAATGTCAGCCCACTGCGCCGCACTCGATACATCCATTGTTTCAAATTTCGCATCTTGCGCTTTTTCGTTTGATGAGCTTTCAGGGCGAAGCGCAATACGCACATTGCTACAGCCGCTATCACGCAAGTTTTTCGCATGCGCGTGGCCTTGTGAGCCATAACCAATGACAACAATATTTTTGTCTTTGATCAGATCAAGATTGCAGTCTTTATCATAATAAACATGCATGCCTGTTTTATTTTCAGGGGTTGCGTCCATTTTGGCGGCGGGTTGTGACATTTTGTAACTTCCTTAAAGTTTATGGTTAAAATAAGTAATTATGATGATAAAAAAGCACCAAACGCCGCCAAAAGCAAGGGCTAAAGGGCGTTTTAAGGATAAAAATAGGAGAAACGAAATAATGTTTTAAAAACTTAAAAGGTCACTTTTACGCCAGCTAAAAAAGTATGCGAAACAACGCCATTATCTGCGGTGACGCGCGGGCGAATAAGAGGAACAAAATCTAGATTATTAAGATATTCAAACCCAATTGAGACATTAGGGTGCAATCGCATTTCAATTCCTGCAACAGTTTGAATCATCTTCTCCCATTCGTCTCCCTCTTCCCCTTGAACACCCTCACTCCACATAAGCGAATAGGTCACAGGAATTTGCCAAATATAATCTCGATAACGACCTTGCAGTGTTAAGGCATGGACATGGGAATCTGTAGCAGGCCATTTATCAACGGTACGTGTGAACTCTGCCATCAGGTCATATTTTGATGTGCTGTAAATCCCGTGAATATTATAAGCATTGGCCCAATCACGATCTTGAAACCCATTCGATGGCGGATGATGGGCTAAACTACTGTCATATATTGTCCCACGTAAAAATCCTGCGCCTATTCTTAGACGGTGATCCGTTTCCACCATAAAATCTTTGGTGGCGTTCAAGGCAAAGTTCTCATAACCATTTTTGCCTTGGGGCGCGTTAAGGACACGATTACCTCTATCATTTTTGATAAGACTGGCCGTTGCATGGACGCCATTATCAACATACCCAAGTTCAAAAAGAGGGTCGTCATCATTTTGCGCCCAAAAATAATGTGAATTATGGCTATGTGTAAACGGTGCGTAAGAGCTCATATCGCCAAACGAGACTGTTTTCTTACCAAATGCCAAATACATCGGAAACACATCAAGGTCACCAATCATAGCGTAATATTTTCTCCATTCTTGGCGCGATTGACCTGGATACGCATTTTCTGTGTATTCGCCTTGGGCAAATAAGGTTAGATAAGGCAGAGGCAAGATAAAATTAATGGATGCATCATTCACAATATTCAACGTACCCGTATTGTCACTTGTATGGGCGGGCGGCAATCTTGAGAGGATCGGAAACTTTCCATCAGTGTTGGTCTTTTCAAAAAGAGATGTGCCAATA
The DNA here is from genome assembly GCA_009995595.1 of Alphaproteobacteria bacterium. Lineage (GTDB taxonomy): Bacteria > Pseudomonadota > Alphaproteobacteria > Micavibrionales > Micavibrionaceae. The sequence goes on from JAACPE010000007.1 coordinate 34,022, forward strand.
AAACGTCCACCAATTAAAAATTTATTATCAATGATCTCGTCATTTTGCCTTTTGATAAGGATTTGTGCGGCTTTATCCGTGACATGATTTTGACGGTCGAACAAAATTTCAGACGTTGGGCGGTTAAACCCAATAAACGGCGACATACCTTCATCTATGAATTCTTCTACCCCTTGCACAGCATAAGAGGGGTGTCTTTGATCTGTTTGAGCTAAGCCCTCAGAAATGAATAAGAGATAAGTAAAGCCAGCAGAGAGAAGAAAACGCATTTTAAAATCAATTCAACAATTATTGGCCCATTGCTTTATCGATAGTTTCAGTGAGTTTCAAAAATTCATCAAACCCGCCTTGGATACGCCCATCAACTTTACCTGTGATTTCACCATCTATATCCACTTGAATAATCAGGGCTTTATGTGATGTCTTCATAAAACCCCATTGCTCAAGAAACAGACAGCTGTAAGTTTTGTCAATTTCAATCCACCCATCTTTTTCAAAAATAGTAAGGGCAATACTGCGAAGTTTTCCATCATCTTGTGTTTTTTCAAAAGAAAACTCTTCCTTTTTTACCTCAATAATTTCTTTGGGAGAAATTAACGAAGACACTGCCGCTTTACAGCCTTTAACCATCTTAGCATCAGCCTGTTCCTGAGAAGTGCAAGCGATAAGAGGAAAAAATGACATTAAAATAAGCGCTGTAAAAAATTTAGGCAATAAAGCCTCCCAAGATTATCGTTAAATCGTTTTTGGTCCGCGCATCAGAGCAACAATCCCCGTACGCGTCACATTCGTAAGGCCCATAGGTTTCATTATATTAATGAAATTTGTGACCGTCTGTGCATCACCTGTTACCTCGAAAATCAAGGATTCATCGGTAACATCAACAATCTCGGCATCAAAAGCTTTTGCTTTTTCAATCGCGGCGTCATGCTTATCTTTTTCTCGCACAATTTTTATAAGCGCCACTTCTGATGATACATGCGGCCCAGAAACTGTTAAATCCACCACTTTATGGACAGGGACAAGCCTGCCCAGTTGGTGTTTGATTTGGTCGATGACTTGCGGCGTGCCTGTGCTCACAACTGTGATGCGCGATAAGTTTTTTTCATGATCAATCTCAGCAACAGTTAAGCTTTCGATGTTATAACCACGGCCTGAAAAGAGGCCAATAACGCGTGCCAAAACCCCAGGTTCGTTATCAACAATAATCGCAAGCGTGTGACTTTCGATGGTTTCATCCTCTGGGGCATCACCATAAACGCTTTTATTTTCTTTTTTCTCTTGTTCAGTCATGCCTATACCAGTTTCTTATCAAATTGCTTGGCATCTGCAGCCAAGATCATTTCATTATGCGCTTTTCCTGAAGGAATCATAGGGAAACAATTTTCTGACTGACAGACACAGACATCAACAATAGTGACCTTGTCTGTTACCAGCATTCTTTCAATAACATCATCAAGCTGATCAGGTGTTTCCGCGCGTAGACCAATCCCGCCATAGGCTTCAGCTAACTTCACAAAATCAGGAAGGCTCTCGCTATAACTGCTTGAATAACGCTCCCCATGAAGTAATTCTTGCCATTGACGCACCATGCCCATCCATTGATTGTTCAGGATAAAGATTTTTACGGGTAACCTATACTGCACGGCTGTGCTCATTTCCTGAATATTCATCAAGATAGAGGCCTCACCCGCCACATCAATAACAAGTCCATCTGGATTACCAAGCTGCGTACCAATTGCAGCAGGTAGGCCGTACCCCATAGTCCCAAGGCCGCCTGATGTCATCCAACGATTAGGCTTGTTGAACGGTAAAAACTGCGCCGCCCACATTTGGTGCTGACCAACTTCTGTTGTAATAAAAGTATCTTTCCCTGATTTTGCAAGGTGATGACGTAGACGCTCAAGCGCATATTGTGGCTTAATAATGTGACTACTATTGTTATAACTTAAGCATTTCACATCACGCCATTCATCAATCTGGCTCCACCATGCATGAAGCGCGTCGTGATCAGGCTTGCAGTTTTGCTCTTTCCATACATCCATCATGGCTTTAATCGCTTGTCCCGCATCACCGACAATCGCCAGATCAACATGGATGATTTTATTGATAGAGCTTGGATCAATATCGACATGGATTTTCTTGGAATGAGGGGAGAATTTTTTGATATCCCCTGTCACGCGGTCATCAAAGCGTGCGCCAATATTAATCATGACATCGCAATCATGCATCGCCCAGTTTGCCTCATACGTGCCGTGCATACCAAGCATACCAAGCCATTGATCTTCATGGGCAGGAAAGCAACCTAAGCCCATGAGTGTGCTGGTAATCGGATAGCCCGTTAATTTCACAAATTCGGTTAAGTCTTTACTAGCCTGCGGCCCCGCATTAATTACCCCGCCACCAGTATAGAAAACAGGTTTCTTTGCACCCGCGATAAGCGCAACAGCTTCTCTGATTTTCTCCATGTCTGGCTTGGTTTGCGGCTGATACATATGAGTTGACGCTTTGGCTTTGGGGACGTATTCCCCTTCGGCAAACTGCACGTCTTTTGGCAGATCAATCAAAACAGGACCGGGGCGACCACTACGGCAAACGTGGAAGGCTTCATGAATGACGTTTGATAAATTTTTCACATCTTTCACAAGGTAATTATGTTTTGTGCAAGGGCGTGTAATACCCGTTGTGTCAGCCTCTTGAAACGCATCATTTCCAATTAAGAATGTCGGTACTTGGCCTGTGATACAAATAAGGGGAATTGAATCAAGAAGCGCGTCCGTTAATCCCGTGACCGCGTTTGTAGCGCCAGGGCCACTCGTTACTAAGATAACGCCGGGCTTGCCTGTTGATCTGGCGTAGCCTTCGGCGGCATGCGCCGCACCTTGTTCGTGGCGGCATAAAATATGCCTGATTTTATCTTGTTGAAACAGTGCGTCATAAATTGGTAAAACCGCACCGCCCGGATATCCAAAAATCGTATCCACGCCTTGTTCAATTAACGCTTCAATCACCATCTGCGCGCCGCTTAAAATCTTGGCTGGTTCAGGTTGATTTGTTGTTGATGTGGTGTCCGTTTGCACCGATCCCATAGCTTGAGCCATCGTCATTTTATTCACCCTTTTTATTATTATTTTGTTGTACCTTATTACCGCCAAAAAACAAGCCCGCTTGACCATAAAAGGTCAAGCTGGCTTTTAAAAACAATTGGAGGTTGCTTTGGGGTAAAGCGTTCTTTTTACCCATAAAAACAGTAATTAACTTTGGAATACACTTTATTATGGTCATATAATTATAAAAATAACAAGAAAAAATACTTAATATTATAATAATTGAAATATAATTATAAGAAATAGTCGAAAATTCCAGATTTTCCATGTTTTGTCTTCCTATGTTAACCCTTGAGCCAAAAAGCTCTAGGGTGGCGTATTTATACAAAAGACCCGCAGATCACAAAAAAGCCCTTGATGATTTCTCTTCAAGGGCGCCAACGGTATTAAACAAAGATTTGGTAATGTTTAATGCTGTCGCCCTTCTTGATAGAGGAGGACGTTAACCACGAGCATCACAATTTTGTTTAAATGTCTTTGCATGATGTTAGGCTAAGACAGAATCTCGATTTTGGCAATATTTTTTTGAGGTTTTATTTGATTATTAAACCAAGTGGTTTGGCGTTTGGCATAACGGCGGGTTTGTCCCTGTGCCCGCATAATAGCCTCATCAAGGCCATAGACACCATTTATATAGTTTATTAGCTCGGGCACGCCAAGCGCCTCGGTGAGCGGCACGCCGGCGTCAATCGCACCAGATTTTAAACCCTCATGAAAAGCGCTCACCTCATCAAGGGCGCCATTATCCATCATCCAGATAAAACGATCATTACAGCGTTTATAGAGTATGTCGCGCGGGGGAATAATTAACTTTATATCAAATTCCCAATCATCGGGCGGGCCAATCAGGGGTTGTTCTTGCCATTGTGCAAGGCTCTTCCCTGTGGCCTCTAACACTTCCCATGCACGGATAAGGCGCGCCGTATGATAGGGATGAAACCGCGCCGCCATGATGGGGTCACGTTTTTTTAGTTCCTCATAAAAAGCGGGATTACCGAGCTCCTTTTGCATCGAATTGGCGGCGTTGCGGATGGCGGGCGGTATATCGTCAATTGGTGATAATCCACTAATAAGCGCACGAATATAAAGGCCAGAGCCTCCAACAATAATCGGGGTTTGCCCCTTGCTTAAAAGCTCATGGATCATTGGCTCAACCATTTCGCGGTAATTACCCGCGCTGCACGGTGTGTTAGGGTGAAGCGCGCTATAGAGCCTATGCGGCGCTTGCTTTAAATCCTCTAGCGGCGGCTGCGCGGTTAAAAGATGGAGGCCATCATAGATTTGCATAGAATCGGCATTAATAATAACCCCGCTTGTTTCATCAGCAAGCTTAAGCGCGTGCGCCGATTTCCCGCTCGCCGTTGGCCCGCCAATAACATATATGGTCTGTTTTTCTGTCATCTTTTTTATTTACAAAAAAGCCTGCTCTTTATCATCAAAGGGCAGGCTTTTTGAAAAATTATAATCGTCACTTATTCTTTATCATCAAGACGAAGGGCGACAAAGCGTACATCACCCTCACGATTGACAAGCAGAAGGACAGATGATTTTTTATCTTTCTTAGCTTTGTCTAAAATATCCTGCAGGCCTTTTGGCGTGGTAACGGCTTCTTGGTTGATCTCAACAATGACATCGCCGCTATCGAGGCCTTTACCAGCCGCTTCACCGCGTGGATCTGTGGCCGTAACCAACACACCATCCACATCCGCAGGCACACCAAAGTCCGCCCGTAGCGCATCATTAAGAGCTGTAACATTCATACCCACAAGGTCAATTTCAGTATCCTTGCCGCGTGTTACAGGATCTTCAGAAGCCGAGGCAAGAAGGCCCTCATCTTCTGCTTTTTCAAGCTCCCCAATTTTAACATCCGCTGTGAGAAGTTTGCCATCACGCCAGTATTTAAGCGTGGTCTTTTCTTCAATCGGTGTTTCGGCAACGATGCGAGGTAAGGCACGCATTTCATCAATGGGCTTACCAGCAAATTCTAAAATTACATCACCCGCCTTAAGCTTTGCCGCCTCTGCTGGGCCGCCTTTGGTCACGCTTGCCACAAGGGCGCCGCTTGATTTTTCAAGGCCAAGGCTTTCTGCAATTTCATCGGTAACTGTTTGAATACGTACACCAAGCCAACCACGGCGTGTGCGACCAAACTCAATCAATTGGTCGATAATAGGCTTTGCCAAATCAGACGGCACGGCAAATCCAATCCCAACAGACCCACCAGAGGGGGAGAAAATCGCCGTATTAATTCCAATGACTTCTCCGTTCAGGTTAAACATCGGGCCACCAGAATTGCCGCGGTTAATCGACGCATCGGTTTGGATATAATCATCATACGGGCCAGAGTTAATGTCACGCTGACGCGCAGAAATAATCCCTGCTGTCACTGTGCCACCAAGGCCAAACGGGTTACCAATCGCAATAACCCAATCGCCAACACGCATCACATCGCTATTGCCAAAAGGCACAGCAGTCAGTTTTTTCTTGGTTTCAACTTGAAGGACAGCGATATCAATTTTTTCATCACGACCAATGATCTTGGCTTTTAAGGTTGTGTCATCGTTTAAGGTGACGCGCACTTCTTCGGCGTCCCGAATAACGTGATTATTTGTAATGACATAACCTTTTTCAGCGTCAATAATAAAGCCAGATCCGAGCGATGAAGGAGGAATAGAGGGCATACCGCCCCCTTGGCCTCCATTGGGTCTGCCCATGAATTCTTCAAAGAAATCTTCAAACGGAGAGCCTGGCGGAAATTGCGGCATCTCAGGCATATTTTCTGCCTGTTCTTCCATTTTCTGTGTTGAGGAAATATTGACAACAGCAGGGGAGAGCTTTTCGGCCAGATTAGCAAATGTGCGCGGCGCATCAAATGTTGAAGGCACAACATCCTCACGCGCCTGTACTGTCATCGGCAACACAAGCGGTGATACCAAAACAACGGAAACAGTCAAAAAAGTAAGTATGTTTTTCATGGTTTAAAGATCCTCTTTAATCAATAAATGGCTCATATCAAAGTGTCTGCACTCTATAGCGTTGCAGCAAAATGGTCAATGATGCTTGGTCGTGATTAGCGCAGTAAAAACCAGAGAAAAAGCGAACCTATTGCAAGCGTTAATCCCCCAACAGAGCGTATTTTTTCTGGCGGCATTCCAAGGATCATTGCCATCATCTTCTTAATTTGCAAAGGAAAAAGGGCATAAATAAGCCCTTCAGTGATCATTATTAAGGCAAGGCCTATGAATATATAATGCACAATATCCATATTATATGACCCACCTTATTATAATCTTAATGATCCTCTACCGGCCATCGAAATGACGGAAAAACTCACTATCAGGTGATAATATCAACTGCGTATTTGGGTCTGATAATGTTGTGCTATACGCTTCCATAGAACGTAAGAAACTATAGAACTCTTTATCTTTGTTAAATGCATCGGCGTAAGTTTTAATCGCAATATTATCGCCTTCCCCGCGAATGATCTGGGCATCACGCTGGCTTTCCGCAAGTAAAACAGTACGCTCTTTTTCTGCCGTTGATCGAATCTCTTTGGCACGTTCTTCACCTTTTGCGCGTGTTTCAGTGGCACGCTCTTGAAGCTCTGAAATCATGCGGCGTACAGTTGATGTTCTCAGCTCTGCTGTGAGGTCGGCGCGCACAATACGCACATCAACAATTTCAATCCCTAACTGGTCCTCTTTCGTGGCGCGGTTTACACGCGTACGAATATTATTCATCACATTGGTACGCTCTTCTGACAGAAGTTGTTGCAGTGTTGTTTGTCCTAATACTGATCGTGTTGCATCATTCAAAATACTCTCTAGTCGAGAATTTGCGCGGGAAACAGTGCCTAATGTCTTAAGAAACTGAAGTGGATCAGTAATTTTATAACGGGCAAAGCTATCCACAATGATTGGCTCTCCGCTACTGATTGAAAAATCAACATCTGCATTAGGATCGACTTTTAAGGTGCCGTCTTCGTTGCGTTCTTTGGGTGTAAATGTACTGCTTGAGATAACAACTTGCTCTGAATCGGGATCAACCGATAAAATACGGCGGTCAAAAACGCGAACATCTTGGACGAGCGGTAATTTAAAATGAAGCCCTGGGCCGCGCGGCTCGCCAATAGGATTACCAAGTTGAAGGACAAGCGCTTGCTCACGTTGGTCGACGGTAAACACACTTTGTGACCCGATGACAAAGACGATGGCAAGAATTATGCCGATGATAGTAAGTTTTGTTTGATCCATAGTGATATCCTGATCTTTTATTTTATTATTATTGTTCTATTGCGCTTTTTGTCTGTTTTGAAGCTGGTTTAACGGTAAATATGGCACGACGCCTGATCCATTCTCTCCCTGATCCAAAATAATCTTATTGGCATTTTTCAAAACATCTTCCATTGTCTCAATATAAATACGCTCTTTAGTCACGTCTTTACCTTCAAGATAGGCTTGATAGATCGAGTTAAAGCGCTCGGCATCCCCGGTTGATTTTGCAATTTGAGCGTCTTTATATCCTTTGGCTTCTTGAACCAACTGAATGGCCTGACCACGTGCTTTTGGTAAAATATCCTCACGATACGCTTGTGCCTGGTTTTGGACGTCTTCGGCGTCTTGTTTTGCTGATTGTACATCTTGGAAGGCAGGCTGCACATCGGGATGCACTTCGGCACGTTGAATAAGAACCTGACGAATACCAACGCCAGAACTATATTCATCTAAATTCTTTTGAATGATCTCTTTCGTGCGCTGTGCGACTTGATCACGCTCTGTAGTGATAATTGGGAACATGCGTGTTTGTCCAACGGCTTCACGAATGGCGCTTTCAGCCACTTTTTTGATTGTGTTTTCCTGATCATCAATATTGAAGAGGAAGTCTTCGGCTGAATCAATACTCCACTGAACAACCAAATCAAGGTCAACAATATTACGATCTGATGTTAGCATGAGGCTTTCTTCTGGAATGTCACGTATATTGGTTGCCCCTGTGCGGCCTAACCCTTGGATAAAGCCGATATTCATACGGCGGATTTCATTCACGTTTACTTTCGTGACACGTTCTATAGGGTTGGGAAATTTAAACCCAAGCCCTTCTGTTGTTTTGGTCCGCTCATACGCCCCAAAGCGCTGCACGACGGCTTGTTCGCCGGGTTGCACAATAAAAGTACAAAGACTTACAAAGGCAATAAGTAAGATAACGCCAGCGGCAAGACCAATAATCCCGTTGCCAACACCGCCCGGAAGCAAGTTGTTCAAATTATTTTGCGCTTGGCGGATTAGAGCATCCAAATCAGGTTCTTGACCGCCGCGTCCGCCGTGACCTCCAAGATGAGATTGGCCTTTGTGCCAGTCTTTATTACCTTGTGTCTTTTTGCTGTCGCTTGGCTTGCCTTTGTTGTTGGCCCATGGGTTGTTTTTCTTACCAGAGCCTTTTTTGTCGGAATCTTTATCGTCGCTCATCGCGCTGTCTATCCTTTAACTTGATTTATCGTACTAATATCGCCATAACCATATCGTTTTTAGAGCGCTTGGCAAGGGTTTTAGGGCGTTTATACGGTAAAGAATTTGTAATGAATTGGCATAAAAAAGAATGGTATGAATAAGTATGCGCGTATCAGAAAAAAATATTATGAATGCTTTAGATGATATCGTGCCGCGTGATAAAATATCTGGATTACATATTTCAAAAGATAATAGTGTTTTATTTTCTATTCTTGTTGATCCGAGACAAGGCGCGCAAATGGAAGAAATGCGCCAAAACGCCGAGCAAGCCGTTTTACGAATTAAAGGTGTTAAAAAGGCCACGGTGATTTTAACCGCTGAAAAACAGCCCGATCAATCGGCGCAAGCCGATCCGCATGGAATGAATAAAAATCCGCGTTTAAAACTGCCCATTAAGAAAATTATTGCTGTTGCATCGGGAAAAGGCGGCGTTGGAAAATCAACAGTTGCGATTAACATTGCCGCGCAAATGGCTAAAACGGGTCTTAAAGTTGGCTTGCTTGATGCCGATATTTACGGGCCAAGCGTGCCGCGATTGACGAATTTGCCATACAAAAAGCCTGATATGAGCGATGATAATAAACTCATTCCTTTTGACGCGCATGGTATGAAAATTATGTCGATTGGATTCATGGTCGATCAAGATACGCCAATGATTTGGCGCGGACCGATGGTTCAATCGGCAATCTACCAAATGCTGCGTGATGTTGATTGGGGTAATGAGCAAAACCCGCTTGATATTCTTGTCATCGATATGCCGCCAGGAACGGGTGATGCGCAATTAACATTGGCACAGAAGATTGACGTTGATGGCGCGATTATTGTGTCAACGCCGCAAGATTTGGCGATGATGGATGCGATTAAAGCGATTGAAATGTTCCGCAAAACCGATGTGCCAATTTTAGGATTGGTTGAAAATATGAGCATGCATATTTGTACCAATTGTGGTCAGGAAGAGCATATTTTTGGTCATGATTTACAAGGCGAAGCAAAAAAACGCGGCGTTTCGTATTTGGGCGCAATCCCCCTTCAAAAAATCATTCGTGAGAACTGCGATGCTGGTAAGCTTAGCGATTTTCGAGCTTTCACGGATATTGTGGATAAGGTTTTATTGGCGTTTTAGCTTTTTCTTTCTAAAGTCACAAAATCAAAACCCTTGTGTTTTTCGATTTCAGTCTCAATCCATTTATGATCAAGGTCAGGAAAAAACGCGTCGCCTTCGGGTGACTGGTGAACGCGGGTTAAATAGAGTTTGTCTGCTAAATTTTGTTCAATGGCCTGAGCGTAAATTTGCGCGCCGCCGATAATCATGACCTCCTCAGGGCGCTTTGTTTTTGCAAAATCAATTGCGGCTCCTAGCGAATTTGCGCTGATGGCGCCATCATGTTTATATGCCGAGCGGCTAATGACGATAGAGGTTCTGCCCAGCAGGGGTTTACCAAGCTGCGCCAAAATACTTTCATAGGTTTTGCGGCCCATTATGCAGGGTTTTCCCATTGTGATTTCTTTGAAATGTTTGAAATCTTCGGGGATGTGCCACGGCATTTTATTATCAATGCCAATGCAGTTATTATCCGCCGCCGCGACGATGAGTGAGACAATCATTAAACCGCCACAGCCGCTTTGATGTGCGGGTGCGCCTCATAACCGACGAGTTCGAAATCCTCATATTTGAAATCAAAGATGTTTTTGACGTGCGGGTTTAAGTGCATTTCGGGGAGAGGGAAGAAATCACGGGAGAGTTGCTCTTTTGCTTGCTCCAGATGATTTGTATACAGATGGGCATCGCCAAAGGTATGAACAAAATCGCCAGGTTTTAGACCGCAAACTTGCGCGACCATGAGGGTGAACAGCGCGTAAGAGGCAATATTAAACGGCACACCAAGAAAAATATCGGCAGAGCGCTGATAAAGCTGACATGAGAGCTTGCCATCTGCGACATAAAATTGGAAGAAGCAATGACAAGGCGGGAGCGCCATTTTGGGTATTTCACCGACATTCCACGCCGACACAATCAGGCGGCGGCAATCGGGATTTGTTTTAATACGTTCAATCAAATTTGAGATCTGGTCAATGCTGTGGCCGTCTGCCGCAGGCCAGCTGCGCCATTGATGGCCATAAACGGGGCCAAGATTGCCGTTTTCATCGGCCCATTCATTCCAGATACGCACACCATTATCGGTGAGGTATTTGATGTTAGTGTCGCCTGCCAAAAACCAGATGAGTTCATGGATGATGGATTTTAAATGCAGTTTTTTGGTCGTGACCATCGGAAACCCCTCGGAGAGGTCAAAGCGCATTTGGTGTCCAAAGACGCTCAAAGTTCCTGTCCCTGTGCGGTCTTCCTTTTTTGTGCCGTTTTCAAGAACGTGGCGCATGAGGTCATGGTATTGCTGCATTACTGACTCCTTTAATTATATGGCTATGAGCATAGGCGATTCTAGGGCAAAGGCCAAAAGCTTACACATGAAATCTGTGTCATCTGGGGGTAAAAATACCGCTCTTTAGTTCGTTCCCCTGAGCGATAGAGTGAGGGGGGTTAAGTTATTGATTTATCATGATTTGTCTTTAGTTCGTTTTTTTGAGCATTTAGCGCCAAAAGGGTATGAAGCGTTCCATATTCAAAATGAAATTTTCTGTATAGGCGCAAGAATTCTTTATTGTGTTCAATCATCTCATAGGCGTGCCTAAAAAAAGCGGCGTGCCTTGCGTTTTTGAGCGCATTATATTTTGAACGGTTTTTGCCTTTTTGAGTTTTGGGCCCTGTAGATTTTTCCCATGGTTTATTTTTGCGAATGCGTTCGGCCTGCGCCGCGCGGCGCTCTGGTGTCCAGGCGTTATGTTTGTTTGTGTCTGTATCTTTTGTCATAGTGTTATTGTAGGAAAATATTCATATTTATTCAAGATTAAACGAAATTAATTTTGACATAAATTTTGATAGGCGTATAAGAGCCGAAAATAATAAAAAAGAGTGTGTGATGTTTGGATTAAACTTATCAAAACCTTGGCAAGGGGCAGGCGACCCTGAGGCCGATAAACGGATATATTGTGATTGTAGCGGAACGTTTATTAACCGTGACGGGGTCTTAAATGAGCCGCTTTTTGACTTTTTAAAAGCTGCAAAAGAGCGCGGATATGACGTTGTTTTGGTATCCTCACACCCGAATTTAATGCAAGAAATGATTGAAGATGCCCTAACGCAGCGTGGCCTTGCAGGTGATTATTTTGGGGCTGTTCAATTAAAACAAAATCATGTTGGTCATTCTTGCGTGTTTGTTTTCGACGATGTGGAGCGCGAACAACGAGGTTTTAAAGCACAATACGCCTTATTTCCCGATGATCCGCGCATTGCCCGTATGACACAGCAATTAGAGGCAGGGCATTCGCCTTCTGTCGTTTTAAGGCATAATGCGGCGTAAAACGTTATTTATTTGACATAATTTTATAAATAAGGTAGCTTTCTTCAAATTTTTGGAGATGATAATGCCTATTGATGATTTTAAATCAGCCACTCATGGGACAACAGCAGGTCAAAAGCTTAGTAATTTAAAAATTTTCTCTGATTGTGAGGGAACGCTCTATGATTTTGGCACTCCTAATGTAGAGCTTTTGGATTTTTTGTATAAATCCGCTCAAGCTGGTTTTGAGGTTCAAATTGTTTCAAATGATCCGTCTGGAAGTAAGCTGGCATTAACTATGATTGCTTTTTGCTATGAAGCCGATGGTGATAATCGTTTGGCTGATTTTATTAAAGGTTTTGACATTGCGCCAAAATCCGACTTTTCAGGAGAGAAGGTTTTCTTAATGTTTGATGACAATCATGACTCTCATCAGATTGATGCAGAGCACAAGCTTGCACCGCATGATCCCATGATGACAAGAATGGCTCAATATTTAGGGTTCGCCTCCGCGTTGCCGTCGAGCAGGCCGCCTACCCAGTAATTCAAGCCATCATAATTTGCTCGCTATTTTCATCTACAATACTTATAATAGGAGGTGCAGGGCTTGCCCTGATATGACGCTAAACGTGGTTACGGAATAAGCGTTGTGGACCCGGGGGCAGTACCCGGCAGCTCCACCACTTTATATGCTTTGCATAGCAAAGCTGTTTTTCGCGAAAACGATTTCGCGGCCCTGCCGTCGCAAGGCTTTGATCGGAAAGTGAAAAACAGGCGTATAAAGCGGCGGGGCTGAAACAGGATCGACACACGTAGTAAAGGTTTCATGCGGCGTTCGGCTTTCCGCCGTTATCGGGAAAATTTAATAACTGCAAACGATAATGCGCAGTTCGTAGCCGCTAACGACAACTTTGTTGTTGAAGGTGACATCGCTATTGCTGCCTAATTGGGCCGCGTAGCATAGCTACATCAATTCCTCTTTCATTGAACCGTTAGAGGTGGGGTTTGGTTCACACCTCGCAACAGAAGTGAACCATTTTTCTTTTCAATTTTTTGTATTCGAGTACAGTCATTCAATGACACGTGCTTCATTTACATTTCCTGTTCTTCTCTGGCTTGGTGCTTTTATTTGCGCGCTCTATTTTAAAAATGAGTGGCAGGTTGAGCTGTTTATGAGTGCAGTGACGCTCACTTTTATCTGGGGCGGGGTGGTTTTATGCCGCGAGATTAAAGAGGGGCTTGAAGTTCCGCAAAGTTGGGTTTGGCGATTGTTTGGAGCGTTTTGGCTTCTTGTTTTTATCTCAATTTTGCATTCTGATATCACAAAATTAAGCTTAACGGGTTTTGCGTTTTTCTCTGTTTTTCCGATGAGTTTTTTTATTTTCTCGCTGCGCCCTGATGGGTTGCAATTGCGGGTTATTGGCTCAGCGCTGGGGGTTATTTTTATTGTCCTCAGCGTTTGGGCACTTATTCAGTTTTTCTTTATGGTTGAGGTCTATAAAGGGCAGGCGCGCCATCCGCTGGCTAATCCCAACTCGCTGGGGGCGCTCTTTAATTTGGCGCTGTTTTCTGGCTTTGGCGGGCTTTTGATGGCGCAGAAAAAAGTGCAGAAAATAGCGGCTATGGTATTTTGTATATTGCTGCTGGGCGGGGTTATGAGTACGGGCGGGCGCGGGGCGTTTTTATCCATGTTGGTCTTTATGCCACTCATGCTGTTTTTCTTGCGCGAGCGCGTAAAGCAACGCTGGCCGTATGTTCTGGGTGTTGTTCTAGGCGCAGTGGCGCTTTATGTCATGACGTCTTTGGGTAATGTCATGATGGCGAGGATTGCCAATACGCTTACCTTTGCCGATGCGGATATATCGAATAATCGTTACAATATTTGGGAGGGCGGCCTTGCGATCTTGAGAGATCATTGGCTGTTTGGTACGGGGATTGGGACGTTCTTTTTATATTACCAAGGGTACCGTATACCCGCCGAAGTGCAAGGGGTGTATCATGTGCATAGTGACCCGCTGCAATTTTGGATTGAGCTTGGGGTTTTAGGGCCTATTTTATTTTATGCCCTTCTTATCGCCGTTTTAGCGCGCACGATGCAAGCCTATAAAAAAACCAAATCGGGGGACGCGGCGCAGCTTTACATTCTTGTGCCGTTTTTTGCGTTAGCGGCGATTGTGCTGCATGCGCATGTGACCTTTAATTTTTATAACTTGTCCATTTTGATGGGCGCGGGATTATTGCTCGGGGTTTGGTTTATCAAAACGGGTGAGGTTTTGGGGCAAAAGACAAAACGCATGGGTTTTCCCGATAAAATGACAGTTCCGTTTCGCCAGTTTCTAGTGATTTTTCCGATTGTCGGATTTTTGTTTTTATTTGTGCCGTATCAGCTCAGTGAGTTGATGGTCAAATCAGCACGGGAGAAAATGATACGAGGCGACTTGGAAGGTTTTGCCGCCGATATTACAACGGCCAATGCGCTTAGTCAGTATAGCAATTATCGCGCTTTTGTTTTATCGGCCAATATTCCTGTGACCCTCCTCAGTCAGGCGCAAGCAACCATGACGGCAAAGCAAAAGCGTGATGCAGTGGAGCAGGCGCACTATTATCTGAAAACGGCGCTTGCGATTAATCCGCGCTCTGCCTCTGCTTATTATTATTATGGTCAGTTGGTGCAGGTCGCGCCAGCGAGTATGCTGCCCGATGGGTTATTGAGCGCAGAAGAATATTACACCCGCGCATTAGAATTGGATGTTGTGCATATTGGCTCGCGCCTTGAACTGGCCAAAATTTATGAGCGTAGGGGCGATAAAGAGGCGGCTTATGCGTTATTAGACCATGCGTTTGAATTTCATTTTCGTACCGCCAATGTCATGGAATATTATAGTAAAATGGCGATTATGTATTTAGAGCGCGGAGAGATGGCCAAGCATCGATTGGCGCTGGCGCGTTTGCAGGAAAAACGCCAGCAATTTGCGCCCCAAGACCAAGAATAGAGCGCAAAAATAGCCATAAATGATTCTTTGATAATGTTTTCCACAGGTCAATGATCGTACAGAGGTCATATTGATAGATTTATGGATAGGGATATGCGATTCCTAAGGGGTAATAACGTAATCAAAAGAGCAATTCTGCTGTTTCATCCGTTACCCAATAAAGATTCTTGATTTTCCCCGCGAATATTGCGAGGCTGTTAATGAAGTGAGTAGACATGATTGATAATGACGACGATACTTTAAGATATGACAAAATGGTTGAACGCGCCCTGCGTGGTGTGGTCAAGCAAGCCATTGAAGAAGTGATGAAAGATGGCCTTTTGGGCGATCATCATTTTTATATCACCTTTATGACGGACTTTCCCGGCGTTAAAATCCCCGAATACCTTAAAGAACGTTATCCGGGCGAAATGACCATTGTTCTTCAATTCCAGTTTTATGATTTGGATGTGAATAATGAGCGCTTTCAAGTGACATTATCGTTCAATAATGTTCCAGAGAAATTAGAAATCCCGTTATCAGCCATTACAATTTTTGCTGATCCGTCTGTTAACTTTGCGCTTCAGTTTCAGCCGCTTGAGGATAATATGGAGCCTGATTTTGAACCAGATGATGATGGGGATGATGACGATGATGGCTCTGATAATGATGGTAAAAAAGGCGAAGTTGTCTCGCTTGATAAATTCCGCAAAAAATAAATAAGATGCTCTTATTGTGGAAAGAGGGTGTTGATCCCGATCATGAGCCGCATAAGGTTATGATTGAGCGTGATACGCTTGTTGATTCATCGCGCGGTGATCGCCCTGTCAAAATCAAAATTTATTACCCCGTAAATCATACGATGACAAAACTGCCTGTGGTTTTTTGGTCGCATGGCCTTGGTGGCGGCGTTGACGGGGCGGCGTTTTTATCACGTTTTATTGCATCGCATGGTTATGTGATGGTGCATGTGCAACATGACGGCACAGACACTAGTATTTGGGAGGGCAAGCCCGGCCACCCATGGGATGTTATTCGTAACACGCCAATCACACGCGATATGACGATGAATAGATATCGCGATATTCCCTTTGTGTTAGATCAATTACCTGCATGGATGGCGGCGCATCCTGAGATAGGTGTGCATGCGGATTTATCCAATCTAGCAATGTCGGGGCATTCATTCGGGGCGCTGACCACGCAGGTGATGGCGGGAATGCTTTTCCCTGATGAACAGGAGCAACTGGTGAGTCTGAAAGAGCCGAGGTTTAAATGCGGTATTCTCTATAGCCCCGGATCGATTGAGCATTTGGGTGATATTCAGCCTGCCAGTGTTTATCCCAAAATTAGCATACCGCTGTTTCATATGACGGGCACGGAAGATGGATCGCCGCTGTCTGATTTGGGCTATGAAATCCGCCTTGTTGTTTATGAGCACACGCAGACGGAGAAGAATTTGCTTGTGCTTAAAGACGGGGATCACATGGTTTTTGCAGGCTCGCGCGGTAAATTGGGGCAAAGCAAAAACCGTTCTTTGCATGAGGGAATTATTAAAATCGCCAGCCTTGCTTATTGGGATGCTTATCTTAAAGGCGATTGCGCCGCCAAAGAATGGTTGACGGGAAGCGGCATAGAGGCTTATTTGGATGGTAATGCCCGTTATGAGTTTAAAGAAAGTATGCCCCAGTGATAAACGCGATTGAAATCAGGAATTTGAATAAGACGTATAAGGCGTATAAAAAATCGCCGGAGAAGGTGGCGCTGAAAGATATTAATTTGGATATCCCGCGCGGGTCTATTTTTGGGCTATTGGGGCCTAATGGGGCTGGAAAATCGACAATTATTAACATCATGGCAGGAATGGTTGTTAAGACAACTGGATCTGTAAAAATTTGGGATTTGGATATTGATGTAAACCCGCGTAATGCCAAGGCGGCAATCGGGATTGTGCCGCAGGAAATTAATTTTGATCCGTTTTTTACCCCCAAACAGCTCCTTGATATTCAAGCGGGGCTTTATGGCGTGCCCAAATCAGAGCGCCGCACGGCAGAGTTGCTGGAGATGGTGGAGCTAACGGATAAGGCGAATTCTTATTCACGCTCGCTCTCAGGGGGAATGAAACGCCGCATGATGGTGGCCAAGGCGCTGGTGCATTCTCCGCCGATTTTGGTGCTTGATGAGCCAACGGCAGGGGTGGACGTGGAGTTACGTCAGATGCTCTGGGCGCAAGTCAAAAAGCTGAACGAGCAGGGTGTTACAATCGTTTTAACCACGCATTATCTCGAAGAGGCTGAGGCGCTTTGTGATCGTATCGCAATTATCAATCACGGCGAGATCATTGTAAATGAGGATAAAGAAATGTTGCTCGCGCGGATAAGTAATAAGGAAATTCGTTTTCGTATGGTGGATGAGATCGCGGATGTGCCAAAGGGGCTTGAGGGCTTTCACCCCGCGATTGAGGGCAAACGCACCCTTGTGATGCGCTATTCGCCCGCCGATCAATGTGTGGGGGAAATTTTGGAAGTCCTGTCACAGCAAAAACTTCGCATTGCCGACATCTCGACTGATGACAGTGATTTAGAGGATGTTTTCCTCCAACTCACCCGCGCTGCATAAGGTTATTTGATGCTACCCTTGAAATTCTGCGGGTTTTGTGGTTTAGTGCGGTTATTAAATTCACTGTTCCAATTACGAAAGGGAACGACTATGATCCAGATTAAAGATGTAATGACACCGAATTTCAAATGGATGGCGCCTGATGCGCCTGTTGCCGAGGTGGCTCAGCAAATGCGCGATATGGATTGCGGTTTTATGCCGCTCGCAGAAAACGACAAGATGGTTGGCATGATCACAGACCGTGACATCACTGTGCGCGCCGTTGCCCAAGGCATGGACATGCAAAACACACCAGCCCGCGATATTATGACGCCAAAAACATATTATTGTTTCGACGATCAAGATGTTGAAGAAGTTTGTAATAATATGGGCGAAATTCAAGTGCGCCGTATGCCCGTTGTCAACCGCGACAAGCGCCTTGTGGGTATTGTTTCCATGGGTGATTTGGCACAAGTGGCAAGCCGCCCTAATGTAGGCCAGACACAGCAGCAAATTACTGCGCAGCTTCAGGAAAAACAAAAGAAAGCGGCGTAGTAAAACGTCCATTATTTGCCCTTGGCATAGAAATTATTAAACAAGGAGGCGCGATTAAGATTGTGCCTCCTTTTTTTGTGCCTTATAAGATGAACTGTTGAAAGAATAAGGGACGCGACCGCGTTCCCGCCAAATCGTTTTGGCGAAACTTATAAAAGCGCCCGTAGCTCAGGGGATAGAGCACTGGTTTCCGGAGCCAGGTGTCGCAGGTTCGAATCCTGCCGGGCGCACCATCTCTCTTTTTTGATTGAAACCATCACCTAAAGCCTTGAACGGTAAGGATAATTTAGGTGTTCGAAGTCCCTGATTTCGGCAGTAGGGCAATGGCTCAATAAAGGCCAGTCTGAGCACGGTTTTCTTCAGGCTCACATCCGAATTATTCCATATTTTCCAAGGGTTTGATAGGAATCGCATGGCGTGTTCGAACGACTCCTCAAAGGTATGCCGAGGTTTGCCGCTCTGAGCCAGCTTCTCCGCCGCCAGAACCTTTTCTCTTTCAAGCTTGGCGATCCGCTTCTCGTAAGCAGACACAACAGAACCGTTGCTGGCTTCGACAATGCGGTCGAGGAGTTGGTCGATCTGCTTTTCGAGCTGCAGGATGTTTTTCTTGAGCTCGTTGGTCGATTCGGAAGATCGCGCCAAACGTGCGTCCCACGCATCCTGAAACATCGCTTTGACAAGCGCAAAGAGCCCTTGTGACGGCTCTAGCCCATGCAGGAGGTCTTCAAACTCTCCCTCCAGCTCGTCGCGCTTAATTGACTTCCTATAGCTTACGCAGCCTTTGGTCGGGCAGAGGTAATAGGGGTATTTTTGATTCTTACCCTGCGACCAACAGGCGGTTAGGGGCTTCTGGCAATCGTTGCAAAGGACGAAACCCCGCAGCGGGAAGTCTTCGCTGATATCTTTGCGGGCAGGAGCCTTCGCCGTGCTTTTCAGTCTCGCTTGTATCTTTTCAAACGTTTCAAAGCTTATCAGACCTTCGTGCTAGGCCTTTCGAAGCGTGATGCCCCATTTTGGCGATTCGATGTAACCCGCGTAGACAACGCGCGTCAGCATATCAAAGATGCGCTGGTTACGAATTTCTCCACCTGGCAAGTCTTTCGGGAACGACGGCTGGCGCTCCAAGAATCGCTTAACCTCTACCTGAGTTTCAAACCTGCCCGATGCATATCCTTCAAGTGCCTCCTGAAGAACGGTGGCGTTCGGTTCGTCGCGAACCAGGATTTTCCCCTGTCCGCTTCTCAATTCATAACGAAAACCCACAGGTGCCTGAAAGACCCAATACCCGTTTTGAATTCGTGCCCGCATGCGATTGAGGGTTTGCTCTCCATTCTTTTGTCTTTGGTGCTGAGAGACCGACGCCAGAAGGTTTTCAACAAGCTGCGAGTCTGAGTCCTCGCCAAACTCTATTGAGGGGCTCACCAAGACACCGCCTGCCTTATCAATCTTCATCCGCAACTCGAAGTGTGCCATCACGCCCCGAGCAAGTCGGCTGATATCATCGATAATAACGGCATGCGTGTCTTGAGGTCGCTGCTTGAGGTACTGCAGCATAGCTTGCATTCCCGGCCTTGAGGTCAGGCTGCCAGAGCTATCGTCTCGAAACACTTCAACGACGTCGTAGCCCCGATATTTTGCAAAATCGCGGCAGCGTGTTTCCTGCGAATTTAAGCCGTCGCCGCGAACCGTCTGCTTCGAGCTCGACACGCGGCAATAGACAACAGCCTTGCTGATTTCTTTTTCCTGTGTTGCTGCCTGATCCATCGTACCTCCATCGCCTATGGGCGCATGTCATCCTTGTTGTGGTTCTCTTTGGGGTCGTCCAAGCATACTGCATCCGCCTGCGCTTGGGCAGTGTCAGACACCGTGCCAGCGTCTTTTCCACAGACTTCTTGGAGAGGATGGACGCCAAAGCCCAGATCAACGAAACTAACGATGATCTGCCACAGAGCTTGAAGGAACTCTTCTTTCTCTGCTTGGCTCATATTCGACCCATCAAGATACGCTTGGTATCTTTCCACATCGACCGACAATCTCGGTCTTGCGGATTTATCGAACTTACTGCTCAGACCCTTATCGTCTGACTTATTATTCAAATCATCGTACATTCTTCCTCCTCTCGGAGGCTAGCTATTAAACTACCTCCATTATACCACGTTTTTTCAAAAACGCCTAATTTCTGCGGGTTACAGGGCGAATTAAGCGCTCTATTTGCCATCCAAGGAGCCATTATTGGCTTCGCGTCATGCTTGGCGCACGCGATTGCTCACGCTTCTCGCGCTGCGCTTCCACCTTGGGCCTGTGATATTTCTCTTCGAGGGCCTTGCCCGTCTCGTAAAGCTCGCGCCCTTCAGCGGCGAGATAGCTCTCCGTCATCAGCTGTTTGGCACCCGTTTCGGTGATCATCATCGACCGCGCGAGCTGACGGCCTTCATGATCGTAGGCCTTGTAAAAGGGCATGGTCTCGCCCTCGCAGATCAGCCCTTCAATGCGCCGCGCCGCTTGAAGGGCCTCATCGCGCGCCTTCTCGGGCAGGTTTTTTTCATTGCTGCGCAGTGCCTCGCGCGTGGCGTTCATCGTGCGGCCATAGCGTGCTGTGTAGATATCCCTGACGATGATTTCGCCTTTGACAGCATCAAACTTCTCTGAGCGCGCGAACGCATGGCTGTAGTCAGTCAACGGCTCGCGAAACGAGCCGTTCTTGTGAATATGCCGGTCGATGATCCCGGCAACACCAAGAGCAATGTCGAACTGTGACTCGGTCAGGCCTTTGCCACTATAGCTCTCTCTGGCCTTCCTGATCCGCTCTTGGGCATCGTGCATGAGAACGTCGTTCATTAAATTTCTCCTTTCTTGAGTTGCTGTTTAGCGGCTCCAAGACTGGACGCGCCTGTCTTGGCCAGAACGGCGGTCAACTGCCGCCTGGAAGTCCTTGATCGGTTTTTCACGCGCATCAATCTTGGATTGTGCGTTTTCGACGAGCGGGCGGATGGCCTCACACTCGCGCTGATCAATCTGCGCCATGGTTTGGCCGTGCTCTGCACGCACCGTGATATGCGCGCGGCGATCAATCTCAGTTTTGTTGAAGTTGTCCGCGCCAAATCGCTTGCAGGTTAGCTTGCGTTTGACCGCGCCAGCCTCATCGATGAGGCGGCGGCGCACCTGGTCAAACCGATTTTGGTAATCAAGCTCATATTGGCGTGCGGTGAATTTCCGCTCGCCTTCAAAGTTCTGAACAACCTTTTTATAGACGAGCCATTCGTCCTGATTCAGGGCGTTGGCGGCCTCGTTCCTTAATTCCAGCAACTTGCTGCGTGGCTGGAACAAGTCTTTCACTTCTTCTGTCAGGCTCTGCATGATGGTTTTCCTTGAGTTGCGAACAAAATTTGCATCCAGAGAAACTGATCTGGTAGGCTTCTTTCGATATGAAATTCAAAGACATAGATGATGTTGTGGCCTGGCTTGAGCCGATGGAATACGAGACGTTCTGGAAGGAAATAAAACCCTTCTGCTTGGTGATGCTCCCGCGCGAAAAATGCGATGCAGATATTGCCAGCGGTGCCACAGACGAAGAAACGGTACTCTACGTCTTGAAGAATTTTGCTCGGATGGAACTGGCCTCCATCCTCAAGCTCACATGGCGTGATATGATGCCATCCACCGCAGTCCATTAGCGGTCCTCCTCACTGAAGAACCGCACCCACCCGCAGCGACCATCGCGCGCAGCAAGCTCGAACTGCCCGTATGGGCCGACAAAGCGACATCGCGTGTAGTATCGATGCGCGAAGGGGTCCATGGACTGACCTTGATCGATCCAGTCATAGGACCAGATCGCATGCGGCAGACCGGCAGACTGATACGTGATCCACACGCCAAAGGGCACCACGATCCAGGCGAAATACCCGAGTTTCAAAAAGCGCGGCTTCATGGGCTGGACGCCTTCTTGATCGCAATCGTGACCTTGGGATCGGGCGGCAGTTGCGGTCCCTCATGCGGGTTGTCGGCAAGTTCGCCATGACAAAACGGCGCGATCTGATGCTGGCCGACCTTGAGGCAGAGTATCCAGCCGACATTCTTGACATGGATGAGCTGCTCGTTTGGCTTCATCCGCATCAGCCTCTCCGCCGAGATCAGGCGATCCTTGCCGGTACCGATATTCGCCGTGTAGTCGAGCACGCCGCTATTAAGGCCAAGACTGTGTTGCTGGACCAAAGTCTCGCCAATGGCGCGGCTGATCCGCTCGCATTCTTCAAACGAGCTGAAGCCGAAATATTGCTTGATCACCGCGTTCTCTTCGATTGTCGCCGTCTCCTTGTCGGAATAGGCGCGCTGAATTTCCGAGCGCGATTGAGCAATGAAGTGCAAGTTGGCCCCATAGCCTCTCACCACAGTCATTGCTGAAATCAGAGACTTGAGCGGCGCGTTCGTCGATTCATCGAGGATGAAATCCACGGCAATGCGCTGCCCCGACAAGACCACGTCGATGAACGATTGCAGGTGCAGCGCGTAGTGCGGCCCAAGGCGTGCCATGTGCCGCTGCGGGCCAACGATAAAGATGATGTAGCGCTCTTTCAGCAGGTCTTCATGCGTGAGCACCGCATCACGCCCCGCGCGATGAAGCGGGCTTCCTGCCCCATAGATACGCAAGGATTTGAGGGCAGCAGCGCGGTGCTGCCCCCAATGCTCTTTGTTGTTTTCTTGCATATCGAGGATGTGCGCCCCAAGGGCCTTGCGCACCGCATCTCCCTCTTCGACAGCAATGCGCGCCGCGCTGAGCAGGACGTCAGGATCGGCGAGCATCGACCAAACGCCGCCTGGCAAGGCCAGACGGGGGTCGCAGCACAAAAGCTCGTTCTCACAGAATTCTTGCAGCGTGCGCGGCTCGTCTCGGAAATATTGGTTTTTGCCGTCATTGGGAGGCTCTGGGATGAGCGCGTGGTTCGCGTTATCAATGGCGAAGACTAGCTCGCCGTTGTGCTTTTCTTGGGCGGCGCGCAAAGAACCGAAGGGCGAGAGCGACACGCGAAAAGGGTTGTCCTTGCCCAGAACACCAAAGTCATCGATGATCGCGACCTTGCGCCCGTAGCGAGCGCACATGGCGGCGACCTGGGCAGCGATTTCACCGTCCTTGCAGTCATTGACGACAATCGCCCGGTTGGTATCGCCCAGTAGCGAGAGCAGCCATGGCAAGGCCCCGCAGCTGGTCTTACCGCCGCCCGCCGCTGACAGAAGCAGGCTATGCGAGTGCCTGGGCGCAAAGATTGCTTTGCCATCAACGGCGCTCAGACCCAAGAGGCGTTTGATTGGCCTAGTCATCGATCATCCCCGCATTTTTGAGGGCATTGTGATCGGCAAGGTCAGACGGATCGGGCGCGCGGCTGGTTGCAGCCAGACGCGCGAGTTCCTTCTCGCGTCCATAGATTTTGACCATGGCGCGCAGGGCTTCGATGGTTTTGCTAAGCGCCCCGAACCAAAGGACGATGCTCAGCAGGCCAAAGCCCCACCATTCGGGCGATGACGGCCAGACCCAATAAGCGCCAGCCCCAAGCACAAATGCTTGAAGGAAGTGACCGTTGACAGTGAGAACGGAACTGATCGGTGTCTTGAGGGTCATGGCTTGCCCCCAGAGCGGGCAGCGCGGACCGCAGCAGCAATGTCACGACGCGTGCGGTTCAGGCGGCCATAGCTGCCCCAAACCACACCTGAAAGCTCAGAGCCGTGCAGATCACGGCTATGGAAGCGCAGCCGCCCGATGGAAAAACCCGCCCAAAGGCTGAGGCCGCAAACAAACGCGATGATGATTTTCTCAGCGGGCCACAGGATATCGGCAAAGGCGATACCGAACCCGCCAAGCGCCGCTGCGACGAGCAGGCCAGCACCAAGCAGTGTGCGGCGCGCAGAGACAACGGTCAGATTTTCCAGCAGATACGTATCGTTGCGGGTTTCGACTTCGTTTTCTCTGATGGTGATCGGACTAAACAGCATCTCTCAGCCCTCCTGTCCGAAGGTGCAGGCAGGCGCATTGAGCGTCCGCGACAGGGCCGCGTAACGGTTTTCAACCGCCGACGGCGTGATGAGCCGACCGCTTGCCGCGTAGAGCGCCAGCGAAATCCGCTCCTCTTCAATGTAGATGGTCTCTGCACAAGCACAGCGTGAGCCAGAGCGCTCCGCCAGGCGGCGGATGCGCGCTTCTTCCGCCTCTCGCGCAAGGCGTTCTGTATCGCGCGCCGCCGCTGCAGGATCAGGATTTCCGAGTGCGTGGCAGAGCTCACGCAGTTCGGGGTAAAACATGCCAAGCGTCGAGCTACAGTCCGTACCGCGTGGGATGACTTGGCGCGGCGCGCGCGTGGCTTCGAGATCGACTTGCAGCTCCGCTTGGCAAGTCGCGCCCCAGTTGGAGCGTGCGATTTCACGCCGTGCAATTTCTGGACCCGTCACAAAGGCAGACAGACCCGCAATCGCTGCAATGGTGAAAATCAGCGTTGGACTGAAAGGAAAGGTTAAGGCATCGATTGCCATGACTGGACTCCTTACTGCGCTGCGGGATTCATGTCTGTGAACTGGCAGTGGCTTTGCGCCAGTGCCCCAAGGCGCTCCGGGCTCAAGGGCAGTGCCTGAGCCTCAGAGTCGCTGAGGCCTCCAAAATCCGTGAAACTGGCGGCTTGACCTGCTTGCACCTGGGCCAGCGTGATGCGGCGTGAAACCGCGCCATTGCCGTCATTGATGTAGCACCACAGGTTTGAGGGCGCGCCCGAGACCACGTCCAGGGCGGTTGCAAAGGCGACGCCCGTAATGACCTCGATATCAGTGCCTTCCACCGCCAGACTGCGAAAGAAGTTGAAATTTTCTGCCCCTTCGAGAGCAGCATCGAACGCGCTGATCTGATGGCAACTCTCGGTGTCACGCCCAGGCGGGCACCAGTTCTCAGCTTGCCATTCACCGAAGAAAGCCAGCTTTAGATGCTCATACTTCTCGCGCACCGCGTAGAAGTCGGCATCCCAGAAGACGATCAGGCTTGCGCCAGCTATTGCCACGCAGCAAATCGCGCCGAGGGCAACTCCCCGCAAGAAGCGGGAAGCCCAGGGTTTATGATCAAGCGGAGGGCTCACGACTGCCCCCGCGACGACGCGCCATGATCAACACGAGGATCAAGGGCACCATTGGCCCTACTGGGCATGGGAGGCAGGTCGATCAGCCCGTCAAAATCAAGCTCTTCTTCCTGCGTTTCTTCGCGCGCGGGTGAGCGTTTTTCGATCTCCCAGACCATGGTGAGATAGGCGATGACAAAGAGGGCCATCGGCAGGCAAAGCTCGGCAACCGCGATGACAGCGGCAATGGCGGCAAAGTCTGCGATATAGCGAAGGCTATCGAGCATCCCTGGACGTGCAGGAAAGGACGGCGGCGTCAGATCATCGCTTTCGATATCCCCGAGCGCGCCGTGCAACTGATCGCCGAGGCCGCGCAGGAAGGCGTTCAAACGCTGCGTGCCCGCCGCATTGCCCGTGATGGTGGTGCCCGCGCGAAGATTATCGGCAAAGCTTGACAGGAGAGATAAAGGCAATGCCTCGCGCAGCGCCGATGCCATCTGGATCATTTCGCTATGAAGCCCTTGGAGAGACGCCCGCCGTGCGGTGATCGGTTGATCCGTATCGACAAGAATTTCCTGATAGTCGCGGTTGAGTTGATTGAGATCAGCAAGCAGTTGCTCGCGCTCGAAAGCGCCCCGCTCAAAGGCCGCCGCGATGGAGCGCGATTGTGCTGCAAATCCCTCAAGGGCGATGGCGATATCGCCGCGCCCGCCATTTCCTTGCCGCGACAGACAAGACGTTGTGACCTCACAGGACGCCGTCGCCTCGATCTCATCCGCGAGGCTTAGCGCGACAGGGGCAACGCGCGCGGAGACCAGAGCTGCATCGTTGACAGCGCGAATAAAGGCAGTCTGTTCTTGACCCGCCTGATCCAGCACCCTCAGCTGGACATCAGGATAGACCATCCCTGAGAACGAACCGATGAACATGCCGGTGCCTGAGACGGTCATCCCGATGACAGCCACAACGCCTGCCAGGCGGAAGCCGAGCGCGGCGCGGGTGGCCAACTTGGTGATGCCGACGCGGTTCATGCCATAGGCGGCAAAGCTGGCCGACGCCGTGATCAACAGAACCTTGAGATTGGCGAGCGGCCCTTCTTCCGTGTTCAGCGTGAACAGCGATATCCCGAGCATGACGGAAGCCAGCAGACCCAGAACAAGGAGCGCCGTCTCCTCGAAGGTCTTGCCCTTGGGCCGTTCATGCTTGAGCTTGGGTGGACTTGAGTGCTGGTGCGGATAGCTGTTCTTGCGTGCGGTCATGGAAATACCCCTTTGTATCCTCGGACTGGCCAACCACTGGTTTGGGCTGGCCGTACCGCCGAGGATGTCAGCAAGCATTCTTTCCCGCCCGCTGAAGGGGCGCTGAAAGCGCTGAACAAGCGCTGAACATAATGCTACACCAAGGGGAGAGGTGAGTGCTTTGCTGCATCGAGCCGAACGTCGGAGGCAGAATGTCCAAAGTCAAAAAGGCTGAAAGAAGAATTAGTACCGAAACCGAATATACGGACGCTCACCGTTTCCGAATTTGGTCTTCCATAGTTGATGACATGGACCTTTTGGGGAAAGGCTACCGGGCTTATCACACTCACATTTTTGAAAGCTTCAGAAAGTGGGAAGCACAAGGAATTGAATTCTTCAATCCAAAGGGAAAGAGCCTGTACCTAGACGCTCTTAAAGCCGACGATCTTTATGGCTTTTTGGGCCGAAAGGAGCAACTTCCCACAGGCCCCAAGAGAAAAATCGAAACCAGCAAGGTTGCCGTGCTGGACGCATTCCTTAGAGCTAAGTTTCCAAAACTACTAGTTTCGAACCCTTCGGGTGAAGCGCCAGTTGCGCACGCTCAAATGGCAGAGGCACTCTATGGTTTGATGGGCAAAAGCGCCTCAAACAACGAGAGCCTCTGCCGCACGGTTAAGGCTCTTGATGGGGTTTTTATCCATAGCCCTTTCTTCCCTGACCAAGAACTGGAAAGGATGGTCAATCACATGGGTAAGCCTGGCTGGGGCATTCCACTTATCATTGTGAATGGCAGGCCTCATAGTGGATATTGTGTCATCCATAAGGTTTTTATGCCTATCCGCAGCGAGTATTTTAAGAACCATACTATTGATGGTGAGCACTGGGATTCTGAAGACGATTACATTCCAGGAATTGACGATAAGATCCCAACTCTGCGCATGAGGATGGATTCAAAAAACAAGACTGGCGACATTGCAATGGAGACGTGGAGCGGGATAGGCGTTGTCATTCCGCACGACGATGGCAATCCAATGGTGACGCTGCAGTGTCACCTAAAGTGCCAAAGTACATGTGAAATCGAGGTTTCAGCCCTGCTCGTTGAAAGCGATTACGAAAGGCTTGGCGACCCTTTCACGATGCCCCAAGTTGGAAGAACCGAACTCATTCACAATCGGCAAGGTGTATTTGGCTTCTGCAGTGGCAGGGAACACTTTGACGTTTTGACGCGAAGGATGATTTACACAAGCCATTTTCGAGACGCAATCTTTGAAGCGAAAGAAAAATTGGGGTGGGAAGTGTGACCATAGCGGTGAAAAGTGGGCAGCTTATCCCAATCAGCTCAGTCGCCCCAAAAGAGACGTAGCCAACCTGTTTTTCACCACCGATGAGAGCTTCGAAGGCACAGTCGCGATACGGCAGAACGACATGGTGTTCGATGAACTCTCCCCAGGTGTCCTACGTCTGGAAAGGGCGCAGTCGCAAGATGTGTTTTGTAGTACAAAACCATCTTGGCAAGGGGACCGCTGCGCGCCCCCGTTGCATCCCCCAGGCCGTGGCTCTTTCAGGGCATTGAGCCCATGTCAGAGCCAGTAGATCGTATCGCCGATCAATCACTCGCAGGGCTTGGAGAAGTCCCTCTCCACCTGCACCGAACCATGGATCAAGGGGCGTATCGCCGCCCCTTGAAACCCACTCGCGGGAGACTTCGCTCTCCCTGCACCCATCGACTTGGCGGGCGTTCCTGCCCCCAAGACCCCAGACCATGCCATGGAGGCCACTTCATGGAGACCAACCCTACGCGGTTTGGATGCCGCCATCTTGCCGAAGATGGACCACTCCCAGGGGCCTGCCGCTGCCCCCGAACCCAGCTCGTCGGGCTTGGAGAACTGCCTCTCCACCGACACCGAACCATGCACAATCGACCGCTCGATTGATCGCCTATCAGGGGGACTCCGCGACTGCACTCAGCATATTTTCATCAGAAAGTGGCGCTAGGTTTCCTCGATTTCAGGATGGCAAACCCATAAGCAAAGTGACCACATTACGCTTGACGTATCGCGTCATGCCTGCTATCTTGGTAAGCAACGATGATCCTGAGTTACAGAGACAAAAAAACCGAGCAGTTCGCGAACGGTGAGTTGGTGAAAACCTTCCAGGGCTTTGCCGATCAGGCAGAGCGCAGGCTCGCCATTCTCAACGCGGCAACGTCTCTCGATGATCTTCGCATGATGCGCAGCAACAGGCTTGAGGCGCTTCGTGGGGACAGAGCAGGGCAATACTCCATCCGCATCAATCAGCAATGGCGTATTTGCTTCACCTGGCCAGACACCGACACAGGACCATCCAACGTGGAAATCGTGGATTACCACTAATGGAAAGGAGAAAAACCATGTTCAAACGCGCAGTACACCCTGGCTTGATCCTGAAAGACGAGCTCGACGAGCTTGGCATCACGCTCACCGAGTTCGCCCGTCAGATCGACGTGCCTGCAAACCGCATCTCGCAGATCATTGGCGGCAAGCGCGCCATCACAGGCGACACCGCCTTGCGCTTTGGTCACTGGTTCGGGACCGATGCTCAGTTCTGGATCAATCTACAAGCGCAGTTTGATCTGGCCGTCGCTGACCAGGAGACCGGCGAGCAGATCAAGAAGCTGCCAACACGGGCAAGCTACCCAGTAACGCCGCAGGATGAGCAGCCAAGGCTGGTGTGACCGTAAGGGCAGGGGATGCTGCCCATGCCTTCAACGCGCCTTGCATGCAAACATACTTTATTGCGTGTGGATAGGTTGCGCTCCGCAGGTTTTAAAAGTGCATCACATCAAGACGACTGTTAGGATGCGAAAAACAATAAGGAAATCACGACTTGAGCAGTGAGATCGCAGGCCAAGGCAGTCTATTTACTTCCGACTTTCTGACCGAAACCATTCAAGGTGTTTCGGAGTGGAACGCACTTGGCGATGTTGATCTTGACCGGTTCGGCAAATCTATTCGATCGGTCTTTGATCGTTTTCCGATTACCCAGACGCCCAACGAAAGCCAGACCGAGGATGATCTGATCTGGCCGGTTCTCGATGCGCTTGGCTGGACGCAATCCCTGCGTCAGCAAAACCTTTCGCCGCGCGGGCGCGAAGACGTGCCCGATGGTTTGCTCTTCGCAAGCGCCGAGACGAAGGCCAAGGCGAACGGCTTCCCCGAAGAATGGAAGCGCTATGAGTTTGGCCGTGCCGTGGTCGAGTCCAAAAGATGGGCGCGCCCGCTCGATCGGCGATCCGGCAGGCGTGGTGAGGAAACTGCCCCTTCAACCCAGATGCTGCGCTATTTGCGACGGATCGACGACATCACAGGCGGCACGCTCAGATGGGGAATTCTGACCAACGGCTCAAAGTGGAGGCTCTATTTCTCGGGCGCGCGGTCAGTCTCTGAGCAGTTCTTCGAGCTCGATATCGCCACGATCCTCGACCTTCCTGGGCACAATGACGGGCTTTTTGCTCTCAATGAAACCGATCGCCGCCATTGGCTGAAGGTGTTCTACCTGATCTTCCGACGCGAAGCGTTTATACCTGCGGGCGCTGATCCCCGCACTTTTCACGAAAAAGCCCTCGAAGAAGGCAAGTTCTACGAAGAGCGCGTTGCCGAAGACCTCTCCAACAAGGTTTTCGGGGACGTGTTCCCCGACCTGGTGCGCGCGATCGTCAAGGCCGCGCCCGAGGCCGATCTACAGGCTGTGCGCGAAGCAGCCCTAATTTTGCTCTACCGCCTCTTGTTCATCCTCTACGCTGAAGACCGTGATCTCTTGCCGGTCAAGGACACGCGCTATGATGATTATGGTCTGCGCAACAAGGTGCGCCTCGACGTCAAAGAGCGCAAAGACAACAACGACACCTTTTCTGAGACGGCTGCGCGCTACTGGGGCGCGATGGCTGATCTGTTCATCGCGATCGACCAGGGCGACGCCTCGATCGGCTTGCCGCCCTACAACGGCGGTCTTTTCGACCAGGAGCGGCATGCGATCCTAACCAATATCCGCATCCCTGATGCCGTCATGGCGCGCGTGATCGACGCTCTGTCCTTCGAAGTGACGCCCGAGGGGCGCAAATATATCAACTACCGCAACCTCTCGGTGCAACAGCTTGGCTCGATCTATGAGCGGCTTCTCGAATACGAGGTGACGCGCGACGGCGATGACATCACCGTTCAGCCGAACATCTTCGCCCGCAAGGGATCGGGCAGTTATTACACGCCCGACGACCTGGTGCAGCTCATCCTGACCGAGACCCTTGAGCCACTTGTCGAAGAGCGCAAGCGGGCCTTCAGGGACAAGATCAAAGAGCTGGAGCAGCGTGACTTGGCGGACGATCGTAAGATCGGCCAGCTCAGAATTCTTGATCCGGCGACCGCGCTTCTCGACCTGAAAATCTGCGACCCTGCTATGGGTTCAGGCCACTTCCTTGTGAGCTTGGTCGACTTCATGGCCGACCAGGTGATCACCGCCATGGCCGAGGCCGAGCTCGACGCGCCCGAGGAATGGGGCGACTACATTTCACCTCTTGGCGAGCGGATCGACACGATCAGGGGCACGATCCTGGCCAACGCCGATCAGCGCAACTGGACGATCGACGAGGAACAGCTCGACGATCGCCACATCATCCGCCGCATGGTGCTGAAGCGTTGCATCTATGGCGTGGACAAGAACCCGATGGCCGTGGAACTCGCCAAAGTGGCGCTGTGGCTGCACACCTTCACCGTGGGCGCGCCGCTATCCTTCCTTGATCACCACCTGCGCTGTGGCGACAGCCTCTTCGGCTCCTGGGTCAAGAAGGGTATCGACAAGGCCGCGACCTACGGCACGCCGCTCTTGTTGCATGAGCCGATGAAGCGAGCCCTACGGGCGGCATCCAAGATGCAAATCGTTGAAGGGCTGACCGACGCGGAGATAGCAGAAGCACACCGATCGGCAGACGTATTCGCCGAGGTCGAGGATATGACCGCGCCGCTCGATGCGCTGCTCAAGCTGATCCATGCTTTCGATTGGCTCGACATCAAGGACAAGGCCGATAAAGCCGCCCTGAAAATCTTTTTCGACGGCCAGTTTGGCGATCCACTCGACATCGCCATGGGCAAGAAGGAGCCGAAGACCAAGCGCGAGGAAGGGCAGCGTTTTGCCGAAATTCTAGGCGAGGCGCGCAAGTTGATCGCAGAGGAAAACTTCCTCAACTGGCAGGTAGCATTCCCTGGCATTTGGTCGGATTGGGAAGAAGACGAACTCATTGGTGGGTTCCATGCCGTTATCGGAAACCCGCCATGGGACGTGATGGAGTTTGAAGAAGTCGCGTGGTTTGCCGCTCGCAACCAGGCGATTGCTCTTGAGCAAACAGATGCCAAGAGGAAGAAGCAGGTGGAAGCGCTGAAGAATAACGCCGATCCGCTATACCGCCTCTACCAGTTTGCAGCACGTCGCGTGGCCGTCGGAGCGAAACTTGTTCGCACTAAAGGCAGCGACTATATTATGCTTAACTCTGGGAAGCTAAATCTCTACAAACTATTCACAGAAAGAGCATCAAACTTGATCCGCTCAGACGGTGTGGTGGGCTTCTTGGTGCCTACAGGTATTGCAACTGATAAGTATGCGGCAAAGTTTTTCAGCTCAGTAGCGACTTCGGGGAAGATCATCGCTTTGTATGATTTTGAAAACCGCAGACCCAGATACAAGCTTGGTTTGTTTTTCCCGGACATTGATCCCAGAGAGAAGTTCAGCGTCTTCGTTTTTTCAGGTGCAGAAACAACAAAGGCCGCGCGTTGTGCATTCTTTCTTCAGCATGTGGATGAATTGCAGCATCCAGACGTGCTATTCGAGCTCTCCGCATCTGATTTTTCCAGCTTAAACCCGAATACTGGAACGTCTCCGATTTTTCGTAAACGGAGGGATGCCGAGCTTACAACAGCCATATACTCGCGGCTTCCTATTGTTGCTTTGCACCGGCGTGAGAAGTCCGAACGTCAGTGGCCTGTGACTTTCTCCCAGATGCTAAACATGACCAATGCGTCAGAGCTTTTTCGGTCTAAAGACGAATTGCAGGATGTCGAAATGGCATATCCGATCGGGAAGAACAAATTTAAAAATGCAGATGGTGATTGGGTTCCGCTCTACGAGGGAAAAGTTGTTCAAGCATTTGATCATCGCGCCTCGGATATCGTGATCAATGCTGCAAACGTCTACCGTCCTGGGCAGCAAGAAGAGATTGAGGCAGCGGAAAAATCGAACCCCGAGAGATATCCCGAGGCACGACACTACGTACTGGATGACGGGTCTTGGTGGCCTCAAGGTGCAGATGAATGGATTATCGGTTTCAAGGATGTGACATCTTCGACAAATGCGCGCACGATGATTGCCGCTATCATCCCGCGTTGTGGTGCAGGTCATACTTTGCCCGTTTTGTATTTTGACGGGCAGGTGAATGAGCGCGCTCACATAGCTTCGTTGATCGTCGCAAACCTGAATGCATTGGCCTTCGACTACGTTGCGCGTCAAAAAGTGCAGAAGAATCATTTTTCAAACTACATTCTTGAACAGTTACCGATTGTCCCCTTGGAGCAATTCTCGGAAGTGCGCTTCGGATCGCTGACAGCAGCAGAGATCATACGACAGATCGTTCTTGAGCTCACCTACACCGCCTTTGATATGGAACCCTTTGCGAAGGACATGGGCTATTTGGATGAGGCTGGAAACGTGAATCACCCATTTACTTGGGATGAAGAGCGTCGCCTTATCCTACGCGCCAAGCTGGATGCCGTCTTCTTCCACCTCTACGGTATCACTGACCGTGATGATATCCGCTACATCTACTCGACCTTCCCGACCGTCGAGCGCGAAGAGAAAGCCGCCTATGGCGGTAAGTACCGCTCTTGCGAGCTATGTCTCGCCTATATGAACGCGCTCGCCGCCGGAAACCCGGACGCGGAGATCAAGATTTAGATGGAAGGACGTTCTCTCATCGACGAGCTACATGCTCTCGTGGATGAAGATCCTGCCGCCGCTCTCGCACGCATTCACGAGCTAGGAGATAGCCCCGAGGAAGCCTTTGCCTCTGCTGCTATCCTCATCGACTGTGGTGGGCACTTAGGCGACTTCAGAGCCGTTAGCAGGGGCGTGGAAATTCTGGAAGAGTTGCGCAAGAATGCTGAGCCCGACCCTGGCCTCGCTTACAATCTTGCCAATGGTCTGCAAACCCGTGCACGGCTGATCCATGGACCGTCATCGCCCTACTGTGGCCAATCGTTTGAGGATCATTTTCAGGCTCGAATTCGCTTTGGCGAAGCCGCCCGATCGCAAGATGCGCCATCTGATTTGGCCTCGCAGGCACTAACCAATATGGGCACGCTCTTGCAGGATACCTCACGTTGGATTGAGGCATTAGATCACTTTCGAGAAGCTCAAAACGTCTACCCGAAAAATGCCGTAGCTATGCTCAAAGAACTTACGCTGCTTCAACAACTTGGTCAATTGTTCCAGGCACAACAGGATAGTTATCAAGCCTACGGTCATCTGCCGACAATGGTCGAAAGGATACGCAACCTCGCTGAAAATATTGAACGTAACCTAGACACGCTCACTGCTTTTTCGGGTAAGGTAGCGCTTCCATTTGCACAGCAGCAAATCGCGATGGCAAAGGCGCTCCCGTCCAGTCCACAAGGACCGATCGACGAGCCCTATTTTCAGTTCGTCTCCAAGCATCAACTTTCGTTGTTTTTGCATTGCAGCGCGGCAGGCTTTGAAGTCGGGATTTTCGATGTGCTAACCATCCCGACCATCACGAGAACCATGGATGATGAGGATGGTGTCCCTGAAATCTATGCCATGCTGAACGTGATGAAGGCCGATTTTGCGTTTGCGCGGCAGGTCTACTTTGACGTCCTCGAAGATGGCGCTGACACGCCCTACTTTGAGACGACGACCCACGGGGACACATTGGATTACGCGCTTTACGGGGTGCGCTATTCGGTACTTACCAGTGCGCAGCGCATCGCCTTCGACATCCTCGACAAAGTTGCGGTCGCCATCGCCTGTTATCTGAAGATGCCAAACGCACACGGAACGAGTTTCGCACGTGTTTGGGGGCGCGAAATAAAAGGGAAAGGATTTCAGCTCCATGAGGAAATCACTCGATGCCTTGATGCAGGCAATTTCGGGCTGATAGCCCTACACAACATCTTCCATGATATGTCGAGTGATAATAGCCGAGGTGTCGGCGTCATGGAAGCGCACAAGAGCTACCGCAATGCTTCCACCCACCGTTTCACGGTGCTTCATGATTTTGGCAAGCAAGAACGCAAATCCCCTTCGCTCGCAGTGGACCACCAGGACATCATGGAATTTGAGCGGATGACACTGGACTCGCTGAAGCTTGCCCGTTCAGCGATATTCTACTTTGTGGACATGATCATGTTCGCCGAAGCCAATAGGCCAGAGCGCGGTGATGGCATCACAGTTCCAATGTCAGTCCCCGATCATGCGTACATTCGCGGCCGGTACGATTGAACAGCGACTAGGACGGCAGCGCACAGGCGTGCATAAATCAAGACTTATGCACGCTCAAACAACCCCAATGAAATCAATTGCTTGGCGCGTGCAAAAATTGCGTGCATAATACACGTATGAATTCGATCGGCTATGCACGCGTTTCCACTTCTGGCCAGACTCTCGATGCTCAGCTCGAACAGCTTTGCGTGGCAGGGTGCGGCGTCGTGTTCAAGGAGACGATGAGCGGCGCGCGCTCAGATCGCCCCGAGCTGAAGAGAGCGCTTGATGCACTCGCCGAGGGTGATGTTCTGATCGTGACGCGGCTTGATCGGCTTGCACGGTCAACGCGCGATCTTCTGGACATCGTGCACACTATTGAGACCAGAGGCGCGAAACTGAAGGCGCTCACCGATTCATGGGCTGACACCACCACGCCGACAGGCAAGCTCATTCTAACGGTTCTGGGTGGCCTTGCCGAGTTCGAGCGATCGCTGATCGCGGAGCGTACCGCCGAAGGTCGCGACCGTGCCAGGCGCGCAGGCAAGCGCTTGGGTAGACCCTTCAAGCTCACGGCCTATCAGCGCGAGACCGCGCTGAAGATGCGCGCTGAAGGCAAAGACAATGCCGAGATTGCCCGTGTTCTTGGCGTGTCCCGATCGACAATCTCTCGCACGCGATGATCACGGGCAACGTTAGCGCTCGCCCTATGCGGCAGAGTTCTGCACGGCTGCTCTATAGGCCGCGCGCACGATGCGCGCGGCGACCATTTCAGGAGTGACCCGATAGACCCGAGTTTCCCCCATGACAGGCTGAGGCTCTGATAGTGCTTCGCCTTCCTTGACCAGCCAGGCGGCAATCTCTGGGGGCAACTCGATCGTCAGGAACGCATTGGGGTTTTCGGTCATTCTGACTATCCTCAAGACTTCTCGCCTCAAGCTTCGATGAAATGCATCTTGCATGCAATCATGTAATTTTTTGAACAGCGCGTCAGACCTCGCCATCAATCATCCCCATCTCTTGATCGTTTCACCCTCTACCGCGCCTTGGCTAACACGTCCAAGGCTCACCTGTATCCCTATCAAAATAGAGTGGCGTAGAATCACCTTCCTTGATCGCTTCGGGTGTCGAGTCCGCAAGACTCCTGTTTACGATGAAGGTCGCTAATTCCTCTATGGTTATAGACCTGCCGCAATTAAAATCGAGATCGCCCTGCTCTGATGAATGATAAACATCATGCGCCATCGTTCTGATAAATATCTTGATGAAACTATTTAATTGTGATTAAACTCATCAACTGAAGGCGAGTTACGCAGGATGCTTGATCAATCTGAATAATAAATCTTTATCACTTTATTCAGAATATACATCTTATAATTATGAAAACATATTCAACACTTCTATTTTTATTACTCTTCCTCACATTGAATGCAAATATGGCATTTTCTTATGTTTCTGGTGGGCATGAATATGATTTGATTTGCAACGCGAATGGACACGCTCTAAGCTCAAAGTACCCGATTACACGTACTGTAAATACCGAAGGTTATGGCGCAGCGACGAGATATATCTCTGGTTTCGAGAAGCTGTACCTTGGCCGCAGCTGCGATGCCTTACACTCAGTTTTCGGCGAGGGGGAATGGTGTTGGGCCAACGGTGGCTTCGGTGCTACCTTCGTTGATTCAGGGATTTGGTTTGCACGCCAAGAGCTATTTTGCACTAAAGAGGACGACCTAGGCATTCTTGGCATTGAATGCCGTTGCTAAGCATGACGAGCGCGGTTTATCGGTGAAATCTCCTCGGGGCTGCCCAATGAGTTATCAAACTTTCTGGTTGTTCATGTTGCAGTTGAAAAACACGTGACTTTATTGTTTTATAAATTGCAGTCATGCCTCGCATGATTTTTTCGTAGACAATTAATTCACTATTTCTTACGTGCTTCCAAAATACTTTCGGCGAGATCAACATTGGCTCCAGCATAGGGATTGGAAATAATATCGTATAAAGCTTTGTTCGTCATGCGAGGGTATAAAACATTAGCCCATCTTCTAAGAAAATCTCCACGGCTAGCCAGTATTTGCTCTATGGCAGAAATTCGTTGAGCTGTTAAAGGATGTTGACCGCCTGTAAGCATGGCGGCAATTTCACCCTCGATATTTTGATGCTTTCTAAACCAGTTGACCCAATCATATATGTGTGACTCGCCCCTATTTTTTCTGTCCATAAGCATGATTGCAACCGCAAATTCATCTGCTGTTCTTTCATTCTTATAATCGGGTAGTCCCCATAAATTTAAAAGCGTATGGCCTAGTTCATGCAAAAAAATACTCGCAAATGCACCGTGGTTTCCATCTAATACTATGCCAAAAACCAACTCCGAACATATAGTAATATGCCCGCCACTTATTGTCGAAAATGCATTCTCACGTTTACATGGTGTTAGACTGATATCAAAATCGGGAACTTTTAAAAGATCATTGAGATCGTTTATGATACCCGTAAATGACGCTTTTAGTTCCTCCCGATAAGTGTCTGAAAATTGTTTAGTAACATAAATGTGCGCGTTGATATCTTTATCAGTGAATAAACTATAGCTATTGCTGAAAACCAGATAATGTGTATGTGGGCTATATCGATTTGCCTGAATTTGAAACGTTTCATTGCCTTTAGCAGTGCCAAAACAACTAAAACGCTGCCTATTGATCATTAGATTTAAGTTTGGCTCATCGCAAACATAAGCATCGATGTCAGGAAAAATGGAATTTACGGTAACCGTAATTTCATAATTCTCCAATCCATTTTCGCTGGGATTTTCGACAGAAAGGGGAAACCATTTTAACTGCCCAGCAGATACAGTGGCCGATACTGTCGGTAATATGATTCCTAATTTTTTACTGATAAAAATCTCTGCTCGCGCCCCACACGAAAGAACTAAAATCAGAATAAATGTGCAAGAACAGATAGTGTTTTTAATTATCATGATTCCGCCAAATATCGGTCAAATCAAGTTTTATCTGTTCTTTTTTATCTGTGTCAGCCGCAAATGGACGCGGGTTTTCAGGGTTAGCAATTAAATCAATTAAAGGTCGCTTCGCACCTCCTTTAACCCATTCAACGGGGGGTGGAGAATCAATTTTTTGTTTCGACATTTCTATTTTTTGTCCGCTTTATTTTACTGTCTGCCACCAAATATACGAAAGGGAATTGGTCGCCGTTTATAAGGCCGGTTCGTATCTGATTTATGTTTAAGCAGGTCTTTTAAAATGATGCAACTAGCATTTTATTAATCGGCTCCGGTACAGCAATTGTAATAGTGAGTTTCGGTATTATTCCATTCTCCGTTTCCGTAATCGAGAGCGGCCACGGCCACGCTCGGCGCGGTCTTTCGCCCTGTGCTCAAACTGACGCTTGGCGGTAATCTTGTCACCGTCCTGCAAAAGCTCTTGGTCCCTGGCGGCGATGCGGCCTGTGACCTCAATATGCTCAACTGCTGTTGGAAGCCCACGAAGAGCAGGTCCTCATTCATCGCAAGAGCGAAGACAACTAAAATTTCGTTTTGGCGCGCCCTCCAGTGGAACTTGGAGGGTCGGGCTGTCGTGAACCGAGCGTGTCGTCTCGGCCAGTCGGCGTCCATCCCTTGCGCTGATCTGATGCCAGCCTGGTAGGCTGTTTCTTCTTCCTTTTCTTGTTGGGGGTCTGCGACCCCATCATCCGTCAAGACCAAGCCCTTCGCTTGAGCTTCGGGCGCAGCCAGCGGTCTCCCCATCCTTCCGCGCGTTGCTTGTGCAGGACGGGTGATCCCCCACCGCTGTCTGCGGTCCTGACGGTCTCCCCCCACTCATCGGCGTGGGCCTAGTCCAGTTGCATGCGCAACTGACTAACCAAGAGAAGGGAAAAGCCAATGAAAACCGACATCTATCAGAAAGTGACCGACAAGATTATTGCCGATCTAGAAAAGGGAGAGCTGACTTGGCTCAAGCCATGGTCAGCAGGGAACATGGACGGGAAGATTGTCAAACCCCTGCGCCATAACGGTATGACCTATAGCGGTATTAACGTGCTGATGCTTTGGGGTGCAGCCCTTGAGGCGGGGTATTTCTCCCCTTACTGGATGACCTTCAAGCAGGCCAAAGAGCTTGGCGCGAATGTGAAGAAGGGCGAGCGCGGCAATCCCGTGGTCTATGCCAACACCATCACCAAGACAATTGATGCAGGCGACGGCAGCGAGGAAGAGCGCAAAATCCCCTTCATGAAGGCTTACACCGTCTTCAACGTGGAGCAGATCGAAGGGCTGCCCGAGCATTTCTACGCTAAGCCCGAGCCCGTGATTGATGGCGCGCAGCGTATCGATCATGCAGAAAGCTTCTTTGCAGCCAGCAACGCTGATGTGCGCCATGGCGGCAACCGTGCCTTTTATGCAGGGGGCAGTGACCATGTGCAGATGCCTCACTTTGAGACGTTCCGCAGCCCCGAGGCATACTATGCGACTTTGGGGCATGAACTCACCCATTGGACAAAACACCCCAAGCGCCTTGACCGAGAATTCGGGCGCAAGAAATGGGGCGATGAGGGCTACGCCCGTGAAGAGCTGGTTGCCGAGCTTGGCGCAGCGTTCTTGTGCGCTGATCTTGGTTTGACGCCCGAGGCAGGCACCGACCATGCGGCCTATAT
Source organism: Alphaproteobacteria bacterium (assembly GCA_009995595.1). Lineage (GTDB taxonomy): Bacteria > Pseudomonadota > Alphaproteobacteria > Micavibrionales > Micavibrionaceae. The sequence continues at coordinate 73,670 of JAACPE010000007.1, forward strand.
TCAAAGCTGGCTCAAGGTTTTGAAGGACGACAAGCGCGCGATCTTTTCAGCAGCGGCGCATGCACAGAAGGCAGCCGACTTCCTGCACGGGTTCCAAGCCACCTCAGACAATCAAGAGGAAGGAGCCGCCGCGTAAGCGGCGGCTCCCCGCAAGGAGGAGGTGAACAACATGGAACAGCACAACATCACATGGCGCAGCGTCGAGATCGAGATCACCTACACGCCCGATAAATTCGGGATGGTGGATCACATCGAGCTGCGCGCCAAAGGCAAGACGAAGCTCCCCGTCACCGAGACGGGGTATCGCTCGCATTTCATGGACAAGGGAGCCGTTGCCGCGCATGGCGGCGCGGTGGCTTTTGTGACAGCGTGGCTTGATCATGAAGCCGCACGTATGGGCTGGAGCAATGATCAGCTGAGCTTGTTTTGAGAAGTGAAAATTTTCGGCTGGCCTGATGGCCAGCCGCGTAAAGGAAGTGAACTTCTAGGTCAGCCTCTGTCTGCCAAGAAGTTCTAGACACATCGCTGCAAGCGATGGCATGATAAAGTCATTAAAAACTGTGACTTAGAAGAACTCTTCGTCATCCAATCCAAGAGGACAGCGCGATTCAATACCTGATTATTCCTGATATCCACGGACAAGCCGACAAGCTTCACGATCTGCTAGCGCATTTGGGCTGGAAGAGAGGTCCTTCCGGCTGGTCGAGCGAGCATCCAGAACAAGAAATTGTCTTCTTGGGCGACTTTATTGATCGTGGACCCAATAACGCGAGGGTTATTTCAACCGTTCGCGACCTAATTGACTCAGGAAAGGCGCATGCCGTCATGGGAAACCATGAGTTGAACGCCATCCATTTTCATACGCAACACCCAGAAACAGGGCAGCCACTCAGAGCGCATTCTGAGAAGAATTTTCGCCAACACGCCTCGTTTCTAGACGAGTTCTCGGTTGGAGGCGCTGATGCCGCTGAGGCAATTTCTTGGATGCGCTCACTGCCTTTGTATAAAGAGTTTGACGGTTTTCGTGTTGTGCATGCCTGTTGGAGCGAGCCAGCCATTGCCGAACTTGCCAAAATTTCGCCCAGTGGTGTCCTTTCAGAAGATCAGTTTATCGCTGCTGCAAACGAAAGGGATGCTCTCTTTTCGCTAGCTGAAACCGTTACCAAAGGCCCGGAAGTTGCATTGCCTGATGGCCTCTCATTCTCAGACAAAGACGGCACTGAAAGACGTGACGTTCGCGTCAAATGGTGGTCCGACAGAGCAAAATACTGGTCAGATATCGCCATGTCTGTTCCAGAGCCTGAGAATCTGCCTAGGTCAGAAATACCGGCGGAAATCATGCAAGCCACTTATCCTAGGAACGCCAAACCAGTTTTCTTTGGGCACTACTGGCTTACAGGAACGCCAGTCCTTCAGTCAGAAAATGCTCTATGTCTCGATTATTCAGCAGGCAAAGATGGGCCGCTTCTCGCATACCGCTTTGATGATACATCTGCCAATGAAATCAAGATCACGAACGTGTTGAGTGCACCTTGAGGCCGACCGTTACAGTCGGAGCTCTGTTTAACTAAGTGAAGTGGCAAAACAAATTGCGGCTGGCCGCATGGC
>JAACPE010000002.1 GCA_009995595.1 Alphaproteobacteria bacterium
CTTGGCGCGATGATCGCTTCATTTTGTTGGTTTTTCGCCCTTGGTTATGGGGCGCGTTTACTAGCGCCGTTTTTCCAAAAGCCAAAATCATGGCAAATCCTCGATTTCCTCATCGCCCTGATTATGTGGGCGATAGCGGCGAGCTTATTGTTAAAATAATTTAAAAGTTAGGGTTTGTGCCTTGCTTTGGGCCTTTGAGTGAAGGCGGAACAATTAACATCTCGCTTCCCGGCCTGCGAGCGTCATAACCCCGTAATTGTGACAGAACCCTATGTGCTTCCCTCAAGTCAGGACTACCATTATCAGCGGCATAAAATTCAGCCGCTAAACCGTCTGCTATAATATGAGGGTCATAAGTTTTTGGAAGCATTTCCTCAAAAAGACCATTTAAAGTATCTAATCTTACAACCTCTCCTTCAGTTTCTACATGGTATATTAATCTCCCCGTTTGAAGATCAGTAAATTTTGAGTCATTAATGATTGCCCTCACATCGATTGCATGTCCAGTCACCACTGTTAAGACTCTGGATAAATCGTCAGCCGCAACTCGGTACCGTGACGTTCCAAAAATTTCACTGAGTGACATATTCCTACTCTCCTGTTATAATCACTGTATGACGTTAGCATGAATAGCTTAAAAAAGAGTTAAGGAATTAACCCCGAAAGCCCTGCGCGATCATATAAGTCTCCGAGCTTTCTTTTCGGCTGGCGGGGGGTTTTATATGTTTTATGGTTTTAAAGTCTTTTTTCATAGCGGCCAAAAGCTCGTTTTGAGTGCCGCCTTGGCGCACTTTGGCGATAAAAGTACCGTCTTCTTTTAAAACATCCTTAGCGAAATAATAGGCAGCCTCAACCAACATCATAATACGCAAGTGGTCAGTATTTCTGTGCCCTATCGTGTTGGGCGCCATATCAGACATCACAATATCGGCTTTTTCGCCCTTCATCATCTCAATCAGCTTATCAGGGGCATTATCATCCATAAAATCCATTTGAATTGTGTCAACACCGGGGAGTTCATCCATCTCTAATATATCAAGGCCAACTACCTGACAGCCTTTTTTCGCAGCGACCTGACACCAGCCGCCGGGAGCAGCGCCCAAATCGACAACCATCATGCCCTTTTTTAAAAGCCCGATTTTTTCATCAATTTCGATGAGTTTAAAGGCGGCACGGCCACGATAGCCTTCACTTTGAGCGCGCGACACGTACGGGTCATTGAGCTGTCGTTCCAACCAGCGCGTTGAGGCAATAGTTCTTTTTTTCGCCGTTTTAACACGGACTGTTTTTTCCCGTGAGCTTCTCTTTTTTGTCATGTTCTATAGTACCATAACAACGGAAGAAATGCAGAAAGAAAGAAAGAATATTGAAATACTCGCGCCCATAAACACGTACGGGTCTGTATTTTTAGAAACTGCACTCAGGCCAAAAAACATACTCATGAAAAATCCATAAATCGCCATACCTTTATAAAGGGCAGGCCATTGAATAAATGTTAAAATACCTGCATCAAAACCGATCTCGTGCATTAATTCAACCTGAAGGCGCAGCATAAAGATGCAAGATAGGGCAAACAGAACTGATTTCACACGATTTTTCTTACCCACAGCTAGAAAAGCGATAGGCAGCCATGCCAAATCAATCCAGTTTAGTATTATTTCGATCATTTTGTGCCTATTGCGCCGTTGCAAGCGAATAGAGATGTAATCATTATCTGTATCGCGTTATCCTCATTATCACCACAATTAAGAGCTTATATAAAGAATGATGTTTAAGAAGACCAAATATTTTATCGCCATCGTCATTTTAGCCCTGATGACGCAAATAAGCGCGGCGCAGGCGCAAACGATCATTCGCGATACAGAAATTGAAGCCATGCTATCAGAGTGGTTTAAGCCGATTTTTGAGGTCAATAATATGGATCCCGAGCAGGTCAATATTATTTTAGTGCAAAGCAATGACATCAATGCCTTTGTCGCGGGCGGAGCCAATATCTTCTTCTACACAGGTCTTATTCAAGAAACCTCGAGCCCAATGGAATTGATTGGAGTTATGGCACACGAATTAGGACATATCTCTGGCGGGCATTTGGTAAGATCGCGCGAGGCATTAGAAAGCGCCTCTTATGAGAGTATTCTTGGCACACTCGTTGGTATCGGCGCCGCGCTTGCCACAGGAGAAGCAGGCGCCGTAGGCGCTATTGGCGGAGGCAGTAACTCTATGGCTCAGCGCCGCTTTTTATCCAAAGTGCGGACTTTTGAATCCAGCGCCGACCAAGCCGCTATTTCCTCAATGGAACGCGCACAATTAAACCCAGAAGGGTTACTCACCTTTCTCAATAAGCTTGAAGGGCAAGAGCTTGTGCCTGAATCACAGCAAAGTGAATATGTCAGAACGCACCCCCTCACACGAAGCCGTATCAGCACAATTGAAAACGCTGTTTCCCAATCGAACTACAAAGACCAAGCGGTACCAGAAAAATGGATAAGGCAGCATGAATTAATGAAAGCCAAGCTTTTGGGATTTATTAACCCTGAGCATGTCATGTGGGTCTATGATGATCGGGATCAATCCATCCCCGCGCAATATGCCCGCACCATCGCCGATTATAGGCAAAATAATATCAAACAAGCGCTTTCTGGTATTGATCGGCTTATTGCATTAGAGCCTAGCAATCCTTATTTTTATGAAATAAAGGGGCAGATGCTCGTTGACTTTAGCCGCGTTGGAGAAGCCATAGCGCCTTATGAACAAGCGCTTAAACTCAAACCCAATGCCGCCCTTATACGTATTGCGCTTGCTCATGCCCTTATAGAAACCAGTCAGGACAACAAAGCCAATCTGAATGCAGCGATTGATCATTTAAAGACCGCCGCAGTGAGAGAGCGGCGCTCATCGCAAGTACAGCGCCTTCTTGCCACGTCTTACGGGCGCCTTGGACAAGAATCACAAGCCAAACTGCATTTAGCTGAAGAAGCCTTACTACAACAGCGCTTTGATTATGCCAAACAACAAGCAACGAGTGCGTTAGAGGGTTTAACGGAAAATACATCTAGTTGGTATCGTGCCAAAGATATCTTATCCTTCATAGAGACGCAAAAAACCTCATAAAAATCCAGATTTTGCACTAGCCAGCAAAATAGAGTTACACTAGACTATTATCAGTATTTTTCAGATTGCACTTAATTTAAGCGATCATCATAAACACAAAAAGGAGATTTTTCGTGACCCGTTTTTTAACCGCTCTTATTGCCTTAACCTTCGTTGGTACATTTGCCACTGCACCTTTAAAAGCCCAAGAATTCTCAGATGCCCAAAAAACAGAAATTCAAAAAATGTTTAATGAGTACCTGTCTCAAAGTGGGGAAGCTATTATCAATAGCGTCAATACCTTCCAAGCAAAACAAATGGAAGAGCAGCAAGCAGCAGCTAATGAAAAAGCAAAGGGCTTTATTGAGACGATCAAAAAATCAGACAATAACACCATTGCGGGTAACCCAGCGGGCGATGTCACAATTGTTGAATTCTTTGATTATAATTGCGGATATTGCCGCAAAGCGTTGATGGAAGTTGAAAAGCTTTTAGAGGCTGACAAGAACGTCAAATTTGTTTTCATTGATATGCCAATCCTTGGGCCGCAATCTATGGAAGCATCGAAATGGTCTTTAGCTGCGGCAAAACAAAATAAGTATTTTGATTACCACCGTGCGATCATGAACCATAGTGGCCCCAAAGATGAGAGCAGTCTGACGAAATTAGCGCAGGACCTTGGCCTTGATGTCGAGCAACTTAAAAGCGATAAAGACAGCCCTGAGATTGATGCTATGATCCAGAAAAATCTTGAACAAGCCACCGAAATTGGTATTCAAGGGACGCCTGGATTTATCATAGAGACAGAAGTAGCCCGTGGTTACATCACCGCAGATCAAATGCAAGAAATGATCAAAAAGTTCCGTTAAAGATAACGGCAATAATTTTAATATTTAGAAGAGTGCGATGAAGATAAAAATAAATTTGAAAACGATTTTTTATCGCGCTTATCTTACCCTTTTGGCGCTTATTGCCGTTTACGCTATTTCAGGAATTGTTTTATTTAAATCTGTTATTGAGACTATTAATAATCCGGCCTCTTTTCAAGTCACTGGTGACCTTAAAAGCGATATCACAGTTGTTGAGTTTCTAAATTACAGCTGCCAATTTTGTAAGGCGATCCACCCAACAGTTAAAGAACTGCTCGAAGTGCGTAAAGATATTCGATATATCGCGCGTCCTATTCCGTTTGAGAGTGATCCCTCAACACGCCTGACGAAAATTGCGATGGCGGCTGGGTTGCAGGGAAAATTCTGGGAAATGCATAATGCTATTCTTGAGAACCCTAATGTATTCATTGATGATGCGTTTATAGAAGAAACCTCTATTTTATATGACATTGACTACGCCAAGTTAAGTGAGGATATAGAGAGTGATGAAGTAAAAAAACTGATCAAAGAAAACGAAGAAGCTATTGCTAATTCCGGCGTAGAATACATACCGAGCTTTATGGTCGGCACTAAAATTTACCTCATGGGTGAGGAGCTGCCGACATTGACTGATTTAATTGAAATGGTAAACGAGGCGGCGCAGTAAAATGATAAAAACATTTTTAACACTCACTTTTTTTACAATTTTTTTAATGCCCGCATTTTCGAATGCTCAAGATGATCCCATCATTCGCGATATTCATATCTCAACGCCTTATGCTTTTGGCACGATGCCCGGTGCAACAACAGGCGCTGCCTTTATGAAGATTTATAATAAAGGATCTGAGGATGATAAGATTATTAAGGTAAAATCCAAAATTGCCAAAATTAACGAGCTTCATGAAAACCTCATTGATCCCGATGATGGGAAAATGATGATGCGTAAAGTAAAATATATCGACCTGCCCGCAGGCGGTCACGCAGACCTTCACCCACAAGTGCACCATGTCATGTTCATCAAGATGACAGAGCCGTTGGTTTTGGGAACAAGTGTCGACATCATCCTGACATTTGAAAAATCAGGAACTTATAAAGTGACTGTCCCCGTCGTTCACCCTGGCGTTATCCCCGAAGAAGAACCAATGCCAGAAAAAATGACGGCAGAGCAATTGCATGATCAAGCAGTTCCCGCTTATTATGGCGATGTTGAAAGCACTGGAAACCCAGTCTATAAACGGATTAAGTAGTCTTTCTTATGGCTGATATATTGATCCTCAATGGTCCTAACCTCAATATGCTCGGCGTAAGAGAGCCTGAGATATATGGGTCAGAGTCGCTTGAAGATATTAAGTCGCGCTGCACCAAAAAGGCGCAATCTTTAGCCATGACGATTGAATTTAAACAATCCAATCATGAAGGTGAATTGGTTGAATGGATTCAAAAAGCGCTGGGGCATATTAAAGGGATTATCATTAATGCCGCCGCCTATACGCACACATCGGTTGCCATTCATGATGCGTTAAAACTGCACAATATACCCATCATAGAAGTCCATTTATCAGACCCTATGACACGCGAAGAATTCAGGCATTTTTCTTACATTGAGCCCCTCGCCGCCCATGTCATTAAAGGGAGAGGGGCAAGCGGCTATAGCGAAGCCTTAGAAATCATGAAGAATGAAATTTCTCAATAAAAACCCCCTTCATTACATATCAAATATGGATCAAAATGGGAAATAGGGGCCGAATATTTAAAAAAATCAAGGACATTCCATAATGAATAACTCCGTCTTTGACTTCAGGATTGTTTTTCTTTATTGATTTGATGTTAAAGACGGTAATAAACGAATTAAATATTTACATAAGGGTTTATTGATGAAAATTGATTCTAAAGCAATTAAAGAGCTTGCAGCTTTATTAGATGAGACAGGCTTAAACGAGATTGAGGTTGCTGAAGGCGACCAAATGATCCGTGTGAACAAGGGAGCAATGATGGCGGCAAATGCCATTGCTGCTGCACCGATAAATATGTTATCAGACCCAACAATACCTCAAAGCGCCAATAAAGACGCCCCATCTTCAATTACAGGCGACCATCCGGGCGCCGTTACATCACCGATGGTAGGAACAGCTTATAGTAGCCCCGAGCCGGGCGCGCCCAATTATATATCAAAAGGAAAAAGCGTTTCTGAAGGCGACACGATCCTTATTATCGAAGCCATGAAAGTGATGAACCCCATTAAAGCGCATAAATCTGGAACAGTGACACAAGTTCTTTTTGAAAATGGCCAGCCGATTGAATTTGGGGATGTTCTTGCGGTTATTGAATAATTAAGGCCTAAAACTACACCATAGCCAACCATAAGTGAGACGTTATCATGTCTAAAAAAGACAAACCTTTATTCAATAAAGTTTTAATTGCCAATCGTGGTGAAATCGCCTTGCGTATTATTCGTGCCTGCCGCGAAATGGGGATTGGCTCTGTGGCTGTACACTCGACAGCCGATGCAAATTCTATGGCAGTGCGTTTGGCCGATGAATCAGTTTGTATTGGCCCGCCGCAAAGTAAAGATAGTTATCTCAATATCCCCGCCATTTTAACAGCCGCCGCCGTAACGGGCGCGGATGCTATTCACCCGGGTTATGGATTTTTATCAGAAAATGCGGAATTTGCCCGCATGATTGAAGAACATGGTTTTACGTTTATCGGTCCGCGCCCTGAACATATTGACAGTATGGGCGATAAAGTTGTTGCTAAACAGACTGTAAAAGCGCTTGGATTACCTGTCGTACCTGGCTCTGACGGGGCAGTTGAAAGCGTTGCCGATGGTATAGCCTTTTGCCGCGAGGCAGGATTTCCTATCCTTATTAAAGCGGCCTCTGGTGGCGGCGGTAAGGGAATGCAGGTTGTTCGTGAAGAAAGTAAATTTGAAGAAGCCTTCACCACAGCGCGCCGTGAAGCGCTTGCTAATTTCGGTGATGATACAGTCTACATTGAAAAATTTCTTGAAAAACCGCGCCATATTGAAATCCAAGTTTTTGGTGACAAATATGGTAATGCCATTCACCTTGGTGAGCGCGATTGCTCCATCCAGCGCCGCCATCAAAAACTAGTCGAAGAAGCGCCATCGCCGTGTTTAACAGAAGATGAGCGAAATGCTATAGGCTCTCTCGCCGCAGATGTGATCCGCAAAATGGGTTATGTTGGCGCAGGAACGATTGAGTTTCTATATGAAGGTGGTCAGTTCTTTTTCATGGAAATGAACACACGTATTCAGGTGGAACATCCCGTCACAGAAATGATTACAGGGATTGATTTGATTGCCGAACAAATCCGCATTGCCGCAGGTAAAAAACTGCGTCTGAATAAAGAAAATATTCGTCTGCGCGGTCATGCTATTGAAGTGCGTATTAACGCCGAAGACCCTGACACGTTTATTCCCTCTCCAGGTAAAATCACACAATTTCACGCCCCGGGCGGTCTTGGCGTGCGTTTTGATAGTGCGATTTATGGTGGGTATTCCATTCCCCCTTATTACGATTCAATGGTTGGCAAACTGATTGTCCATGCGCGTAACCGCGAGGAAGCCATTCGCCGTTTGCGCCGCGCAATTGTTGAAACCGTGATTGATGGAATCAAGACAACACTGCCCCTTCATTATTGGATCACAGAACAAGAAGAGTTCTTAAAAGGTGATTACGATATTCACTGGTTGGAAAAAAAATTAGCGGAAAAAGCTCTTAAAGCCGCAATTAAAAAATCCTAAACGCAGAAGGTGTTGACCACCCTCACCCCAGAGATAATATTAGAGGCTTATCGCATAGGAATATTCCCTATGGCATCGAGTGCTGATGATCCGCATTTTAATTTTTATCGCCCAGAGCAGCGCGGGCTTTTGCCTATAAAAGATATTCATATCCCCAAAAGTCTTGCCAAAGTCATAAAACAAAATGTGTATGAGATACGCATTAACACCGCCTTTGCCGATATCATTGATGGCTGCGCGATGACAAGCGAGGATGAAAAACAAGGACGTGATAAAACATGGATTAATGCTCCTATTCGTGATGTATTTATACAGCTTCATCACATGGGATACGCGCACAGCGTTGAATGCTGGAAAGAAGGTAAATTAGCAGGCGGGCTATATGGCCTTGCGATTGGCGCTGTATTTTGCGGCGAGAGCATGGTGTCTTTTGAGAAAAATGCGAGCAAAGTTGCCCTTGCCCATTTGGCGCAGCGATTAGAAAGAAAAGAATTTACCATTCTTGATACACAATTTATCAATGATCATTTAATTCAATTCGGCGCGTATGAGATACCCCAAGAAGCCTATGAAAATGCAATAAAAACAGAAATGCAAAAGCCAAGAACGTTCACAGATTAAAATTATTCAATCACTTTATCCAAAAGCATTTCGATAGCAGAATCATCATCGTTATTTTCGGGCAATTCGTCTTGTTCTTGCAAATCTTCTTGGACGGGGTTGACGTCATCAATAGAAGTATTTTCTTCGGTTTGCTCTGTCTCTAAAGCTTCAGAGTCTTCGATATCCGTATCTTTCTCTCCCTCAACAGCCTCTAAGACGGTGGGATCTGCTGTTTGCTTTTTAATTTGGCTTGATTTAGCTTCGCTGTTTTCTTCGTCACTGCCTAAACAATCTAAAACCCAAACATCATAAACAGGATGGTCCATTGCAGAAAGAGCGGGAGAGGACGCAAACATCCAGCCAGAAAAAATCCATTCGGATTTTTCTTTGCCCACTGGCACTTCCCAAATTTGCATGAAAGCTGCGCTCTCAGGTTTTTCTAAAGGCGGCGACTTGCGACATGCTTGTGTTTTAATAAATAAAGATCCGTATTGTATCGTACTGCCTACTTTGGCCTGAAAAGTAACGGTCCGCGCGGTTGATTTATCAAGTGCTTGTAATTTGATGACAGAGTAATCCTCCATCACCTCCGCTTGCGCAAAAACGCGGACTGAAAAGAAAACAGCAAGTGTAATAACAAAAGCTAGAACGAGATTATTTTTTCTCTTCATCATCGCCTTGTAGACTAAAGATGAACTGGCCAAGAAGCTGTTCCAGGTTTTGCGGGGCTTGGGTATATTGAATAATACCACCTGACTCAATCATATCTTCGGAAGCACCAGGTTCAAGCTGCATATAAAGTCCACCTAGTAAACTTTCACTTGAAATAAAAGCCGCCGTATCATCGGGTAGTTGATATTTTGGATCAATGTCTAAACTAACAATTGCGAGGTAGCTGTCTTTATCGAGTTCAACACCTGATACATTACCTACCTTAACACCACTAATGACAACTTTGTCACCAATATTCAGCCCGCCTATGCTCGAAAAACGGGCTTTCACCTCATACCCACCCGTACCGCCAACATTAGCAGAGGAGTAGCTAAACGCCAGAAATATAAAGGCCACTGCTAAAACAACGGCGCCTAGGACTGTTTCAATAACATTTTTTTTCATTCTTTTTTCCCTTAACTCAAATTCTTATTATAAAAAACTACTTGGTTGGCGGCGTCCATGCTTCGTAATCACCTGTAGCCTTATCACGCTGGCCGCCCGATAAAATATGACCCGGCGGTCGATAAGCGAGGTTTGTACCCGTCATATTAGGCTGATGCGGTTTTTGCCATGGACGGCGAAATGAGTTTTCCTCATCACTTGGAATCACATCAGTTTGATGATGAATCCAGCCATGCCATTCAGGTGGTATTTTTGAGGCCTCTGGCGCCCCTTTATAAATAACCCAGCGGCGATCATATTTATACCCTTTCAGCGGTTTAGCGCGATAGTATTTATTCCCAAATTGATCGACACCAATTCGTTTAGCGCCGCTGAAAAGCGTCACACTTGTGATATGAACGGGGGAAAGCACCCCTAAAAAGCTGAATAAGCCCATAACATTCCTTTAAAAACTTTAATCCCCTATAGAAATGGCGTAAAAAGGCATGAAAATCAAGGTCGTATATTCATCTTAACCAAAAGGAAGCCCAGTTATGTCAGATATTCAAAAAAAATTAGAAGAATTGGGGATTACTCTGCCCAGCGCCGTGCCGCCTTTGTTTAATTACGTGCCTTATGTCACCGCAGGAAACATGGTTTTTGTCGCTGGACAGGTGCCTATTGGCGGTACGCAGGACTATAAAGGCAAAGTCGGTATTGATGTGGATATGGAAACCGCGCAAGAAGCCGCGCAGCAATGTGCGCTCAATATCCTAACCCAAGTACGCGATGCCGTAGCTGGCGATTGGAGCCGCGTTGTCAAATGTGTGAAATTAGGCGGTTTTGTAAATTGCGCCCCTGATTACACAGATATGTCCCTCGTGATTAATGGGGCATCCGATTTGATGGTTGCTGTATTGGGTGAGGAAAAAGGAAAACACGCCCGCTTTGCCGTTGGCGCGCCCTCTTTACCGGCAGGTTTTGCTGTAGAAATTGACGCCGTTTTTGAAATTAAGCCTGAATAGGTAGCCGCAAATTATCGTAAAAGTCGCTCTAGCGTTTTTACAAGGCGGTCTGAATCAATCGGCTTTTTCATCACAGCTAAGAAGCCCTTATCTTTGGCCTCAATAAGGATATCGCTTTTTTCATGGGCGGTAATGAGGATCATGGGGACTTTAATGCCCTCAAAACCAAGGCGTTTTGCCAGTTCAAACCCGCCCATCGGCTCCATATATTGATCAAGAAGGGCGGCGTCTATTTCATGCTGTTTAACCAGATCGAGGGCGCGATAGCCGTCAGAAGCCTCAATCGGTGCATGGCCTGAAGCTTTTACAAGACTTGAAATCAATTGGCGCGTTGGCGCGTTATCTTCGACGATAAGAACTTTTTTTGGCATATTCTTTCCTGCGTATGGTGATAAACGCTCTATAAAAATTTAGAAAAGCTATGGTATAATAAGTTTATGACTATGAACACACAAAATCGCAACGAACATGGGAACGCTCTCGTCATTATCTTTATTGCCGTCGCGCTTTTCGCCGCCCTTGGCGTCGCCTTTAGCAGCAACAGCCGCCAAAGCACGAATTTAATCACAGATGTGCAGGCAGAAGCGTATGCGAGTTCCATAGAGTCTTATAGGAACGATATAAAGCAGGCTATTAAACGCGTTATGTTAGCAGGATGTAGTGATACGCAGATCAGTTTTGAAAATAATACGATTAGTGGTTACACAAACCCAAATTCCCCAAGTAATAAAAAATGTCATATATTCGAAAAAGCTGGAGGCATAAGTATTCAAAAGCCCTTTAGTGGGCTCAATAATGGATCAGACTGGATTTTTACAAATAATAGGATACGGGGATATAAGGGCGACAATATAGTTTCTTCTGATTCCTCGGAACTGATGATGCTTTTACCAAACGTCAATTTATCGATTTGCCAAAAATTAAATCAGATATGGATTCCTTCTGTTCCAAGTTGGCACATAACGCCTCCACCAGATAACCAAACGCGTAATACTGCAAAATTTACAGGTACATATTCTAGCCATTCAGGCTCTGCAATTGATAATTTAACAATCTCCCCAAATCTTAATGGTACGTATGGCGATTTTTTTTGCTTCAGTGCTAGCGGAAGTTACTGGATTATGGCTGTTTTATTGGGTCGTAAACCCTAATCTTATTTCACCTTTTCCTTGTTGCCTTCTGACTCAGTTGTTTTAGTATTCTTTACCTTCTCATCAGGCTCAATATCAAAAACCAGAGCGTCATCTTTTAGGTGAATATTCACGACGCCGCCATGAACCAGCTTACCAAAGAGGAGCTCTTCAGCCAGAGGCTTTTTGATCTTCTCTTGAATAACGCGCCCCAATGGTCTTGCGCCCATGGCGGGATCATAGCCAAGCTCTGCTAAATAATCGCGCGCCGCATCAGTGAGCATAATAGAGACATTTTTCTCTGTGAGCTGCGCCTCAAGCTGCGCGATAAATTTATCAACCACTTTGGCAACTGTTTCTTGTTTGAGTGCCTGGAAAGGCACAACAGCATCAAGGCGGTTTCTAAATTCTGGCGTGAACATTTTATTGATCGCCTCTGAATCCTCATCAACACGCATTTCACGGTTAAAGCCAACGGGCGCGCGCGCCATCTCTGCAGCGCCCGCATTGGTTGTCATGATTAAAATCACATTTCTAAAATCAATCGTTTTTCCGTTATTATCAGTGAGCTTACCGTAATCCATAACCTGCAAGAGTAGGTTAAAGATATCAGGATGCGCCTTTTCAATTTCATCAAGGAGCAAAACACAATGCGGGTTTTGATCAATTTTATCGGTGAGTAATCCCCCTTGTTCATAGCCCACGTAACCAGGCGGTGAGCCAATAAGACGGGACACCGCGTGGCGTTCCATATATTCAGACATATCAAAACGCGCAAGTTCTACCCCAAGAGTGAGTGAGAGTTGCTTGGCAACCTCTGTCTTACCCACACCTGTTGGCCCAGAGAAAAGATAACAGCCAATAGGCTTATCCGCATCACGCAGGCCCGCACGCGCCATTTTAATGGCATCGCATAAGGTATCAATAGCAGGATCTTGATCAAAAACGAGTGTCTTAAGATCGCGCTCCATATTTTTAAGTGATGTTTTATCATCCTTGGTCAGTGATTTTGTCGGGATGCGCGCAATAGCGGCGACCACGTCTTCAATCTCTGCCAAATCAATAATTTTCTTGCGCTGATCTGCTGGCACGAGCATTTGCGCCGCGCCAACTTCATCAATAATATCAATCGCCTTATCTGGTAATTTACGATCCCCAATATATTTTGCAGACAGTTCAACGGCAGCCTTTATGGCCTCATCTGTATATTCAATATTATGATGGTCTTGATAGTAACCTTTAAGCCCTTTTATGATTTCTATGGCTTCATCAATAGTTGGCTCAACAACATCAATTTTTTGAAAGCGGCGGACAAGCGCACGATCTTTTTCAAAATGATTGCGATATTCTTTATACGTTGTAGACCCAATGCACCGTAGGGCGCCATTTGATAAGCTAGGCTTTAATAAATTAGACGCATCCATCGCCCCACCAGATGTCGCGCCCGCCCCAATAATGGTATGAATTTCATCAATAAAAAGAACAGCATCATCAATTTTTTCGAGCTCTTTAAGCACAGCCTTTAAGCGTTCTTCAAAGTCACCACGATAGCGCGTCCCTGCAAGCAGCGCACCCATATCAAGGGAATAAATAACCGCGTCTGCCAAAACCTCTGGCACGTCGCCTTCGACAATTTTTTTGGCAAGGCCTTCTGCAATCGCCGTTTTACCAACACCTGGATCACCAACATACAGGGGATTATTTTTTGATCGGCGGCATAAGATTTGTATCGTCCGGTTTACTTCTTTTGCGCGGCCAATAAGTTTATCAATTTTTCCTTCTTTGGCTTTTTCGTTAAGGTTTTTGCAATAGGCATCAAGTGCTTCGCGCCCTGTTTTTGTTTCTTTGCTGTCTTCTGCCTCATCGACCCCTTTGGGAGTTTTAGAATCGATATCATGTCCTGGCACTTTCGCAATACCATGGGATATATAATTTACCGCGTCAAAACGCGTCATATCTTGTTCTTGTAGGAAATAAACCGCATGGCTTTCGCGTTCAGAAAAAAGTGCGACCAAAACATTTGCGCCCGTTACTTCTTCACGGCCAGAGCTTTGCACATGAATGGCGGCGCGTTGTAAAACACGTTGAAAAGCCGTCGTTGGCTTAGCTTCTTCGGGGTCTTGTGTATTTTTAAGATAGGTTAGCTCAGTATCCAGATAATGGCCAAGCTGTTCTTTAATATCCGTGAGCGAAATGCCGCAAGAGCGTAAGACAGCCATCGCGTCCTGATCTTCGGTGAGCGCAAGAAGAAGATGTTCAAGCGTTGCATATTCATGCTGACGCTCATTGGCAATAATGAGAGCGCGGTGAAGTGTATGTTCCAAATTCCGTGAGAGCATCTCTTATTTATTCCTTTTCCATCATTCTTTTTCCATGGTGCATTGCAGCGGTTGTTCTTGAGAGCGGGCAAAATCCATGACTTGGGCGACTTTAGTTTCTGCGACCTCGTATGTGAAAATGCCGCAAACACCAACACCGCGGCGGTGAACGTGCAACATAATATCCGTTGCCTCTTGCTTATTCTTACCGAAAAACCTTTCTAAAACATGAACAACAAATTCCATGGGAGTGTAATCGTCATTAAGTAAAACAACCTTGTACATGGATGGTTTTTTGGTTTTAGGCTTAGGTTTGAGTAAAAGGCCTGTTTGCTCTTCTTTTCGCTCCTGGTTTTCATTATTGCCAGAGGGTATTGGCTCATCCCCTTTGGGGGGTTGATCGTCGTTATTTTGAATAAGAGAGGCGTTTAAAGAGATATTCTTCATAAAACAGTTGTAGCACGATTTAGGGTAAAAAATTAACCTGAAAATTCATTAAACATCGTGAAAATGACATAATATTGATAAAAAACTTATAACAAAAAAGTGTTTTATCTCTGGGCGCTAGACAGATTCTTCAAATCCCGTTACAATTTTTATTGATTAACCAATCAAACAAGGGCCATTCTTAAGCGCTTATAAATATAAATTAATATATAATGAAAGGGAGTTTTCCGTATTATTACGTGTAAGCTGTCCCTTTTTAAGGTAATATCCCTTAAATGGGGTTTGGAGAGAGTATTTTGAGGTATTTTGCTTTTCTGATAATTATCATGACGGCGTTTATTACAAACGCGACACACTCATGGGCAAATAGTAAAAGCTCTGGCAATCCCAAATATGCCTCTATTGTAATGGATGCCGAAACAGGGATGATATTGTCCCAGCGTTATGCCGATGCAACGCGCCACCCTGCGTCTTTAACAAAAGTAATGACATTACTGCTTGTTTTTGATGCCTTAGAACGCGGTGATCTTAACTTGCGTGATCGTATCCGTATTTCAAGCCGCGCCGCCAGCATGGTGCCTAGTAAACTTGGGCTTCCTGCGGGATCAAGTATCCGTGTTGAAGATGCCATTTATGCCCTTGTTACAAAATCGGCCAACGATATTGCTGTTGCCGTTGCAGAACATTTAGGCGGCACAGAATCAAAATTTGCCCGCGCCATGACAGATCGATCAAAAGCGATTGGTATGAATGCGACACGTTTTATGAATGCCTCTGGGCTTCATGACAAGTACCAAGTCACCACGGCGCGTGATATGGCAAAAATGGCGCAATATATTATTAAACGCTATCCAAAATACTACACCTATTTTAAAACACGTGATTTTACTTACAAAGGAAAAACATACCGTAATCACAACCGTTTGCTTGGCAATTATCGCGGTATGGACGGATTTAAAACAGGCTATATTAATGCCTCTGGATTTAATTTAATAGCCTCCGCCGAGCGTGATGGACGGCGTATCATTGGGGTTGTTTTTGGCGGGCGCTCTGGCGCGAGCCGCAACGAACACATGGTCAATATCTTGGATACGGGGTTTTCCAAAGCCAGCAATATCCGCCTTGCCAAAGCCGTTTACGTGCCAACGCCAAAACATAAACCTATATTTGGCATCGCTGAAGGCAAACCAGGGTCCTTTAACAATCCGAGCAATGTTGGCTTTACGTCACTCGCCTCCCTTGATTCAACGACGCGCATTGTGACAAGCCAGCAAGCAGGGGCTAACGACCAAAATGCTGTGACAACAGATGAAATAATTCCAAATTACACAGCCCTCAGCAACGCGCTGACGAGCGCGGAATTTCAGAGATTAATTGGTGAAGGTGATTTTGACCCCGGTGTGTCAAAGCGCCTTGAAACAGGTTTGATTGCGGTTTCAGTCCATAAAGGTGATTATCAATCCATTAAGCCTGCTATGGCACAAAACAGTCAAACTCAAGAAAACCAGATTATTGAAGGCATAGCCAATGGTGTTGCAGCCATTGAACCGAAAGCAGGCACGCCAAGCACTGCGCCAGTTCAAAACGCAAGTTTCGATCCAAACCATTTTGATAGCCGTGAATGGTCAATCCAAATTGGCGCCTTTGGAAGCCGCCTTGCGACAGATCAAAAGCTCTATAAAGCCCAATCAATGTTACCACAAAACTTGGCCAACCAAGTCAAAGCCGTTGCCGTGCCTTTACGCACAGCAGAAGGTATGGTCTTTCGGGCCCGCTTAACAGGTCTATCGCAAGACCAGGCAAAACAAGCCTGCGCGTATTTCGCAAACTGCCTGCCTATTGCGCCCCTTAATCGATAAATATGAATAACGCCATGCGCCAATCACAATCAGGGAATATAATGATTTATATTCTGGGGGCGATTGTGCTGCTGGGGATACTGGTCATTATGGTCAAGGGGTCAACAACACCAGGGGCTGGCATTGACAATGAAACGCTTCAACTAAAAGTAGCCGAAGTCCAGCAATATGGCATGGAGTTAGAGCGCGCCGTCACTTACATTATGCGTAATGGCTATAGTGAGAGCGATATCCGCTTTGCCCATCCTAATCATTCCAGCGCCTATGGCGATATTACGGATGACCCTGGCCGCCAAGTGTTTGCCCGCGAAGGCGGCGGTGCAACATGGCAGGATAATGATCCAAGAATTCAGACAGTGGATACAGATTGGCTTTTTAATGGAAGAAATAGAATCTTAGGCATAGGTTCTAGCACAGGTAGTAGTTCAGAACTTATAGCAATGCTCAATTATGTCAGCCGTGACTTTTGTGTATTATTGAATGAAAAAGTAGGCGTGACGAACCCTACTGGTGCACCTCCACGTGATGGGGCAGATGCAGAAATAACAACACCTTTTTCTGGCCTTTACCAATTTTCTAAAAATATAAATGATGCGGGTAGCCAATATATATATGGAAAAAGTGAGGGCTGTTTTGAAGGCGGAGGAAGCCCTGCTAATAGCACATACCATTATTTCCGTGTTTTATTGGCGCGATAAGCTTTCTAAAATAATATAGATATTATTCGTAAACGCTGACTGTTCTCGGCTCGCGCTCATCTTTTGCAGCGCGCCAATTCACGTAGTCATTATATGGTAAAAACTCGTATAAAGCGGCGGGCATATAAAGATCCTCTGCGCCAATAATTTTATAATCAGCTACTTCTTCCGTTAATTTCTTAGCCCCTTTTTCAAGGCCTGTTGAGACTGCTAAGGCCAAACGAACGTTGTTATAATCACTCACTTCTATCTTTTTACCATCCGCTGTTATGACAGGTTCTGGCGCGTCAAGAATAAAGGCTTGGTATGCAAAAACATAGGACTCACGGGGCGTATCGGATAATACATATCCTGCATTAAGTAAAGCTTCGCGCAAGTCATTATCTATATTGGAATAAAACGGTGTCATTGGCGTTACGGCGGCAACATAAACAGGTTTTGGTGGCAAACCAGCGCGTAATGTGAGTTCATCAACCAAATTATAAACGGCATTTCTAAAATCTTCTGCCTGCTGCGTGGTCATCGACTCACGCTGTTTTTTTGTAATGCGCGGTGTCTGTATTGGGTCAGCTGATTTATAAACCTTGGCATGATGCGTATATCCCGTTGGTATCGAAGAAGGATTAACGCCAGCGCAAGCGCTAAGCCCGAATGCCGCAGTAGAAAGAAGCAACGTTGTTCTTATGATGTTTTTTGATGTATCAGACATGGAATTGGAGCCCCCAAAGGTATTTGGATAGAATTTCATAATATAATATCAGCTATCATTTGAAGCGTATAGAGGGTTTTAACGGCTTTCTTATGATATCACCCTCTTAAGCCTTCATTTTTTCAATCGTATTGGTTGTGCTATACCCCTCATAAAGCGGCATAATTTCAACAGTGCCGCCATAAGATAGAGCCACCTTGCCTTCGGGCAGATCATCTATGCTGTAGTCGCCGCCCTTCATTAAGATATCAGGCTTTAGATATCCAACAATCTCGCAGGGCGTATTATCCTCCCCCGCTTTGGTTGCACCAAAAAAGACGACTAAATCTACCGACCCTAAAGCGCCGATAACTGTTGCACGCGCCATTTGATCATTAATCGGACGTGATTCCCCTTTCAGGAGCTTCACTGAGGCATCATGGTTAAGGCCCAAAACAAGACGATCACATTTTGCCCGCGCCTGATTTAGATAATTTACATGTCCATAATGAAGAATATCGAAGCATCCGTTCGTAAAGCCTACCTTAAGACCTTGCTCTTTCCAGATTTGCACCTGCGTTAATGCCTCGTCTTTTTCTAGTATTTTAGCAAGGAAACTGCGCTCAGGCGTTTGTCTATTGGGATCAATACTTTGCTGTTTTAGCTCAGCGAGCATTTCACGTGGCTGAACCGTGGCTGTCCCCACTTTGGCGACAACAAGACCGCCCGCAATATTAGCTAAAGTGGCGGCTTGTTTAAGGTTTGCGCCTGTCGCCATCACGGCAGCTACTGTTGCAACCACCGTGTCGCCTGCGCCTGAAACGTCAAAAACTTCCAGAGCCTTGGTCGGCAAATGGGTCACATTTGCATCGCCACCTTCAACGAGGGTCATACCATCCTCGGAACGGGTTGCAAGAACAGCGTGAACGCCGCTTTGCTTCATTAGCGCACGCGCAGTTTTTTCAACATTGTCATCAGTGTCGGTAGCACCATCAAAGGTTGCCTCTGACAATTCTTTTCGGTTTGGCGTTACTACGCTTGCACCTTTATAGATTCTGTAATCGCGCCCTTTGGGGTCAACAATAACCGGGATATTCTGAGCGGTAGCCTTTTGAATGAGCGCTGCCAAAATCTCAGGCGTCAACATACCCTTGCCGTAATCGGAGATCACAACAGCCTGCACATTTTGAATGGCAGCGTCATATTTTTCTATAATCACTTTAGAAATAGAGGCATTTGAGTGTAAAAGTTTTTCGTTATCAACGCGCAATAATTGTTGGCTTCGGGCTTGATAGCGCGTTTTTAATGTCGTTGGGCGCTCCGCGTCTTCAATGAGAAAGGATGGATTGCCACCTTTATCGCTAATAATTTGGGCAATATGATCGCCTTCGCGGTCTTGTCCAACGAGAGAGATAATCTGCGCCGATACCCCTAAATCTTGTAAGTTAGAGAAAACGTTACCCGCTCCGCCTAGCATTTTTTTCTCGCGGCTGACGGCCAAAACAGGGATCGGCCCTTCGGGTGAAATACGTGACACTGAGCCGTAGACAAAAGTATCGAGAATAATATCGCCAATCACAAGCACACGGACACCCGCAAACTGGCCAATTATTTTTTCTAAGTCTTTCATTTTATTAACTTTTTTCTGCTAAGCTTTATAGAATTCAGACTATTTTTTAGCATTTTAGAGCCAAGAACGCCAATAGTTTAGTCTTTTCGCAGCTTATTAATAATTGGGTAACCTTTTTAAGAGATACTTTAAGTCTAGGGGTAGATTTTATTGACTATGTACAGGGGCATTATTCGTGACATTTAACAAAAATACAGCAGATCACAGAGGTGTATTAACGAAGTTAAAATCTCGTTTTCGTAAAAACCGCCTCGGTGAGCTTTTGGTTATGGATGGTTACCTGACAGCCACGCAGCTTAAAGATGCTCTAGCCCTTAGTAAATTATCTGGTCAGCAACTCGGGTATGTCCTTGTTAACGAAAACTACGTCACAAAGAACCTGATCAAGCGTAAGTTGACGGAACAAATGATGCTGCGCCTTTTATTGGCAACAACGACAATCTTCATCGCAATGGCCTCCATGGGTTTTGCCAAGAAAGCAAAAGCAGGACAAATAACGGATGTGCCCGCAAGCATTTCAATGGTGCAGACTTCCTTTAACTCCGTTACTCAATACCCAAGCCTTTTTGGGTCAACTGAGAAAAAATCAAGTTCCTTAAAGGCTTTCACTAAATGGACAGGTATGTTCGAGCGTTTTGATAACGCCATGAAACAATCCCATGGGCAAAATGAAATTGCCAAAATGAAAATGGAATTAAGTGCGTTAAAAGGCCTGCCACTTAACAAGATGGCCTCTCGCGTAAATGATATTATGAATTCAAAGCGCTATGTCTCTGATGCGAATAACTATGGGCAGAATGATTACTGGGCCACGCCAGTTGAATTTTTCACGCGCGGCGGTGATTGCGAAGACTTTGCCATTGCAAAATATACAGCTCTTAGAATGCTTGGCGTTCCTGAAAACCGTATGCGAATCGCAATTGTGCAAGATACGCAAAAGAATATACCACATGCTATTTTGACTGTTTACACTGATCAAGGCGCTATGGTTTTAGATAATCAAATTAAGACCATGAAAGCCGCCGATAGCATTGGACATTACAAGCCGATTTTTTCAATCAATCAAGACGCATGGTGGTTACATACTGCCCCGCGCGGCAATGTCACAGTAGTCGCTTCCGCTGCACAATAATTTGAGAATTAATAGAGAGTGTTAAAAAAGAGCCAGATCATGGCTCTTTTTTTAATTTAATTCAGAATTAATCAATATTAGCAATACGCAACACGTTTGTTGATCCGCTCACACCAAAAGGAACACCTGCTGTTAAAACAATCTGGTCTCCCTTCTGAGCGTATCCTTTTTCTTTAACATATGAGACCGCTTTTTCAACTGTCTCGGCAAAACTTTTGACATCAGTCACATGTATGGCGCGAACTCCATAGGAGAGCATGAGTCTTCGCGCTGTTGATTTGTTTTGTGTGAGGCATAAAATAGGACCTTCTGGACGTTGCCGCGCCGTTCTAATGGCTGTTGAGCCCGTTGTTGTATAATTAACGATAACAGCTGCTTCAATATTTTTTGCAACATGCACCGCCGCAACAGTGATCGCATCAGAGGGATCATTTTCTTCTGTCTTAGGATGATTAGCCTCCATCACGCGGCGATAATGAGCGTCTGCTTCGGTTGTTTGGCAAATCCTATTCATCATTGAGACAGCCTCAATAGGGTATTGCCCAACAGCCGTTTCAGCAGAGAGCATAACCGCATCCGCCCCATCAAAAACAGCCGTTGCCACATCAGAGGCCTCCGCGCGGGTCGGCGTTGCATTCTCAATCATTGATTCGAGCATCTGCGTGGCAACGATAATGGGCTTGCCCGCTTTACGCGCTTTATAGACAATTTGTTTTTGGATCGTGGGCACTTGTTCTGGCGGCATTTCGACGCCCAAATCACCACGTGCCAGCATAATCCCATCGACGTGCTCTAATATTTCATCAATATCAGCTACAGCTGACGGTTTTTCAATTTTAGCCATCAGCGCAGCGCGGCCATTGATTTTCTTTTTGGCATAGATAACATCTTCGGCGCGTTGAACAAAGCTCTGCGCGATCCAATCAACCCCCATATCAAGGGCGGCCTCCATATCAATTTCGTCTTTTTCTGTCAGCGCCGCAAGCGGTAAAATAACGCCAGGCACGTTAAAGCCTTTATGATTTGATAGCGCCTTACCCGCAATCACTTGTGTTATTAAATAATCACTGCCTTTTTCGGTGACGCGCACGCGCACTTTACCGTCATCAAGCAAAATATCAGCGCCAACGCCTAAAGCCTCAATCACTTCAGGGTGCGGCAAAGGAATGCGCGTTTCATCGCCCAGTGCTTTATCCAGATCAAAACGAAGAACCATGCCTTCGGTAAGTATAATTTTGCCGTCTTTAAACTTGCCAACGCGCAATTTGGGCCCTTGTAAGTCAGCGATAATCCCAACGGGACGATTATATTGGACCTCAAGCGCTCTGGCAGTTTTTAGGTTTTTTTCATGATCCTCATGTGATCCGTGTGAAAAATTCATACGGAATAAATCAACGCCCGTTTCAAATAATTTTTGCATCATATCAGGGTTGCCAGAGGCCGGCCCTAACGTTGCAACAATTTTTGTTTGGCGGTAGCGACGTATCATTTTCGAAAATCCTTTATAAGTTTGAGATATAATATAGCGTATTTATCGCAATACAAAAGCATTGAGTTTAAAACAGGCCGTATCAGCAGAAAATACAACCCATCATAGGGCTCATTTTATGCCCTTAAGCCTTTTTATTGTAACCATTTGGATCAAAATTCGAATAAAGAGTATGATATTAAAAAGGTTTAAAACAGATGACATATAAACGCAGGATTATTTTCACTATGATGCTTGGGGTTGCTATGGCAACACCGTTTGCGCTCTCTCATATAACCAAGGCAGAAGATAAAATCATGACAGATACAAAAAAAGAAATATCAATCGACCACCTGACCCCCCTTCAGAAAAAAGTAACGATGGAAGGCGGAACAGAGCGCCCGTTCCAAAATGAATATTGGGACCACAAAGAAACGGGCATCTATGTTGATGTGATTAATGGCGAGCCGCTATTTTCTTCAACCGATAAATTTGATTCGGGCACAGGCTGGCCAAGTTTTAGCAGACCTATTTCAGAGCACATGATTGATGAGCATAAAGACACCAAGTTTGGTATGGTGAGAACAGAAGTAAAATCAAGCGCGACTGACTCACATCTAGGCCATGTTTTTAACGATGGCCCTGCTGAAACGGGTGGTTTGCGATACTGCATTAATTCGGCCTCTATGCGCTTCGTCCCTTTAGCAGACATGGAAAAAGAAGGATATGGAGAGTATCTTCATCTTTTTGAAGACAAATAATGCCTCTATCTAATTTTTGTAAAAAGCATATATTGTCTTATCGATAAACAAAAAGAGGAATAATTGGAAGATTTTTTATTTTCCCCATTCATGGGGCAGGAACTTTGGTTGTGGCTTGCATTTGTAACGATCGTTATTTTTCTTCTGATACTTGATTTAGGCGTCCTTCATAAAGATCAACATGAAATTGGCATCAAAGAAAGCTTTATGCTATCTGGGATGTATATCGCCGTCGGTAGCCTTTTTGGCGCATGGATATGGTATGAATTAGGCAAAGATAGCGGCATTGATTTCTTTACTGGCTATGTCATAGAAAAAAGCCTGTCCGTTGATAATCTTTTTGTCATGTCAATTATTTTTGCGGCGTTTTATATCCCACGAAAATACCAACATCGTGTCTTATTTTGGGGAATATTAGGCGTTATTGTCTTGCGCGGTATTATGATTTCCTTGGGCGCGGCGCTTATTCATCAATTTGAATTTATTCTTTATATCTTCGCCGCGTTTTTAGTCTTCACAGGTATAAAATTACTATTCATGAAAGATGAAGGAAACCATGGCCAAAATGTTCAAAACAATCCCATCGTGAAGTTCATCTCGTCACATTTCAGTATTGCGCCAATAACAGGACAAAAATTTTGGGTAAAAATTCCCAGCCCCAAAACAGGAAAAACGGTTTGGGCGATAACCCCTTTGTTTTTAGCGCTTATAAGCATTGAGCTGGCCGATGTTGTCTTTGCTATTGATTCAGTGCCTGCCATTTTCGCCATTACGACAGATCCCTATATTATCTATACGAGTAATATTTTCGCCATTTTAGGGCTGCGTGCCTTATATTTCGCATTATCCGCCATGATTGAGCGTTTTGCTTATCTTAAATATGCTATTTCCATCATCCTCATTTTTATTGGGTCAAAAGTCTTCATTACGCCGCTACTCGGTCTAGAAAAATTCCCAGCAAATATCTCTTTAGGGGTTACTTTAGGGGTTATTACTATTGGTATTTTTTATTCGCTTTATAAAACAAAAAAAACCTAAAGCATTTTTTTATGCATAAAATGCGATTAAGGTAGGCGACGATTCTTTACTCTGATATATTGTCTATAACGTTTAAATTTCAATATTCTTAACCAAGGACTCTCCTTGATTTTATACGAAAAACGATATATTTGCCGCATGAGGCTCCGCCCCATTATTTATGGTGATGTTCGTTCATTATTTTTAAACGCCATCTTCCGCCGCTTTGCTCTTGCAAGCGGCTTTTTTAATGCCTTTTTGGGCATCAATATCCCCTCAACCCTTTATTTAAAGGAGTTTCTTCATGTCTAAGAAAACAAAAAAAAATAACCCACAAATGCACGTTATTCACAATAAGGGTCAATCAGATTGGCATCCATTGGATGACCAAATTGATGGAAGAAGGGATCAAAAATACGTAAAAAATATAAAACCGCGCTCTGACGGACAGGCGCAGCTTATGGAGGCAATTGACTGCTTTAATCTGTGCCTTGCTGTTGGACCTGCAGGCACAGGAAAAACATATATTGCCATCTCAAAAGCGGTCGAAGCCCTTGAAAAAGGACATGTTGAGCGGATTGTTCTGTCCCGCCCGGCAATGGAGGCTGGGGAATCCCTTGGTTATTTACCAGGGGATATGAATGAAAAAATGGCTCCTTACTTGCGCCCTCTTTATGACGCACTAGGTGATCGTATGGGCGGAAAAAAAGTGCGCCAGTATATTGATGAAGGTACAATTGAAATTGCCCCAGTCGGGTTCATGCGTGGGCGTACTTTAAATAATGCCTTTGTCGTCATTGACGAGGCGCAAAATTGTACATACGGGCAGCTTAAAATGTTGTTATCGCGACTTGGCTGGCATTCTAAAATGGTTGTAACGGGTGACCCTGACCAAAGCGATCTCTTAGAAGGGATTAGTGGATTGGCGGATGTGTCAAAGAAACTTGATAAGCTCCCTAATGTGTCCGTGAACTACTTAGGAAAACAAGACATTGTGCGCCATCCTCTTGTGGCAGAAATGTTAGGAGTTCTTTAGGCATAAATTAACGTAATTTCACTTTTTATCTGCAGGGGAAGTGCGTATAAAGACATATGAATAAAAAACGTCTTATACGCACTTTTTCCATTATTTTCATCGGCCTTATCATTGGGGGCCTTGGGACTTATTTCCAAATAAAATCTGAATCATCAGGGCGCGTTGCGACCATTAAAAGCGCGCCTGTTGTGGCTAGTGATTTTGGCGGTGAATTCACACTGACAAATCATTTAGGGGAAACGGTCACCGACAAAGATTTTAAAGATAAGTATCGCCTTATATATTTTGGCTTTACGTATTGCCCTGCGATTTGCCCCACAGAGCTTCAAAAAATTACAATGGCACTCAAGGACCTAGACGCCGAGATCGCTGATCAAATCACCCCTATATTCGTAACCATCGACCCAGAGCGTGACACGGTCGAGGCTATGAAAAGCTATGTGGGCTTATTTCACGAAAGATTGATTGGCCTTAGAGGGACAGCGCAGCAAACAAAACAAATTGCTGATGCCTATAAAATATATTACGCCCGCGTTAAAGACGACACCATGCAAGATTACACCATGGATCATTCTTCTTTTATTTATTTCATGGGGCCAAATGATACGCTTTATCGTATTTTCAAAGTCGATGATAAAGCTGATGTGATTGCTGCTTTCATTACGGAACACTTTGCGAAATAATATTTTATAGTTTTGGAAAATAAAATATTATTATAATGCCTCTTGTATGTATTTTATAAAAATCACTTAGTTAAAACGTGTTTTCAGATTACAATTTGGGAAATCAAATTGGAGGAAACATGTCATACATTAAAAAATCACTACTTTCATCCGCTATGCTTTGCGGTCTTGTCTTAGGAACAGCGCAAGCGAACGCTGCTGGATTTTATATCCAAGAGCAATCAGTGAAGGGACTTGGTACAGCTTTTGCTGGCTCTACGACTTCGCTTGATGATGCGAGCACTTTATATTTTAATCCCGCAGGCATGACAGAGTTAGAAAGCATGTCGATCAACGCGGGGGTCAATTTATTAATTCCTGAAGCAAACCTTACAAATACCGGGTCGACATTACCGTTTGGTGGCGGTGCAGCTGGTGGCGGCGATGGTGGCAACCCCTATAGCCCGACACCTGTTCCTAATTTATTTTTTGTGTCACCAATCGGGCAGAATATATGGGCAGGTATTGGCGTTACGGCACCTTTTGGCCTTGGAAGCGACTATGGTAACACCTGGTTTGGCCGATTTGACTCAACAAAAACTGAATTAAAAACGATCAACATTCAACCCTCTATGGCCTATAAAGCAAATGATTGGCTCTCTATCGGCGGTGGTATTGACATTCAATATTCCGATGCAGAGCTTCAATCTATCGCGAACCCCAATCCAGCAATTGGTGAAGGCGTAAGCACGTTAAAAGGCGATGACTGGACGGTTGGATATAATCTAGGCATTACAATTAAACCTATTGAGCCCACGACAATAGGCCTTCATTATCGCTCTGCTATTAGCCATGACCTTGAGGGCAAGATTAGTTTTGCTGCGAACGGGGCAAACAAAGCAGGTGATTTTGAAGAAGGGGGAAGTGCAAACCTTGATTTGCCCGATATATTAAGTTTAGGAATAGCGCATGATGTTACTCCTAAAACAACACTCATGGGGCAGGTTACAAAATTTGGTTGGAATAATTTTCAAAATATTCAGCCCGTTCGTGATTCAGGAACAGCTGTAGCCGCAATTGAACAAGACTATAGCAATACATGGGCTTTTTCTATTGGGGCAGAACATGATTACAACGACCAATGGACATTCCGTGCAGGATATCAATATGATCAAACGCCCACAACTGATCAGTTTAGAACCTCTCGTACGCCAGACGGTGACAGAAATTGGTTTAGTGGTGGCGCCACCTATAAACTAAATGACAAAATTGATTTAGATTTTGCTGCAACATATATACATGTCGATAGCGGTAATATTAATGTCGTAAGAAATGCTGCTACTCCAGCTATAGCGCGCGCTAACGTCAATGCAAATACTGAAGGGCAGGTTGGTATTGTTGCCTTAGGGTTAAATTACAAATTCTAGAGATTAGATCATAGAATAAACAAAAGCCGCCTTTATAATAGGCGGCTTTTTTTATGCGAGCATGATTATAAACTTAATCTTCTATGATTGCGTTAAGCTTCATTACCAACCCCATAGATCCATCAACCTTAAGCTTACCCATCATAAAGGCCATTGTGGGATCTTGTGATCCATCCATAAAGCCCTTAAACGTATCAAGCTTGCATCTTAAGGTGCAATCCGCATCGTTGTCTTCATGATTAATCTCTGCAGGATTTTGCGTGGCATCCACAAAAATAATACCATCGTCGCCAAAATCAAATTTTACTTTGGCATCTAAACCTGATGCCATCGCAATTTTTGATTTCATTGCGTTTGTTACCTCGTCTAAGGACATTCCCCACTCCTTCTTATTACTTGTTTCAGTTAAATTGTAATTTACATGCTTACAGGCATATTGTCGATTAATCTTGTGTCCCCTAACCATGCGGCAACGAGGGCGCGGTCTAAAACGCCTTCTGCCTTAAAACTATGACTATTGCATAATGTACAATAATCAACTTTTGTAAATCCAGCATCCAAAAGCGCTTGATGCGCTTGTTCCTCATTGATTTCATGGAAGGCAAGCTTCCTTAAAATCTTATTGAGCTGCACTGCTATAGGATAATCATCTGCAGAGAGATAAGAATTACGCGATGACAAAGCAAGACCATGATGGTCCCGCACCGTTTCAACACCATTAATTTTAGTGGGAATATTCAAATCCCGAACCATTTGTCTTATGACCTGTAATTGCTGAAAATCTTTTTCTCCCAAGAGCGTGATTTCAGGCAAGCATTGAAGCAACATTTTACAAACAATGGTTGTTACCCCTTGAAAGAAATGCGGGCGATACTCCCCTTCCAGCGGTTTTGAAATATCACTTACGGTTACCGTGGTTTGGAAATTTTGAGGATAAATTTCGGCAATATCTGGCACATAGACTGTCCCTATTCCTAATGATCTCAATTTTTCTAAATCATCATC
The DNA here is from genome assembly GCA_009995595.1 of Alphaproteobacteria bacterium. Classification (GTDB taxonomy): domain Bacteria; phylum Pseudomonadota; class Alphaproteobacteria; order Micavibrionales; family Micavibrionaceae. The sequence goes on from JAACPE010000002.1 coordinate 27,727, forward strand.
AAGCGTTTTAGGATAGGCTGCTAGATCTTCATTTTCTGCAAATTGCTTTGGATTGACAAAGATATAAGGAAGGCAAATATCAGCCTGATCTAAGCCGACCCTGACTAATTCTAAATGCCCCTCATGAAGGGCGCCCATAGTTGGGACAAAAGACAAGATTTTACCATCAGGCCATAAAGGTTCACGCCACGCCCGAAGATCAGCAACTGTTTTAATGATGTGCATTTAAAACTCTTAAAACTGATCTACGTCCATTTCCATGAGACTCTCAGCGCCCGCCATAACGGCTTTAAAATGCCAATCTGCCTCAGGGAGCATACGGGCAAAGAAAAAGCGCGCGGTTTTGATTTTTGCCTCATAAAATTCTGATTTACCATGACCGCCTTCATTAATTTTTTCTTGCGCCGCTTGCGCCATTTGAACCCACATATACCCCATCGCAACAAGTGCAAATTGACGCAGATAATTAACAGAAGCCGCGCCCGCCTCAACAGGATTTTTCAGACCTTTTTGAGCGATAATCGCTGTCGATTGCTGTAATTTTGCAAAAGATTTAGCGAGCGGGAATATAAATTCTTGAAGATCACTATTGGCTTGATGCTCTTCAATATACGCGCTTAAGGGGTGGAAGAAACGGCGCAAGTACCGTCCTATATGCGCGCCCATTTTACGGCCAACAAGGTCGAGCGCCTGAATACCGTTTGTACCCTCATAGATCATCGCAATACGGGCATCACGCGCATATTGTTCAACGCCATAATCTTTTGTATACCCTGCGCCCCCATGTGTTTGTATTGCAAGTGAGGCAACCTCAAAACCCATATCCGTTTGATAGGCCTTAAGGACAGGGGTCATCAAAGCGACAAGATCGTCCGCTGCTTGGCGTACCCCTTCATCAGGGTGTTTAATTGAAATATCAAGATTCATCCCAATCCAATAAGACATCGCGCGCGCGCCTTCACAAAATGCTTTTGACGTTAAAAGCATACGGCGAATATCAGGGTGAACAATAATTGGATCTGCTGGCTTATCAGGCGCTTTTGCCCCATCAAGGGCGCGCATTTGCAGGCGATCTTTGGCATAAGCAAGGGCGTTTTGATATGACACTTCAGCAATACCCAGTCCTTGCATTGCAACTCCCAAACGCGCCGCGTTCATCATAGTAAACATGGCCTTTAAGCCCTTATGTGGCTCACCCACAAGCCAGCCTTTAGCCTCATCAAGATTCATAACGCAGGTTGCGTTTCCGTTAATACCCATTTTATGTTCCAAGGAGCCGCAGACAATCCCGTTACGGCTCATATCTTCTGGTAAATATTTTGGCACCACAAAAAGGGATATCCCTTTTACACCTTCTGGCGCATCAGGCAATCGGGCCAGTACAAGGTGGATAATGTTATTCGTCATGTCATGCTCACCGGCAGAAATATAAATCTTTGTGCCCGTAATTTTAAAACCATCCCCCTCTGGGATTGCCTTTGTACGCATCAAGCCTAAATCTGTTCCACAATGAGGCTCTGTTAGACACATTGTACCCGACCATTCACCTGTTAAAAGCTTAGGCAAGTAGGTCTTCTTTTGCTCATCTGTCCCATAATGATGAAGCGCTTCATACGCGCCTTGGGATAGACCCGGATACATGCCAAAAGAAAAATTGGCCGAGCAAATCATTTCCTGCATAACAGTATTTACCAACATCGGAAGACCCATACCGCCATATTCAGGATCGCCAGAAACACCTGTCCAGCCACCTTCGGTAAATTCTTTATAGGCTTCTTTAAAACCAGTCGGCGTGGTGACTACCCCGTCTTTTAACGAGCAACCTTCTGCGTCACCAACCATATTCAAAGGGAAAAGAACATTTTCGCAAAGCTTTGCGCCTTCTTCCAAAATTTGTTCAACAAGCTCTGGTGTGGCCTCTTCATACCCAGGTATTTTGGTTAATTGTTCCGCCTTTAAAACATCGTTCAAAACGAATTTTATATTTTCCATTGGGGCGTTATATGTTGGCATAAAAAGGGTTCTCCTAGATTTGAAATACTATAGATATTTTATCATTATTAAACGGGGTTTTCTATGGCTTAAGCATAAGCAGATATTACGAAAACTTAATGCTCCTTATCTTCTTTGAGCCAAAGGGATAAATTATCGCGCACCTTATTGTCATCCATTGCTTTCACTTTATTTTTTGCCTGCATCAGGGGAGAGTTTTCTTTTTTTGCTAGGGCTGCTTTTATTTTTTCAAGAGTCTCATCACCAATCTCTTCGCGCGCAGCACTTGCATTGGCCTTGGCCTGTGCCAAAATCTGGTCTCTCGTTAAACCATTGGTTGTTTTTTGCGGCTTTTTCTTTTTCCAAAACATGAAAACCTCTTATCTTTTCAATTATTTACTATAAGCTATGAGTGTTAAGTCAATGTTAACTGATTTACGCCATTGTATAGTATTCGACTGTGTTCGCACTGCAATTTTAATGATTTAAATTAGGAATATTTACGATGAGCGATACTGCGCCGCAAAATGCAACTACAGAGCCAGCACAAGGCTATCAGGATCTTAAGTATTACTTTGCCAACTTGAACACGATGTTCTCCATCCGTAATACGCTTGCGATGGATATGATGACATCTATGCCTGTTGGCGGCCTTGAAAAACGTATTCATGATATTTCCTCTATTACAAAACGAATATATGCAGAAACAACGACACCAACGGTAACAGGACTTTTGGAAAAAGTTGAATCACAAGCGCATAATAATAGTGACAATTGGAGCGCGTGGGATCTTGCCAACTTAAGAGAAATGCGCCGCATACACTCGCATCTTTCTGCACTGACACCTGATCTTTACCTGGCATCGGTTCAAATTTCAAATAAAGGACGCCGAAAACATAAAGCCGCCTTAAAAAGCGGTGATTGGAACGAAGCGCAGCAATATATTCAACAAGTGGTTGATCTGTACAAAAAAATTGGTGACCTAAAACAAAAGAAGTTTGAAACACGTACACCCTATAAAGCGCTATTACTGGGTTATGCCGCGGATATTTCAGAAAATGAAATGGATACGCTTTATGATAATATACTTGACCCCTTAAAAGATTTACACGTCAAAGCACTCGCAAAACAAACCGCAACAGAGCCGCCAAAACCGCTCGAAGGTGATTTTTCGCGTGGTGATCAGATGTGGCTTAATAAAACAATTTTACAAATGATGGGCTTTGATTTTGCGCGCGGCGATATTTTGGTGACCAACCTTGCGCCGATGACAAGCGGTAGCCCACAAGATACAAGAGTTTTAGTAAGGTGTGGTGATAATGATACTTTTCTCGATTCATTAGGGGACACACTATACCAAGGCGCGCGCGGTCTTTATTTACAAAATCTTCCCAAGGACTGGTACACGCAACCTGTCGGGCAAGATCAGGGCGCATTGATTATGAATGCCCTGAGTATTTTGTATGAAACAATGATCGGACGTACACCTCAGTTCTTTAACTTTATCTCTGTACGTGCTGAGGGCGTTTTTAGGCAATTTAAGAATAAATCTTTTGAGCCTGAGAATCTTTATCGCCTGAAAAAACACGTATCGCAAACCACGCAACGAAGCGAAGCAGGGGAAATCAGCAAGATATTCCATGATATCCTTCGATACCGTATTGAACGCGATCTTATTAACGGAACACTTGCCGTAAAAGATTTATCGGATCGTTGGAATGATGAGAGCAAATCTCTTATAGGGATGGAACCCAATGCGCTGACGGACGGTGTGTTGCAAAACCCTGATTGGTTTACAGGGCGCTTTGGATTTATTCCAACAAATACATTATCGCATATTGTGGCCGCAGAAATGCAAAACAAACTTTTTGAGGCGACCCCTGATCTATCATCCCAAATAGAAAATGGTCAATTTGAGGCGATGGGTAATTGGATTAAAACTAATATTCATAGCAAAGGGCGCTCCATGGACGCGCTAGCCATGGTAAAACAAGCGACTGGCTCGAAGTTAAGTGAAAGTCATCTTCTAACTCACTTAGAACGCCGTTTTTTAAGCGACCGTCGTTAAATTACACATTCTCTTGTTTTTATCATAATAAAAGACTATATTCCCTTGTGGGTAAATCACAGGATAACTTTTAAATAATAAAAATTAATAAATAAAAACAAGGACTTAAATATGAAAAAATTTGCTTTAATCGCCTTAATGGCGGGTTTCGCTGGCACTGTCTCAGCATGCGGTACTTCTGATAACTTTGGCTTATGTAACGAATATCATACTTTTGGATGCGCACCTTATTCTGAAGAAAGAACTGTCAAAACTAATCCAAAATCGCCTGTTCCTGAAGTCACAGTAACTCCAGAACCTGCCCCAGCTCCAGAGCCAGAACCAATGGTTGAGACTGTTATTGATGATACTCCAATCATGCAAAGCGCAGAGCCTAAGTTTAAACATATTTCAAAATAAGTTTAACGTATAACAAAGAATTGATAAAAAGGGCTCTAGAAATAAAGCCCTTTTTTTATGAAAGAAAATCTATGACGCAAATCGGAATTATTGATGCAGAAGCTTTTGTCACGCTCACTCAAAATAATGAGAATATAGAGATTTTAGATATCCGAAGTGATTTGGAACATGATGCGCTTCAACTGGATTATAAAACTATCCATATCCCTTTGCATGATGTTGATGTAGCTTCGCATCCAAAATCGAAGAACGAAACCTATATTCTTTGTAAAATGGGTCCACGAGCCTTCAAGCTTGCAGAAGCTCTAGCCGAACACGGGCATGAAAATTTAATTGTGATTGATGGGGGCATTATGGGCTGCGCACAATCAGGCATGCCCTTGAAAAAATCAGAAAATCAGCCCACGCCAGAACAGATAATGACCGCCGTACAAGAGTCATTTCAAAAATTTATGATAAAAAACGGCTAATTACGAAGAGGTTTTCCTTTTTCTAACATATGTTCAACACGCATTTGTGTGCCCTCGTTTTTAACCAGCTTCATAAACTCTTCACGCTCTAATTTGTATATATCATCTTCATGAAGCGGCGTTGTCCAATCTGCTTTCTCTCCCCCTGTCAGCACATTTGCGACTGCCATTGAAACAGGGACATCGTAAGGCGTTGCCTTACCTGATTTACGCAAATCAGAAACAGCTAACTCAAGGGCAAGTCGTCCTGATGGGCCTGGAAGACGAATGGTATCAACAGGCTCTGGCGCTTTATAATCTTTAGCGAGCTCTAACGCTTTTTGTTTGGCGTCATACAAAAGACGATCACGGTTCATTGTTATGCCGTCTGTCTCTTTAAGATATTTATACTCTTTGGCTTCCTGTGCCGATTTGGCGACTGTTGCCATGGCAATCAACTCAAACGCTTTTCTGACAGCGCCCATCGGTGTATTTTTGGGACTAAACCAAAGTTTCTTTTGCCCTGTAACCGCTACAGATTTGTCGTAATTATTTTGCTCTGCCGCTTGATAACGCAAGACCATTTCCTTACAACCACCCCAGCCGGGAATAAGACCAACACCGACCTCAACAAGGCCTGTATAAGTCTCGGCATGTGCCTGTACGTGATCTGAGTGTAAGAGAATTTCACACCCGCCCCCTAGAGCCATCCCAGAAGGGGCAGAAACAACTGGAAAAGGGGCATATTTAAGGGCTTTATAAACTTTTTGGCCGCCAGAAACGAGCGCTTCAATTTGCGGCCACATCGCAATATTCATAGCAAAAATCGCCAAACCTAAATTTGCGCCTGCAGAAAAATGCGATCCTTCATTATAGATAACCATGGCTTTGTAATCGCCTGAGCCATCGCCAATCAATTTAATCGCCTGATAGTAAGCATCAAAAACAGGCTCATCAAGGGCGTTCATTTTACCTGTAAACTCAACACAAAGAACGCCATCCCCAATATTCCAAACACTCGCACTTGCCGTTTTAATCACAGGTTCATTTGATAATTTAATATCAGAGAGCAACAGAACACCCTCGCTACGCTTCACGTCATGGTATTTTCCATCTGTGCCAAAAGCCTGCAATTTACCCTCATGGGTACGATAAAAACTGCCCTCGCCGACCGCATCAAGGAGCGTAGGAACACTAATGCCTTCCTCGCGTAATTTATCAGCAAACCATTTTGGGCCAAGCTGATCTATCATTTGAAACGGGCCATTTTTCCAATTCGTGCCAAAACGCATGGCTTCATCAACACTTGCGATGTCATCTGCTATTTGTGGTACAAGAGACGCCGCATAACATAGTGTTTGAGACAAAACTTTCCATGCATAATGCCCCCCCTGATCTTGTGCTTCAACAACGGCACGGAGGCCTTTTTTACCTGCGCTCATAGATTCAAGGTGTGGCTTATCACTTGCACGATACTGACCTTCATCAAATTTATCGGGGTTAAGATCGAGCGTTTGCTTTTCTTTACCCGCTGCTGGGTCAGGATTTAGTCGGTAAAACCCCCCTTTGCCTTTACGTCCGTTATAGCCCGCCGCGATCATTTCTTTTACAAAGCCATAATCTTTATAAATTTTACGATACTCGTCATCTTTCGGAAGACTTGATAGCATTGAGCTTGCAAGATAAGGCATTAAATCAACGCCCACCAAATCAATCAAACCGAACACGGCAGTTTTAGGCACGCCAATTGGTTTACCCATAACAGAATCAGCAACTTCTAAAGGAACATTATCTGCTACCGCTACATTCAGCGCTGTTTGCATCCAAAACACGAGCAAGCGATTCACAATAAAGCCTGGCGTGTCCTTACAATGCACAACGCCTTTTCCCAGCTGAATATCACAAAAATCCTGAACTGTTTTAACGGCGTCTTTATTCGTTTTATCGCTTGTTACAATTTCAAGAAGGCGCATGTAGCGCGGCGGATTGAAAAAATGTGTAATCATAAAGTCCTTAACAAATGCATCGGGCTGCCCTTCGACTAATTTTGCAAGCGGAATAGTCGATGTATTTGATGTAACGATAGAGCCTTTTTTACGGTGTTTTTGAATCTTCTCATAAGTTGCATGTTTTATTTTTAAATCTTCAAGGACGACTTCAATAATCCAATCGCAATCACTGATTTTATCCAAATCATCTTCAAGATTACCCACCTCGATCAGCTTCGCATTCTGGCTAGACATAAATGGCGCAGGGTCTGCTTTTAACATCTTTGCGATCGCGCCCTTGGCGATGACATTACGATCTGATGCATCTTTCGGGACAATGTCCAAAAGAACCACAGGAATGCCTGCATTCGCAATTTGCGCCGCAATACCGCTCCCCATCAAACCTGCACCGATAACAGCAACTTTATTGATTGTCATTTTATGACTCCTGCTTTTTATAAATATGTTCTAGCCAATATTTTTTGATAAACGGCATTGAGAGCATAGACAATAGATAGCCGCCAGTAGGCACAAATGCCCCTAAAAATGCATTACCAAGTCCCGCGCTCTGCATATAAAATGCCGCAATAATATATGTGAGCGCTGCAATAAAAAAACGGCGTGACCACGACGTTTCCCAAGCCTTATCAGCCTCAACCTTTTCATTACGCAAATGAATAGACTCTAAATCACTCATGCTATGCGTCCTTAAAATCAGCGCCCATCCAGAACGCGCCTTTAATAACTGACCCAACGTGAATAGGCTTATCGCCTTGTATTTCTTTTCCTACCACAACATCGAATGTGCCGCCTAATGTTCTCACAAGAGCCCAAGTGTAAGCTCTGCCAGTTGAAGGGTTTTTCATTTTCTGAGTTTCTAAAACTGTAGCTGAAAAAAGCGCAATTGGCTCTGGCACTTCGTCTGTTTCTTCATCTGTAAACAACCCAACAGAAAAAAAACTCTCAAGCGCCATCGCATCAACGATGTTGAAATCATCATTATCAATATCTTCTTCGGTAAACCCTTTATGAAGTTCATTATATTTTTCAGCAGACTCATAAATGTCCATTTCCTGGGCAAAAGCTGAAATAGAGAGTGTTTGCATTGAAGGAAGCTTTTTATCAAAAGAAAAATAACGCACCATATCGACAAGGCACTGCGTTTCTCCTGAATCAGGATTGCCCTTTTCGGGGTTAAACCAACAAAAGAGAGGAGCATCAAGCGGTGTTATTTTTGATTGATCAATAATATCAACTGCGCCGATTTTGACTTCACTTTTTCCACGAAAATAAGGGTGCATACCGATAATAGAGTCCCCTTCGGCCTGAATCCATAGCTCTGGCCCAAAATCTGCACTTTCTTGCCAGCACACATAAGTACCTAGGGCTGTTTCTTGCTCAAATGATGCGGTCTCAGAATGCGATAAGCATAACGCGTTATAATCTTCTTCTGTATCAACGGAAAAACCGATTTGGTTAAAATTCGACATGCTTATACTTTCTCAAGAATAATCGCTGTTCCTTGACCGCCGCCAATACACATTGTCGCCAGACCAATTTTCTTGTTTTCGCGCTGCATCAAACTGGCAAGTTTACCAGTGATGCGCGCGCCCGATGCACCTAGAGGGTGGCCAATTGCAATAGCACCACCATCAAGGTTTACTTTATCTTCTGATAATTTCAAATCATGCAACACAGAGATAGATTGTGCTGAGAATGCCTCGTTAAGCTCTGCAATATCAATGTCATCAATTGTTAAGCCTGCTCTGCTGAGTGCTTTTTGAGTTGCTGGTACGGGACCAATACCCATAATAGACGCATCACAACCTGCAACACCCACAGATCTAATCCGCGCCAAAATTGGGAGCTTGTGTTTCTTGGCATATTCCTCGGACGCCACTAAAACAGCGGCGGCGCCGTCTGTTAAAGGAGAGGCTGTGCCAGCAGTTACTGTCCCTTTTTCGTCAAAAGCAAGGTTAAGACTCGCGAGAGCCTCTTTGGTTGTACCTGCACGGATACAGCCATCTTCAGAAACACCATCAATTAGAACTATTTCATTTTTAAATTTACCAGATGCCTGCGCCGCAGCTGCTTTATTTTGGGAATTAACCGCAAAGTTTTCTTGGGTATCACGGTCAATTTTGTATTTCTTCGCTAAATTTTCTGCTGTTTCGCCCATGCCAATATAAGCCGCGGGGCATAATTCCATCATAGCTGGATTAGGCATTGGGTTAAACCCACCCATAGGGATACGCGTCATTGATTCAACACCGGCACAAATAAAGACATCCCCTGCATTCATCTGGATATATCCTGCCGCCATTTGAATGGTGGTCATTGATGATCCACAAAAACGGTTAACAGTAGCCCCCGCGACACTATTAGGAAGTCCCGCAAGCTGGGCAACGATTTTTGCGAGGTTAAAACCTTGCTCCGCCTCAGGGAAGGCACAGCCCATCAAAATATCTTCGATATCGTTAGCGTCCACGCCTGTATCCGCAATAAGAGCCTTAATGACCTCTGCGGCCATAGTGTCTGGCCTTGTTTTTGCCAAAGCGCCCTTATTCGCAAAGGTAAAAGGGGAGCGTTTATATCCGCAGATCACGACTGGTTTTTGCATATTAAAAGGGCCTCCGTTGCCAAATTGTAAATTCTGCAACAGTGTATCTTTAATTGTGGTTAAAATCCATGGGCGTGGCTTATATTTTCATGCTAAAAATACGCTTAAATCCCCTTATTTTTGCTTTGACATCACCGTCAAAACAAGTAACAAAAGACGGATAATAAACATTAATAAAGGATTTTTTGAATATGTCTAAAGGTTTAAAACGCATTTGCATGAGCTGTGGAGCTCGTTTTTACGACTTAAACAAAAGTCCTATCGTATGCCCTAGCTGCGGCACAGAGTTCACTGGTGAAGTGAAAGTTAAAACAAGACGCACGCGCGCGACCGCTATTAAGGAAGAATTAAGCAAAATCCCGACAATTAAAGATATAAATGAAGATGATGATGACATGGACGACGACATGGATGATTCTGTTCTTTTGGATGACGATGAGGACGATGAAAAAGTTGTCAGCATTAACGATCTGGATGATGACGAAGACGAAGACGAAGACGAGGGGCTAAACCTCGATGATGAAATTGAGGGTTTAGACGACATTGACGATCTTGATGAGGAAGAAGACCTGGATGATGACGAGGATGAAGACGATGATGACACTAAAAATTAGCAGTTTTTAGCAAAAATCGATCTCATCTTTATGAGTCATTTGTAGGCCACAAAACAAAGAATCGGCCCTATGTTTGTAACTTAATGCCGTCTTTCTTGATGTAATATCAGGATGAATACGATATAGCCGTAAAATGCGTTCATAATCTGGAACATTATTAGCATCTATTTGTTTCATTAAAAACAAACTAGTTAAGATTACCCTTTGTGCTTTATTTTCGTTCAAATGGATGGAACGCGATAATATTTTCACCCGGGAAATATAAGGCAGATTAAACTTACCACTCGTTTCTTTTTCAGTGATTTGAAAAGACAAAACCGGGAACTCTTGGCTTTCATTTAGAATTGAGTAGTTCCAGCCATCAATAGAAATAGTGTAAGCCATCAATAATGTGCCATCAGAGGCATATATTGCGTTAGGCTCTATACAATATGTTAGGCCGGCCACTGTCGCCTTTATAGGATCTTTAAAGACCGATTGGCCGCAAGACTTTTTTACGGCGTGGAACGCATTCCAGCCACGCGGCGGCCAAGCCACCCCTTGCTTATTAAAGAGATGCATTTTAATACCCTGCTCAACTTCGTCTGCTTTATGCAGTTTTTTTCTTGATTGATTAAATTAGATACTAAAAAAAAGTAAAAATCAAGGAAAAGTCATAAAATTACAAAATTGCAATGTTGGGGAGCTATTCCACCGTGACTGATTTTGCTAGATTTCTCGGCTGATCTACATCTGTTCCTTTGGCAACTGCCACATGGTACGATAAGAGTTGGACAGGGATTGTATATAATATTGGCGCAACAAAAGGATGCACTTCGCCCATTTTGACAGCCCATGATGTTTGATCTTTTATTTTTTCAACGCCGGCCTCATCAGAAAAAAGTAGAATTTTTCCACCACGCGCAGTTGTCTCTTGAATATTAGATGCCGTTTTTTCAAATAATCTATCATTTGATGGGGCGACGACGACAACAGGAACATTTTCATCAATCAGCGCAATCGGGCCATGCTTCATCTCACCTGCTGCGTATCCTTCGGCATGTATGTAAGATATCTCTTTAAGCTTAAGTGCACCCTCTAGCGCGATAGGGTAAAGACTTCCACGTCCCAAATAAAGCATGTCACGGACATGCGATACTTGTTTTGCAATCGCTTTAATTTCTTCGTCATGGTTCAAAATATTAGCGGCAATTTTAGGCAAATGACGTAAGGCGTCACTATATTCTTTAAGCTCTTCTCCGCTGATAGTTTTTGCTTTTTTCGCCAGACCCAAAACAAGGCAGGCCAACGTTGTAAGCTGCGTCGTAAAGGCTTTTGTTGAAGCCACGCCAATTTCTGGCCCAGCAAGTGTATGTAACACCATATCTGATTCACGCTCAATCGTGCTTTCGATTGTATTAACGATAGAAAGAATTTTTTGTCCTTTTGATTTACAAAAGCGTAAAGCCTCAAGGGTATCGAGAGTCTCTCCCGATTGAGAGACAAACAGACAAACGCCATCTTTAGGCAAAGGGGCTTCGCGGTAACGAAACTCTGAGGCCACATCAATCTCGCACGGCTTTTTAGCCACTTGTTCAAACCAATATTTTGCGACCCAGCACGCATAAAATGCCGTGCCACACGCAACCATTGTTATACGTGGGGCGTTATAAAGCGCCTCAACAACATCTTGAGGTAAACTAATTTCTCCCGTTGTCGGATTAATGAACGAATTAAGCGTGTCGCCGATTACTGCGGGCTGCTCATAAATTTCCTTGAGCATGAAATGAGGATATTCACCCTTGCCTGTCGTTGCACCCGATTGCGCTGTGATGCGAATTTGACGTTCGACATTATCATTATCAGCCGTATAAATTTTGACAGAATTATTGGTTAGTGTCACACGGTCACCATCTTCAAGGAATGTAATTTTTTGTGTTAAATGCGCGAGAGAGTATGAATCTGATCCAAGAAACATTGCTGCCTCACCATACCCAACAGCCAGGGGTGTTCCTTGGCGTGCGCCAACCATTAGGTTATCTTCACCTGTAAAAATAATGGCAAGAGAAAAAGCGCCTTCTAAGCGATCAAGCGTTTTATCAAATGCGGCCTTAGGACCAAGGCCTTGTTTCATGTGGTGTGTCACCAAATGTGCAATAACCTCAGTATCCGTGTCTGTTTCAAAACGACATTGATGTTGCTGAAGCTCCTCTTTAATTTCGGCGAAATTTTCAATGATTCCATTATGAACGACGGCCACCTTATCTGTTGCGTGAGGATGGGCGTTATTTTCTGTGGGGCCACCATGCGTTGCCCATCTTGTATGACCAATACCTATATTCCCTAAAAGAGGGCTCTTTATCATTTGTTTTTCTAAATTAACTAGCTTGCCCTCGGCGCGGCGGCGGTGAATTTGACCATCAATCAAAGTAGCAATCCCTGCCGAGTCATAACCACGATATTCCAACCGGCGCAGCCCCTCTAAAAGTAAAGGTGCCGCCTCATTTTGACCAACAATCCCTATGATACCGCACATTTTTTATTCTCCCGATTTTGCTTTTCTATATTCTGTGGCCCAGCCCGCATAATTTTTTTGGCGCGCACGACCAACGGCCATGGCGTTATCAGGGATATCTTTATTTATGGTTGATCCCGCAGCAATCATCGCGCCATTACCAATCTCTACTGGTGCGACAATTGTGCTATTCGTCCCTATAAAAGCTTTCTCGCCGATAGTCGTTGTATGTTTGTTGAAACCATCATAATTGGCAATCACAGTTCCTGCACCAATATTGGCCTTATCGCCAATAATGGCGTCACCAAGATAAGACAAGTGTTTTGATTTTGCGCCCGCGCCCATAACTGAGCGGTTAACTTCTATAAAATTACCAACAACAGCCCCCTGTTTTAAAACAGATTTAGGCCTGATACGGGCAAAGGGGCCTATTTCGACATTGGCCTCAATCTGCGCCCCCTCAATGTGCGAAAACGCGTGTATTACTGTATGATCTCCCACGCTAACGCCGCTACCGAAATAGACATTGGGCTCAATCACGACGTCTTTGCCTATTTTCGTATCGGCAGATAGATAGACAGTATTTGGATCAATTAAAGTAGCGCCATTTTCCATGGCTTTATTACGCAGCATTGTTTGGGCCATACGCTCATGCTCGGCCAACTCACTGCGGGTATTAATGCCCCAGACCCATTGTGCGTCCGCCTCGACAACATACGTAAGAAAGCCCTCTTTTTCTGCAATTTGCGGGATATCCGTTAAATAATATTCTTTTTGTGTATTATCTGTTTTTAACTGCGCGAGCCAATTTTCAAGATGTGCATTTGGGATACAAAAATTACCCGCATTGCATAAGCGAATTTCTTTTTGCTCAGGCGTGCAATCTTTATCTTCAATAATACGATCCAACGTACCATCATCATGGACAACCATGCGACCCAAGCCAGCAGGGGATAATGGGCGCACAGCCATAACAGAAAGCCCGTCCCATTTGATCATTTTTTCTAAAATATTTTTATCTAAAAAAGGCTCATCACCCAAAAGAATAAGAACTTTGCCTTGAAACCCTTTTAGCATATCCAGCGCAGGTCGCACTGCATCTCCTGTCCCGCGCTGCTGCTTTTGAACAACTGTTTGGTATGGACGAACGGCTTTTGCCACATCATCCATATCTGGCGCCGTCACAACAATAATTTTCTCAGGATTTAATTTCTCTGCTGTTTCGATAAGCCAATTAATCATAGGACGCCCAGCTATTGGGTGCATGACTTTGGGCAAGTCTGATTTCATGCGCGTGCCTTTTCCAGCAGCAAGAATAACAACAGCGATCGGTGTATTTTCGGTCATATCATATAATGAAAAATTTGAGGTTTCGCGCAACTCACAACTTGTTACGCCGCATTACAAAAGAGAGTGAAAGGGTTGGCTTATTCTTTAAGCGCTATCTTTGTGCCTGTGCTTTCATAGCCCGTCAGATGAAGAAAAAATGTCCCATAAGATGTTTTAGCGCGTACTTTGACAGGTATAGCCGTTTCATTCTTATCAACTTGACCAAACCACACTGTCGGCATAGAGCCTGCTTCGCGGCCTTGTTCTTGAATAGCAAACCACCCCCGCGGTTTTGCATGCCATTTACCGCCTTTTGGTTCAATTTTAATGCTGCATTCGGTGGCTTTACCCTCGAACACATTATATTTTGATTTTTTAAGATCAACGATCCCTTTGTGGTTAAAAATTAGCTTGTAACGGCGCTTTCCATCAAAAATCTCAGACTCTCCCTTACAATCTTGGCCCACCGAAATTTTCATCATTTCTTCAAGCATAGCAGAAAGAATATCAGTGCTGTGATCCGTTAGCTCTTTTTCAACAGGTTGAGGTGACCCATCATTCTCATTATCAAGAAGGGAGTATTCTTTGAAAGTGCCATCTTTGTTGTATTTGTATTTTTTGACTTCAAGCTCCGTTTTCCACGTGGTTTTAGACTGATGAAGCTCCGGCTTTGCAATTGTTTTTTCTTTGTCGAGCCAGCCATGCGTTTCAAACGTGCCAAACCATGGGGCGAGCTTACCTAAAAGGCCGTAGGTTTTAGCATAGAGCTCAACGCTAAAACGATCTTTTTTGGTCTTATCCATATCAAGATTGGCTTCAAGAGCGTGAATACCGCCAGCATAAACATTATAATACATTTGCTGGTGACCGCTTTGCAGCCCTTCTGCGCAGAGGTTCTTAGAATTAGCTGTAATGCCCAACAAGACGATAAGGCATACCGCCCATCCCCTGTTTAAACTTTTTAATGCTGGCAGCAGTGTCATGATTAATCCCTCCAAGATCGAGCGTTTTAACACCCCATTGTTTTAACACACACGCGCCCTGCCACAAAAGCAAATGATGCGCGTTGTGGCTTCGCCCCTCATCTGATGTCCAGCCAATTTGGTAAGTTGCACTTTGACCATGCTTAATCATCATGATGGAGGCAATCAGCTCATTATTTACCGACGCCACGCCAATCATCATATTACCTTCTTCAAGCAAAAAAGGGGCAAGAATGTCCAAAAATTGTGGCGATATGCCGCCATAACCATGTTCTTGTTTCTCAATTGCATATTGAGCTTTAAAAAGCGGGTAAAAAAGACCTTTTTTATCCCAATCTATGGATATTTTCTTATTTTCTTCAAAATTTTCTGCTTTCCTGAGCGCATTTCGCCATTTTCCCTCTAAATTAGCGCGTAATGAATCCATATCTTGGGATAAATCAAGCCAATAGGTTTCATAAGGTTCTCTTGAGGGCAAAAAAGTCAATCCTGTTTGCTTAATCAGGGCCTTTGCGGAAGGGCTGTCTTCTATTTCTAACAAAAAGCGGTGCTTTCTGCCCCAGCGTTTTGGAAAATCTTTTTGAAGCGCCTTAATAAAAGCCTGAATATGAAATGCACCCCCAAAACCATCAAACCAGAGCGGGCCTCGGTCTATAATAACCCCGTGAATCAGATTAAATAATACGCCAGCTTCCATTACTTGCACCAAACCAGCTTCTTTATCGTCAATCATAATCAAGCCCCAGCGGGCTTTTTGGCGATAAAAACGGCTCGCCCCTTTAGCATAAGAATAGCTTTGCAGGAAATTTGATTTTTGGATTTTATGAAAACGGGCTTCCCACTCACATAAGGGCAGAGTATTCCAAAGTATCGTGCATGTTATTGTCATGGCACAATTTGACATTGGCAGACGCATAATTCAATGTGCTTTTATCTTTAAAAGCACTGATAAACACGATAAACATAGACTAATCATAATCATACAGACAACGCGGGGGATAACAATGGAACAAATCATTAATCAAGCATGGGAAGAGCGCGACAGCATTAACGCACAGACTAAAGGGCAAGTGCGCGACGCAGTAAATGAAGCGCTTAGTAATCTTGATAAAGGCTCTGTTCGTATTGCTGAAAAAATCGATGGCGCTTGGCAAGTTCACCAGTGGCTTAAAAAAGCTGTTCTTCTCTCCTTTCGCCTTAACGATATGACAACAATCTCTGGTGGCCCGCATGGATCATCATGGTGGGATAAAGTGCCTTCGAAATTTGAAGGCTGGGATAATAAAACCTTTTCACAAGCTGGCTTTCGCGCTGTACCCAATTGCATAGTTCGTCACTCTGCTTATATCGCCAAAGGCGTCGTGCTCATGCCGAGTTTTGTAAATTTAGGGGCGTATGTTGATGAAGGCACGATGATCGACACATGGGCCACTGTTGGCTCCTGCGCCCAAATTGGCAAAAATTGCCATATCTCAGGCGGTACAGGCATTGGCGGGGTCCTTGAACCTCTTCAAGCCGGCCCAGTTATTATTGAAGACAATGTCTTTATCGGCGCCCGATCCGAAGTTGCAGAAGGTGTCGTTGTCGAAGAAGGCTCTGTGATTTCTATGGGCGTATTTATTGGTGCGTCTACCAAAATTGTAGATCGTGCCTCAGGTGAAATCTTTATGGGCCGCGTTCCTGCCTATTCTGTTGTTGTACCCGGCGCACTTCCGGGCAAAACGCCAGAATCGCCTAGCTTGGCTTGCGCCGTCATCGTCAAACGCGTTGATGAAAAGACACGTTCAAAAACAGGCGTGAATGAGCTTTTGCGCGATTAAAACACAACTATTTAGTTAATTTTTTAATACTTTAGATAATAAACTAAAAACTTAAATTATTTTTCATATTTCTGTTGAAATTAATCGCAGTAATCCGCTATAAACCGACATTGAGTAAAGTTTAGGTTGAAAGAGTATGGATAATTGCGCATTAGAAGCGCCCTATAGAGGCGCTGCAACAACACCTGAAGAAGTGGGAGAAATTGCCGAGATATCTCTTAGAGAAAGTCTTGAAAAAGAAGAGCGCTTACTTAAATTTTATGAGCAGCCTTTTGGAGCAAACGCTGGGCCGTGGCATTTGCCCAGAATCCACTGGCAATATTTACGTGAATTTAAGCCTGTTGGTCAAAAACGTAAAGATGACGCAACAGAAGACATCATTCATGAATTGAACCCCGCTCTAGAAATGGCCGCTTATTTCAAAGCAGATTTTCTGCCATCTGAAGTCACTTATGAGAGAATAGGTGGCATCAAGCGGGATCTCCCATTAGAGCAACACTCAATAGCTCATCTTTTTTCTGCCATTGCCTTTCATGACCGTGACGAAGATGATCCTGACGCATCACGCGAAACGCTGATTGAATTTTCAAATGATAATATTTCTGCTCTAGGCAAAGATGTAAAAAAAGACGAAAAAGATTTTATGCGCCGACAAGTGTTATATCTTGCCGACGTCTCTGACGCGCTTACATTTGGCAGAAAAGCAAGAATGGCGGATGGCAGCGTCCAAAAACAAAAAACACATGGTGATGATTTAGCGCTTTATAACAGAGCTCTTACGCAATACTGGACATCCATCACAACAAAATGTCCTGATCGTATAAGAGGCCTAGCGACGCGCTACACCCGTGTTCCTATTGGAAAATTCACAATTGATAAACACATGGCTTATCTTAATGAAACAGGCACGATCTTTATGGAAGCACAGCCTATCGAAGATACAATGGATCGATTTCCTCAACTAACCCCGTTTCTTGAGATTATGAATTCCCAAATGCGGGCGGCCTTCGTAACAGTGGGAGCAATGACAAAATATCATCCCAATCTAGATATAAAACAGCATAGCCGCAAAGGAGTATATAATCCTGAAACAGCCGAAATTAGCATTCACAGAGCATTAAAAACAGCGATGAGGGCGGCAGAATGGATACCTCACGATGTGTGTGCGATGACTGAATTACTTGAAGGGCTTAAAGCAGAAGCTGAGCGGGAACGAGCCTTACAGCCGCTTGTTGATCGTATTGAGGAACAACTAACGCCTTATTTACAGCATCTCGGAGCATGCCCGAAACCAAACTGCAGCCAACGTCGTATACGCTAAATTTATTCTTTTTGGTTAGGCTCATTCCATGCTAATCATACGATATGCTTGACGTCCTAGACCTTACCCAAAAAATAATTCAATGCCCTTCAGTGACGCCTGAGGATAATGGCGCTCAGGATATTTTAATAAACGCTTTAAAACAGCTTGGCTTTACTATTTATGACCTTCCTTTTGAAGGGGACGGTTCATACCGCGTTAAAAACTTTTTTGCACGCCTTGGCACAAATTCTCCCCATATTTGTTATGCAGGACATACAGATGTAGTTCCCACAGGAGATGAGAGTTTATGGACCCATCCTCCCTTTAGTGGCGCAATTGATGGTGATACACTTTATGGCCGTGGTACATCCGATATGAAGGGCGCAAATGTTGCCTTTGTTGTTGCCATTTCAAAATTCCTTGAAGAGCATAAAGACTTTAAAGGGTCTATCAGCTTATTGATTACTGGCGATGAGGAAGCCGATGCCATTAATGGCACAGTAAAAATTTTACGGTGGATGAAAGACAATAACCATATCCCTGATATGTGCCTTGTTGGTGAATCATCCAACATCAAAGAGCTGGGTGAAGAAATTAAAATTGGACGGCGCGGTTCAATGCGCGGCGATATTGTCATCAAAGGCAAACAAGGACATGTTGCCTATCCCCATATGGCGGATAATCCCATCCCCCGATTAGCGCTCATCGCTGGCGCTCTTAGTCATTACGAATTTGACCAAGGGACAAAAGAATTTCCTCCAACCAATTTGGAAATCACCAATATTGATATTGGTAACAAAGCCAGAAATGTTATCCCAGGCGAAGCAACAATAGAGTTTAATATTCGATTTAACACATTATGGGATTATGAAAGTCTGCTCGCGAAAGTGACAGACATTGTCAGTGAAACCACAAAGGATTTTGAGATAGAGTCAAGATGCGGTGCAAACCCTTTTCTTACAAAAGAAGGAGCGTGGACAGATATTGTCAAAGATGTCGTAAAAAAACATACAAAGCGTGAACCTTTTATGAGCACCAGCGGCGGCACATCAGATGCGCGCTTTATTGCAAATTACTGCCCCGTTGTTGAGTTTGGATTAACCAATGAAACAATACACCAAATTGATGAGTGTTTAAGGATCAGTGATTTGGAAAAACTTGTTAATATCTACGCCGACATTATTAAAAACGCGATCGAGTCTTAAAAATCCGTAACACTTAATTTCGCCGCAAAAAATCATCAAAAAATCATTTTTTTGAACTTTTTTTTGTAACAGTTGATTGGCATTATACGAAGCATCAGATGAAAACATATTTTTTTAGGTTTTCTCTTAAATGACCCTGAATTTGCCTGCACGTGGTTTTGCCCCCAATTTTTCCATGTGCAGGCATCTTTTTTATTTAGTTCAGTAATGAATATGCATTAGATAGAGCCCGTCTGGGGGCGCCGTCACGCCGCCAGCCGCACGATCTTTTGCCTTTAATGCCTGAGCCACGTCTTGCTTGCTCCACTTGCCTTCCCCTACCAATGTCAGTGTGCCCATAATGTTACGCACCATGTGGTGAAGAAAAGCCTGCCCCTCAATATACATCTGGATTTCAGTGCCATTACCACTGGGCAGCGTTGTAAAAGAGAGAGTATCAATCGTACGAATGGGGCTTTTTGCCTGACACTCTGCTGCGCGAAAACTTGAAAAATCATGTTCTCCCAAAAAAATATCTGCGGCATCAATCATGGCATCAATATCGAGTTTGCGTTTAAAATGCCATGCTCGTCCTCTGTCTAATGTTAAAAAAGAGGGACGATTTATAAGGCGGTACATATATAGTTTTTTGTGAGCAGAAAAACGCGCATGATAATCGGAAACCACTTCTTGCGCCTTAATCACAGAAATTGGTTGGGGCCTTAAATGTGCGTTAATGGCCTTGGCCAGTTCATAGCCACTAATATCGCGATCCCCATAATCAAGATCAAAATGCGCCACCTGACCAAGTGCATGGACACCAGCATCTGTTCGACTTGCTCCTACAATGCCAATATCTTGCTGGCAAAATTTGTAAATCGCCTTTTGAATTTCATCTTGAATTGTAGGCACGTTATCTTGGCGTTGCCACCCCGCATAATCGGCGCCGTTATATTCAATTGTGATCTTCCAGCGTTTCATTTTAAACGCTTGCCAATATTAAGGTAACCACCATTTATAGCCGAGGTGACATCCATTGTTTTTTTATTTTCAGGTTGCACACGGATAAGCTGAATACCTTTTTTATCGCCGCAAACAACAACACCTCTATCTAAAACGCTCCCCGTGTCATACGAAAATATGTCATCAATTATAGTAGCTTCGACAACTTTCAATCGTTTGTTTTGCTCTGTATCACACCATGTTCCTGGCCATGGATTAAGGGCGCGTATTTGCCGATCAATCTTTATAGCAGTTTGAAGCCAGTCAATTTTACCTTCTTCTTTTTTCAGCATATGGGCGTAAGTCACACCATCACTATCTTGCGCTGCAGATGTCAAACAGCCTTCTTGGGCGAGTGTTTTAATAACCTCTGCAATCATCTGCGCCCCCATTTGGGCAAGGTCATCATGTAACATAGAGGCTGTTGTTTTATCAGTGACTTCCACATCACGCTTTAAGATTTCTGGGCCTGTATCAAGCCCTTTTTCCATCTGCATAATCGTCACGCCGCTTTTTTTATCACCCGCCATAATGGCGCGTTGAATAGGCGCCGCGCCGCGCCAACGTGGCAAGAGCGAGGCATGAATATTAATACAGCCATGCTTGGGTGCCTTCAAAATACTTTCAGGTAAAATAAGTCCATAAGCAGCAACCACAGCAATATCGAGATTGAGGTCCAAAAAATTTTGAATATCTTCAAGATTTTTAAAATGAAGCGGGTAACGTACTTCTATCCCGGCTTCTTCGGCACATAAATGAACGGCAGATTTCTGTACTTGTTGGCCGCGCCCTTTTGGCCTTGGCGGCTGAGTGTAAACACAGACAAGATCATGCTCACAGTCCATAAGCGTCTTAAGAGCCCCGACTGAAAAATCAGGAGTTCCCATATAGGCGATGCGTAATTTTTTTCTCATAATTAGAGTATTAAAGTGCTTGGCTATCTTTTTGAAGCTTTTTCATACGCTTCATAATCATATTACGTTTCAGGCTTGAGATATGGTCAACAAATAATATGCCATTCAAGTGATCCAGCTCATGCTGAACACAGTGCCCATCAAGGCCTTCAAACAACCCTTCTTGTTTTTGTCCGCTTACATCTAGGTACTCAACACGTACACTCGCAGGGCGGATAACATCAGCATATTGTTTTGGGATAGACAGACAGCCCTCTTCATAGACAGAGCGTTGATCTGATAGCCACACAATTTCCGGATTGATCATTACGATAGGATTCTGGGCAGGCGGGGTGTCTTCATCACGCTCACCACTGCGATAACCTGCATCTATGGTCAGCACGCCGTCTATTTCCTGACCAAAGCGCCAGCAATCTTTGGGTACATCCATTACAAAAATACGGTTTAAAATACCGACTTGGTTTGCCGCAAGGCCGATTCCTTTATCTGCGTACATACTGGTAATCATACGCTCGACCTGTACTTTAATAGCGTCATCAATCGTTTGGATTTCATGCGCCACCTGCTTTAAAACAGGATCAGGCACTTTCACGACCTCATACGGCTTAATTGTATTATGCGGCTCTGTTGTCATTTGTTTCATCGTCCAGCGTATCATCCGCCATTATTAAATTTTGGGGTAAAGATTTTGATGTCTTCACACCAAGTGTCTTTAAATTTTCCGTACGCGTTAGAATATTACCCTTACCCGTTGAAAGCTTATTCATAGCGCCTTCATAGGTATTTTCAAGGATTTTTAACTGCCCGCCTATTTTTTCCATATCGCCTACAAAGCCTACAATTTTATCATAAAGCGCGCCCCCTTTTTGGGCGATCTCAACCGCATTTTGATTTTGATCAACAAGGCGCCAGAGCGATGAGATTGTTTTAAGCGATGAAAACAATGTTGACGGGCAAACAATAGCAACGCCCTTATCCCATGCGAACTGGTGTACCTCCCGATCCTCTTGTAGGGCAAGCATATAAGCGCTTTCAATAGGCATGAACATGAGCACAAAATCGGGTGTACCAAGCTTATCTGTATCTTGATAGCGACGCTTTTCAAGATCTCTTACATGCTGTTTTACGGAGGATAAAAATTGACTTAAGTGCGAAGGACGCAATGATTCTTCAAGCTCGCTGTGATAGCGCTCATAATGTGTCAATGAGACTTTTGAATCTAAAATGACATGCTTATTTTCTGGCAGATTAATGACGACATCTGGTTTTTGAATGCGCCCGGATTCTAAATCTTTCAATCCAAGGCCTGTCCCTTGCAATACATAATCAATATTTTTACGAAGCCCTGAATCTTCGAGCAGTTTTTCAAGTACAATCTCCCCCCAATCCCCTTGGGTTTTACTATCGCCTTTGAGGGCTTTAGCAAGTCCTTCAGCTTGGCTGGCGAGCTGACTATTGGCATCGACGATCATCTTAATTTGCTCTTTTAAGGCAAATTGCTCATTAGCTTGTTTCCCAAATGAGTCTTCAACTTTTTTATGAAAGTCGTTTAGCTTTTCTTTTAGTGGGTTTAACAACGTATTCAAGCTTTCAGAAGATTGTGCTTTAAATTTTTCTGATTTCTCATCAAATATCTTATTGGCAAGATTTTCAAACTGAAGGGAGAATTTTTCTTCCAGCTTTTCTAAATTTGCACGACCTTCTGATATCTGCTTAATCAGACTTTCTTTTTCAGTCTGCGTACGTACAAGCTCTTGCTGTACGTGTGATAGTTTTTCTTCGGTAAGACGTTTTTCAGCCTCAAGCTTTGATAAGATGTCGTCTTGATTCTCAAGATGATCCTGCAAGCGGTTATTATCAGATTTAAGTGCCCCGCTTCGCCATAACCATAACATGAAAGCCAGAACAGACACTAATCCAGCACCCAGCATTACTGAGAACGGATCAAATGTAATATTGCCTAAAACGATTTCCTGATTCATGATAGAATAGAGAATAAACGCAATAAGGACACATAAGCAAATGTTTTCAACGGTTTTCAAGCCTTTTCGCAGTCATAAAAGCCTAAGAGTGCCTGATCGTGAAGACGGCAATGCGATGATATACGTGTTATTGGCGATTGCCCTTTTTGGAATTCTTACCGCAACGCTCTCTGGGCAAAACAACGATGCAGATGGTCAAGATATTGATGATGAGCAAATCGAGTTTTATGCAAGCGAGCTTCTTGAGTATTCAGCCGCCGCAAAAAGCGTTATCGACCAAATGCTCATCACAGGGTCAACAATTAATGATCTAGATTTTATAGACCCATCAAGTGCCGGTTTTGATACGCCGCCCCATATCCATAAAGTATTTCACCCAAGTGGTGGGGGCTTGACATATCAACCAGATTTAAATGACAAGATAAAAAGCGAAGTAAACACTCAGCCGCCTGCTGGCGTTTATATAGGGCATTTCAATAACGTTGAGTGGAGCACTTCAACAGCCAATGATGTTATGTTGACCATGTATCAAATCAAAGAAGAGATATGCAATAAAATAAATCAAAAGCTACACAACCTAACGACCATGCCAGCAATTTGGCATTTTCCCGAACAAGAAGTATTAGTAAGTGGCTCTGTAACAAACCATGTATCTGGGAGTAACGTGGATTTGAGCTTAGCCTCATGCCCAGACTGTGAAGGTCACATACAGTTATGTGTGCAAGGACAGTTGGGTTTTTACTCTTTCTACACTATCCTTGCTGCTCGATGATTGTGGCACGAAACTCTTCTATGCCTGTATTTTTAATAGAGCTTGTTGCGAGAACTTCGGGATAAGCGGCGGGGTGTTTTTTAAGAGTAGCAATAATGCTCGCTTTAAGCTCTTCTAATTTTTTACCCTTATCACATTTGGTTAAAATAACTTGATACGTTACTGCGGCTCTATCAAGCATATCCATGAGTTCTTCATCACTTTCTTTCATACCATGGCGTGAATCAACCAAGATGAACACACGGCGTAAATTTGGCCGTCCTTGAAGATAAGAAAAAATAAGCTTATTCCACTCTTCCCGCTGTGATTTTGAAACCTGAGCATATCCATATCCGGGCATATCAACCAAATACATTAAACCGCCTAAATCAAAGAAATTAAGTTGTTGCGTGCGCCCTGGTGTATTGGAAGTCCGCGCCAAATCTTTTCGGTTTGTAATGGTATTAATTAAAGACGACTTGCCTACATTAGAGCGCCCTGCAAAGGCAACCTCCGCCCGATCAGAGGGGGGGAGTTGCTCTAAACCCGCAACACCCAAGACAAAATCAACAGGCCCTGCAAAAATTTTACGTGCCTTTTCGATATGAAAAGGAAGAAATTTTGGATGTTCATCTGGTATATGCACGGCTATTTTTTCTTCTTCGGCTTTTGAACCGTTTTCTTTTTGGGTTTTGGCTTTGATACCGTCACAAGCTTATCATCTTCAACTTTTTTAGGCTTTAGATTTTGCCCTTTTAACGGCTTGCCGTTTTTATCAACTTTGATGCCATCGGCTTTTAACTGTGCCTGATAATCATCCCATGCTTTTTGTTTGCGCTCTAACTCCTTGGCGGCTTCGGCCTTCATTTTAGAACGATTGAAGATGTAAACATCAACACCCATGCGTCGCATGATGATATATTGCTGTATGGTTGAAAATAAATTGTTAAACGTCCAGTAAATTACAAGACCCGCTGCAAATTTTGCCAAAACAAAGGTCATCACCCATGGCAAAATGGCAATCATTTGTGCCTGCATTTTGTCAGGCGGCGGCGGGTTTAACTGACGTTGCACAAGCATCGTAATCAACATGAGGCATGGCCAAACACCAATCATAAAGAAAGACGGCGGATCCCATGGAATAACTCCGAATAGATTGAAAACTGTCGTTGGATCGGGCGCAGATAAATCCTGAATCCATCCAAAGAATGGGGCGTGACGCATTTCAATCGTGTTGGATAGCACCTTAAAAAGCGCAAAGAAAATCGGTATCTGAATGAGAATAGGCAAACATCCAGCCATCGGATTCACTTTTTCTTTTTGATAAAGCGCTACCAGTTCTTGCTGCATTTTTGTTTTATCATCCGCATATTTTTCACGCATCTCGGCCATTTGTGGGCCAAGCTCTTTCATGCGAGCAAATGAGCGGAACGACGTATTGGCCAGTGGGAACACACAAATACGCAGAACAATAGTAAACATAATGATGGCAATACCAAAATTGCCAACAAGTCCATAAAAGAAATTAATCACGGCAAAGAACGGACGCGTTAAGAAATAAAACAATCCAAAATCGACCGCCAAATCAAAATGAGAGACACCCCATTCTTTCTCATAACTTTCAAGCAAGGCGAGTTTTTTAGCGCCCGCAAAAACATTTGTCTCAAACGTGGCGCTCTGCCCTTTTTCTATAGTGCGGCCCTGACCTGTAATGTCAATTTGGTATTTACCTTTAATATTATCATTAGCGGCCTTAATGTAGTTTGTACGATAAGTAACCAGCTCTTTTTGATCAGGGACAATAGCCGTCAGCCAGTATTTACCGACAAGGCCTGTCCAGCCTGTTGAACCAACGGCTTGATATTTTGGCTCTTTTTCTAACTTACGGTAATCAGGGTCTTGCATTTTGCCGTCCACATAAGTTGTTGGACCTTCATGAACAATCCAGCGACCTTCGTAACCTTCAGGCAGGCCGCGCTGCATGATTAAACCATAAGGAAAAAGCGTAACCGTTTCATTACCAGTGTTGGTCACTGTTTGTTTTACGCTGATCCCGTAATCTTTTGTCAGTGTAAAACGACGCTCAAACAAAAGCCCCTGGCCATTATTCCATGTCAATGTAACATCTTGATCAGGCGTTAAAATATTTCTATTCGATTGCCAAACTGTATCTTTATCTGGCGTCTTGATTGACGGTTCTTTTGGTACCCAGCCATATTCGATATATTGTGGATGTGCAGATTGAGAGGGTGATAAAATAACGACATGCTCTTTGCCCCCTACTTTTTTATAATAATTTTGAAGGCTAAGATCATCAAGACGCGCGCCAGTAAGGTTAATTGAACCAAAAACTAAATCATTTTTTACTGCAACGCGTTTTGTTTCTTGAATAATTTCTTCACGCGGGCGCTCTATCGTATCTTCATTTTGAAAATTTTCTTTTGATATTTGCGCAGCCACAACTTGCGCTGCTTTAATTTGTTCTAATTTAGGTTTGAGAATGAAACTGTCATAAGAAATCCAGAGCAAAATCGACAATACCCCAAATATAATGAGGTTACGCATGTCTTGAGGATGCATTTTATTTGGGTCGTTATTCATGTCAGCTCCCACTGATTTAGCCTATTATTTTGCTGTATTTAATACACAGCAATTGAAATGATAGGCGTTTATAGACTAAGGGCGCGGCGCTTTCAATCCTTGGGTTTTTTTAATTCTGGCACGGGGTCAATATGGTCACCTTTGTGATAAGGATGACATTTCATAAGACGCTTTACCGTTAAATAAAGCCCCTTGATACTGCCATGGCGCTCTATTGCCTCCAAAGCATAGGCTGAGCAGGTCGGATAAAAGCGGCAGGATTGGCCCATCATCGGCGATATAAGCCAGCAATATCCTTTAACCAACGTTTTGAGGATTATCTTCACGCATTAAATCCAATCTTTTCACACACCAAACCATCTCTTTTTTAAGGGTTTCAAATGGCATAGATATTGTATCGCTACGGGCAATAAAGACATAATCATAGTTATTTGCTGCACAATTGGGCAAAATTTCTGCTATGGCAGCCCTTAAGCGGCGCTTAACCCGATTTCGATCAACGGCCAATTTATGGAGTTTTTTTGTAACGACAAGGCCAAAACGCTGACCAAGGCCGTCATTCTCACAAACCTGAACAATAAATGCTTTTGCAATCCATTTACGGCCCATCTTCTGCACATGCAAGAAATCCGCCCGCTTTTTAATCGAGCTCAGTTTAATAGAACTCTCCTGAGGGCTAGTGGCCATTTAGACTAACTTTTTCGACTTTAAACATAAAAAAAGGCTATCACAGCCTTTTTTTCATACAACTTATAAATCAAAGGAAAATACTCCAATGATCTTCATTTATGCACTTAAGCGTAAACGGCCTTTAGCGCGGCGTGCTGATAAAACACGGCGTCCATTTTTTGTTGCCATACGTGATCTAAATCCGTGACGGCGTTTACGTACCAGTTTACTGGGTTGATATGTTCTTTTCATTGCGCACTCCGCTTAACCCCTAAGGGCATTAACCTTTTATTTATTGAAGGCAGGTTATACACAGTAATAAGTAATGTGTCAATTTTACTTGCGAAATTAATGAATAATGGCACTATAGGACAGTAAAAGCTTGAAAATCAGCCACTTACCGCTCTATAATGGCACAGAATTTGACTATAACGGCCTAATTTTCTAAAAGATTCAATAAGGGAATTTAAATAAATGTATATGGATGATAAATGGAATCCTGTCCAAGGGGACGAATTGGCAGGATTTCTGGAGCAAATTAATCCTATTGGCGACAAATACAGCGTCAATCCCGCGACAACAAATGTCGCTTGGAGACCCCTTCCTTTTTACGATCAGGTGGCCCTTATACGCGTTAAAGATCCAGCGTGGACGCCTCGTAACCTCTTTATTTACTATTTGACAGACCAAGGAAACCTTTACTGGCTTAATGGTACATCCCCACCTATTCACGAAGTGAACGCGAAAGCACCTGTTAAAATTACAGATGAAAATGTTTTAGATTATTTACGATTCTTCTGTTTTTTTGTTCGCGGTGAAGAAGGGCCGTTCTTGGTTGCCGAATCAATGGAAGATACCTATGTCCCTAAAGATATCGATGATAAAACCAAGATGGTTATCGAAGGAACAATTCGCCCTGCGACCTATGAAGGTGCCGATGCACAAGGCAACAGGCTATGTGATGCTGTTGTTTACTATTCAAATGCCTTATTTATCGCCAATTTTTCAGTGCAACCTGGCGGCATGATTGAGATGTTGGATGATCAGCCGATTGCGGCTGATTTACCTGTCAAGATTGACGCACCTGTTTCTTAAGTATTTAACACATTGAAATTAATAGTTTTTTTATCTTTTCGCCCTATTCTTATATCAAAGAGTCGGGCGAAATTTTTATTCTGCTATTTCACTATGCTATACTGAAGTTATAAGGGAATTTTAAATAAAACGACTAAGTCGATAAAAGGGATAAGATGCGTATAATTAAGCTTTCAGCTCTATTTTTCACCGCCCTCACCGTGACCATTATACACAGTGATCCAGCGAACGCGCAAACTGTTGGCAGTGTTATGGGCAACTTGAGAACAGCTTTATTCCAAGACAGTCAAAATTATGACATGTCTGGCATCCTAAGCGGCTTTAGCATGCTTTTTGGTATTTTTCTTGGTTTCATGGGTATTTTAAAGTTAAAAGATCATGTTGAAATGCCCCAACAAGTTCAAATTTGGGAGCCTATCAAAAGATTTTTCGCAGGTGGTGGCTTCCTCGCCCTACCTTGGGTTGTACAGGCCGCGCACAGAACACTTTATCCCCCAACACCAGGATTAACAGGTACTTCTGGCGGCTATAATACCGCTGGCGCTTCAGGAACAGGTCTTGATGCGATGCTCGTCAATCTTATGCGCGATGTATGGGGTAATTCACAACTTTTACTGCTCGCCTTTTGCTATTGCGCTGGTGTCATTCTTGTCATGGTGGGTATATCACGCATGCTTAAATCAGAACAAGAAGGGCCTAGAGGACCGCTTGGACTGGGAACAATCATGACCTTCCTTGTGGCAGGGGTGCTTTTATCAATTGATAGTATTTTAACGGCCGTCAACAATTCATTCTTTGGTGCAGGAGCGGTCCTTAGCAATGCAGGCCTTGCCTACACAGGCGGTATGAGCGGCACAGAGATTGGCCATGCCAATGCCGTTATAGGAGCTATCATGGCTTTTGTTGCCATTCTCGGTATGATCAGCTTTGTCCGCGGCTTCTTTATTTTGCGCGGTGTTTCTGAAGGGAGTTCTCAGGCCTCCATGATGGCTGCCTTAACACACATATTAGGCGGAGCCCTTGCCGTCAACCTTGGGGCTGTTATTCAGGCAACACAAAATACACTTGGCATTACAACCTTCGGGCTTACGTTTTAAGAAAACAATTAAACCTATAGTGATTGTCATTAAGCCTTACCTTGTGGTAAGGCTTAAATTATGCTGAACAAGAAAAACAACCATTACGACATTGCCATTATAGGGGGCGGACATGCAGGTCTAACGACACTATGTCTTCTGGTGCAGGCTGGATTTAAGGTGGCCTTGATTGATACAGAAGACCCCAAAACATTCAAATCCAAAGGACGTACGCGCACAACTGCAATCTCCTATGGTTCAGCTAAAGTGATTGAAAAAACAGGCATTTGGAACGACCTCCTCAAAAAAGCATGCCCGATAAAGAACATCCAAATCATGGATGGAAGTGGTTCACCCGTTTTATTAAAATTTGAGTCTGCCTCTCTAAACAAAGATGCTTTTGGATGGATTATTGATAATAATATTATCAAATGCGCACTCTATGATAAGGCAAAGAAATATAAGAATGCCGCATTTTATTCAATGCGCCGTGTGATTGATTTTAAAAATCACGACAGCCATATTGACATCACACTTGATCAAAATGAAAAAATTTCAGCCAATTTAATTATTGGCGCTGATGGGCGTCATTCTTTTACGCGTAAACATCTTGGTTTAAAAACGCGTAATTGGTCTTACAATCAGACCGCTATTGTTTGTTTTGTAAACCATGAAAAATCGCATAATAATGTTGCAATCGAACATTTTTTTAAAGAAGGCCCGTTTGCCATTTTACCGATGCCAGATGATGAAAAAGGCAAACACTGGTCTTCTATTGTTTGGAGCGAGGACGAACACGTCAAAAAATCTATTTTAACATATGATGAATACAATTTTATCTTAGCCCTAAAAACACGTTTTCCTGAATTTTATGGCGATATTTTAGGCTGTAGCGCGCGTTTATCATATCCGCTCACCTTTTCACATGCACAAGATTATATTGCCCCCAAATGCGCTCTTATTGCCGATGCGGCGCATGGTATACACCCTATTGCAGGGCAAGGGCTCAATATTGGCCTGCGGGATATTGATGTTCTCACAACTTTGTTAATTGAAGCGAAAAATAAAGGCAAAAATTGGCAGTCTCATGAAATTTTAGAACAATATCAGTCACTACGTCGCCCTGATAACATGATCATGGCGGGAGCGACAGATAAACTTAACAGCCTGTTTGGGAGTGATTTTGGAACAATAAAAATGGGGCGAAAAATAGGACTTAATCTTGTCAGTAAAGTTAAGCCTGCAAAAGAATTTTTTATGCGCCGCGCCATGGGCGACAAGTAACCCAGATTGTTAAAACATTGCTCTTGGAACGGGCTGCGTTAAATCAGGATCTTGCGACATAATAACTGCCGCGCCATTCGATTGGTTAAACAAATCAAGAAGCTCTGGTTTTAATTTATAAATCGTTCTTTTGCGCTCTTTATCATAGAATTTTTCTGTGATCTCTTTCACAGGGCTTTTAAAAGAAATATCCTTCGCGATATACCCTTTTTCAGGATCATTTGCGAAACTGCATTGAATATAAGAAAAATTCACCTGCCCATAGCTATCGACATATTTATAGTAAATACGCACGGAACTTGGAGGGTATTCTTCAACAAAAGTTTGATCAAGAGTATTGGGAAAAGTCAGTTGCTGTTCCAAAAAAGTATTACAAATACCATAGTTAATACTGCCTTGAGGCGGCGCGCATGATTTGACAAAATAGTAAATGACTGCTGATAATAAAATCAGTGAACCAATCACAACCAAGCGTTTATTTGCGAGAATTTTTTCCATTGAAATGGCCTAGCTCGCTTTTTTCTGCTCGTTATCAAGATCTTCTGGTCTTTTGGTCAGGGATTCTCCTGCAGCTTCAATCAATTCATTCACAATAGTTTTAATCACTTCATTAAGTGCGGCAGAGCGGGTTTCCCCCTTTTCTGCAAGCATAATAATACGGCGCTTAATTTCACCTCGCGCACTACCGCCAGGGAAGTTTGCGGCAAGCATCTGCCGAGCGCGGCTTGCGCCTAATTTATCATACAATCTTGTGCGAATGGCCACATCCTCAGATGACGTTGAAAGCGCCCAAAGCTCAATAGGACCAAGTGTATTAATCAAATGCTGTTCAAAACGCCCTTCCGTTGTGCCCAAAACAAGCAAAGCTGGCGCACCGCTGGCTTTGGGGCCTGTTAGTTTATAACGAATGACATTACGAGCAGTTTCAGAAAGACCGAATCGCTCTTGAATATTATCTACGGCCTGGTCAGAGATCGCCGCTCCCAAGACCCAAACCCCAGTTGCCAGATCAACCATATCATCATCAAAGTCATCTAAAAGCTGTGACGAGAGTGCAATCTGAACTGAGCGCTTACGTCCTTCACGAACGTCGCGAACGACTTGAGCGCGCACGGCGTTTGATCGGCTCGTTCTGTGAAATTCATCGTAACAAAGACGTTTTGGTGTTTCCATCACATCTTGAACACGAAGCTCATGCCACGGTCTAAATTTTTCAGGAATTTTGTCAATCATCTCTGGCCCAATCCACCAGTTACTTACCAAGGTGTGGCGGGCAAGCATGTACATGATTGAAGTCTGACGATCTGCTGTTTCGTCCCCTTGTGGTGACACATCCATCAAATCGAGCGCACATAAACGCGCTTGGGATACATCAAATTGGGTCACACCAGACAAAATTGGAAACTCACGCACAGCTGAGGTAATCATCCGCTCAAAGGCATTAATAACATTTTCTGCAGTGACCCCAACCGCGGTCTGTTCGAGCAAGCTTCGAATTTGGGGGCGGCGTGATGCTGTAATAGAATCTGCAAGGACAGGCGCCGCATGACGCTGCGCTCTAATAGCCATCGTAATTTCGCCCGCATCAAACATTCGGTCAACAACATCCCACCAATATGGATCAGCAGGAAGATGGATATTATTTTTCTGCAGCGCTTCATCCACTTCGGGATCAAGGCGCGGTAAGTAGCCTCGCGGCTCTGAGTTCGCAGCAGCATCATCACGCCAGCGGTACATTTCGTCCACAACAAGCCCAGCCAGTTGTTGCATACCATCATAAGGAGAATCATGCCCGGGCGGAGTGCATAACAACGTCATAAGCTCAACAAGATAGCTTCGCGCATCCATCAGCGGATAACGACAACCCAATTGTGTGTCAAAAGGGTTCACGGCATATTCATTTGTCATACGAAGGCGGTAATGTTCGGCCTCATGCTTGCGGTTTTCAGGCAGTGCTGATTTAATCATTGAAATCATGCCCGCAGAGGAAGGGCCAATATCAATAATAGCCACGTAAGGCAGTTTGCTAATTCCGGGCGTCAAACAAGTTGCAGTGTTCATCGAATTCAAAAGAACCGATTTCCCTGCGCCCGGTTGCGCGAAAATCAAATCAAACCATGTTGTTGTTAAATTTGTTCCTGTTTGATATGGCCATACCTTACCATCTGGCGTTCTAAATAACATGGCGCCGTTTTCAAAAGGTGAGGACGGGCGTTGCCATGGGAGAAGCTTCATGACTTCATACATTGGTGCAATTGCTGTTGGCGCTGTCCCTGCACAATGTATCCCCATAGCAGAAGACATAACGGTATCTAGAGGATCACCAGAAAACTCTGAAACCTGGCAATAACCCCACGATTCTACAGACTGTACAAGATTTGATAAACGATCTTGCATAAGTTTCATATTATCGGCAGGTGCCCATGTTGCCACAGAAACCCGAAGGCGGATAACAGGCTCTTTACGTGCTAGTCTTTGAAGACCCTCAAGCGAGAACTTCACCTGTTTATTGAGAGCATTTGTGACACCCATAATTGTTGCGGCAAAGCTCTTCATGGCGGTTGCATAAGCGCCGCCGCCTTCAATAAGGAACGAGATACGGTATGGCACTTTTGCATCAAAAAGCCTGTTTAACAGCATGGGAAACGGGCTAGGGTCCATTGGTGCTAGCGTAATATCAATACCGCCCCAGAGCAAATCACCCATTCGGACAATCGATTCGTTTATGACCCGTGCATCGGCAAGAGCGAGTTGCTGTTTAATAGGAGGCCATAAAACGTCAGAAACGTCTCGTTTATCCATTGGAGCACGCGATGGGATGGGATCACCCGGCAAACAGGCACGCCAGTTTTCATGTGCCTTGGTTGGATAAAGGTTATTTTTTATCGCACGCATGGCGTCATGGACTTCCATCACCTCACCACGAATGCCAAGCTCATCGATAGAAGACATAATTGCCGCGACATAGCTTTTATGGCGGGTGCGCAAAGCATCAATAGCAGCCATCGGGTTTTGTGAAAATCCAGCATTCACCCACTTTTTATTATGCGCTTCTTTTTTTGCCCGGGTCACTTCATTTTTCGTCAGAATTGAGGGGCGCGTCCATAAAACAAAATACGACTCCTCGTATGATAAATAACGCGACAAGTGCCTCACGCGTTCTTCAAAAATATCATCAACAGCAAGGCCAGTGTCCGTTGCCGCAGCTCTAGAGGCGCGCATGAGCCTCGTTAAATCGCTTTTAACACGATTGGGGTCACGAACAAAAAAGACCTGCATCGCATGACCTTGGCGGTCAAACCGAGCGCCAAATTTGATTGTCGAGCCTTCAATAATAAATTTATACTCTTCTTCACCAATGATCTGACGGCTTCCGTCAATCTTAACGTACGTAATCAGCGATCCATCAGTTGAAACAAGCGTCGTGTCCCCATCTGCTGTTTCAAGACGAATAAAGCTCTCAACCGATTGTTTCAATGCGGTTTGGAAAGGAGCCAGTATTTTATCTAAAATATTCATGGGGTGATTAAAACAGTCAAAAAGTTACAGTCTAAAATTATTATACATTAGACCAACAAGATAGGGAAAACTGATCTTTTCTCCCCAAAACATTCATTATATAAATTATTTAAGCGACGTCCGCGACTTCTGCGTATAGAAGCTTCCATTTGTTTGGGATTTTGCCGCCAAATGGGCCATCTTTTGAACGCCAATAGGCTAAAATCTGCGGGAATTGATTAAACTCTAGATCACCCTCTTTGATGATGCGCCTATCAAGCGGAAATAACCTTATTCCTTCGAGTTTTTTGCTACGCATGTCATAGTGTTTAGGGCCTAAGAAATCGCGCATGACTATTGCCAACACAAAAGGGTCATCAGTTTCAAGCCGTGTTTTTGCTTCTTCGCGGCGTTTCATCATCTGATCAAGCGTTGTTTTAGCTGTTTCAGCCATAGAGCCTTGCGAGATACGAGCCACATAAATTGCGCGGGCTACATGGTGAACCTCTGCCTGTGACATTTCTGGCATCCATATTAGAGCGCCAGAACGCATAGAAGAAACCTTCTCTAGATCAAAACATTGATGGCAGAACATGCACCCTGTTGCAAGGTTGTCAAACCGTGTATCTGAGGTATTGCCATTAATAAAAACAATTTGCTGATATTTCTTTGAATGAAAGCCACAAAATCGGCATGTGTCTTTATCACGACTAAAAACTTTTTGAATAATTTCAGCGTCAAGCACAGCAGGCTTGCCAGAAAGCGATTGAGCACCGCTAGAAAAATTAGCGATGCCCAATGTAATTGGTAAAAATTTATTAGCTGACATTAACAGATTAGTTAACGTTAAACTGAACTTTGTTCAATGTCGCAGATGTTGGTGTTGTACCTGTACCCACTGTGTTTTGCATTGCTTCGAATACGATTGGAAGTGCAAACAAACCACCGCCAGCTGCTAAACGGATTGCGCCGTGTTGTAGAGGTGTTTGTGATGGGTTTTCAACATGGTCTTTAATTTTCAAAATACCAAGAACACCAAGAAGAATTCCGATCATGTATGAAAGACCTGTCAATAGACCTGGAAGATCTTCAATAGATGTGTTGATGTTCTGTGCAATGTTACCAAAGTCGTTTGCATGTGCTGCATCTGCACCTGCCATTAGACCAACTGTTACTGCTGCACTAAGTTTAATGCCTGTGTTGCTTAATAGTTTTTTCATTTTAATCTCCTTAAAAGTTATCTGCATTTTAATCTCATTATCAAATCTTATCATAATCAAAACTTGTATGCGATTTTGATAAATCGGCTAACTCGTTCGTTTGTTACGTCGTACTCATTAGCTTATATATTCATTTGAACACATTTTGACCAAATTAGGCAAATTTCTTTAGATAAAATTGAAATTATTTTTATAAAGCATTGATAATAAACAAAAAAAATTGTCTTTTTTTGCCATATTTGAAGCTATTTTTAAATAACTGTTCCTCTAAATTCCAAAAAATAACCAATTTACTGCTGAATTGATGAAGAAGAGCCTTTCACAACCCAGCGACCACTGACAAGCTCAATAGAGCGAATCGTACCCACACCCTCTAATGTTTCACCAACGGAAACGCTTTTAATATCTTTTTGGCCTTGCTTTGCAACCCATGCTTTGCCTGGTTGCGCCGCGCGCAGTTCCCATTTTGGAACAGCGGCTTTAACAACTTTTTTCGTTGTGCTGGGCGCACTAGTTGATCGTGTCTTTGTTACTGGTGCCTTTTTTAACTGTGCAATGTCTTTTTCAAGCGATGCTATCGTCTGTTTTAATGCGGCTATTTCTTGCGCAGGTGATAAATCAATATCTGATACCGTTCCTTCAACCTTTTCAAGGCGCTCTATAATCGTATCAAGCTTATCAGTTATATCCTTTGTATTAAGAGCACTTGATGCTGTTTTTTGATTATCAGTCACTTCTGGGACAACGATTTCCTCAACATTCAAAACTGGCCCGATACTCTCTAAAGTAGGAGAGGGTGTTGCAACTGCATTTTGTGCAGCCGTTTCAACCTTGGGAGATTGCGAGGATGTTATAGGGTCCATCAATGACTGTGTACCATTAATCGTTTCTGCTGAAGGCACAGAAAGATTTTCAGCAGATGAACTAGCGCCACTTACGGCACCAACACTCATTTCCTGTTCAATTTGTGAGGGTTGCGGATTATTTGGTGTTTGCAACAAAGTCATGCTTTGCTCCTGGCTACCAGTGCTTGAATAATCCGAAAACTCCAAATCATCCATAAATGAGCTTGTTTCCTCTAAAGGCGATTCCTCAACTATCACGGGCGCAGGCATTGGTGGCTTTTGTGCAGCTATTTGCTCTTGTTGTTCTGCAAACTCTTCAACACCTAATGAATCAGATTCATAAAGCGCGTCTAAATCAACAGGATCAACGCCAGCAGTCATTCCAATTGCATCATCAGTATTTTGCTGTTCTGACATATTAGAGGCAAACTTGTTACCGCCTAAAAGCTTATCCCCCATCACTTGATATACAAGAACACCAAAACCAATAATAACAGCAATAATAATAATAAGTGTATTAGAGCTCTTTTTTCCCGGCTTTTTGCCATCCCCTTTAGTTTTGCCTGTCTCATTTTCATCAAAATTCCAATCATCACCAAATGAATCTGGATTTGACGAATCTGCATTCACATCACTTAAGCCATCATCTAGCTCGTCAAAACCATCATCAAAGAATTCATCTTCAAAATCATCAAATTCGTTCTTTTGATCGTCCATAATTTTAACCTTTTTATATTTATTGGCTTGTGCCTGATGTAACAGCAGACGTAAATAAAATACCTATTGGCGTACCTGCAGCAACGCGAATCATTGGCTCTACGCCATCCGCAATTTCATTTAAAAGCTCTTCGATTTCTTCCCCAGCATCGGCAATACCAGAAGCCACTTCTTGTCCGCTGTCTTGATCTTGAGATTCCTCTGTCACTGTTTCATTGTTAATTGTGACTGTTGTAGTCCCTGATTCAGAGATAGCTTCTGTTAAACCCGTAATAAAAGCCGCCGCCGTGGGCAACATAACGCGTTTAAAGTAACGGTTATCAACTTCTGTGACAATACCTGGTAATGTTGTATTGGGATCAATTGCAACTGC
The DNA here is from genome assembly GCA_009995595.1 of Alphaproteobacteria bacterium. GTDB lineage: Bacteria > Pseudomonadota > Alphaproteobacteria > Micavibrionales > Micavibrionaceae. The sequence goes on from JAACPE010000002.1 coordinate 64,997, forward strand.
ATCAGCTGAATAACTTACCCCATCGATAACAACTGTATTAAAACTAAGGGTTAAATAATTATCTGTAGCTGTAAAACTTCCTATTATACGAGACCCCTTTAAAGGCCCAGAAGAGATTATAGCCAGAACAGGGCCAGGCGCATCAGTATTGGCCTCGGTAATCAATTGTCCATATTCAATCGTACCAGCAGGAAGCAGAATATCTTCTATAATAGTTGTCTCTTCAGCTGCAGCGGCAATCGCTTGATTTTGTTTTTCCAATTCTTTTTCAAGCTTGATATTAGCCTCTTCCTGAAGGCCTTCAAGATAGTCTTGGTTTGCAACTTGAACAACATTTAAGGTTGGCTCAAATTGTCCGTTCAAAATACCCTCAATCTGCGCAGACATAGCAGGAGAAAGCGCATTGATAGCAGGCGTTACAGTATCAACTGGCTGAGGCTGTTGTTGAACGGGCACAGGTTGTGGCGCTGGCTCTGGCACGACGGCCTGCTGCTGACGAATACGCTCTTCTTGCAGACGGCGCCAACGCTCAAGAGGATCCTCTTCATCTGGCTCCTCAAACTGTAAAGGAATAGTCCCTTTCATTGGGTCGGCAGACATCGGCATCGTGCTTTCGCCAGTTCGGATTGCCTCTTCGACGCGGCGTTCATTGACATCTTCAATGGCTTGCTGGAAAGCGGGCGATACTTCATTTTGCCCAGGTAGTTCTGCGACCTCGCTGTTACCTGAAACCATAGAAACAGGAACACTCTCAGACTTCTTGCCAAACACTATAAAGCCGATGATGAGCAAAACAACTGCTCCACCAATGACAACAAATTTTACAATTGGATTATTCTTCCAAATATCCGAAAGAGTATTCTGCCCGCCTACATCATCAAAGCCAGAATCGTCAAATTCTCCAAGGTCGAAATCTTCTGTATCAAAATCACCTGAACTACTCATCAAACAAATCCTCAGCTTCTTTTAGGTGCGCTCTGAAAAAATTACCCTTATCAGATAATAATAAGACAGAGGCATCATTTAAGACATAAACATTCATACCATCTGCGGATGAAGCAGAGCTGCGCCATCCTGGCGACAATAGCGTAAGCGGCGTCCTGACATAAGTCATGCCGCTTAATTTGTAAGCCGATGTTCTGCCATCAACACCAGAAACAGCAAGCTTTTCTGAACCGTTAGGCGCAGTTCCATCAAGAATAGACGTAATCGTGGCATCACCAGCAGAAAAATCGCTACCGCCGCCTTGAATAATAGAGGCTTGCGCAAAAGGTCCTTGCTCAGGAATACGTAAATCAACGCGATAATCAACTTCAGATTGGGAAGCCCTTAACGTGAAGGTGACTGGCGTTTTTAAAGTCAAAAAACGAACAACAAGGTTACCATAGGCAAATTTATCCAAGGGCATAATACGGATACTATATCCACCCTCTTCTGGTTGGGAAACTTCAAAGTTACCCGCCCACGAAATCCAACCAATTGGCCAAGGAGCGCCAGTCACATCAAGAGAGTTTAATGTTGTTACAAAACCATAGGACGTATTAATCACAAGAGGTTCAACACCGGGGTCCAAAGATACTGTTTTAACAGAGTTACTGGGTGTCGGCATGCCTGTAATAGGTGTTTTTACGGCCTCTTCAGTTTCATTATATTGTCGTAAAACATCACGAATTTGGTCGGGGCGGAGAGGAAAAAGCCCTGTAATAGCAGCGTCATAGGCCTCACGGCGGATTTGCTCTTCCAGCTCTTGAGGGCTTGGCGCTATATCTACAGGCTCAAGCTGCATCTCAATCGGATCAATTGCATCATCTAGAGTATTAATATCAAGACGGATATCGTCCATATTGGGATTTGATTGAGAATTTTCAAGCACAACAACATTTTGCTGAGCTTGCGGCTGCACCTGAGGTTGTGGCAGTGATTGTTGGGGAGCGGCCATCTGAGGGGTGTTTAAATCCTGCTCATCAGGCATAGAAACCCGCATGTCATCAAAAGAAAATTCGTTTTGCGCATAAGCCGTACCATCAGAAACAAAAAGGCACATAGCAGTTGTCACCACCAAAACAGGTAGGGCAATTTTGAATTTTTGAGAGTTCAATTTCTTTATCATATTACACATAACTAAATTTAAGACCTTTACGTCAAATATGAGGAGCTTTTTCACCTAAAAAAAGCGCCTCCAAAACTAATTATCAACCTGGGCGAGCGATCCATTGTGAAATACCAACACCATTCGGGCTTTCTAAACGAGAAACACGAACAATAACAATACTAACCATCAAATTATCATTTTTCTTTTTGGCCCCTGATTCATATGTAATGAGCATTGGTATCTGGACAATCCATTGATATTGGCCATTCACAATTCCCTCGCTCTCCAAAACGGGGGCGCCACGCGGCGTAGCAGTTATAACTTGAGTGTTCTCTTGAATAATATCAATCGTTTTTGCTTCTTGTAATGCTTTTGTAAAACTCTGCCAGCCTGGTCCTGTGAAATGTCTAGAGGCCTCCTGAAGACGACGGCGGAAATCATTAAAGCCAAATGTCATAACTTCAGTTGCAGCCTGCGTAACCCAAGAAAGAAGTGCAGGGCGACTTAAATTCGGCTCTGACAGGGGAATCATGGGTATTAAGCGGCCATCCTCAGTCGTTGCAAAATAACGATTTTCAGGCTGATGGATTTTGATAACAAAAAGCATCGAAAAGATAAGACCCACAATAATAAAACTCTGCACTACAGCAACGCGAAGCGCCAAGCGGTAACCGTCACGGTAAAATTCATTACGCAGCAAAACCTTACCAAGGCCTATGCCGCCTGTATCTTGAGCGTTTTTTTCAACGACTTTTTCTGGCTTTCCACGCTTAGGTACTCTCGCAATAGGGCGAGAAGAATTTTGAGGTGGCACTCCCTGATTATTTGTTTCCATATTTTTACTTTAAGATCTTTTTGAAAAAACTCTCTAATTTTGTATCAGAACTATATACTAAAAACTACTTTGATTCGATATTTGACCACATTCCACTTTTTTTTTACCAAAAAATATTAAAAATGATTTTTTTTGAAAGTTTATTAATAGTTACGTGCTTTTTGTGACAAGACTGTGATAAAATTATTGAGTATGGTTTATTTATAAGTAAATCAAATGCTTAAATATTTTCAGGGGCGCTTTATTCGTATGAAAACGACAATTCATAAATTTTGCTATTCTTTAAAAGAATACTTTTTTTATGCCCTTATTTTGGTTGGAGTCCTATTTGCGCCTATAAATAAGGCAATTGCGCAGGTCGGCGGAGGATTTAATGTTCAACAATTATCCTCTACACAATTAATTGAGGCTGTCCGTGATGGTACTATACCAATTAGTGCAGTTATTGATAATTATTCGCAAACACCCGGTATAACCCTGAGCCAAGCAACTGAGACAATAACAAACGTAGTGCAGAGCACGGTGAATGCCACCCAAGCAGGGCAGTTAATAGATCTTGCGCAAAACTCCCTTATACCCGCCGACCTTGCGGCGCAACTTTCTGCCATACCTAATTTGGGAAATATCACAGGAAGCGCTGCATTACAGAGTGTTTTATCGAGCGCCTCTGTTACAAGCTTTTTAAACTTAACATCTATTTCGGGCGGTGTTACAGCATTTAATGAAGCGCTAACATCTGTAACAAGTGTTTTAGGGGGTGTTCAGGCTCTAACGCAACTCGCTTCACAGGCAACCACTTTTGCCAACACTCTGACTGCAGCGAACGCAAATCTGACGAGTATCATAAGTGGCGGCCTCGGAGGAATTCAAAGTGAAATCACATCCATTGGGACAACCTTTATTTCACAATTAACGAATACACAGCTTGTCGAGAGTATTACGTCAGGGCTCTTACCGATTACAAACGTCGCGACACAGCTGGCGCAAAATATTTCTGCGCCTATCTCCCAAGCTATGGAAATGCTCAATAATTTTGAAATTGGTGGTGTGAGTGTAGCTGAGGCTGGTCAACTTTTAAACCAAATTGGTTCTGGTCAAATTCCAGCTGCGCTGGGGACAATACTATCCTCTGTGCCAAATTTAGGCAATTTACCGGGAATTTCACAAATCCAATCTGTCCTTTCTAGTGTGAATGTTATTGCCGAATTGGGCAACATTGTAAATGATCTTGGCCAAGCTGCGGCGCAACAAGCAATTGCAGCAATTACAAACGCGGTAGGCGGTATACAAGGCATGATCAACGGAGCAACCGCAGCGGGGGCTGCCGCCATTGCAAATGGCTTGAATGCCGTTGCTCCTGGCTTGGTTAGTGCTCTGGGAGGCGTTACTAATTTAGCAGCAGGTATATCTGGTACACTTGGGAACGCCTTAGGCGCAGGTATTGGCGGCGCACTCGGCGGCGCACTTGGGCTTGGTGGCCTCGGCGGTGCGCATGATTGTTGCCAATGTAAAGCACCGATAATCACAAATCATCAACGCATCAGAGAACATGTTTCCAACGAATTTAAAAGCCATCGTGAATGGTTTGTGAGCGATTATTTCTTGCAAAATATCTTGCCTGCGATGCAGCTTATGGCGATGCAACTCACGACAACAGCTATGGCTCAAGTTCAAGCTATTGGAATGTTTTTTGATGCAAAACATCAACTTGAAACACAGCGGATTTTCCAGGTTTTAACGGCAAAAGCCCATGCGGAGTATTTACCCAATGTTGGCGTTTGTGCCTACGGCTCAAGCCTACGCTCTCTAGCGGCCTCTCAGCGAAAAGCGGACTTGGCACAAAGTGTTATAGCCACGCGCATGATGGATAGACAGCTCCTATCTGGGGATAATCTTGCTGATGGCCAAGGATCAGATAAAAAGAGCCGTATTCGTGATTTTATTGCTAAATACTGTAACCCTAAAGACAATAGTAATGGTCTTGGCCGTTTTTGCACTGGCAGCACAGCAACTGCAGATCGTTACAACAAAGATGTAAACTATACATTGACCGTTGAAAATAAACTGACCCTAGAAACCGATTTTTCTGGAACAAACGCCATATCGACTGATGAAGAGGATATATTTGCTCTTTCTGCAAATTTATTTGCCCACGACACTTTACCTTTCATGAGTGCGCGTATGCTTGCTGATGGAAATGAAGAAACCAAAGAGGCGGCGGCAACATATATGGAACTTAGATCCATAGCAGCAAAGCGAAGTGTGGCACAAAACTCTTTTGCTGCGCTCGTTGGTATGCGCTCGGCTGGCGATCCTGGCGCTGCGCCCTATTTAAAGAGCTTATTACGTAATTTGGGCGTTTCGGACACTGACATTGAAGAAATTACAGGAACAAACCCGAGTGAGCTAGCAACTGTTGAAATTCTTACAAAATATGCGCTTCAAGATCCTGCTTTTTACGAAAATCTACAGACCTCACCTGAAAATGTAGAAAGAATTGGCGCTATACTACAAGCAGTCGGCCTTCTTCAAGACCGCATGATTTTTGAAGGCCTGCAAAGAGAAGAGGCCGTTCTTGCAACGTACTTAGAGACAAAACTTCTCGATGAGCACAGACGGATCTCAGCGAGATTATCAACTGTTTCAAGGCTCGCTCCGGCTTTTGATCCTGGCGGTACAGTGGGAGCAGGTCCATAATGATGATGAAAAAATTATTATTACTATTTTTAATGATGTTTGTTCTCTCTGGTGGGCAGCCCGCAAGTGCCCAAACTATAACCTCACTCAATGGAACAGAAATATTAGAAGCGCTCAATAACGGCACACTATCTCTAAACGCTGCTGCAACGAGCATAGCCGCTCAAACAAACACGACCCTCGAGCAAACTCAAGATATTTTAGTCGGGCTTGGCGGGACATCGAATAATATTGCAATCACTGGCCAGTTTTTAGATCAATTTAGACAGGGTAATTTTAGCAGTAATCTAGCCGACGCCGTATCACGCGTTGCTAACTTAGGGACAATAACATCCCCAGCTGCCCTTGAGGCCGCCTTAACAAGTGGACCTGTTGTATTTGAAATGCAGCGGATATTAGCATCATCTGGTGCAACTGCGATGAATCAGGTTGTAAGCTCTGTAACAAATGTATTAGGGGGAGACGCGGCGATTGCACAACTCTTAACTCCTAGTCTCAATGCAGCATTAACAACCGCTTTTGCGACGGTTAATACAGAGTTGGCAGAAGCTTTTGGGAACGTCACTAGCGTTGTTGGGTCTGTTAGCGCATTTATTGACGATTTACCTAACTTAACAATGACGCAATTACTAGACTCAAGCATCAATGGAATCCTACCTGTAGATGATTTAATCCAAGGGCTTTCTGATCTGGGGACGGTGCCTTTATCTCAGGCACAAGATATCGTCAATAACCTCATCGGCAATGCTGGTGCAAATCTAGCACAAGCTGGCGAACTTTTGTCTCTAGTTCAGGGCGGCCAGCTGCTTCCTGATGTTGCGCAAGCTCTTTCTTCCATCCCTAATCTTGGAAATATTACCAACATAGCAAATCTTACAAGCATTTTAAGCAGCGCAAGCGTAACAGACGCACTTCAGGCTTCTTTGCTCGCTGGGGGGGTCGGTGCATTTAATCAAGCGCTATCCTCTATAACCAACGTCTTAGGTGGTGCACAGGCGCTTCAACAACTTAATTCTCAGGTGGGATCAATTACTAGCGCTTTAACATCAGCCAATAGTGCGTTAGCTGGCGCTTTTGGTGGACTGTCAAATCTGCAGACACAAATATCAACACTAGGAACAAACTTTTTAGGGCAGCTCTCAAATACACAGCTCATTCAATCACTGCAGGCTGGTCTCGTGCCGCTTAATGACATAGCCAATCAAATTGCGACTAATCTTGGAGAGCCACTTGCAGGGGTGCAGGCACTTTTAACAAATTTTGATTTAGGATCAATCAATTTTGCACAAGCTGGACAGCTAGTAAATCAAATAGCGAGCGGTATTATTGATGCCCCGATTGCAACCATTTTATCCTCTTTACCTGATCTCGGCAATCTTCCTGCAATTGCTGATATAACGAGTATTTTGTCAGGATCTGGCATAACAGCCGCCCTTAATAATATTCTTGCCTCTGAGGGCATTGCCGCAGTCCAAAATGCCATTGCTGGCATAACTTCTATCGTAGGCGGTGTTGCAGGTATTGTAAATGGAGCGACAGCAGCTGGTGCGGCTGCAATAGCAAGCTCTATAGCATCTGCAGCGCCAGGCATTGCCGCCGCTTTTGGCGGAACAGCCGCTCTTGCTGGCGCTTTAGGAACAGCTTTTTCAGGTGTCTTAAGCGCCGGGTTAGGATCTATAATTGGATCATGTACAAGTAAATGCGATAGAGGAGGCAACGTTCAACCTGGTGTCCCTGGAGCAAGTTGCGGTTCTGCATGCTTAACATGTACTACTTGTCGTCCTAAAATTACATCAAACCACAACTCTATAAGACAGTTTGTTACAGATCAGTTTAATTCTCATCAACAATGGTTTGTTAACGTATTGATTAGAGATAATGTCCTGCCAGCATTGGCACGCATGACAACGCAATTTTCAATCATTTCGATGCAGCAAACAGATATGATTGGCCGCTTCTTTGACGCAAAACATCAACTTGAAACACAAAGGCTCCTCCAAGCGATGTCGGCAGAAACATACTCTAATTTCACGCCGCCAAAAGCATTGTGTGAGATTGGTGGTATGAAACGCTCACTTGTTGCCTCAAGCCGAAAATCAGATTTAGCAAAGACTGTGATTGCGCAAAGATCATTAGACCGCTTTTTAAGATCCGGCGATGTCGTATCATCGGGGAGCTCTGCCAGTGATAAAATTAGTCGCCGTAATAATTTTATTACAAAATACTGTAATAAAGCTGATAATGGAAATGGCCTAGGCAACCTTTGCAATTCTTCTACACCTGCACGTGATCGTATCAACAAAGATGTAAATTATGTTGCAGCATTTGACGTGCCACAAACCCTAAAAATTGATTTTACGCAAGCTGAGGCTGCAAACGTGACACCTGATGAGGAAGATGTATTTGCACTTGCCGCAAACTTATATGCACATAATGTACTGCCTGCGATTGGGGATCGTGTTTTGGCAGATGGTAATGGCGTCCCTAAACAGGCAGCCTATACCTATATGGACTATAGATCACTAGCAGCGAAACGAAGTGTTGCGCATACATCATTTGCAGTCATCGCGGGTCTAAAAGCCGAGGGTGACCCGGAAGTGGCCCCTTATCTCAAAAATATTGCACAAGATTTGGGTGTTCCCGCCTCCGAAATGGATAACGTGTTTGGCGTGAATCCAAGTTATAAACGTCAATTAGGGACGCTTGCATCGGACTTGTACAAACGAAACTCTTTTTATACCGAGCTTATTGATAAACCCGCAAACGCGAGACGTAAAGGTGTTGCAATGCGCGGTATTAACCTCATGCTGGAGCGTGAAATTTATAACTCTGCGCTTAGAACGCAGGTTATATTTGGATTGGCGTTAGATGCAATGCTTCAAGAAGAACAAGATAATGTTGCGGCAGGTATTAATAATATTGATAGCTCAGTAGATCCGGAGACCAGATGATGAGCGTAAATAGAAAAATACATACCGTTATAAAAACTGTTTTTGTCATCTTGGCTTTAACAGCAGGTTTTTCTGCGATGAAACCATCAATAGCATTCGCAGTCCATTGCTGTTCTGAGGGGAGATGCGGTTGCTCGCGGTGTTGTGGACATATTGGGAAGTGCTCTAGTCTTTGCACCTGTACATCGACTAATGAAACAGGAAAACCATCAAACCCATCAACGACACTAGGACATATCACTAAAAAATTTAGTGATCATAGAACATGGCTCGTCGATGTCATTTTAAAAGATAGCGCCCCAGGCAATCCAGAAGGGTTATTTGCTGCCATGCAGCTCATGACTAATCAATTGACAGTCATCGGCATGCAACAAGTCCAAGCAATCGGGATGTTTTTTGATGCAAAACACCAATTAGAGACGCAGCGCATTTTCCAAGTGATGACCGCGCAGGCGCACAGAAAATATCAGATCAGCGAAGCCCTATGTCTCGTCGGTACTAATACAAGAGGTTTAGCTGCCTCTTCAAGATTATCCGATTTAGCAACGGCAACTATAGCAAAACGCTCTGTTGATCGCTTACTTCTTAATGGGGATCTAATTTCTACAGATGGACCGCTATCCGATAAAGCGTCACGCTTGGCAGACTATATCCTTAAATACTGTAATCCAAAGGATAATGGGGGTAATTTAAAATCACTCTGCATGAAAGGGGATTCATTAAGAGATCCTTTAGATATGAACCGCGATATAGACTACGCAGGGACATTGGCATCGCCTCTTACGCTTGACATTGATTTCTCATCAACGGATCCTGATAACCCATCCAAGGATGAAGAAGCGGTGTTTGCTCTCATGTCAAATCTGATTGGACACGAAGTTAATCAACCAATATCTGAGCCTAACCTTGTCACTGATGATAATACACAAATTTATTCACAAGGGTATTTGGCGCTTATGGATTCAAGAGCCCTTGCAGCCAAGAAAAGTGTTGCGATAAATGCCTTAGCGAGCGCCGCAGGGATAAAAGCAAAAGGTCCAGAAGGCGTTGATCCTTATATGTATGCTATTATTGAGCAACTTGGCACAAGCTTGACACCAGCACAAATAGAAGAAATGCTCGGGAGAAATATGAGTTATCACGCCCGTATGGAGGTCCTCACAAAAATTGCCAATCAAGACGTGGATTCAATCACCTCTCTCATGGAAAATCCAGATAATGTAGCGCGTAGAGATGTGGCCCTTCTTGCCCTCGAGCTCATTCAAAAAAGTGATACACGCCGCATATTCAACAGGACAGAAATGACAGCCGCTATGATGCTCGAAACTGCATTAATGAGAGAGCAAGAACGTCTTACAGGCATCATAAAACCTACTACAGGTAGTAACAGAAGTGGGGCGTTTTAATATGAATTTATTTAAAACAACCCAAATAGACATAAAAGCCATCATTTTGACAGCGGTAATCTTTTTTGGCTTATTATCAACATCACCTAAACTAGCGAATGCATTTGGTGGCCATTCTTGCACATGCTCACCAAGCTATTGTTGTGTTATTTCATGTGGCGTTGGGATTTCTACCTGTGCGACCTCTTGTGGCTGTACATCTGACCAAGAAACTGGGCCAACCAAAAAACATATTTTTGATGGGGGTAACCCATCAGAATTCCTTATTCACCGCGAATGGCTCATTAAAGTTTTTTGGGAGGGTCACATACTCCCCTCTCTCATGCTGATGACAGAGCAGATATCTACTGTTGCCATACAGCAAACCCTTGGTATTGGTATGCTTTTTGATGCAAAGCACCAACTTGAATCACAACGCCTGCTTCAAACCATGCAGGCAGAAGCCCACGCTAAGTTTAGACCTGAATTAAATCTGTGCGAAATTGCAACAAGTGTCCGAAGCCTTGCTTCATCAGAACGAAATGCAGAATTTACACAAATTGCACTTGCTGATAGATCTTTGGAGCGCATACTGCTCTCTGGGAGCACGGTCTCTGTAGGGTCACGACAATCTGATTCGGAAAGTAGATGGGTTCAATTTAAACAAGTTCATTGCAACGCAAAAGATAGCGGTAATGGATTTGCAAACCTTTGCACAGGTTCAAAAACTGAACGTTTTAACAAAGATATACATTACGCCCACACAATCGATGCCCCCAACACGCTTGAACTCGATTTTACCACGGATGCGAACGGTGATCATACGCCTCGCGGTGCAACTGCAGATGAAGAGGATGTTCTTGCTTTAATGGCCAATTTATACGGCAGTAAAATCGTAGAACGAATTCCTGATTTTAATGTCATGTCGAGAGCTGATGGCACGCCCATAGATGAGGGATCCTTTTTATACATGGATATTCGTTCCCTCGCTGCTAAAAGAAGTGTGGCCATGTCCGCCCTTGCCGCTCTTGCAGGATCAAAAGCGCAAGGGGAGGAGCAAGTCAAACCTTACATGCAAGCTGTTTTAGAAGAAATGGGTGTGGGCGAAGCAGAAGCTATTGAGTTTTTATCAGAGCGCCCAAGCTACGATCTTCAGAAAAAATTTCTTACTCAAACTCTTTATCATGGTGACTTCTTTTCTGATCTCCAAGGAACTAAGGCAAATGTGGATCGCAAAGACGTTGCAATGCAGGCAATCGGCCTGATACAAAAATGGGACATGCATAAAACACAACTGCGTAGTGAAATGATAGAATCAGTGTGGCTTGATACACTTCTTAATGACCTTGAAGAAAAATATGTGGGTAAAAGCGGTCAAGTTGAGAGCGGCCCTTTATTGAGAGAACTCGAAGCGGTGTTGCCATGATTGCTTATAATAAAACCACCGTTATATCTATAATTGCCCTTGGTTTATTGGGAGCCTCAGTTTTTGTTTTATATAAAAAAGACGATCAATCTAAAGCAGAATATAGTGACGGCTATGTAATAAGTCACACTATTGAAAACGCATTAAAACTTAAACATATTTCAGCAAGTGTGATTTTAGATAATGGCGCGCGATTTGAAAACCAGATTGACAAAGTTATGATAGGCCAATCAGGGATTGTTAGCTTTCATAATAATATCAATAAAATGCCTGCCTCATACATAGTGACTTACAGGATCGAAAAAGAAGGCTTGGACATAACAGATATTATTCTTTCTATATCACATAGTAAGGTTAAGGCGACCGTTGAGAATGTATTACCAGACAGTAAGGTTAGCTTTAAGCAAGATCAAAAAATATTAAACGACAATGTGCCAGTTGATTGGTCAGGAAAATTGGAACTTCTCTCAGTAGCGAAAGTATCTGGAAATATATGTATCGAGATTGTAAATAAAAATGAAATACAAAATATTTGCCATTCTGTTAAAAAAGAAAGACAGGTTGCGTAATGACAAAACAACACTCTTTCTTATCACTACTTATCATATCAATATTTATTTTGATCGTGCCTTTTGGCAATTTTGCAAAGGCACAGCCAACCACGCCTCCACCAACAGGTGCAAGTTGCAGTTGGGATGAGTTTTTAGAGCGCTTAGGGCGTCAAGAGACTGGATTTGTCTGTTCGGGTGGCGGTCCTTGTGACCGACAATACACAACATGCTCTGACCGACCAGATGAGTCTTCATGCGGTAAATGGCAATTTATTCCTTCAACATGGGATAGCATGGTTGGCCAACAATACCCTCAATGTATGGGTATGAGTCGCGCTATCGCGTCAGAATGTTGGCCCGTACAAAAATGGGCTACCGAGAGATTCATGGAGCGTGCCGTCAACCACTTCAAAGGGAATGATTGGTGCGGAAAGCTTGGTCAAACTGTAACAGGAACACATCAAGGGACAACATTAACTTGCGCGATAAGTAAGTCTGGACTTTTGAGTGCTTATCACAACGCTGGCACAAATGCTTGCCCGTTTGCAAATGGGAATAGTCGTTGGACATCTCAAATTAACTGGCGTATCTGTGATGCAGGAAATATTCCCTTCCCCGAAGAATGTACACCAAGCGGACAGCCACCTACCGTTGGCCCTAATATCACGCCTAATAATAATCCAAACCTCTATACACCAAGCCCTACTGGGCCGGGGTTTGATAGGCCCACACATTTTGAACAGCTCTCAGAGACTCTTAAGAACCTATGGGTTGCTAGTTTTCAGGCAATGACAAATCAGCTCACCACCACAATGATGATGCAAGTTCAAACAATTGGTATGTTCTTTGATGCCAAACATCAAATGGAAACGCAGCGCTTGTTACAAGAGAAATATGCCCAAGCCCATAAAGACTACAGGCCTACTGTTCAAATGTGTAATATTGGTACAATGGCGCGTGATCTAGGGATATCATCAAGACGCGCTGATCTGACGCATATAACACTCTCACAACAAATGCTATCGCGGGCATTGGCTTCTGGAGATACTAAGACTGTTGATGGAGAGGTAAGTGATAAGGCGACGCGTATTAAAGAATATATAGATACTTATTGTGATGTTGATGATAACAATAGGAATAATAGGCTTTTATGTAAAAATTCCAGTGGTCCTGTCGATGAACAAAATATTGACATCGACTTTACGCGTCTGATTGATATGCCACTCACACTCAATGTTGACTTTAACAACCCTGCCCCCACATCAGGAGGCACGGCAGATCAGCAACAACAAGCAAAGACCGAGAAACATCTTTTTGCGTTTTTAGATAATATCTTTATGCATCAAGCATTCCCATACATACCAGCAGGAAACTCTACATTGCAAAGCTTTGTCGTCCCCTATCAAGAAGCGCGGGCGTTGATGGCAATGCGTAGCGTTGCACAAAATAGCTTTTCTCATATCATTGCCATGAAGACTGCAGGGCATAAAACTGCAGGGCAAAATAACGCGCCTTATCTTAAAGCATTTCTAGTTGAAATTGGATTAGACCCCACAGAAGTTGACGAATATCTGGGAACAAATCCAAGCATTAACGCACAACGCAAACTAATATCGCAACTTATTTTACATCCTCAATTTATCGAAAACTTACAGACAAATAAGGTGAATGTAAGACGTATTCGTACAGCCCTCACCGCGTTTAAGCTGATGCAAGAGCGCGATATCAGTGAAACTTTGGAGCGCCGTCAAATGCTTATATCAATGATTTTGGAGCTTGAGCTTCGCGAAGAACAAGAAGAACTTCAAGTTAATATTAATAATATTGTTGGCCGCGGCCCATAAGCAACGTAATCCGAATAATCAGAACTGGCATTACCCTTGCAAGGTTTATCGCAAGGGTAATTTTTTATGCGCGCTATGCTATTTGCCCTTAATTTGAGAAAATAAGGAAAAGTTATGCCATATCAAGCCCTTAACAATGCTATTTCAGGCCTAAGAGCCGCTCAACAACAAATGAGCGTCATTTCTCACAACATCGCTAATTCAACAACACCAGGATATAGTCGGCAAACTTTGCCGCAAACATCGCAAACTATTACTGCCACAGGTGCGCCCGTAGGAGTACGCACAGAAAACATCATTCGTAGCGTTGATTTAAACCTATCAAGGGATTTATGGACACAAATCAGCGCCTCTAGCGCCTATGACGTACAAGTCAAGTATCTGCAACAAATTCAAAACTATAATGGCCCACCAGATAGTGAATTTTCTATCGCCGCGCAACTGGCTAATTTACGTGACTCATTTTCTGCGCTTTCGGACATACCGGATGATTCAACACAGCTTCAGGCAACATTAAATCAAGCCACGACAGTGGCTAATAAAATTAACGATTATCATGATTATTTGACAACCCTAAGAAACGACTCAGTTGGTGATATCAATACAACAGTTTTAGAGATTAATTCTCTTTTACAGCAAATTGCTGATGCCAACACAAATGTGCGCGGATCTGCAAGATTCACAACATCATCCGCAGGATCAGAGGATGTTCGTGATGGGTTGATTAACCAACTAACTGAGCTCATTGATATTAGCTTTTTTCAGCGTGCTGATGGCGTTTTAGTTGTGCAAACACGCGAAGGAATAGAGCTTGCTACAGAGGAAGCGCGTTCCCTTAGTTACCAATCGCAGCCCGCTTCAGCGGCGCAATATTATCCTGAAACAATCTCAGGTGTATTTGTTGACTATAGAGGGCCAAACGGCCTCATTCAGGTTGATATTACAGAACGCCTAGTCGGTGGGCGACTAGGTGGGCTTATCGAATTGCGTGATGAAACATTGCCTTCATATCATGCACAAATAGACGAGCTTGCCTTTCAAATTGCAAATCGTTTTGATCAACAAGGTTTAAGGCTCTTTTCAGATTCTAATGGAAATATTCCTAGTAACGCGCCAGGCGATCCAACAACTCTTCCCGTTCCTACAGCGGTCGATTACGTGGGCTTTGGTGGACGGATGCAAATCAATCCTAACGTTCGTAAAGATATCTCTCTTTTACAAAAAGGAACATACCCCTCGGAAGTTACCTTACCAACAGGTGATAACCAAGTTGTTAGACGTGTTTTGGAATTTGTATTCGGCGAAACACAATTCCAAGAGGCAGTTGGAACGATTGACTTAAATATAGCGCTGCCCGCAACAGATTTACAAGAATGGCTCGGTCTTGCCTCAACAAACCGCGTAATAGGCGGCCTTGATCTCGCATCCTTTACAGAGATTGATGACGGCAATCCAGCAAATGATACGGACCTTTTTACATCCCTTGAATCATTTTTCCCCAACTACCCCATAGATGCGCAGTTTGAAATTATATTTTCTGAACCGCGTCTTGGTCTTGGTCCAACAACAGTCAATATTGACTTGGCGGCGGCGGATGCAAACTTTCCTATTGGTGGTCCAATTAATAATGCGCTGGATCAGCTTATAGCAGAAGCAAATAGCCAAATAGCGTTAGCTGGATTACCTGCAGGGCTAACGGCAAATGCTTCCATGAATAGCTATGGACAGCTTGTCATCGAAAGTAATGGAAATGTATCCTTAAACGCAACAGGCTTTGTTGGAGCCATGGGTAGTGAGGCATTTAATGCGCTTGGTTTTGCAGAAGGATCATTCGCGACAGAAGATCCATCATTTAATGTTCAAATAGGTAATGAAGACCCCGTCACAATTACCATTGAGCCCGGCGATACAATCACACAACTCATTGACAAACTTGAGTGGGATTCAGCCACACAAACAGGTGTTCCCGGCCTTTTCGTTGATCAAGACCCTATCACAGGCGGTCTTATTTTGAGGCCCGGCATAGATGACAGCAATGGGGGAACTTATTTTGGGGGCGATATAAGCATTACAAGTAACTCTTTTCAGGCAAACCCTGCTAGTGCTGTTAACCCAATAATTAATGGTTTATCCGATGAAGTAAATGTCGTGAGCGCCCTTTTTGGGAGTTTTACTGATAACGGTACAAGCACTATTGATAACGCTCCCACTATTAGTGTGAGTTACAGATCAGAAACTGTGGCGGGTTCAAACCGATTTGTGAATTTTAGAAATGATTTTCTAGGGCCGAATGCCGCTGTTTCAACAGGCATATTTTCAGGTTCTAATTTAATTGATTACGCACAAAAAATAATCAACAAAGCCGCCCAAGATTTTCGCGCCGCGGAATCTGGTTTTGAAAACGAGGATACGATCCGCGGAATTATACAGCGCGATTACACCGATAAATTTGGTGTTAACCTAGACGAAGAACTTTCGCAACTTATTGTAGTGCAAACAGCATACGCCGCAGCAGCCCGAACCGTTTCTATAGCGGATCAAATGTTCGACGAGTTATTAAACACGATACGATAAATAATCTTTAAAGGTCATAAAGGAGCCTTATAATGAACAATATTTCAAACCTCGGACAAGCGTTAGACCAAATTGCACGCCTTAAAAGGCAGCAAAACACGCTTGATTCTCTGAGCACACAAATTGCGACAGGCAAGAAAACACAGCAGTTTTCTGGACTTAGAGAAGATGTTCTGCGCTCTCAACGCTCCCGCTCCACTGTCAATCAATTAGAGCAATACACATTGAATATACAAAATTCACAACGCCGTATTCAGCTCATGACAAACGCTGTACAAGAGATACAAGCCCAAGCAAACACCTTGGTTGACTCGCTTACAGTAGCAGTACAGGGCGGAGAATACCCTGATTTTGAAGTCATTCAAAAACTTGCTGATGATGTGTATGATTTTGTTAAAGATATCATGAACACAAAAGACGGGGAGAGATATCTTTTTGCTGGATCTGATTCTGCTATCAAGCCAATTGATGACAAAGGTCTGTTTGATTCATTTCTTGGTGAATTCATTCCTGATAATTCTGATATTTCAAATCCGCCGATAGTAGCTTCTGGTTTCGTAGGGGACTGGGGTGATGGAACCATTACTACACAAGAATTTATTAATGGCTATAAAAACGTTAGTGAAAACGTGCTTGGTTACTCAACTGCGCTTGTAAGTGGGACAACAGGTGAAGTGCGCGTGCGCGTCGATGAAAACTCTGATTTTGATTATACCGTTTTGGCAAATTCACAAGGATTTAAAGATGTTCTAATTGGCCTTGGGGTTTTACGGGTTTTACCAACACCTGCAAACAGTCCAGGAGCGTTAAATGACCCGCTCGCCACACGAGCTGCTGATGACACTCCGCCCTTCCCATCAGCAGAAAAACAAGCAAATTTCTTTGCTGTTATCCAAGATGTACTAAAGACGCTCGTTAGCGGTATTGATAAACTTGAACAAGAGGAATATAAGCTTGCTCTCGTTGAGCAACAGACAAGCCTAATTAAAGAAAATCAGCGGTTGCAGATTAATGCCTTCAAAACAATCATTAGCGAAGTCGAGGATGTCGATGTAACGCAGGCCGTCGCAGAAATTCAGCAGCTTCAATTAACGCTTGAGACATCGTTTCGTGTTACCGCACTTATCTCTGATTTAACGTTAGCAAACTTCCTATAATATTTTTATAGGGCCGTGATAGTCACTTTTTTGCCTTGAATAATAGCGCGCAAGCCTTGATCAGAAAGCATGTCATTTAGCACCTGATCCCATGGCTTACCACCTTGCCAGGACACAATTTCGCCTGCGACTTTATCATCGGCAAAACCAAAAGCATAATCATCTGGTACAACTTGGCTTAATGCCAGAGCAAGAGGTAGGTCACGGCCAAAGCCAACTGCATCACTGTATTCAACGCTCGGCATCTCTGGGGCAGTCATGCCATTTGGCAGCGGCGTCATAATTGTGCTTGGATTAAACGGGCGATCTATCTTCTGGCTAACACTTGCAATACGAACCGGTTGAGTCATCGTGCTCATATTTGCACCCAATTGCATAGGGTGTGCAATATCTGCTTCTTCATTCATGGCTTTTTGGATAGAGTCCCCAGAAACGTCGCGTCTATATTGAGGATTTAAACCACTCTTTGTCATAGGGTATGGATCTATGATCAAACCTTGGGTTCTACCAACATTTATTGGCATTGACGGTGCCACAGGACTAGGGATAGCCACCACAGGTGCAGGGGCCGAAATGGGGGTATTTAAAGATTCGCTTAAAACAGGGACAGCTGGCACAGCCATTGAATTTGGAACAGACGCATTGTCCATATCAATAGATGGTGATGTGTATGTCGCACTTTCCGCGTAGTCGCCTTGCATCATTTGTGTATTTTTTTGTGGAGCAACCCACTCAAAACCAGCGTAAGCGGTATTAGGCGCAACCAAAAAAGCACCCAAGGCACAAAACGCAGAAATTCTTAAAAATCGTACAGACATCTGACCAACTTCATTTTTAAATTATTGAATGATAAGAATATAAGCAGATGTTCAAAAATTACAAGTATATAGGCGGCAAACTAGCTAATAGCTGTTAAAAATTTGTGCATTAAAATTTAGCCAAAATCCGTAAATCGTCGATGACGTATTTTTAGCCACGCAGAGCGATTTTGGCCATTAACCCAAACACGAAGACCTCTAAGGGCAGCTGGAAAGGTCAATCCTCTTTTTTCTAGATATACAAAAGTGAATGTACTCAAAATCGCCAAAAATATGGTAATTGGCCTAAAAAATACCAAAAGTAAGAAAAAGGGAAAAGCGGCCCGCGCATCTAAATTAAAAAAGCGAATCGGGCGCATTGAATTTCTCCAATGCCAGTTCTGACGTTCATCTTGTGTATCATCGGATTGTGACATGACTTAGTATACCTTATTCTCCACCTTCACCGCCACTTGTACTTGAAGAAAGACGAATATAAGTTTGGCGATCAATCTTACCTTCATCAAAGAACTGAGACGCTGTTTGTGCCATACTTTGCCCATAAAATGGGAGCATTCGTTGTAATTCAGCATTCCATTCCTGAAAATCCATGTCCATCAGTTTTTCACGCACATCATCGGAAAAGCGCATCCATTCACGTACACCCAAACGACCGCCACCAACTTTCGGTACGAGCGTTTGGGTTACAACAAGACGTACACACTCCATCAGGGCATATGCTCGCTCTGAGCGCTCATTGGGCTCAAAACTTGAAACCATGCGTTGTATTGTAGCAGCAACACCTGTTGTATGTGTTGTTGTATAAACAGTATGGCCGGTTTGCGCAGCCTCGATTGCAGCGGCAATCGTCTCCCGATCGCGTGCCTCACCAACTAAAATCGTGCTGGGTTTGCGGCGCAGTGCATTACGTACACCTCGTGCAAAATCTGGTAAATGACGCGGTATTTCCGTTTGAGAGATCAAAGAGCGCGGGCTTTTAATAGCATCATATACATATTCAATAGGCGCCTCATAACAAACGACCTTGCCACAGCCCCTTTTGCTCTCCATCATCATACGAATACCTGCAGCCAATAACGTCGATTTACCAGATCCCGTAGGACCCGTAACAATCACCATACCTTGGCGAGGATTCCATGAATTGATAATGTCTGGCTCAACGTTTAAATCAAGCATGGTTGGTGGTTCGCTTGGCAAAACACGCATGGTAATTTGAGCAGAATCTCGACCACGCGATAATATAGCGGTGATATTCACACGAAAACGAATCCGATTATACCGGTCTGGACGAACCTCATACGATACGTCCAAATCGTTACCCGATGCCAAACGCGCATTTGCTTCTGGGCCATAAATCTTGGTTAAGAAAGCATTCATATCCGCCGCATCAATAGGGCGGAATGTGGATGGGTAAAGTGTTCCGTATATTTCGTTATAGCCAGGACGATCTGTTTGGATAGTGATGTCTGATGAGTTTTTTTTAACACACCAAAGTAAAAAATCATCAACATGATTTTCAGTAAAACGTGCAGGCTCATCTGGCCACGTCCCCCCTATAAGGTCTTTCTCTTTAAGAAGACTTACCGGTTTGCGGGCTGCCATTGTTTATATCCTGTCTGAAATTCGGGAAGATCGGTAATTTTAACAGAGCGGTCGCCAATACGCATGCTATTGCCACCACCCGTCACACCGCGATCAACTTGCACAGCGTAAGGCGGCGAAATCATCCCTTGTGCAAGCATAACGCGGTAACGAACCATCCCTTGGTAATGGGAAACTAACTGATTGAGATCATCATTAAAAATATCCTCTGCCTGTTCAATCCCTTTATACCAACCTTTTTCAGAGAGCTCTTTCCAAATCTCACGCTCACGTGCGTTTTCGGGTCTTAAAATATCTGGCGGCGGCGTGACTTCGTCCCATTCACGCTCAAGGTAGGAGCGCCAAGTGCGTGCAGTGCTTACAATTCGTGCATTTCTATTAATATTCAAAACCTTCTCTGCAACAGCTGCGTCAAGCCCACTACTTTGAATAAGCATCGCATCTTGTGCTTCAGAGATAATAGGCGGCTCAATCAAAAGACCTGAAGGCGCTGGGATCAATAGTTGGCGAAAGTCAAATATCTTATCTAAATAGCGCGCTCGATTTTCTAATTCCAATCGGATTTCATAAGTACGCCAAGCCAATCCCCCGCGCGCGCCATAAGATAGGGCAGCTTCTTTTACAGCATCCTCCCGAATATCCATAGGCAAGGCTGATTGTGAATCCACTAATGTATTTTCTTTTTTAATGTTCTGTAGCTCACTCAAAACAGGGGGTTTTTCTGTGCGTAAAGAAACATCAATACTTTGTGCAAATACATTGCCATTTGCACAGACCATTAAAAAAGTTAAAAGCGATAATCGTTTAAAAAAACATACCATCAGGTTAGCCACCCAAACCTATTACAGGTGCATAATGGATTTCGACTGTACGGCGAATACTATCAACCTTAACGTCTGCACGCATTCCCAATTGCAGTCCAATATCCCGTAAAACATCAACTACAGGTTTATTTTCTGCATCAATATTAACAACCATGGGAACAGGCGGCGGATCACCTATACGCAAAAACGTATAGCTTGCGCGATCTGCTAATTGCTTTGTAATTTCTTCTGCAGGACCTATCCATGACACGGTAATAGCGCGCTGTAACTCAGGCGGTGCGTTATGTATAGGCTGCACTGCAATTGCAGGCGATTTTGCCTGTTTTACCGCGGCTAGCGTCTCCATAGCGCGAGATGTCTTGTCCGCAGCATCTGCAAGCATGAGAGAGATTTTATCTGGCGCCGCTAGTACTTGCGGATCACGCTCTGTGCTTAGATTTGTCAGCGTCTCGCAAGCATTTAAACTTGTAAGGGATAAGGCGGCCACAGCTAAGAATAAAATTTTATTTTGACGTATCATTTTTTCATACTTTTCAATTTTTTAACACTGTATCGCGTTCATTAAAGCTGCACAAGCGCCGCAACATAGGTTTTCCCGAGCTATCGTCTTAACACGTATCAAAAAGATTACGCAAACTTCATAGGTCATAAAATAAAGATTTACCTCTCGCGAACCAAACCTTTGCTACGCATAGCATTAATTACTTTCGCTCTGTAAGGGTGTCCAAATTTAGGTGTGCGCGAGTGATAATGGGCAATAGCCTTCGAAAGACTGCGAGTCTCATTCATATGATTGCGTAAAATCCATGCTGAAACACTCATATTCGTACACGGGTCATCCTTCACCCAACGATAAGCCGTCGCCTCACTTACCCCCCACTTATCAGCGAGTTCAGGAATCCAGAGCGTATTAATCTGCATCGGGCCTAAATCGTACGTACCATTAACATTTGGCCCAACAGCTTGTCCGGGTTTACCACCTTCAACTTGATAAATACCATACATGACAGCAGGTGGAACGCTGTACGTCTGTGAGGCTAGCATTAAACAGGCAGCAATTATTTTAGTCATATCAGTACTCTTTTATTGTCTATTTTATTATCAATATATCATAAAAATTCATCACGAACCGCTCTGGTCATCCGTTGTTTTTTGTGGTGCTTTAAAGAATGACATAGGGCTACTCGCCGTCCCAGTTTGCTGTGGAGGCTGTGTCACCGCAGCAGGAGTAGCAGGTGTAACTGATGATGGCGCTACTTGTTGTGGTGATTGAGTAGGTTGCGTTACTGGGGCTTGCGGAGCTGGCCCTTTAAAGAAAGACATAGGGCCGCCCCCTCCTTGCGCCACTGGAGGTGGCGCCTGAACTGGCGATTGCGCTATTGGCGGCGGCGTTACTGGAGTGGGTTGCGGCACAACGGGTTGAGGCTGGGCCATTTGTTGAGGAGCTGTCGCCATAGAAACAGCAGCTGGCGAAACGGGAGCTGCAATATTGGGTTGTTGTTGCACTTGGGGCGCAGGCGATATTGAACCAGAGTTTTGTGGCATAGGTGGCATCCCTAATATTGTGCCCACCATAGCCAAACGCTTATCAAAGGCCTGCCAAACCGGCTCAATCGAGAGTTCGCCGCGGTTATCATCACCGCCACTTGATAAGCGTACAGTTTCAGTGCGATGGCATTGTGCGTACAGACTTGCCAACGTTTTAAGTACAGATAGTTCCGCAAGTTTATCTCCGCTTTGAGAGATTGATGCCGCTTTTTCAATTAATTTATTGGATACATCCTGTAAAAGCTTTGTTTCACTTTGCCCAAAGGAAAATTCACCAATTGCATTCATAACTGGCACAAGCGTGTTAAGCGTACAGATGTCGACCTGCGCGGTATCTAAAACAAAACTATCCTCTCCGAGCATTTTTAAACGGGAATCTTGTCCGATTGCAGGATTAAAATTGTCAGAAAATGCTAATGTTGCCTCCATTGCCTTTACTATACGTCTGATATCATTCTCATCGGGCGCGCGGCCCTGAGTGCGGTAAATACCAGCAACAAGGGGAGCAGCAATTCCTGAAAGAGCCAGACGTACAGCATCTGCTTCCTGCTCGTTTGTTCCTTGAATAATTGATCCGGATAAGGGAAGAATAATTTGAATAGTCTGGCCGATAAGCTGTGCCATGATTTTGGCTTCATCAACATCCGATAACTGTACGCTTTTATTACGTGCAGCAACATCCTCGACGGCTGAGGCCAAAGGCACGCCAATCTTATCGAGTATCTGTAGTAAAAAATTTGGAGTTAATGCCATAGTGTTCTAACTGTCTAAACCTTTAAAATAAAATCATGCCTATTCATAATGCTTGCGCATTTTATAGATATCTTACGAAAAACACTATTTATTTTTACCCCTCTGTATAAGACCAGAGCTTTTTAAGAGGATATATCCGTAAGTATATTGGCTAAATTTGAAGCACGACCCCGAATAATCTTAACCTTACCTGTTTTGTCACGGTAAACCGTTATTGGCGTTGCATCAAAATTCCATGACTGCATAAGAGCCAGATTCTTTTGAATGCCTTGCGTATTAATGTCTTGTTTTGCCGGAAGGGCGCCAACCACGCCGTCTAGGTGGTTATACCAGCGGTTTTCTGCATCGGCGGAGGCCAATAAAAACGCGGCCTGCGCCAGCGTTTCTTCACGAAAACCAACAGGAATCATGCGCAATTGGATAAGGCCGCGCTCTATATAGGCGCTTTTCATATCCTTCATAAATTCATGGCAATGCGGGCATTGTGGATCCATAAAAGAGTAAATCACAGGTGCTTTTTCATCACCCATTTGAATCCAATTACTATTTTCAACCTCTGCAAACATGCGCTCAGCAGGCGTTTTATATTGAAATGCCTCATTAGTGGCCTGCATCGTTTTCGTTAGATCTTCGGCTGGTTTATCTGCCGCCAAGAAATCAAGCACCTCACCGCCTTCTTTTTGCAGCGCCGCGACTTGCTCCATCGTCACCATTGAACCTTCTTTGTCAAAAAGAACACCCATCAAAAACCCCGTACCATCTGGAGTCACATAATAATAATTCTCTTGTCCCTGATATATAGCAACCCAGCCATCCATTCCATTCGCACGGCCCAAAAAACGCATTTGCGCACCGCGATCAACAAGCTCTTGTAGCGCCGTCGGCAAAGCTGGGATATTTCCTTGCTGCGCCTTAGCATTCATAGGCAGAAGGGCAAGCACTAGAAACATGCAAACCATTGATAATAAAAAAGAAAATTTCATCGTTAATCCTTGTGGAATGAGGGTTATTCAGTTATTTACAGTATACAGCCTGATAAAGGCAAAAGTTAATACAATAAGATAGCCCATAGAATTGGGTCTGTCAGTAAAACTATTATCAAATTGTCACATCGCCATAAAAACGTTAGGATAAAAGCAATTTAAACGATAGGCAGGAGAAACCCTATGGAATTGCTCGTTATTCTAGGCGTCATCGGCGGAATTGCACTCACTCTTATCACGCTTTATAACCGCCTTGTCGCCCTTAGGCAAAATCGCGAGAATGCTTTTTCGGATATTGACGTTCAATTAAAACAGCGTTTTGACCTTATCCCGTCCCTTGTTGAAACAGTTAAAGGTTATGCAGGGCACGAGAAAGATACTTTCGAGAGCGTCACAGCAATGCGCGCCAAAGTAAAAGAGGCAAACAATAAAGAAGAGCGTATTGAAGCAGAGCAAGGCTTAGGAAATGCTCTCGTTAACTTAAATGCCGTTGCAGAAAACTATCCTGAATTAAAAGCAGACCAAAACTTCCAAAAACTAATGGCGGAGTTGTCAGATATTGAAAATAAAATTGCAGCAGCAAGAAGATTCTTTAACAGCGCTACATCTGAGTTAAATACAGCCATACAGCAATTTCCTGCTAACTTATTTGCTGCCTCGTTTGGGTTTAAAACTGAAACCTTCTATGATGTAAGTGATGACGAACGCGAAATATTAGAGCAAGCCCCCGCTGTTAAATTCGGCTCTTAAATAGGTTAAAGCCCTATGGCAATTCGTGCAACTGGCCTACAGACCCATATTTGGAACAATAACGCTAAATCCATCCTACTTTTGGCGTTTTATCCTTTTCTTATTATAGGGATAATTTGGGCCTGCGCCCTATCCATAGCTATTTTTACAGCGCATAACTCAGACGTTTCACAAGCAAACGCCATGGCCAACAATATTATTTATCAATATTGGCCTATGATTATTGCAGGTATAGGTATTTGGTTTTCAATCGCCTATCTTTTTCACACGAAAATGGTGCGCTCTATGGCAAACTCACACCCCGTCACCCGCAAAGATGAGCCAGAGCTCTATAATTTACTCGAAAATCTATGCATTTCTGCAGGAATAGCTATGCCACGACTTGAAATCATTGAAAGTCACGCCCGCAATGCCTTTGCCAGCGGAATTGATCAAAAAAGCTTTTGTGTCACCGTCACGCGCGGTCTAATGCAGTCTCTATCAAAAGATGAGCTAGAAGGCGTTTTAGCGCATGAACTCACACATATTATCAATAGGGATGTGCGCCTTTTAATTATTACAATCATTTTTACTGGGATGATTGGGTTTGCCGCGCAGGTGATGTGGCGTAACGTCCGCTATGCCCTATGGGTTCCTAAAAGAAGCGCCGGCAATAAAAAAGGGGGCGGAATCATTATCCTCATCGCTATTCTCGTAATCCTTTGGATTGGCTATTTTGCAACGCTTTTTACAAGATTTGCTCTATCGCGCCGCCGCGAATATATGGCAGATGCGGGCGCTGTTCAAATAACCAAAAACCCAGATGCCATGATTCGCGCGCTTATGCGCATCGCTGGGAAAGATCAAATTCCTAAAATTCCTGCGGATATTTCTATGATGTGTTTTGAAAACCATGTGCCTTTTATGGGCCTTTTTGCGACCCACCCCCCTATTGAAACCCGCATTAGGGCTTTATCTCAGACCACTGGTACGCCTATACCAGACTTACCTGCTTTAGAAGGTTTTAAAGCTCCGGTAAATTCTCCCAAAAACTCACTTTCCGCCCCAAGCGCGCCAAAAGATAAACAATTCTCACCTTGGGATCGCCCCCGCACGAATTGGACAACAAGAGAGCGTTTCAAAACCCGCCGTACCCAAAACCCATGGCATTAAAACCCATGTAATTCTTAAAATTATTTAAGGTTTAATGAGAACAAATTTAGTTCTGATTTGGTTGCACCGCACAGAATTTTGCTATAATAAATACATTTAATGTTTCTTATTAAATAAGGAGATAAAAACATGGATTTTAATCGTTCTGACGCAACTGTTCAAACGCGCTCCCGCGAAGTGAACGAAGGCTTGCGCAAACATATGAATAGTATTTACGCCAAAATGTCTGGCGGCGTACTTGTAACCGCTATCGTTGCGATGGTTGTAGGTTCCTCCCCGATGCTCTTGCAGCTCTTTTTAGGTAGTCCTCAAAAATATCTCGTCATGTTTGCCCCCCTCGCCATTATCTGGTTTGGTTTTAGACCCGACCGTATGGCGGCTTCTAAACTCATGATGGCCTTCTTTGGCGTTGCAATTGTTTATGGTATCAGCTTTTCAGCAATAGCTGCTGTCGCAACTCAAGATCCGGCCTTTGCCATGGCTGTTGCGCGGGCTTTCTTTATTGCAACAATCATGTTTGCTGGACTTAGCATTCTTGGTTACACAACAAAGAAAGACTTAAGTGGTATGCAGACTTTTCTCAGCATGGCTATTTTAGGTCTTGTTGCATTTAGCGTAATGAATATCTTTTTTAAGAGCGATATGCTGACTAATCTGGTTGCTGGCGCGGGTATTTTGATTTTCTCTGGCCTTACTGTCTTTGAAACGCAAAATATGAAGCGTATGTATTCCCCGAACAATACGCTTGAAATTGCAAATCGTATGGCCTGGGCTTCTGCTTTAAACCTATATATTAGCTTTATTGCTATGTTCCAATACATCCTGCATTTCTTACAACAAAGATAAGAAAAACTTTGTGAATTTTTTTGAAAGCCCGCTTCATGCGGGCTTTTTTATTGAAAATATTCTGGCTTGACCGAATAAATCAAGCACTTATATACTCGAAAAAGCTTTTAATAAATGGGGACAACAAATATGTTTAATGAATTTAAAAACTTTATCGCCAAAGGCAATGTGATGGACATGGCCGTTGGGATTATCATCGGCGCGGCGTTTACAGCAATTGTAAACTCTATGGTTGGTGACATGATCATGCCTGTTATCGGTTTATTAACAGCGGGTATTGATTTTTCAAATCTATTCCTTCCTCTGGATGGAAATGAATATGCCTCGTTAAAAGCTGCAGAAGATGCGGGAGCTGCTGTTCTTAAATATGGTGTTTTTATAAATGCTGTTCTTAACTTCCTAATCGTTGCTTTTGTAATCTTCATGCTCGTTAAGCAAATAAATAGGCTTAAGGCAAAAGAAGCGGAAGCGCCTGCTGTTACGCCAGCGGATGTTAAGCTTTTGACCGAAATACGCGATCTTTTAAAAAAGTAAATCATTCTTTTTAAAAAATTTTAAAAGGGGCTTACTGTAGCCCCTTTTTTTCTTGAAATAAGGACAAAACTACTCTATTTCTCCTATTACCCATTTATTGGGGCCTTAGCTCAGCTGGGAGAGCGCCTCGCTGGCAGTGAGGAGGTCAGCGGTTCGATCCCGCTAGGCTCCACCAATTAAAACAGCATCCATGATCACTTAACTTTTTTTGCTGCGAGCATGAAGTAAAGCCTGTTTTTAGGCCGGATTTCTAGATGTGCCATAAAATTCTCCCCTTTCAATAAAATAATTATGGTAATTAAAGGCGTATTCTGTTATAAGAATCTCTTAATACACATGGGACTACTCCAGACGGTATAAAAAGAGTCAGCTAAAAGGCGTTTATAAGCATTGGAAATGCTTATGTTTTGTGAGAAACTCGTTTTGTTAATATTTACAAAAACAAGGTTTCCGATGAACAAAAAACTATCCTTTTTTCTTGCTCTTATCATTATGACAGGTTTTCTAAGTGGTTGTGCCAACACATGGAGCGGTGCAGGTAAAGATTTACAAGGTATTGGTGGCTGGCTTGAGAATACGTTCTCAAATGAAGATTAACCATCAGCCTTTTTAAATAAAATTTAAAAAGAGGCTTAAAATGATTAGAATTATTTATCTTAGTGTCGCCGTCTTGGTGTTTTCATTTGCGATTCTACCAATATTAAACGATGTATCAAAAGAGCGTGATGCCATTATAGCAAGCAATAATGATGCCCCCACACTTGAAAACGATACAATTAGTTTTGAGGAAATTTATGCCCTTGCGGATGAAACAATCGTTGATTCAGATAATCCTGCCTTTTTAAACAATATCGCCCCTGCTGCAGGCCTTGATGAAGATGAATTTACGTCCGGCTTTCGTGGCCTAGAAGATTCAGCTCTTGCTGATACGCCCGCAGCTTTGGATAGGCTGTCTCAAGATAATCTCTAGGCAGAAAGAATCTCTGACAATTCCCACAAAGCCATCGTTTTGGTTTGAGCATACTTGCCGTTAAACATTTTTGTCTTTTCAAAAAGCAGTTCTTTTGGCTCAGGAAAGCAGTAAGGCTTTTCGGTTAGATTGATAGGATGCCACTGCCCGGTCACAATATTTTTATTTTTTTCGCCAATAAAATGTGTGGTGAGTAAGTATCGGATATTTGATTGCTTTAAATTTTCAAAGAATTGATACACGTCTTTTTGACTAAAATGAATTAAAAGATCACGACATAATAGTAAATCGGCGTCCCCTAAATCATCACGCAAACAATCCTTTTTTAAGAATAGTTTTTTATCGTTACCGAAACGCACATTATTTTTGTTAATGATATCCTCAACAATATCAATCCCTATATAGCTTTTAAAATCATAGTTCAAATGCTGCATCCAATTATAATCTCCGCAAGGAAGATCAATAATAGTTTGAATTTTATACTTTTCTAATAACGCAGGTAATATATCAAGAAGAACTTGTGTTTCGGAAAGATCAGAGCCCTGCCCTGAAACGCTTTCGACGCCATTCCATGTATTATTTTTATATATGCCATTAAATAGACTCTCATGCGTTTTACGCCGCAAAGCAAATGCTTGCAGATAACTTTTTGCACTACGTATTGGCTTTTGAATGCCTGTTTTTTTAACCAGCGGTTTAATTTTATGATGCCATAAGGACATAGATTTACACCTCTTTATAGGAAGATTTTAATGGCTTTTGAAAATGAACCTCAAGAATAGAAATATCCCCTTCATACTGTTTTAGCATATCTTTATGGAGATTGTTATTGAGGCTTCTTTTTTTACGCTTGGTTTTATTCAAAGACAATCTTATTTTTTTGGGTAGTATTAATTTTATTACTGATTTTAAAATTTTTAATATTTTATTATTACTAAAAATAAATCTCTGTAGCCATATATATCGCACTGCAGATGCCTCATTCTCACGCCTAAAATCAATTTGGCACATTGTATCGAAAGATAAAAAATTCAAAACTTTTAAATATTCAACTTGCGGGTCTGCTCCCATATCATCGAGTAATATTGTAAGTAATTGATCATGAGGCACAAGATTTTTAATATTATTAAGATGTCTACCTAAGGCGCCGATTTGACTATAATGAAGGAGCTGCGGATCTTTGGATAAAGGGGGAATATTTTGGCCTTTTTGACGTTTATCTTGCAGATACCAAGCCACTTCAAAGTCTTTTCGATCCTCTTCTAAATTGACAAGTAATTGTCCATGATAAGAAATAATCATATCAATCGGGTGGCGGAGCATAAAAATAAACTTGGCCTTTGGATTAAAATCTAAAATTTCCTGAATGCTCTGAGGGTAAAATCCATAAAGAACAGACGCTTCACCACAAATCTGCCTCGCTTGCGCGTCTTTGAATAAATCTAAATAGCTTTCTTCACTTCTTATACGGCAATATCTATCTGATAAATTTTGTGCAAAATAATGAGGCTCTTTTGACTCAGGCATAAAAATACCTGGATGTTGCTTCAACCAACTATATAATGTCGTTGTGCCGCATTTTGGCGCCCCAATTATAAAAAAATCAGGCTTATTACGCGGCATAGTTTTGTTCTCTTATGCCGTTTAGGGTTTCATACAAATCCATAAGCATTGTTACATTGTGCTGAATGTTAAAAGGAGAAGATTCAATTTGCGCGAGTGCACGACCCCTATCAATTCCAGTCGTCTGTAAGCGTTCTAAAATTATTTTCTCCCAATTATCTTCATTATTGTCTAAAGGTAAAAACTCAACCGCCCCTTCAACAACCTCAACCTCATACGGCAATGTATCAGACACTAAACAACGAAGGCCTGCGGCCTGCGCCTCAACAACTGCAAGGCCAAGCCCCTCAAACAAGGAAGGAAAAACAAATAAATCCATGGCCGAC
Source organism: Alphaproteobacteria bacterium (assembly GCA_009995595.1). GTDB lineage: Bacteria > Pseudomonadota > Alphaproteobacteria > Micavibrionales > Micavibrionaceae. The sequence goes on from JAACPE010000002.1 coordinate 95,238, forward strand.
AAGACATTAGAAATATCGCCACGCGTCCCAGTAAAAGTCACGCGTCCCTCTAATCCAGACGTCCGCACTTTATCAATCATGCGCTCTTTTAAAGGACCATCGCCTACAAGAAGGAGATGAAGGCGCATATTTTTCTTCGACAAAGTAATAAAGCGATCAATTAGAAATTCATGATTTTTTTCAAAATGAAACCCGCCAACATGTCCAATCACATCAGCTTTTTCAGGAATGCCCAATTCTGTACGGATTTCTTTTTTAGATTTCATTTTTTTAAAAGGCTCTAAATCAATGCCGCAATACATAACATTCCACCGGGGATCATTTTTCCATTTATCGCCAAACAGAGATTTGGCGGCATCGCCACTGGCCGCCAGTCCGTAAGTTGCTGTTTTTGAGAGAACTTTTTTCATGCTCTTAATGTAAAGCTGTTTCAAAAAAGATTTATCGCGTGTCGCTTTGCGCCTATCCGTATGACTATGGACAATACGCACAGGAACATTTGCTCTTGCGGCCTGCATTAAAACGAGGCCGCTTAATGTATAAGGATGTGCATGAACGATATCATAATTATTTTTCTCCAAAACCTCTTTAAGGCCTCTCAAGAAAGCTCCCTTATTACTCGGGTGCGGACAGGCCAATAAATTACCGCCTAGCGCTTTTATTTCTTTGTCATAAAATCCTTCTTCGTCCTTGATTGTTAAAAAATCAAGCTGAAAACGGTTGCGATCGATACGGCGCAGTACATTCATGAGCCAAGTTTCAGTTCCCCGCGCATGCATAGTGAAGGCTACGTGCAAAATTCTGAGGGGTCTTTGGGATGGTTTCCCATCTGGGCTATTTTTATCTTGGGTCATTATGATACAACTTATTCCACTATGAGCGATTTACAAAAATCTATTTGTTATCTTATTTGCGTCTATAACGATCAGCAAGGATTAGAATCAACCCTTCGTTCTGTTTTTAGAGACGCGCCGCTCGCCGATATTCTGATTGTGGATGATGGGAGCACACCACCTATGGTTATCCCTGATGCACCTAAAGGTTACAGAATTCTGCATTTACCACTAGAGCGTAATATTGGCCTTATTGGGGCGTTAAATGCAGGTATAAAATATATTATTGAAAAAGATTATATTTATACCGCCCGTCTTGATGCTGGAGATACCGTTAATGAAGGACGTTTAAAAGCGCAATTCGAGTACCTCGAAAAGCATCCGAGCATTGGGATTGTTGGCACGCAAGTTCGCGCCTTTGACAAGAAGACTGGCGAAACCCTATTCCATTTCAACAACCCAACCCACCCCAAAGTTGTTAGTCGCCGCCTTAAGGTAAAAAACTGCCTTGCCCACCCTTCGGTTATGATACGGACACAGGCATTTGCAATTTCTGGCCCTTATGATCCCTCTTATAAATATGCCGAAGATTATGAAATGTGGCGACGCATTGAAAAGTTTTTTGGTGCAGCAAATTTAAAGCAAACCTATGTGAACAAAGAAATTTCTCCACATCAAATGACTGCGCTTAATCGTAAAGGAAGCACGCTTTCTAAACTAAGAGCGCAGATTAAATATTTCAAATTTTTTAATCTCTGGTGCTGGATCGGCGTTTTACGCTCTCTTATTGCCCTTATCATCCCGCGCAAGCTTTGGAAAATTTTGCGCTCTAACTTATCGATAGCTAAATGACACTTCCCAATTTCATCGGATTAGGTGTACAAAAAGGAGGCACATCGTGGCTTCACGCTCAGCTCGCAGAACACCCCGAGGTTTACGTGCCTCAATCACGAAAAGAAATTCATTATTTTGATTGGTATTTCGAGCGCGGTATTAATTGGTATCAAAAATGGTTTCCAAAAGATGCTTCCAAATATAAAGCAGTGGGAGAAATAACACCTGAATATTTATATTTTGAAGATGTCCTCCCCCGTATCAAACAAACAGTGCCCGATGCCAAATTTATTATAATCTTGCGTCATCCCGTCAAACGCGCCTTTTCTCATTATCAGATGATTTTCCAAAGTGGTGATGGTTTTAACTACAAAGATTTTAATGATTTCATGGAAAATCACCCCCATGGCTTTAAGCGCGGCCTTTATGCCAGTCAGATCCAACGCTGGTTTGAGGCTTTTAATCCTGATAAATTTCTTATTCTTTATTCTGAGGAACTTTCGTCGAGCGACTATGAAACAAAGGAAACATTTAAAAAGATAGGCCTGTTTTTAGATATTAACCCAGATTTATTCAATTTAAAAAATGCACAAAAACGTGTTGGAAAAGCACGTTCTATACCCAAAAATCCTAAATTAATGAAATTCGCACAAACCGTTCGTCAAAAACTAAGGGATTGGGACCTTGATACAATCGCTTATGGCTTGAAAAAAATAGGAATTACCCGGCAGCTTTTAGTCAGCAAAAAATCAATGCCCGTTTTATCTACTGAAGATAATGAAAAATGGATGAAAGCTTATAGCGATGATATTCGGCAATTAGAAAAATTACTTAACCGCTCGTTTTCTAATTGGACCTAATGCTGTGCATTGAAGGCCTGTCATTTTAAAAGTCAGATAAGATAAAATCATATTCCAAATAATAATACTTGTTGCCGTTGCAATAGCAGCCCCCTCAATACCCATTTGAGGCACTAAAATATAATTAAGAGATACGTTTATAATAACTGCTATAATAACTGTATAAGCGACTTGTTTCTCATAGCCTGTCAGTGCCATAACTTGGCCAACTTGTCCCATCATCACACTAAATAAATTGGCAAAAACCAATATAATAAGTGTAGTCGTAGCGGTAGTATAAATATCGCCAAAAGCAATACTTAATATTTCATCAGGAAAAATAAATAAACAAAGCGCAACTGGTATAGTAAGCACAAAAACAACCCGACTTGAAAGCGTTAAAATATATTGTAATTGGGCTAATTTACCTTGTGTATATAAACCTGATATACGGGGGGCGAGAGCATTATTCAGCGCAAATAAAAAGAAAGGGACAAAGGCAGCAAGGCGTGAAGCAACCTTATAGAATCCAGCCGCCTCCTCACCCGCAAGCGCACCCACCATAATGATATCAACATGCATATTGGCGATAACAAGGCCCACTGCAAGAATAAACGGAATGGCACTTTTGATCCAGGTCTTATGATCATAAGTTGCTTTTACCTTTAAGGGCTTAGAGCGGAGCAAACTAAAAATTATAAACAGGATAGCTGTCGCAATAAGACTTAATATATGAAATACAAGTACACCTTGGAGGGTTAAACCCTCGCCTGAAATATATATTAGGCCTATTAAAACGATAAACAAAAATGGTTGCATCAAAAACTCAAAAAAACGCCCAATGATAACTTTTTTAAACCCCCTATAATAAGCGCCATAAAAAAGAAGTATAGAATTTAAAAACAGGACAGATGCGCCAAGCTGATAAAATTTAGCATCCTCCTGCCAAATACTTGGGGCAATAAAAAAAACTATATTCGAAAGAATAATCGCCCCACCAAAAACCCAGAGCATTGAAAAATTTAAAACACCTTTTAACCGTGCCGTATCCTCAGCAGCGTCATATTGAGAAATATTGCGGATAATAAATGTTAAAAACCCACCAGTAATTGGTAAGGCTAACAAAACCGTAATAGATATGATAACCGAGTAAAGCCCAAACTCTTCAGGGGTCATTAAACGTGTCAGCAGAACGAGAATGCCAAATAACAAGACTTGGTTAACAACATTTAGAGCAAAAGTTCCAATGGCGCCTTTTGTAATATTATGCCCGAGTAAGCTTTTTATCTTTTCTTTTAAAGCCATTTTAACGCGGTATCAAAAACCAATAACGCCCCTGTGATTTCATTTTTCCAGCCATATATTCGGCCTCTGCACCATAACCCCAGAAAAAATCACCACGCACAGGGCCACGTATTGCCCCGCCTGTGTCTTGAGTCACCATAAGGCGTTGCAGATTAGGCTCATCCGGTTTAGGGTTTTCCAAATCAACCCAAACCGGCATACCATAAGGAATAAGAGATTGGTCAATCGCCAAAGAGCGCTGCGCCGTTAAAGAAACACCTTGCCCGCCTACGGGCCCATCTCCATCGAGTTTTCTAAAGAAAACATAGGATTTATTTGTTTCCATGACTTCTTGAGCCTGCTCAGGATTGGCCTCTAACCACGCCTGTATGGATTGCATTGAAACATCACGCTGCGTTAAATGCCCGCGCTTAACGAGCTCTTTACCAATCGCATAATAAGGATGGCCATTTTGTCCCGCATATCCTACGCGCATGATGCTTCCATCATCCATAGTGACCATACCAGAGCCTTGTATTTGTATAAAAAACGCATCAACAGGGCTATCAACCCATACGAGCACTTTTTCCTGAGACTTGGGTAGTTTGCCCGCGGTTATTTCGGCATGAGTTTCATAGGGTTTTAAATTGCCATTTTGCACGCGCCCTGCAATGCGCTGCCCTTTAAGTTCCTCACGAAAATCACCTAGCTGCACCATAACCAAATCATCGGGACGTGCACGTAGGGGGTATTGGTATTTTCCACCGCGTTTCATAGAGCCTTTAAGCGCAGATTCATAATAGCCCGTAAAAAGACCCTTTGGATCACTACCACCCAAAGCTACGTAGGGGATGAAATTTTGTTCAAAAAAGGCACGAATTTCTAAAGCGTTATTCGAATCTATTTTTTCAAATTTACGGCACATAATTTGCCATGATTGGTTTTTACCAAATATTTCTTTTTTACCAAAAGAGTCTTGTGATCCTCGTTTTAAAATTGGGGCGCATGATTTATTGTAAGCAACAGCAAAATCTTTAAAGTTATCAGCATTCCAATTTGGTAAATCTGAAAAAGAAGCTTGCTTAATATTTAAGGATTTAGGCGGTGCAGATATCGTTTTTTCTTGTGTTTGCGCACAAGCACTCAAGAATAAAACAGCAAAAAGTGGAAGAAGCTTTTTATTCATCTTATGTCGCATCCGGCATTGGGCTTTGACCTTCTTCTTCGCCACCCTCACGGGTTTCATAGACCCGCCACGCAGGATCATCTGAGTTCATTTCACGGCCAAATACCCAAACATCCCGCATCTCTGTAACCTTATCAGGATCTCCAGAAATAATTTTACCTTCCTTATCACGAATAACGCATGTTTCATCTGCGGTAAAACGTACAGCGAGGTAAATAATATTTTCTTTTGTTGTCACTTCTGTAATGTCGACTTTGCGCACAGCATGAATATCTGTTTGAACAGTTTCTCCTGTTTTTTCACGTTCATCAATAGCGTGCTCAAAAGATTTGTAAACACTCGGCGCTAGCAAATCTTCCAGCGTTTCTTTATCACCTTCTGAGAAAGCTTCAACAATCATAGGAAACGCAAATTTAGCGCCCTCAACAAAATGCCCAAGATCGAGCTTTTTGTCTTTTTTGATCAAATCTTCAAGACGATTTTCTGTAGTTTTATTTTCAATTGTCGCATAGCGCGGCAAATTAAAAAAGCTTTGCACACTATTACCAAGTGGGACGACGCTTGCCTCTTTTAGCTCGTGTGATTGCATCACTTTTTCAAGGCGCTCTTTCTCCTCTTCGGTAAAGATTGACGTTTTTTTAGAGCCCGCATCTTCGTCATGCGTTCCAAGAATGCTACGCAACCAAAAAATTAAACCTGCAGCTATAAGTGCAAAAAGAAGAATGTCCACTGACACAATATATTTCCTTTATCGTAATAATATAAAAAGACGGCTTTATAAGAGAATTCTGAGCTTTATTTTATAACCCATGCTCGCTATAAACCTTATAAAGCAGTTTGCACTCAGTTTAAAGACGCAAGGGCTGAAATACACTAAAAACAACACAAATCTGGTCTTAAAAATTTTTAATCATGCTGTTCTTTGTCTTATTTCTGATTATCCCAATCGCTGAGGTCGCCGTATTTGCAGCGGCGGGTGATGAAATTGGCATCTTGAATACATTATTATTATGTGTTTTGACAGCTATTATTGGGGGCTATTTGGTTCGAAAACAAGGCCTTGCGACCTTGCTTAGAAGCCAAGAAAATATGCGAAACGGTGTTTTACCAATAGATGAAATTCTTGATGGGCTATGTATTATAGTGGCAGGAATTATGCTCTGCACGCCGGGCTTTGTAACTGATACTATCGGGTTTTTACTATTAATCCCAATAATACGTACGTTTGTGAAAACATTTTTAATACGTACAGGTAAATTCTCAATACAAGGGGCCTCTGCGCGAACCACCCATTCAAATCCTTCCGCCCCTCATGATGCGATAGAAGGGCAATATGAGCGCATAGACCCAAAAAACAAAAATTAAACATATAATCCATTGATAATATTGTATAAAAAGGAAAAATAATGACTGATAAGAAAGAAGCCAGCCCAGAAAATATAGGCCAAGTCGCCAATACCCCTATCGTGATTCATGCTCAATATATGAAAGATCTCTCTTTTGAAAACCCTCACGCTCCACAGACTTTTCAGGGACAGGGTGGCAATCCAGAAATGGATATGAATATTGAAATAGACGTACAGAAACTTGAGGATGACAGAAAATCAGAGCTTTATGAGGTTATTTTAAAAATAAATGCGTCCGCAAAACGTGCCGACCAAACGCTTTTTATCGTTGAGCTGGCTTATGCTGCGCTGGTATCTGTTAACGCTGATGAGAAACACCATCATCCGCTTTTATTTGTAGAAGTGCCGCACACGATCTTCCCTTATGCACGCCAAATCATTGCCGATTCAACACAAGGGGGCGGTTATATCCCTCTTTTACTTAATCCAGTTGATTTCAAATCAATGTACTTGCAGCGCTTTGCTGATAAAACGGAAAAATCCGCCAAATCACAAAACAAATAATTTAATTGAATCAAGCAGTTATTAAGATATACTCGTAGGGGTAGCCAATTTGGTTACCCCTTTTTGGTTTTAGCGTTCTGCTATGTAATCCACTACTCAATCACCACACGCGTCCTTTGACAGGAATAATCAAAATATCCTTTTAATATCAAGAGTCTATTCCTTTAAAAGATGCCTCAAATTTATAAATTCTTAAGTGTTTCTATTCGATAATGGAAAGATAGGGAATTTGTAAGCAAACAATAAATCGTGATCTTTCCTTAAGAAAGGGAGCGATGGCAGGGCAAGCGTATCGTATGATACTCAAACATAAAAATTATGCGCACCATTCGGTTTTAGATAAAAATCTAAAGCAGAGCGGTAATGTGTTTCTTGCGCTTTTTGGCGCAGTTGCTGTGGTTGGTCTTATCGGCGGTACTGCCGCAGGAATCATGAAAGGCCCAATGAAGGCTATGTCTGATGTTAGCGCGCGCGCCAAATCAGAAAATGAAATCATGGCCAATACTAAAATGGCTGTTATGGCGATTGCAAATATCGACAAAGTTAATCCCGGCATAAACAAAGATTGTGATAATGATGGCATTATAGAAGCGTATCCATATTCAGCGGCGCGCATTGATACCGTAGGGCCAGCGCCCATTGGTGGTGGGTATTTACCAAGTGAAATTGATACAACGCGCTGGATTGACGCTTGGGGTAATTCATACACCTATTGTGTATGGGATCATGGGACATTAATTGATGACGCCTCGTGCGGTGGCGCAGGACAAAATCGTCTGCAGGGATTTGATACAGGCACATACCCACCCGCAGATGTGAACAAACAAACTTTTATCGCAATTTTATCAGCTGGCCCTAACCGCCGTTATGAGACAAGCTGTCAGGACTGGTCTGCCGCTGATGCCAATGCCAATGGTGTTTTAGGGGATAGTGGCGACACCTCTCTCGTTTTAAAACCCAATGGTTCTGATGATATTGTCATGAGCTATACCTACGCCGAAGCCGCGATGGCGACATCCAGCAATTGGCGCATTGCATCGGGCACAACCGATACCGCCGAAATCCCTGAAGAAGATATCGAAGTTGGCGGTAACACCAGTTTAGGCGAAGGGGTTAAAACAACAATTGCAGGCGGTGTTGAGGTATTAGGCGGTTTAAAACTCGCCACCGATCCAGGTGATGACACCATGACAGGCGCCTGCAACCCTGCCAATGATCAGGCGCTTAGAATTAACACTGGCGGCAGTATTGATGTTTTAGAAATCTGCGCTTCTGGTCTCTGGCAACCCGTGAGCAGCACCTCCGTCTCGGCGCAAGGCTGCGCTATTGAAACAATCAATATTGCCAATAGTGGTAGCGCATGGATACAAAATGGAACTAGGCTTTACAAACCACAAACAATGGCTATTAAAGATAACTATGCTTATGTCGTTTCAGAGTTATCAGATAGTTTGACAGTTATTGATATCTCCAACCCTCTTGCTCCCGTTATTGCGAATAGCGGTAACGCATGGATTCAAAGTGCCACGCGGCTAGACGGAGCAAAAGGAATAGCCATAAAAGGAAACTATGCCTATGTTACAGCATCGAGGTTGGATGCCATAACGGTTATTGATATCTCCAACCCTCTTGTTCCCGTTATCGCTAATAGTGGTAACGCATGGGTTCAAGATGCAACAAAACTTGATAGTCCAAACCGGATCGCAATTTCTGGCAACTATGCCTATGTTGCATCTTATAATAGTGATAGCTTAACAGTTATTGACATCTCTAACCCCCTTGTTCCTGTTATCGCAAATAGTGGCAACGCATGGGTACAAGATGCAGTTAAATTAAATGGAGCGATAAATTTAAAAATTTCGGGTAACTATGCTTATGTTGCAGCAAACATAGGTAATGCAATCACAATTATTGATATTTCAAACCCTCTCGCCCCATCTATTGCCAATGGGGGCAACGCATGGATACAAGATGCAACAAAGCTAGATGGCATAAAAGGAATATCAATAAAAGGAAACTACGCATATGCCAGCGCAACTGATGCGAACGCAATCACTGTTATTGACATCTCTAACCCTCTTGTTCCCGTTATTGCCAAAGGGGGCAACGCATGGATACAAGATGCAACTAAACTAAATAGCCCTCACTATAGCTATATCTACGGCGACTACCTATATGTCCCCTCTCTAAGCGGGAATTCACTAACCATAGTTAATCTGAAAAATCCGATAGAACCTGTAATAGCAAATAGCGCCAACGCATGGGTACAAGATGCTGTCAAACTTAATGGTGCCTATCAGGCTTTTGGAAACGGACGTTATGCCTATATCACATCAGAAATCGGTGACTCATTCACAGTCATCGACCTCAATTGCGACCCAGAGCGTGAGGAAGCATTATCAGGATATGATGTAGGATATGACGCCAAATATGCAAACTGCATCGCTGGTAATAATGGCCCCGCCGCCTTACAAGCACGACTTCCTATAGCTGGCTTAGAATCTGTCTATTCTGATAAAGAATATATTTATACCACGAGCAGTAACGGCATAACAAAAGCTTTATCGTTTGATGGCTATACATTAACAGAAATTGCAGACTATACTGTAAGTGGAGGGAGTGCTGCACATGGTATTTGGGGAGATGGAAAATATATCTTCGTTTCGCGCGGAAACGTTTTAACAGCCCTTATTTTTGATGGAACAAGCTTTTCAGAAATTAATACAATTACTTTAGGCTCACAAATTTATAATTTATGGGACGATGGGGAGTATTTATATGTCTCTAATAATTTCGTTGGGATGCATGCTCTTCGTTTTGACGGTAACACCTTCACATTGCTAGCGACGGCGCCTTCTTTTAGCTTCAAAGTATGGGGTGACGAAAAATATATTTTCAATACGCATTTTAGTGGAAATATAGACGCATATACTTTCGATGGAAACTCCTTTAACTTAGAGGCTACAATCAATGTAGGCTCTAATAGAGATATTTTCTCAAATGGCGAATATATCTTTGCAGCAACTGGTGGTAATTCAATTAAGGCATATTCTTTTGATGGTACTTCTTTTTCTGAAGTTGCTTCAAGGGGAGGCATAAGCATTGCTTACAATATTACGGGAGATGGTCGATATCTCTATTTAGCAGGAAACGAACAAACGCATATTTATTCGTTTGATGGAGAGGAATTTACTGAACATCAACGTTTTGGCTTAGATGGTGCAGAACAAATGAAAATTTTTCATGATGGAAGCACGCTTTTAGTGCCCACAAGCACTGAACTATATGCTTTTACAGGATTTGAATGTACCAAAGCGGGATTAAAGACTTCTGCAAATGCTATCGCAAAAGATTATAATACGAACCAATTTATTACCCAAAGCAATGATACAGGGCTTGTTGCAGAAACTTACGGTACAAGCATATTACTCGATAGCGGTGAATTTGGGGATGAGGCAGGCGTTGCGTTTAACGTTAGCTCTGTTTTAGGGGATAACGAAATACCCTCAGCCACAATTACAGCCATACGCAAAAGTGAGCTTGATGATGCCACCGCGCTTATCTTTAAAACGCAAGACGATGACAACAAACTAAAAACCCGTATGGCCATTGATTCAAATGGCAATCTGGGGCTTAACACCTCTCTCCCCTATGATGTTTCGGCCAATATACAAATAGGTGACATTGCATCAAATGATACAAAATACTTTAATCCCGAAATTGGAAACTGTAGCACTAACAATAGTGGCCCTTTCAGTGAATTAGTAACCACAAATGGCGCGGCATTAACAGGGGCTTCGGATATATGGACAGATGACAAATATGTTTATGTTGCAAGGGGGGCAGAGGGATTTTTTATCTATACCTTTGATGGTGTAACATTTTCAGAAGTAGCCTCTGATGTTTCTTTTAATGCAACTTCAATTATAAAACATGGGGCGTATCTCTATGTTGGAGGTTCGGGTGTAAATGGATTAAGAGTTTATTCCTTTGATGGAACAACTTTAACAGCAATTAATACTATTGGAGGAATTCCGAATATTACAGATATTGTTCATGATGGTGAATTTATTTATACCACTTCATACACAACACCTGGACAACTTATTGCTTTTAGCTTCGATGGAACAACCCTCACAGAGCGCGGAAGATATAATGACGGCATTCGTAATTCCTTGCGAGGAATTGTTCTACACAATGGTTACATAGTGACAGGGTACGTTAACAGTAACGATGTTGTCGCGTTTACTTTTGATGGCACGAAGTTCACAGAAAAAGCAGTCTATACGGCCTTTCAACCCAACGGTTTTTGGAGCGATCAAAAAAACATATATGTTGCCAATACTTTTCAGGGCCTTGATGTTTTAACATTAGAAAACGACTCCTTTTCACTTGTTTATGATGGCCCTGCAAGTACACCAAGGGCACAACATGTATGGAGTGATGGCGTTAGTGTCTATGCGAATAACGACGCAACCGGCACTATTGGGGCCTATACATTTGATGGCACTACTCTCACTTTACAAAGCTCTATCGCTGGAGCGGGTTATATTTGGGGCGATGGGAATTATATTTATACTGCCTCACCAGCGGGTGGCGTTAGGGTTTATTCTGGATTTGAGTGTACCAAAACGAAAGAATGGCTCGGCCCTGATCAGGGGCTTTTAGCGAGCGATCCTGAAATTTTAGGATTTAACCCAGATGCTTCCAACTGTACAGTGAATGAAAGTGGGCCAGGATATTTAGTGGATAGCATAGCAATCCCAAATGGCTTTACAGGTATTTGGGCAGATAATGACTATGTTTACACCCAGCGCGCTGGCTTGAGAGCCTATTCTTTTGACGGTGAAAAACTTGAGCTAAAATCAACTTTTGCATCAGCCGAGACTCTCAATACTTTATTATGGGGTGATGAAAGCTATATTTATGCTGGCGCATTTGGCGCTTACACTTTTAACGAAGAGACTTTCACACAAATAGACACCATCAATACCTCTTCCCAAGCTGGTGCTGCATGGAGTGATGGGCAATATATTTATATAGCGAATAATACTAATGGTATTAGAGTGATGGGCTTTGATGGAACAACGTTATCTTTTATTGCGAGCGACCCCGAACCTGTACCTTATTCTGGTGCAGGCAGCATAACAGGGGACGGGACTTATATTTATGTTAGTGATGAATCGCAGGGAATACATGCTTACACTTTCAATGGAAGCGCCCTTACAAGAGTAGGAACCTTCGACACTCCTGATTATGCTCGCGGAGTACACTGGGCCAACGGCTATATCTTTGTCGCTGATGGGAACTTTTTAAGAGCATATAGTTTTGATGGAAGCAATTTTACAAGCCATGGATCATATGACATTCCTGGCCTAACTTATGATGTCTTTGCTGATGGGTTATATGTTTACGCAACTGGATCAAACGGCATCACAGTTCTTACATTTAATGGCACAGCTTTTTCTTTTGTTGAAACCCTCCCTACAAACGTTGGCCCACGAGGCGTTTGGGGTAATGGAAAATATATTTTCACAACAGACAGTTCACGCCTTTACATGTTCGGCGGATATGGCTGCCTTGAAACCGCCGAGAGTGTTAAAGGCGCAATTGGTTATTTCGGCCTTGAATCTGAAACTAATCCTAAGCTTAATATTCTCTACTCAACTGGCCTTGATATCAAAGGGACAAATATAAGTGGCGACACCCAAACAGATATCCTGAATATTGACGCAAACGGTACAACAACAATTAGCCAAAATAATCTTAATATACAAGACGAGGCGGCGGCGTTTAACTTCCTCACCAATTCGAACAATAATATTTTTAACACCCTTGAGATAAATCGTTATAGGGGGGATTCCGATGCAGGCACAATCGTCCAAAATGGTGATTTAATCGGCGGCCTTATATGGGGCGGATATAGCGGAGACGCTACAGATCCCACAGACCACGCCGCCATTTACGCCAAAGTAAACGGCAGCGTTTCGCCTAATAACATTCCGCTCGACCTTATTCTCAGCACAGATAGCGCAGGTAGTGCTCTGAATTCATCTGATATTACAATTTCCTCAACGGGCAATATCGGTATTAATACAGATAACCCCGCATGGCCACTTCATTCAAATGGCCGTATTTCCGTCGATGAGGGTTTTCGCGTAGGATTTGATAGCGACTGTTCAACGGGGCGTGATTTAGCCTTCCTGCGATATAATGGCGCGACATTATCGCTGGAGCATTGCGGCGGCGATGGCAATTGGAGTCATATATCACAGCCCATTCGTGAGTTCGCAAAAATAGATCCAACAGCGCCAAATTGCCTTAAAAACAACGGCGGCCCTTTCCAGGAAATCGCAAGTGATGGATCAAAACGCTACAACAGTATTACCTCAGATGGAACATATTACTACTATGGATCATCCGATGCCGTATTGGGAAACACGCTTGTCGCCGCAACATTTAACGGCACCAGTTTTGACGAAATTCATGTTTTTGATTTTGATGGGAATGTAACAGGAATTATTGCAAAAAATGGATATTTATATGTCGGAGCCCAATGGAGAGGAATACAGATTTTTACGTTTAATGGATCAACGCTGACACAAATTGATATCGATAGCACTTACTTTGCAAATAATATTTTTGTAACCGATGACTATATATTTACGATAGGGGATGAAGGTCCGGGTATTCGGTATCTTCGTGCCTCCAGATTCAACGGAACAACCATTACAAATATTGCTGGCATAACGATAGACAGAGCTGCGGGGGTTACATTTGATGGCACTTATCTCCATGTTGCCCAATCTGATAGTGGTTTATACGCCTACAGCTTTGATGGAACAACCTTTACCCAAATTGCAGATTATGAAGGGGGCGCAGGATCGGGCGGCGGCAATAGAAAACAGCATATTCAATATGTGAATGGCTATATATTTTTATCCGAGGAATTTTCGGGCATAACAATGCTCAGCTTTAACGGCACAAACTATACTGAACTGGACACTTATAACTCCTGGGGGTTTTTAGGGGCTGGGCCACAGGCCGCGGGATATGTCTGGTCTGATGGTATATATTATTACACTGAAACAAGTGCCTATGGCGGCGCATCAACAGAGCGTGATTTTATCCATGCCTTTACGTTCGATGGCACTACCTTAACACCTTATGCCCATATTCAAAAAACCGTTAACTCTAGCGACTCCAGACAAGGGCGTTTAAACGGTTACGGCTCTTTCATTTTCGATTCAACGGGTAATGCTGGCATGAATGTCTTTGCAGGGTTTGAATGCCTCGTCGCCGATAACCCCGGCGAACAAATCATCGATTGGACAGGCGCGCAAGCGACAGAAATTAAAGTTATCTCTAGTGATGGGGCAACAAACGATTTTTTTGGAGCTAGTACTATAGGATTAAGTGGATCCTATGCCCTTATTTCAGCACGAGCAGATGATGATAATGGGGACTCTTCTGGCTCAGTATATGTGTATGATATAAAAACAGGAGCAGAGATTCATAAACTTACTGCGACTGATGGCGAAGCATTTGATTTTTTTGGATATGCCGTGGCCCTCGATGGATCTAATGCTCTTGTTTCAGCAAGACAGGATGACGATATGGGTTCTAACTCTGGATCTGCCTATATTTTTGACGTTTTAACAGGTGACCAGAGACATAAATTACTAGCTAGTGACGGCCTTAGTAATGATTTTTTTGGAGATTCAGTTGCATTAAGTGGTAATTATGCTGCTATTGGCGCTGGCGGCGATGATAATTCTAATGGAAATTCAGCAGGGGCCGTTTATATTTTTAATACTATAACAGGAGAGCAAATTCATAAATTATTAGCAAAAGACGGTGCTAATGTTGATTTATTTGGACATTCTATTTCGCTTTATGGTGATTATGCTGTGATAGGAGCGCCTTATGATGATGATATTGGAGCAGCTTCTGGATCTGCCTATATTTTTAACATTAAAACTGGCGAGCAAATTCATAAGCTAATTGCTAATGATGGGGCACCAGATGATAGGTTTGGATATGCTGTTAGCATTAATGGAAAATATGCAATCGCTGGAGCTTATTGGCATGATCATAACGGAATAATTAATGCAGGTGCAGCTTACATTTTTGATATTATCACAGGCGCTCAAGTACAAAAACTTATTGCAGATGATGCAATTGCTAATGCAGTTTTTGGCCAAAATGTCTCTATCAGTGGGGAATACGCAGTCGTTGGTGCACCAAGTGATAATCAAAATGGCAGTGGCTCTGGCTCAATATACATATTTGACATAGCTTCAGGTGAGCAAATTAAAAAACTTACGGCAAGTGATGGGGCTCCAAGTGACTCATATGGGACAAGTATCCAGATTGAAAATTCTACAATCATTGTAGGGGCTCTCCGGGGAAACGGAAACGTATCTGATAGTGGCTCTGCCTATATCTATCGTGGAAATTGGGATGAGCGATTTAGAGCCGAAACAGCGTGCTTCCCTGATCCGATGTTCTTTGATGATATTTCTGGTGCCATTTCAAACACGGACATCACAACGCAGACCATTACCGTTAAAGGATTTGTCAATGGATGTCCGCTCAGCCTGTCTTCCGAAAGTGGGACAATAGATATCATCAAAAATACTGTATCCGTCGGCGCATCACAAACAACAGTCAATAGCGGCGATACAATCCAACTTCAAATTCGCGCCTCTGCGACAGCCGGCGCAAGCTTTAATAACATTTTAACATTAGGGGATGAGCGCGCCATGTTCTCTGTGACAACGGCGCCATAGTAACATAAGGAAAACAAATTTGATTTTTAAATGGCATAAAAAACGTAAACAAAGGCCCTCAGAATCTGGAAACATGATTCTGGCGATCTTTGGCGCCGTTGCCATTGTGGGGACACTTGGCGCGGGGACAGCTATTATTGTAAACGGCCCTGTAAAAATTATGGCCAATGTTAATCAAACGTCGCAAACAGAAAGCCAGCTTATGGTGGCCTCAAAAATGATTATGCTTGATGTTGGCAATCAAACCTTGGGCAATGATTGCGACAATGACCGTATCACAGAGCCACGTGAGTGGCGCGACGCCGCAGGCGCAGGACCCGATGGCGTAGCAGGGTCAGATGGTGGTGGCTTTTTGCCTAACGCAATTGGGGCATCAAAACGCGATGCATGGGGAACGCAATACGGGTATTGCGTATGGGATCATGGCGCGCTCATTGATGATGCTGGTTGCACCAGCTCTGGCCCCCAACGCCGTCTGAAAGGGCTGAACTCCATAGACCACCCTGTCGTTGCAATTATTTCCGCGGGGCGAAACGGCATATTTGAAACAGGCTGTTTAAATTTTGATACTGCTGATACCAATAGTGACGGCGATATTAATGATGCCAATGAGGCTTTGATAACGCCTGCTGGCGATGACGTTGTCTCTATTTATTCCTATGCCGAAGCGGCGCAAGATAACCCAGGTCTTTGGCAGCTTGGCCTTAATGCAGATGGGGAATCTGTCGCGATTTTAGATCCCACAATTGATAGCGTACAATTTAACACCCCCAGCTCGCCATCAGGGCGCACATCCTTTGGCGGCAATTTGGAATTGCTCAGCACCGCTGGCGAAATCCCGGGCATGAATATCCCAACAGATGCCGCGCTTCCAACATGCGATTCGATGATGGATGGCGAAATACGCGTCAATACTGGCGGCGCTGAGCCGATTGCAGAAATTTGTAAAGACTATGGCAGTGGTTACGCATGGGAGCCCCTTGGCACAGGCGGCGCCAGTCTCTCTGCCACTATAGCAAACGCCATTGCTGACCCTGTGTTTGATGCCTCCAGAGGGAATTGTATTAAAAGCGAGACCGGCCCGTCAGAACTGATAGCAAGCGAAACCTCGCGTGCTTATAGTCGCGTTGTCACAAATGGGGAATTCATCTTTGCCGTTGGCACAAATGAAAATGTTTATGTTTATACTTTTGATGGACAAAATTTCACATTAAAAGATACAAAATTCTTAGGAGGATATGAAGCCTGGACGCATGACAATATTTTAGTAGGTGGTGAGAATAGCAGCACTAACGGCCTATCCCATTATAAAATTAATGAAAATGGGACTCTTACTGTCATACCCAACGCAGATGATACTGGAAATGCGTACGCTTTATGGGGCAGAGGAAATTATATCTTTGCTGCAAATAATACCAGAACAGACGTTTATTACTATGATGGAATAAGACTTAACAAGGTTGGGTCTGGCGGTGTTCCAGGTGGGGTCGGCTTGTGGGGTGATGATAAATACCTTTATAGTTTTAGCGGCAATATATTTGCTTCACAGTTTAATAAATCAAATTTTAAAATACTTGATACACAAACAAGCTTTAATTTTAATAGGGATTTTTCTGGTGATATAAATTTCTTTTATGCTGTTGATCAGGCGCGCGTTGCTTCATATAAATTTAATGGTAAAGATATTATTAGACTTAATAGTGATCCAACGCCGGGAAGTGCCTATAGTGTCTATTCAACAGGAACACATGTTTTTGTAAATGACTCTACTAAAATCCGTGTCTATAAGGTCAATTTATCAGGTATTTTAAGACTTGTTGAAATAATAGATATTGCCCCGGGGACAGATGGGAAAATATCTAGTGATGGCCGTTTCATTTACATACCAACCAATACCGGATTACATGCCTATGCTGGCTATACCTGTACCGAGGCAATCGTCCCCAGCGCACGCGAAGATTACATCGCGCAAATAACGGTCGAGCAACCCAGCGACGCTGGAACAACATTAGGGAGCGTTGGTTGGGCGCAAGGAAGTAATGGGTTTACGGGCACAGGCCTATCAATGACTGTCAAATCAAATGCCTCTGGTGGGTCGTTACCAAGCGCCTCTATTTTAGCAAGAAGAACAGGTGGCGGCGCAGAAACTGCCCTCTATTTTAATACCCGCGACCATGACGATAATTTTAATCAAACACTAAAAATCACGAGGGATGGCGGAGTTAAATTTAACGGGTCTGATAACTCTGATGCCAATATCCAAATTGGCGGCAGAGAACTCCCATGGAACACCGACTATCAAATGGGACTCATGACGGTAACAAACGATGGTATGGATCAAGGGGGATATTTTGGATTTGAAGGCGAAAGCGATGCATCAAATGTTATCTTATTCACCGATGAACTCAGCATTAAAAAAACAAATGTTACAGGGCAAAGCTTAATTGAATTTGTAAAATTTGAAGCAAGCTTGGCCACCAGCTTCTTTGGTGATTTACTTATTAAGGGTGAAAGCGTCAAAACAGCCCTTCGTAATAATTCATACTCCGCCGTCGCAGGCAATGGAGGCGTTATAGAATTTAAACGCAGCCGCGGATACAGAGGGACAGAGGAAGCTGTCGCCGATGGTGATATAGTTGGAAACATTACCATGCAAGCAAGTAACGGTGCCGGTCTTTTTGATGGCAAAGCCCAAATCAAAGCACAAGTTAACGGAGTTGTTAGCGCGGGTGATGTTCCCCTTGATGTTTCCCTTTCTGCTCCACAAGCAAGCTTTAACCCCGCCATGACAAACTGTAACTACGCCAATAACGGTCCTGCCGTTTTAAAAGGACAATTTGATACAAGTGGTGATGCACGCAGCGTTTTTAAATATGGTGAATACATATTTGTTTCTGATTGGAATCATGATCTCAAAGCCTACAGCTTCGATGGCAATCAATTTAGAGAATTGGATAATATTATACATTCTGGTACATCTGCACGCGTAACGGTTGATAAAAATGGCTATATATATTCTGCTTCTAGTGGGGGCGGGCTATTTGTCTATACATTTGATGGATCTAATTTTACTCTCGCTGGCAGTTCCAATGCTATTTTAAACATGTTTGGTGTTCATACAGATGATAATTATGTATATGGCGCCGCATCATCAAGTGGATTTGGGGTTTACAGCTTTGATGGGACAACTTTATCACTTCTTGCTAGTTCCGCAGTATCAGGCCCCCAAGAAATTTGGACTGACGAAAACTATATTTATGTTGCCTCGGGCACACGCGGTTTAGATGCCTTTACATTTGATGGTACAACATTAACATTAGTAGGAAATATAAATACTCCTGGCGCGGCTGATGATGTCTGGGGTGATGGCACGTATATTTACGTTGCAGATTCATCTGGTGGCCTAAGAGCCTATACCTTTGATGGAACGACTTTCAGTCTAGAAGGATTATTCAATGGCCTCGGAAGTGAAGAAGATGTCTGGGGTGATGGCCATTATATCTATACAGCCTCACAACCTAACGGAACTTATGTGCTAGAGTTTGATGGATCAGCATTTACTGAAATTGCTTTTATTCCAGCGACAGGCACGCCAAATTATATTTATGGTGATGGTAAATATATCTATATCGCAGAGAAAGAGGCAGGTATCTTGGCCTATGCTGGCTTTGAGTGTCAGAGTGAGATTCGCCTAAAAGAGTCCGGCGATGTTGGTATTAATAAAAAAGATCCCGAGGCCAAGCTTCATGTGGGTGGGCGTGTCCTCTCTACAAAAGGGATACGTGTTTCTAATGATACGGATTGTAACACACCTGAAGATGAGGGAACTATGCGGTATACTGGCAACCCCTCTGACCCTATTCAGGTATGTACTGAAGTAGCTGGCTGGGTGAGCTCCAACCTGAATAAACCTGCAGATCCTATCTTAATTGATTGCGATCCACTTCCATTTGATTTTAATAATATCCTTAATGCAACAGCGAGCACCGAATACACAACAAATGCCTTTATTGTGGGCGGTCTGCCCGATGGGCGTTCGTGCTACCTCACCGCCTCCAGCGATGCGGCGGGGTTAACCGTCAATCTGAACGGCGCCGATCAAGCAGGAACAATTGTCGCAGTCACAAATGGCGATGTCCTTAAAATAGAAGTTGATAGCGGCACAGGCGATGATTGCCTCAACACAACCATTTCCTTAGGCAGCCAAACCGACCAATTCACAATCGGCACAGGCTTTGGCTGTTATCCCAATGAGTTTTATCCAGAAGAAGGAAACTGCGTCAATAATAATAGTGGGGCACTGGCACTCGTTGATGTTGATAGTCCTGTTGGATTTGGATATGAAAATATTTGGACAGATGGGAACATTATATACCTTGTAAGCCAATCTAGCTTAGTAGCTTATGATTTTGACGGCACAACCTTAACAGCATTAGCTTCAGCGCCATCAAACGATGAATTTTTATCCGCATGGGGTGATGGAACTTATATTTATGTTGCAGATAGATTCTCAGGAATTGCAGCTTACAGCTTCAATGGGGTTTCTCTGGAATTAGAGGGTTCTTTTGTTGCAGTAGACGGAGCATTTGATATACACGGCGATGGCGCTTACATTTATGTTGCAGATTCTACCCACTTACGTGCTTTTTCTTTTAATGGATCCACATTCACGCTTGAAGATAGCTTTGCAACAGCTGGCTCTGAGAGAGTTAGGGCAATTAACGGATACATATTTGTGCAAGATGGCTCTACTTTACGCGCCTTAACTTTCAATGGCACGAGTTTCAGCAGCATATCCACTTATGCTGTGCCTTCTGGAAATATTAATGGAATATTTGAGGACAATAACTATATTTATATTGCTGAAGAAGGCAATGGGGTAAGGGCACTTTCATTTGATGGTACGACTTTCACCTCAGAGGGAACCTACAATACTGCAGGGAATGCATGGAAGGGATGGTCTGATGGAAGTCATATTTATGTTGCAGATTCCACGAATGGGGTTGTGGCATTAAGTTTTGATGGCACAACATTTTCATTAGAAAGTACATTTTCATCACCAAGTAATACCTTTGCTGTGATTGGTGATGGCACTTACATTTACGCCACGGATAACGACGATGGGCTTTATGCCCTCTCAGGCTTTGAATGTTTGGCGACGGATTAGAAGATAGGGATAAAAGATGATTAAAAAACAATACTCAAATCGGCGCTTTGCAGAAAAAGGAAATGTCTTTTTCACGCTTTTTGCTGCTGTGGGTGTTGTCGGCGCTATTGGTATTGGATCAATGACCCTCTTAAAAGGCCCTGTTCAAACAATGGTACGCAGTAACCAACAAACAGTCATTGATAATAAATCCGAACTCAATATGCGCGTCATGATTAACGATATTATCCAGTCTACACCAGATTGCGATGGCGACGGGACGATTGAGGCCGCGCAGTGGCAAACCCCGCTTGCGGGTGAGCCTATACCAGCGGGTGGCGGCCTATTCCCTGATGTCTATGGTACAAATATAACCGACCCGTGGGGCAATCGTTTTGGGTATTGTGTGTGGGATCACGGTACAATTATTACAGATGGCGTGACTGATAATGGGTGCGGGCCTACGCCGAACTTCCTTGAAGGGTATAGCGGTACGGCAGAACCGTTCATTACGGTTATTTCTTCCGGTCCCAATAAAGAATTTGAAACAATATGTCAGGATTTTTCTGTTGCTGATATTGATGGTGATGGTGACCTAGACACCCCACTTATAATGCGCGCCGCAAACAGCGACGATCTAATCAATACCTATACATACGCGGACGCCCGCAACACAATGGGCGATAACTGGGTTTTTGAATCAAATGACCCTGCCAATGATGACGCAGCAAAAACAACGCAAAATCTTGAGTTCTCGCAAAACGTCACCTTTAACGGTTTACTTGACATGAGCCGCCTTGGCGGCGGCCTGACCCTTCCTGATATCGCCGCAGGGATTACGTGTGGCGCCAGTAACGAAGGTGATTTATTCCGCGACTCTGCGTCAACCCCGCCTGCCATCGTTATGTGCCAAAGTGGCGCATTCGTTGCCGTTGCAGGAGATAGCGCAGGATCAGGCGATATTGTCATCCCTGACCCGAACTTTGACTGGAAACTAGCCAACTGCCTTGTAAATAATAATGGCCCTGCCGTGTACGAAAAAATTTTCGCAGAGGGCGCTTTTGCGAATGACGTCTGGATAGAGGGTAATTACATCTTTGTAGCTTCAGGCAGTCTTGGCCTTCGCATTTACAATGCAAAAACACATGAGTTAATTTTAACTCGAACTGTTGCTAATAATGTTCTTAGTGTGTGGTCTGATGGAAATTTTATCCATATTACTGTTGAAAATAGCGGCCTCATTGCATTTACATTTGATGGCACTGCTCTAACACAAGTGGCTACCCTTAATTTACCTGGTTATGGGACACAGGCAGTACATGGCGATGGCACTTATATTTACGTTAACGAAGAGGGTGGGGGCGGATTAACAGCATTATCTTTTAATGGCACGGCTTACACATCCTTAGCTGTTCTCGGCACAGGTGTAAGGGATATACAAACAGCCAATGGGTACATCTTTACTTTCCGCAATGATGGAACTAATAACTTTGTTGATGCCTATAGTTTTGATGGCACAAACTTTAGCTTAGCGGGCACCCGTTCTTTTGGTGGAACAGGGATTCAACAGATTTTTGTAACTGATGATCATGTCTTTGTTGCCAATCGCTGGGGTGGAATCGACGCCTTAACTTTTGATGGTACCACTTTCACTGTTGTTGCTTTTGCAGGTGGCCCACCAGATGGCGCATACGGTATATTTTATGATGGCGCAAAACTCTTCAGAGGGGATCATGTAAACGGCCTTGATTTCTTAAATTTTGACGGGGCATCCTTTACCCAAACTGAAACAATCTCAGAAAACTCACGTGAATTATTCGGTGATGGGCGTTTCATATATGCCAAAAATAATAGTGGTGGTATCAAAGTATTCTCTGGCTATGAATGTACCCGCGCTAACACAAAAATCAAACGCACCTTTGAGGATGGTGTAGGCATTGACTATAATTATCGTGCTTATACATGGGGTCGTGAATTATCAGGGCGACTTGGTGATGGCGGAGGTGGTGTAGACACAAATCAAGAGGCGCCTGTTGCAGTAATAAATCATAATGAATTCAAGCAAATGAATACATCAAACTACGTTTCATGCGGTTTAAAAACAGATGGTTCTGCATGGTGCTGGGGTAATGATGACGAAGGCGGTTTAGGAAATGGAGACAGTATCACAACATCACAAGATAGTCCTTCACCTGTCTCAGGTAACCATAAATTTAAAAAAATTATTGGTCACTGGCGTGGTGGCTGCGGCCTTAAAGATAACGGGACATTATGGTGCTGGGGCGCTGACAGTGTCGGGCAGATTGGTAATGGGGCAACAACGACAAACGCACGACCTGACCCTACTCAAGTTACAATTAGTGATGTTGTAGATTTTGATCTCCATGATTCAAACCGCGTGGCTGTTAAAAATGATGGTAGCTTATGGTGGTGGGGAAGTGGCGCCCGTCAAGGTATGGCCAATCTAGATACGCCTGTAAAAATTGCAACCAATATTAAGTTTAATCAAATCAGTGTCGGTAGATCCGCAACATGTGGTTTATCTAGAACGGGTGAAGCTTGGTGCTGGGGTACAAATACTGATGGCGATATTGGAAACGGAACAGTGGGTATCCCTTATACAACCCCTCAAAAAGTCATTGGAATTAGCGATTTTATACAAGTTTCCACAGGAGATGGATCTTCTTGTGGTGTCCGTAAAAATGGGGAGGGCTGGTGCTGGGGTTCAGATGGTAATGGCCAATTAGGAAACGGAGAAAACTCTTACACACAAGGTGTGCCATCGAAAGTTATTGATATCAACGATTTTACAAAAATTTCAGTCCAAGATAGTGGATCAGCATGCGGAATAACATCCTCAGGACTTGGCTATTGTTGGGGAGATGACAGTAATGGCGCCTTAGGGAACGGCGCGGCATTAACCACCAATCAAAACGCCCCGTCACTCATCGAAGGATTAACAAATATAGTTGATATTAGCTGTGGACGTATAGGCTGTTCGGCAGTTGTGAAAATTGAACGCGATGCAATTGATTCAGGCACAACAGCGCCAGTGCAAATATATCAAAGCAATACATCAGGCAATACTGTTGCCTCACATGGTCTTGCTGTTACATTAGATTCGGCAACAATAAACCATGAAGCAGGCATCGGATTGCGCGAAAACTTTCCCACAGATGTAACTGCTGCCGACACGATTGGCGCGTTCATTGGCGCAAGAAAATCCTCCTCAACATCGGAAGCCAGCAGCCTTATCTTCAGGACAAATGACGGCACCACCCAGCCAGAAATTTATTTAACAAAAGACGGGAATTTAGCGGTTAATGCCAGCAATACAAACTTTTCTGGTGCGCGTCTGGGTATTGGACAAAGCTCTGATTGGCTAGCTAAACAATATTATGATGGATTACTTGTTCGCAATAATCCAGGGCCTATTCCTTCGCTTGCCTATTACGGCCTCAACAGCTTAACGGGTAATGCAACAATATTAAGCGGAAAAGAACTCCTTATCCAACACACAGATGTTGAAGGGATCGTGGTTAATACTGTTGCTGATTTTTCATCCAGCGCAACGCCTATTTTCTATGGTGATATGAATATATTCGGCAATGGCAAGAGCGCCGCTATTGAGGGTTATTCCAACACAGCAACAGCCCGCGCCGCATTTGAATTTTTGCGCTATCGCGGCACAAGCGCCGCGCCATCTGCTGTCACCACTGGCGATGAACTTGGGGAGGTTATTTTTAACGCTCATGACGGTACATCTTATGACCCAGAGGGGTATGCCTCTATCAAGGCAAACGTGACAGGCGCGGTTAGTGCGGGCAATGTTCCAACAGATTTATTTATAACCCATCCAGATGGCTCGGCGTCAGGGGCGGATTACTTGCAAATCACAAATACTGGAAAAGTGAATATCGGCGCCGTTTCAAATACAACCGGCCAAATCAACGCAGCAGGGCGCGGCGCCGCAGATAACGCCGTTAAGCCTGGTTTAGACTTAAGCTGCAATTCTGTTAATAGCGAAGGCACAATAAGAATCTATGAAAACGAATATCAATATTGTGATGGTTTTCAATGGATATCGCTTGGCGATCCTAAATCCTGCGTTGATGATGCAAAATTTATAAATGCATATGTGAGTAATAATAATACTTGCGCAACCTTTACTAATGGAAAATACGCTTGTTGGGGATCAAATGACCTAGGGCAAATAGGAAATGGTACGAGCGGCGTATCTATTTTAAAACCCCAACCTTTAGCGAGTTTTAAATCTGTTCAAACCGTTGCAGCAGAAAGAAATTCGTTTGGCCTCTCCCAAGATGGTTCTATCTATGCATGGGGGGAAAATTCCAGTGGCGGTAAATTTGGTAACGGCCTGACCACAAATAGTGCGACACCAGTGAGAGCAGTTTCAAATCATAAATATATTGCAGTTGACGCTGGATATAACTTCGCCTGTGGACTAAGGGAAACTGGCTTTGTTGATTGTTGGGGAACAAACCCACAAGGGCAACTCGGTAATGGCAATTACAAGAATTCTAAAACGCCTGTTAAAGTTAAAAATCTAGGAAATGTTGTGGATATTGACCTTAATGACAATTCTGCATGCGCCGTTAAAGCCGATGGCACGCTCTGGTGCTGGGGGCAAAACCACGTTGGTCAATTGGGGATAGGATATGAAAGCACTGGAGAAAATATCCCAAGACAGGTCGCTATAACCGATGTTGTTAAAGTATCCCTTGGTGGATACAGAGCAAACGATACAGAAACAGCGAGCTGTGCGCTTAAATCAGACAACACTGTTTGGTGTTGGGGAAATAACCAGTTTGGCCAAGTTGGAAATGGCACTTCTGGCGCGCCTAATGTCTTAAACCCCGTTCAGGTTTCAGGCATCACGAATGCTATTGATATTAGCGCAATCAGTCGCTCCGCCTTTGCATTATTAGATGATGGCCGCATTAAAGGATGGGGCAATAATTCTAATTATCGCTTAGGCACAGGGAGTGTCGCATCAATAGTTTCAACACCGGTTTTTGTTTCAACAATTAATAACGCCGTAAAATTAGCCGATGGAAGTGGTAGCACACATATGTGCGCTATTACCGATACAGGGGGCATGCAATGTTGGGGGACAAACGGTAGCGGAATAACAACCACAACCGCAACAACACCCGTTGATGTTATTAATCCCCTGTCCTGTAATTCTAATAAAATAGTATTTCAAACTTCAACTAATTATAGGGGTAACCTAGGCGGAGTATCAGGGGCTAATGCAATCTGTCAGAAGCATGCCGATCAGGCTAATCTTCCAGGACGATATCTCGCATTTATTGCAGATAGCTTAGGTAATTCTCCTTACAAAAACTTTAGTAGATTAAGCAGCAGCTATGATTACATTTTAACAAATGGCAGTAAAATCACTGATGGATGGAATGATTTATTAGATGATATAGAAGGCATATTCAACCGAGATGAATACGGTATACAACACTCTAAATTTGCTTGGACGGGTGCCCGTACAAACGGAACAGCACATCCTAATAATTGCAATAACTGGACAGACAGCACAGCATCATATACTGGCGCTGTAGGACACGCATTCTCTACGGGTAATTGGTCAGCCATATCTGTGCAAGCATGTTCATTTTTGCACCCATTAATATGCTTCCAGCAATAGTCCTAAGCTAATTTTTTCCAGATGGGATCTTTCAGATTGCTAAGCATTTCCTCGTGGGCTGAGATCTCTTCATCGGATACATCAAAAACACGTGGCTCTCGAAACACACGCTCCTTTGGCTTAAAGCTATCTTCTTGCACCTGCGTATTTGGAACCTCGTCTATCATCAGGCCGCGTTGACGCCCGCCTAGTAATTCCAGATAAACTTCTGCTAATAACTCAGAGTCAAGCAACGCGCCATGCAGCGTTCTATTGTCGTTATTAATCCCAAAACGCCGACAAAGCGCATCAAGATTAGCAGGTGAACCCGGGAATTTCCGCCGCGCAATATCAAGCGTATCAATTATGCGTTTTGGATCAATACTGGCAAAGCCATAGGTTTTAATCTCTGCATTGATAAATTTCATATCAAAGGCGGCATTATGGATGACCAATTTTGAATCATTGCCGATAAAATCCAAAAAATCACTAACCACTTCACCAAAAGTTGGCTCTTTTTTTAGGCGCTCATACGTCAATCCGTGTACGGCGACCACTTCGGCAGGCACATCGCGCTCTGGATTAAGATACTGATGATACGTGCGCCCTGTTGGGATATGGTTGATCAGTTCTACACACCCAATCTCAACCATTTTATCCCCTTTTTCAGGATCCATTCCGGTAGTTTCTGTATCAAGGACAATCTCGCGCATTTTATAACCTTTTATTGTTGCTCTATGCCATCTAACCATTCATTAAAAAATGCTTGGGTTTTTTGTTGTAAAAGGGGTAAATTTTCTATGCACTCTTGTCGTAACCCCTGAACGGTTTTATTCTGTTCTTTAAGTTCACTAATGCCCGTGGCAAGCCATAATTCAATATTTTCCCTCTGTACTTCGGGATGGCCTTGCAAGGCCATGATGTTTTTTCCAACTCTAAAAGCTTGATTTTTATACATCTCACTGGAGGCGAGCAATGTCGCCTCCTTTGGTAAATCAAACGTATCGCCATGCCATTGCATCACTTTTGTTTGCGATTTATCAAGATGGCGTATTGGCGTCTTCGCGCCTTCGTCATTAACTGTCACTTCAACCCAGCCGATTTCCTTACCCTGCTTTCCTGGGTAAACGTCATATCCCATCGCTTTTGCAATCAACTGCGCCCCAAGGCAAATACCAAGAACAGGTCTATCATGCGTAATGCGTGCTTTTATATAGGCCTGCTCATTTGTTAAATACGGAAACATTTCTTCCTGATACACCCCCATAGGGCCGCCTGTAAAAATGGCAAGATCGTGCCCTAATGGGTCTATTGTTTCAATGGCATCAACATAAGACAAGAGGCGCGTAATTTGATACCCGCGCTCAACAAGTATAGGATCCAATGACCCAATATCTTTTTCTGTTTTATGCGAAACAACCAAAACTTTCATTATATAATATCCTTTATGATTTTCTTAAGCTGCCTATGCGTATGGGAAAAACCCATTCCTGTTTGCACCGTATAGTCAGCCAATTTTTGTTTTATCTTATCAGGCATCTGTATCGAAAGAATAGAATGAAATCTATCCAGCGTCATATTTGGTCTCGATAAAACGCGTCTACGCTGTATATGATATGGCGCACTTACGCATATCGTATAATCGAACCTTTTTTGCGCGCCCGTTTCAAACAAAAGTGGTATATCAAAAACAATAATATTTTTCCCTAACCGCGCCTGACTTTGAGCAAATTTTTTCTGCGAAGCTTGTACTATGGGGTGTAAAATACGCTCTAATTTGCGGCGTTGTTGATCATCATTAAATACGATTTGCGCCAAAACATCTTTTTGAATATGCCTCTTTCTTTTATCCCAACATTTGGGAAAAGTCAGGGCAACCTCTTCAAAGGCAATACCTTTCGGGCTTAAAGCATGTGCCACAACACGGTCTGAATCATGAACAGCGCATCCCATCTTCTTTAAAAAACGGGCCGCTGTAGATTTTCCCATACAAATAGAGCCCGTTAAACCAATAGTAATCATGCAAGCACCTTTTCAATAAGCGCATCATCTACTTCTGGCATTATCCCAAACCATTTCTCAAATGCTGGGCGCGCCTGATGAAGCAACATACCAATGCCTGTTACAGTTAAATTTCCTGATAATTCGGCATTTGTTAACAAATTAGTCTTTAAAGGAGCGTACACAATATCATTCACAATCGCTTGTTTTGGTAAGTCTGAAAGATTAAATATAAGCGGGCTTTGCCCTTTCATGCCTAAAGATGTTGTATTGACAACCAAATGTACGTTTTTAAGGTTCGCTTCTTTTAAATCCCATTCGACAACCCGAATACGCTTGTTATCTAAGCCCATGATATCAAATGATTTTTCTATGGTTCTGTTCGTAACAATAATTTCGGGGACGCCTTGATTCAAAAGGCCATAAACAATTGCCCGCGCTGCTCCCCCTGCTCCCAGCACTAATGCGGCGCCACTTGTAAAATTAAATTCGGGGACGCTTTGTTTTATATTTTGTATAAAGCCGTACGCGTCTGTGTTATAACCATGGAGCTTATTATCAATAATTTTTACTGTGTTAACTGCCCCAATAGCTGTAGCCGTTTCGTCAATATAATCACATAAAGCCATAATGGTTTGCTTATGCGGCACTGTCACATTAAAGCCCACATATCCTTGGTCAATTAAAGTGCTAATATCTTTTTTAAAATTATCAGGGGGAATATCTATTTTGTCATAAGACCCTTTAAGGCCGTATTTCTCAATCCAATGGCTATGGATAATTGGTGACTTACTATGGGCAATCGGATGCCCGATTACGCCCGCTTTAATAAAACTACTCATAATCCCAGCCCCTCCTTTTGCAAATAACCAATCAGGGGCAAAAGAGGCATACCCAATATCGTAAAATAATCACCATCAATTTTTTCAAATAATTGTATGCCTTTTTGTTCAAGCGCATAACATCCAACACAACTTGTTAAAATATCCCTGGCATCAGCAATGTAATAATTTAAAAAATCATCTGAAAAATCTCTCATTGTCAGTTTAGCTTGGCCTGTTTCATGCCATTCAATAGAGCCATTTCTTGCAACAGCGACACTGGATATAAGTGTATGGCTATTTGCTCTAAAAGACTTCAAGCGCTCATAAGCTTGCTGCGTATTATTCGCTTTTGAAATTATTTCACTATTAAAAATTAAAATTTGGTCACTACCGACCACAAAGCTATCTTTTTCTTTGCCTGAAACGTACAGCGCTTTTTCTTTTGCTAAACCTAAAGCAATATCCTCAAAATTTGCTCCATTTTTTTTCATATTCACTTCTAATTGCCGCTCATCTATATCAGCGGACTTTATTTCAAAATCAAAGCCTGCATTCCTTAGCATTTCTTGGCGCGCCTTACTTTTAGAGGCCAATATCAATTTAGACCGGGTCATGATTTTCCTCTTTTTTCGCCTTGCTGTTTCGCTTATTCAGTAAAACGATAATCTCCGCAGTTGTTTCCTCTACAGAGCGGCGCGTCACATCAATAACAGGCCATTTATTCTTTGAAAACAAACGTCGTGCATTACGAATTTCTTCTTCAATTCTTTCCAAATCCAAATATTCATTTTCTGAATACATTTTATGATCATCATCTGCATTCAGGCGACTGCGGCGTAAATTTTCTAATCGTTTTGGCGATTCAGTCAAACCAACAAAGAGTGGTTTTTTTAAAGATAATAGTTTTTCAGGAAACTGAACACCAGGAACAAGCGGCACATTTGCGGCTTTAATACCGCACCGTGCCAAAAAAATACATGTTGGGGTCTTAGAGGTGCGCGACACACCCACTAAAATAACATCCGCATCTTCCAAACCATCAATATGCTGCCCATCATCAAAATTGAGCGCATAATCGACCGCGTCCATTCGTTTGAAATAAGCCTCATCCAGTGCATGTTGAAGACCCGGTATTCCCTTAGGGGGTAATCCCAAATATGAAGACATTGTTCGTAAAATCGGATCAAGTACAGGCATACATGGCACATCTAATTCAGAACAGGCGTTTTGCAGTTTACGACGTAATTTTTTATCAACAAATGTAAATAAAACGGGGCCTGGCGATGTTTGTATGTCGGCAATAGCCCGATCAAGCTGCGCCTCACTTCGGATCATCGGCCAAAATCGCTCAGTTGGCTCAACACTATCAAACTGTGATAAAGCTGCGCGAGCAAGTCCTTGCAACGTTGTCCCAGTTGCGTCTGAAACCAAGTAGATATGAAACGATTGAACGGGGTCTTTAATATTTTTCACAGTCATAGTTATCCTTATGCCCCTACTTTAAGGAGCATAAGGATTTTTGAGAAGTAAAAAGATGGTAAAATAACTTATAGATCGGGGAATATTTTTAGCGCTAACTCTTGATCACGAAACGGAACGCCTTCACGCATAACAACGTTTAAATCATGCGTAATCTGTAATAAATGCGCTAAATTAATCGGATCATCAATTTTACAAAAGTATGGGTCACGCATGATCGTCTCTGCTATACCCTTTAGGTATTGTGCCTCACGGCCTATTTGCGACATTTTTTCGATAATATTGAAATGAGGGATATTAGAGCCAGCTTGATATGATTGATAACGTAAATCTTCATCCATCATCTCTAAAAATAGATGATCTGCTGCATCAATTCGTGATCGGTCTGCGTACCACTGACGGAAAATATGCGCTAGTGCCGCACCATTATAAAGCGCTGTTGGATAAGTATCAGCCACATTCAAAAGTACTTGTGCCATATCAGCATCTTCTGTTCCCAACACATGACGCCACAGCTCTTTATAGCCTGCATTTCTGAGTTCATAAGCAATCATTATAGCAAGAGAGTCAGTGTCAGCATGGCGTACGCGCTCTAAAAACATCGCCATTTTAGGATTATAATCTTTTACGAAGTTGTAATTTTGATTTTCATGCCAGATATCGCGTAATGCACGCGCAAAATTCATTAAAATCATATTTCTAAATAAAGACGAACGCCCTAAAGTTGCTGGATCAAGGCCAAAACTATCTATTTCTAATGTTTTTTCAGACGTATTAAGGTAATAACTGTCATTACCTGTGTCATTTAATGATATTAGCCATTCATTATCTTCAAAATGTCCTATAAGCATGTGACCCAGTGCGCTCTCAGTCATCATGGCGCATAGCCACCCTAAAACATCCCGATCTGTCTCGAATGAATGTGGATAGGCTTCTAGATTATTAAATCGTTTAATTTCAAAAGGATTAAGATGAGCGAGCGTGTACTCATCATGGGTTAAGTCACAAAACTTGTGCTCATAATATTGATCAGACGATGAACTGACTAAATTATCCTGTCCCCTTTTATATGATTTGTTCATGATAGAATGTTCTGATTTCACGTCATCCCATCCATGGCTATGATTTTTGTTCGCTGGCGTGAGATCGATCACTCGCAAAGTTGATTCTGATGACGTTTGCATCATTCTGTGTGTCCTCTTCTTGACCCATGTTTTCATGGTTATCTTTATTTTCGAAAAAAGCGTGATGAATATCGCGCTCCTGATCAAGAGAGTGGGTTTGCAATTCCTGTTCCGCATCCTCAAAACTGCGTTCAAACTTAATAAACCATAAGAAATTGGCGTTTGAACGGTCTCTAACGTCGGTAAAAATGGGGTCGTTTAATATCATTTGGGCATAAGGTGCCAGGTAATTTTTGCCGAAAGGCTGTGACCCAAGCTGTGTAATTAGATCTATGGAAACCATTTTTGATGATTGGGCATGGTCAATCATATAGCCTTCATACTCACCCAGCATCATTTGTATCAAATTTCTGTCCTCAATTGAGCATCGATCCGATAAAAACCAGGTTTCAAAAACTGCGCTACAGGCTTTTCCGTTGTTAATTGTTCTAAAATCCGTAAGTGCTTCTCTGGCGAACGCGCGTCCTAAATCGGAATGGGGTGAATTTTCAATAATACTCCAATAACTTTTCTCACCTGCTAGTTTTAACTCCCATGCGCTTCGAATAATGGCGGTTTGTAAATCTGCAATTTGTGCACGATTTACCAAAACGGCTTGATCAGGGTGAAACGCAAGAGGGTGTATACCTGTTCCTTGCGTATTTTGCCAAAATCGCCTTAATTCTTTTATGGCCGCAAATACAGCTTTCTCAAGAGTTTGCATAGGTTGTATAAATATAGACTCAGCTTCTTTATCTAAAAGTGAGCGCTCAACTTGCTTGGATAACAATATGTTAATACCTTTAGATTGCGCGTGACTGTATAGAGCTGATGCATAACGACTTTGTGATAAAACACCCAGTATCTGTGAAAGTTCAATTTTTTGGCTTTCACTTACCGCATTTAAATTTTTTGTACTGACAATAAAGTCTTGAAGCGCTTTATCGCGTGGTTGGGCAAAATCTAGCGATAAACGCTCGTAGGAATTAATTTTTGTTTTAAGCTCAGCGATTTCTATATCAAGGCTCTCATATAGTTTTACATCATCCTCTGATAATATAGCCTCGTCTTCAAAATCAAGCACATCATCCATATAGAAAAATGGCTGGTCACTGATGATAGTGCACTCAACAGGCTGTGTATTGTTAATACTATAAGCCATGCGGCATGTTGGTTTATAACCCGCTTTTTTTGGTGCGTCTGTGTTATCTGGTGTGTTTGCCATATCCCTAATCTTTATTCCCTAAATTCCCATGCCTTAAGAACATGATGAAGGCTGTGCCCCTACGACTGCCTTACATCCTTATTATGGGGTGAAAAAGATTAACGAATTACTACCAAAACTAAGGTAAAAATTCTTTTTTAGAATAAAAATTCCGAATATTAACAAGGGCTTAACAAAAGAGGGCTTCTTTTCCTATTATGTCAATAAATATGGTTTTTTATAACGCTTCTGTAATAGGGATATCATCAACCAGAAGCTCTTGCTCATAGACTTCGACAACGCCTTTTGGCGTTACAGATATTTTGCTTGCAAATAAAGATTGCTTGTAAACAAGGCTCGCTCCAAGGTAAAAATTACTACTCGCGTCCTTATTTATTAAATAAAGCGGGTCAATCATTTTGCTCAAAGCTCGTTTAGCGGCAGTCGTTGGTTCATCGCGCCAATTAATGTGTTCTGGGGTATCAACAATTTTAAATTGTCCTTCTGGACTACGAACCATTGAAAAGAAAAATCGTACATAAGCCGAAATATTATCTTGGTGAAGAATAATGCCTAAAAGGTCATTTAACCTATAAATCGTATCGGGCGACCAATCCAAAATATGAACATTCTGGTTGCCGCTATTATGCTGTATAAGGCTTAAAATCTGGCGTGGTTGCTTATCTTTATGATCAGTAATTTCAATGAGTGATGTGTTCTTATAAAAAGGGAGCGCACGCTTTAAAACACGTGAAGCGTCAATCTGAAACGGGGATATATCAATATGGGGGTTAATGGCATCAATTAAAGCCATAGCCTCTTCATTTTTTACTTCGTTAAAAAGCGTGCTCATTTTCAAATATCCTTATAAATATCAAATCAAAAAGAAGTGTCGCATAAAATTAAAAAAGAGCCGAATCGATTCGCAGATTTAGAGATTTAACGTATTTTCAAATACCATCTATGCCTGAATGTTCACACATGTTCCATGTATGACCTTGTGTATGAAAACTGTTTAGATAAGAGGAGAAATTTTCAGGGTGTTTTACCCCCCACAACTCACAAAAATATTTTTATCCTCTCCCGCTGTGAGTTAGGAGTAAATAAGATTGTGTGAATCTTTTTTCTCCCTCCAACGACTCGCCTATAAAACAAGGATGTTCTTCTTATAGTCTTTTTGTATTAAATTCGGGATAAAAACTAATCCCCGATACTCACAGCCCCTACTACTATCCAATACCTTTTTAAAATACTTTTTTAATTAGTAAGGTTCTGATTTACTGCTCGGCAGGATCGGAGAGAATGATGCAAAAAAATAAACCCATTTTAAAAACCTTAGCCGGTGAAAAAACCGATATTGTGCCGTTTTGGTTCATGCGCCAAGCAGGGCGATATCTCCCAGAATATCGAGCCCTACGTGCCGAAGCTGGTGGTTTTTTAAATATGGTTTATAACCCTAAAAACGCCTCCGAGATTACATTACAACCTATTCGACGATTTCAAATGGACGCGGCTATTTTGTTTTCGGACATCTTGGTGATACCTCAGGCTTTGGGGCAAAAACTTGAGTTTTTAGCAGGGGAAGGGCCTAAGCTTGAGGCATTAAATGTTGATAGTGATCTTGGATTCCTTAACCCTGATAAAATTGATGATGTTTTAAACCCTGTCTATGACACGGTTACAATGACTTGTGATAAACTCAAAAAAGAAGGATTTGATCAGACAGCTTTAATCGGTTTTGCTGGTTCTCCATGGACTGTTGCCACCTATATGGTTGAAGGGGGCGGCTCAAAAACCTATGAGAAAGTAAAATCATGGGCTTATGGCTCTCCAGAGAAATTTCAACAGTTAATTGATATTTTAATTGTCTCTACAAATCATTATTTAGAAAAACAGATTAAGGCAGGCGCTGAAATTATCCAACTTTTCGACAGCTGGTCTGGTGTTCTAGATCAAGTTAATTTTGAAAAATGGGTGATTAAGCCGACTGCCCAAATTGCCTTAAATCTTAAATCAAAATATCCCGATATCCCTATTATAGGCTTTCCGCGCGGCGCTGGGACGATGAGCTTAGATTATGCTCAAAAAACAGGCATTAGAGCGATTGGGCTCGATTTTACAATGCCTTGCGATTGGGCGGCCAAAAACTTACAGTCGATTTTACCCGTTCAAGGGAATTTAGATCCAGTTATGCTTTTAACAGGCGGCAAGGCTCTTGACGCAGCTGTTTATCATATTTTGGATAGCTTTCCTGACAAAGCTTTCATTTTTAATCTAGGCCACGGCGTGATAAAAGAAACACCACCTGAGCACGTTGGCCAAGTCGTTGAAATTATTAAAAGTTATAAGAGATAGATAGTTATGAGCAAAAAGAAAATCGCCATTGTTTTGATGAATCTAGGGGGGCCAGATAAAGCAGAGAGCATAAAGCCGTTTTTGTTTAATTTCTTTATGGATAAAAATATTATTGGCGCGCCGCTCCCTATTCGTTTTGCTGTAGCGAAATTGATTTCTATACGCCGCTCTAAACGTGAGGCAGGCGATAGTTATGGCGAGCTTGGTGATAAATCTCCTTTACTTGAAAATACGGGCAAGCAAGCCGATGAACTTCTTAAGGCTCTTCAAAAAAAATCTAAAGATAATGACTATAAGATCTTTATTGCCATGCGATATTGGCACCCTATGACAGATGAGGTCGTCCAGAACGTAAAGGCCTATGACCCCGATCAGGTCATTATCATGCCGCTCTACCCCCAGTTTTCAACCACTACGACGCGCTCTTCGTTACAAACTTGGAAGAAAATGGCCAAAAAATTTGACCTAAAAAAACCAACAGCGACCGTTTGTTGTTACCCATGGGATGAAGGGTTTATAACCGCCAGCGCTGAAAACGTTAAAAAAATATACGCGCTGGCCAAAAAAGAAACAAATAAAGCTCCACGTGTATTGTTTTCCGCGCACGGCCTTCCTGAGAAAATTATTAAAAAAGGCGATCCTTACCAATGGCAATGTGAGCAATCAGCAGAAAAAATTGCTGAAGCTACAGGGATTAAAGATCTTGATTGGCAAATTTGTTATCAATCGCGTGTTGGCCCTTTAAAGTGGATTGGTCCTTCAACAGAAGAAGCGTTACATAAAGCGGCGCACGATAAAGTCCCTGTTGTTATCCTGCCGCATGCTTTTACACAAGAACACGTTGAAACACTTGTTGAGATTGAGATTGAATATCGTGAAGAAGCTGAAAAAATGGGGCTTCATGATTTTTATCGTGTTCCCGTTGTTGGAACAAATGAAATATTTATTGGCGGCCTTGCCGATATGATTATGGCACGTATAGGTGATACAGGCATTAAGTCAGATGTTGGAGCGCCGCTTTGTCCCTCAGGGTATAAGGAATGTTGTATGCGCCAAGCTCATAAATTAGAGTTTTAAGGGATAGATCATGCAAGAATTCATTACTGACCCAACAGTGTACCTGTGGTTAAAAGCATTACATCTTATTGCTGTAATGTCTTGGATGGCCGGACTTTTATATCTTCCGCGCTTATACGTATATCATGTGAAGGCCGTTAGGGGATCAGAGCTGTCCGAAACGCTGAAAGTTATGGAGCGCCGTTTACTTCGTTTCATCATGAACCCCGCCATGATTATCACATGGATTTTGGGTTTAACCATGTTAATTGGTAATGCTCAATTTCTCATGGTTGGTCAGGGGTGGATGCACGCCAAACTCTTATTGGTTATTTTATTATCAGGCGTACACGGTATGTTATCAAAGTTCCGT
Organism: Alphaproteobacteria bacterium; assembly: GCA_009995595.1. Classification (GTDB taxonomy): domain Bacteria; phylum Pseudomonadota; class Alphaproteobacteria; order Micavibrionales; family Micavibrionaceae. The sequence continues at coordinate 132,176 of JAACPE010000002.1, forward strand.
AAAGATTTCGAAAGCGACCAAAACACTCAGTCAGAAAAATTCTATCGTATTTTAAATGAAGCCCCCACCGCTCTTATGATTATTATTGTTATATTGGCCGTGGTAGAACCATTTTAGGATATGACACTTTATAGTAGCCCTCCCATTATTATGGCTAATAAATGTTTCTGTGATGTATTGGTAAGTTTTTTATCATAATTCTTGACTCAGACAATATAAATGCCTATATGTGTCTTGTCTTTAAAGATTTCTGGGCATTGTTATAAGTATTTCAAGGGATTAGCCCTGTTGCGTGTGATGCTATTATTAAGCCGTACGCATTAAGAATATAAAAAGATTTATCTTCTATACTTTTAAGAGAAACCATTCATTTCATTTTTACACCCCCACCACACGAGAAACCTCGCATGAATTTAAAAGAATTAAAAACACGCTCCCCTGCTGAATTGCTAGCGTTTGCTGAAGAGCTTGAGATTGAAAACTGCTCCACTATGCGTAAACAAGACATGATGTTTGCCATCCTAAAACAGCTCGCTGAACAAGATGTTCCAATTTCTGGCAGCGGTGTTTTAGAGGTTCTTCAAGATGGGTTTGGGTTTCTTCGTAGCCCAGAAGAAAACTACCTTCCTGGACCAGATGACATATACGTGTCGCCATCACAAGTGCGTCGTTTCGGCCTTCGCACCGGGGATATTGTCGAAGGTGAAATTCGCTCTCCTAAAGAATCTGAGCGTTATTTTGCTCTTTTAAAAGTAAGCTCGATTAATGGCGAGCCACCTGAAAAAGTGCGTCACCGTATTAACTTTGATAACCTCACTCCGCTTTACCCAGAACGTAAAATCAAACTTGAAATTGATGATCCTAAAAAAGATGACCGCACACAGCGCGTCATTGAACTCACATCGCCCATTGGCTTTGGTCAGCGCGCCTTATTGGTTGCCCCCCCTCGTACGGGTAAAACAGTGATGCTTCAAAACATAGCAAGCTCAATTGCGGCCAACCACCCTGATGCCTATTTGCTTGTTCTTCTTATTGATGAACGGCCAGAAGAAGTGACTGATATGGCCCGTTCTGTGCGCGGTGAAGTGATTTCTTCAACATTTGATGAACCAGCGGTGCGTCACGTACAAGTCGCCGAAATGGTGCTTGAAAAAGCAAAGCGTCTTGTTGAACACAAACGCGATGTTGTGATCTTGCTTGACTCGATTACGCGTCTTGCGCGTGCATATAACACCGTTGTCCCGTCATCTGGTAAAGTCCTAACAGGGGGTGTTGACGCCAACGCCCTTCAGCGTCCTAAACGCTTTTTTGGGGCAGCGCGTAACATTGAACAAGGCGGCTCTTTGACGATTATTGCTACCGCATTGATCGATACAGGCTCACGTATGGATGAGGTTATTTTCGAGGAGTTCAAAGGGACAGGGAACTCTGAGATTGTTATGGATCGTAAGATTGCCGATAAACGCGTCTTCCCTGCTATTGATATTCAAAAATCAGGAACACGCAAAGAAGAGCTTTTGGTTGATAAAGATACCCTTCAGAAAATGTGGGTGCTTCGCCGTATCCTTAACCCAATGGGCACAATTGACGCCATGGAATTCTTGCTCGGTAAGCTGAAAGAAACAAAGAACAACGATGAATTCTTTAATGGAATGAATCAGTAAAACTTCTCCAGTACATACATTTTTACTTAAGCCGCATATTATGTGCGGCTTTTTTATTGAGTAAAATTTGATCTAATTTCGTTCTAAATGTCCCCTAAAATCGAAACGATAGTGTTTGTCATAATATTAATTTCATGGTCTAATTAAGTATAAGAACAAAAACCAGCGCGTTTAAAAAGAAGCTCAAAAGAGCCAAAATAGATAAGAAGGCATTAAGCCCAAATAAACAAAAAACGCGTAAACGGTTGTGGTGGGTATTATGATCGGTAATGATTTTTACATCTCTGTGCGTATGCTTCGCCGCCTTTCAGTGGTGGTAAGTGTGACGTTGCTTTTCTCGGTTTCAATGACACCTTCTGTCAGCGCGATTAGCACGATTAAAGCCTCCGCTCTCCAGCTTAATTTGGAGGCCATTAATAATAATAGAAGTTCTTTCACGTCTTCCTCTCCTTCGGCTCAAGCAGATTCCTGCCTTCCCCTTCTCAAACAAGTTCGCCTCTCTCCTGACGGATCTGATTTGAGCCAAAGCCAGCGCTCTGCTGGAATTACCCGGGCGTCTATGCCTGTTACGTTAGGCTTTCTTATTGGTGTCCGTGTCGCCCTCGGGCCCAAGGAAGTTGTTAAGAAAGATCAACGGGTACAAGTTGGCTCAGAGATACTGCAGCGCTATGATACAGGGGAGAGCTATGCCCTCGCTGTCGCCGATTATCGCCGCTGTAAACAAAACATTGCCTTACAAAAATAATAAATAAAAAGGCTAACTTAACGATAATACATAAATGCCCAGACTAAACGCATTTGTCCCATGCGTCTCTTGATCGCTCCTGCTGCATCGTCCCGCGGCAGGAGCGATTAGAGTCTGTGGCTCTTACTCGCTATTTAATCGGATACCAAGCGGGCGTTGCAAGGCCGACATGACGTGTGATTTCAGATATAATCAACAAAATAATCGCTGCGCCAATATAGGCATATAAGCCAGAGGTACGCGTTTTGGCAGGCGCAACCATTTTTGTATTGGCTGCCATTAAATGCCCAATGGCCTGACTGCGGGCTTTATCGGCAAATTTTTTAATGATGATAGTGGTTAAATAACCGCATAGGGCAACAAGTCCCGTAGAGAGGATTATCTCAAATATTAAATGAGGCATTTTAACAATGATGGCGGCGTAGGTTTTCGTAAGAAGCAACCCTCCTATAAGAAGCACCGTTACAATTAAACCAGCTCCAAGCCCCATATATCGGGGTTTTCGCGTAACATTACCGAGCGCCTGATCGCTTTGTTTTATAATCTGCATAACTGCGTCATTGCTTATGCCCATTGGGTATTTTCTTTTTAAGGCCATGAACGCCTTTTTCTTTGGCATGCTTGACACAAATAAAAGTGCAGAAGCAATTAATTTATATTGGCTCGCTTTTTTGATTAAATTCGCAACTCTTCCATCCCCTTGCGCCGCGCGGCCTAAATGCTCTAGCCCTGGTTCAATCATATCCTCAAGAAAAGGCTTTAGCTTAAGCATTTTGCCGCGATTACCAAAAAGATGTGCTGTAATAGGCTTACCATTCACACTAAACACAAGGTCACCATAGGGAAATCTTGCTTTATAATGTATTGCCATACCGCCATCTTCGCGTCTGACTGACTCGGCGCTGATAAGGTCAATATGCTTTTGAGCCACTAGTTTATCGCCGCTATTCTCAATCGCATAAACAACAGGCGCAGGCACACTTGTACGATCCATCTCAAAAAGCGTTTTTATTGCAATTTTTAATTTGGTAAAAACGCTAAATGCGCCACTCCCTTTACAAGGGTCGCATTTTGTCTTTCCTGCCCCATTACAGATCCGGCATTTAATTGTGCCGCGTTTTTGACAGAGCGGGCACGCGACCTGACGATGCCCAAAACAAAAATTACATTTTTGCTGCTTGTTATCCTGCCCCATAGTAAAACCATTGCCGCTACATTTGCGGCAAGGAATCATGGTTTTGGCATGGCATTGTGTGCATGTTTCTTGGCATCGCCCATTACAGCGTTTACAGGTCGCACCACCTTGCCCTTGGCATGATCCACATGGCTCATGTGTTGTGTACTCTATACCAAACTCAGGCAAATTAATTTCCTCACCATGGCTTGAAAACCCTTTGTCAGTGCGGTTTAAGAGTTTTCCTGTGATGACTTTACGTGACTCATCATTCTTTCCCATTTTGGCGATGGTTTGTGCAATCTCTGCGCCTAGCATTTGGGCGTTGGGCAATAATGCCCCTTGAATATGTTTGCCTACTTTACGCTCTTGCTCTGTTATATGGGTGAGTTCAATATGGGTAATACCCTGCATATCAAGCACTTCACCACGTGCCTCTTTTATTTGCACAGAATCTGCTGTTGCGCCGTTCCCATCACAAAGCTCCCTCATAATCATAAGGGATTTTTTTGCCAGCTCTTTAGGATCGGCAGAGCACATCGTTGTTTAACTCAAATTTTCTTTAAGGAATAAAATAGAGTGGCTATCTGCAATTTCGGCATTACCCGCATCATAATTATCTCCGCCCTCACGTGTAAAAGCATGATCCATATCGGGGTAAGAATGCAGAACAATATTGTCACGGCCACCAAGCGTTTGTCTTATTTGTGTTTGCGCCTCAGGGGGGACAAAACCATCTTTTTCTGCAATGTGAAGCATAAGTTTTCCTTTTATAGACTTGGCATCTGCCAATAAATTTTCAATACCAACGCCATAATATCCTATAGAAGCTTTAACATCACTATGACATGCCAGCAGATAAGCGAGCTTGCCACCGAGGCAATACCCAAGGCAACCAACATTCCCGTTGCTATTGGCATGGCCTTTTATGGTATGAAGGGTCTGTTTAAGATCTTCGATTCCCTTATCGATATCAAACTGTCCGAATAAATCAAAAGCACGTTGAAGCTGCTCAGGGATCTGATCAGAAAGCTCGATTTTAGGCTCAACGCGCCAGAATAAATCAGGGGCAATAGCAATAAATCCCTGAGAAGCGAGCCAATTACATTTCCCGCGCAAACCATTGTTTACACCAAATATTTCCTGGATAACAATAACGCATGGTGCGGGGTTATCGGGGCTGACCCCTTCAGGCATTGCCACATAAGCATCGAATGATCCGCCATTTTTTGCGGGAATTGTTAAAGTTGTGTTTGTCACTGATTAGTTTCCTCTCTTTACTATCAATCAAAAGGACGGTATCACGGGTTTTTATGGAAGTCTATTTTAGACAAATACAAGGGCAATAAACAAATGACTGAGGCCACTACAGATACGATCTTTGCTTTATCAAGCGCCGCTGGGAAAGCTGGCTTGAGCGTAATTCGTGTATCTGGCCCTAAAGCATGGGAAAGCTTGGCGGCGCTAACACATAAGGACAAACTTCCCGCTGCTCATCAGGGCAGGCTTATGACGCTCCGCAACCTGAAAACAGGCGATATTATTGATAAAGCACTGATTATTGGCTTCAAGGCCCCCGCCAGTTTCACAGGCGAAGATGTGATTGAATATCACTGTCATGGCTCTTTGGCCGTTGTCGATGAAATGCTTGCCGTTCTAAGTTCATTTGACGGGCATCGTCTAGCAGAGCCAGGGGAGTATACCCGCCGCGCCTTTGAAAATGGTAAAATGGATTTAACAGAGGCCGAAGCTGTTGCTGATCTTATTGATGCTGAAACGACCGCACAGAAAAATCAGGCCTTAATGCAAATGGGCGGCGCGCTTGCTAATCTTTACAATGGATGGGCTAAAGAGCTTACAAAAGCGCTCGCTTATGTTGAAGCCATTATTGATTTCCCTGATGAAGATGTCCCTGACACAGAAACACAAAAAGCTGTCCCTGCGATTGGGAAAATTACGGCTGAAATTAAAGATCACCTCAATGATAATCGGCGCGGTGAGCGCCTTCGACAAGGAATACACGTTGCCGTAATCGGCGCGCCAAACGCTGGTAAATCTTCTCTTGTCAATGCGCTAACGCAGCGCGATGTGGCTATTGTCTCAAGCATTGCGGGGACGACACGCGATATTATTGAGGCGCATTTAAATCTAGGTGGATATCCTGTCATACTCTCCGATACGGCGGGTTTGCGCCCTGATCAGCTTAGTGATGATGCCCAAGGCAGCATTGAATCTGAGGGTATCCAGCGCGCCCTTAAACGGGCAATAGAAGCCGATATCCGATTACTTGTTTTTGATGGATCGGCTGATAAGGTTGATCACCATACGCTTGATTTAATTGATGAGAATGCAATTGTTCTCATGAACAAGTCAGAGATAGCAAATGCTCAAATGACGGCTCTTTTAAAAGACTATCACGCTTATACTATTTCCGTGAAAACGGGCGCGGGACTTGCTGAATTTTTAAATCATTTAACGTCTAAAATTAAGGCTCTCATGGGCTCGCGTTCCGCTGGAGATGCACCAAGCTTGACGCGTAGACGCCATCGGGCGGCGTTAGAGAGCGCTTTAGAAAATCTGACTTTGGCCATGGCGCAGGATCAGCCGGAGCTTATGGCGCAAGAACTTCGTATTGCGCTGTCTTCGCTTGGCCGGATTACAGGGCGCGTCGACGTTGAAGATCTCCTTGATGTTATTTTTCGTGACTTTTGTATAGGTAAGTAATGTCGCTTTAAACCTTTCTTGCTTTTATTGGAAAATGCTAGCTTTTTCGCGGGTTTTTGGCTATAACCCGCATCATGAACAAACGTTTTGATCAGCACTATGATGTTATTGTGATTGGCGGCGGCCATGCTGGTTGTGAAGCGGCGGCGGCGGCGGCGCGCATGGGCGTTAAAACGGCGCTTTTGACGCATAAACTTGAAACGATCGGTGTCATGTCTTGTAACCCTGCTATTGGCGGCCTTGGAAAAGGCCATCTTGTGCGTGAAATTGACGCACTTGATGGGCTAATGGGCCGCGCAATTGATCAGGCGGGAATCCAATTTCGCATGCTTAACGCTTCAAAAGGACCTGCTGTTCGTGGGCCGCGCGCACAGGCCGACCGTATGTTATACCGTGAAGCGATGCAGCATGAGCTGAATAATACTGAAAACCTGACTTTGCTTGAAGGCGGAGCAGAAGACCTGATATTAGAGGGACAGGAAGTTATCGGCGTTAAAACAGGGACAGGCATTGAGCTTGGATGTTATGCCCTTGTTATTACAACAGGAACTTTTTTGCGCGGCCTTATTCATCGGGGTGAAGAAGTCATTCCTGCGGGGCGCGTAGGCGAGAAACCAGCAATTGGCCTAGCGCAGACGCTCGAAAAGCTCGAATTTCCCCTCGCCCGTCTAAAAACAGGTACGCCCGCACGTCTTGATGGGCGTACAATTAATTGGGACATCCTTGAGGCGCAAAAGCCTGATGCCACGCCAATACCTTTTTCTTATATGAATAACAGTATTTCCGTGCCGCAAGTTGATTGTGGTATTACCTATACGAATGAAAAAACGCATGAGATTATCCGCAATAATCTTCATCGCGCCCCTATGTACTCTGGACAGATTGAAGGAACAGGACCGCGTTATTGCCCCTCTATTGAGGATAAAATTGTTCGATTTGCCGATAAAGAGCGTCACCAGATTTTTCTAGAGCCAGAAGGATTAGATGACCATACTGTTTACCCTAATGGCATATCAAATGCTTTACCTATAGATGTTCAGATGGCGTTACTTGCGACTATTAAAGGGTTAGAAAAAGCGCGCGTCATTGAGTGGGCTTATGCAATTGAATATGATTATTGTGATCCACGTGATTTAAAGCAAACCCTTGAATCTAAACGTATTTCTGGCTTATTTCTGGCGGGTCAAATCAACGGCACAACAGGGTATGAGGAAGCAGGAGCGCAAGGCCTGATGGCGGGTATTAACGCCGCCTTACAGGCAAAGACAATAGATAAGGGTGTTTCACGTGAAACGACCGAGCCTTTTATTCTTGATCGTGCTGATGCGTATATCGGCGTGTTGATTGATGATCTCATATCACGCGGCGCACCAGAGCCTTATAGGATGTTTACAAGCCGTGCAGAGTACCGCCTTCTTCTACGCGCTGATAATGCCGATCAGCGCCTGACCGATAAGGGTATTGAGATAGGTTGTGTTAATGTTTCACGTGAAACTATTTGGTCAAAGAAGAAAGCGTCACTTATGCAGGGCCATGAGCTCGTTAATAAATTAAGTGCTATTCCAAACGACCTTGTTAAGGCCGGTATTGATGTCAATCAGGACGGTCGCCGCAGAACCGCTTTTGATTTATTGCGCTATCCTAATATTGGCTGGGCTGAGATTGAAAACATTTGGCCAGAGTTATCTCAGATTGACACTGATATAAAAGAGCAGATATCTATTGATGCAATGTATTCAGGGTATATGGCGCGGCAAGAAGCTGATATTGCGGCTTTTAGAAAAGACGAGCAATTAATATTACCAGCGCATTTAAATTATGACGATATCGGTGATCTGTCCGCTGAGGTAAAAGATAAGCTTGTTCGCGCAAGGCCTGTTACCTTGGGGGCGGCGGCTCGTATTCCTGGCGTGACACCCGCTGCTGTTATTTCCCTTCTTCGTCACGTTAAGAAGAGCCCCGCTAAAATTAAAGCGGCAAAAGAAAAGCAATCTAATGCCGGTTAAATATCACGGCATAATAATTCCTGATGAGGCCGATCATAAGTTGAAGGCCTATTTGTCCCTTTTACAAAAATGGCAATCTAAGATAAATCTTATCAGTCCACAAACTCTCCCCAACGCTTGGGAAAGGCATTTTATTGACTCAATGCAGGTGTCAGAGCTTTTGACAATTGATGATAAAGTTATATTTGATTTTGGTTCAGGAGCAGGTTTTCCTGGCCTTGTTTTGGCAATGCTGAACCCAGATAAAAAATTTACCATGGTTGAATCTGATCAAAAGAAATGCTCTTTTATGCGCACTGTTTCACGTGAAACCGAACTGGCTAACGTCAACATAGTCTGTGAGCGTATTGAAGACGTTTCACGTGAAACAAAGCCTGATGTTATTATGGCACGAGCGCTTGCCTCGCTCGATAAACTTTTCTTTTACTCACAAGATTGGATAAAAAGTAACCCAACGCCTCGCTTTATCTTTCCTAAGGGTGAGCAATACGATCAGGAAGTGAGTGAGGCGCAGCGTAATTGGTTGTTTCACGTGGAACAAAAACCAAGTAAGACCGACGCTCTGGCCACTATATTATTAATTTCTGACGTTGTGCCTAAGTAATTCTCTCGTATAAGCGCTGTTAATAATGCAATAAAAATGCAAAAGAAGCTTGAAGAAATTCAAACAGGCCTTAAAGTAAGATTATACAACCATTGATATAGTCAGCAAATGAAGGATTACGCCATGATCGCCAATTTCATTCGATCTCCGTTAAAAGAGTTAAATGAGGGCAGTAATTCGAATGCGCCTACACACAGTGTTACTAAACGCATACCCCGAATTTTATCAGTAGCCAATCAAAAGGGGGGCGTTGGCAAGACGACAACATCGGTCAATCTAGCAACGGCCCTAGCTGCGATTGGTAAAAAGGTTCTTCTTGTTGATTTGGATCCCCAAGGGAACGCGGGAACAGGATTGGGCTTAGTGCGGGCTAAAATAAAAGCGAGCACTTATGACGTTATTTTTGGAGACTGCACCTTGCAGGAGGCAATACACCAAACAAAAGTCCCACGCTTGCATGTTCTGCCTTCTTCCATCCATCTTTCTGGCGCAGAAATTGAGCTTGTGAACGAAAGCCGCCGTGAATATCGTTTACAAGAAGCGCTGCGTGTGCCAATGGGGTATGATTATGTGATTATAGACTGCCCGCCTTCGTTAAGTTTGCTGACCTTAAACGCGCTCGTAGCTTCAGATTCTATTATTGTGCCGCTGCAGTGTGAATTTTATGCGCTTGAAGGCCTAAGCCATCTTGTAAAAACAATTGAGCGTATTAAGAAGAATTTTAATCCGCTCCTTGATATTCATGGTGTTGTTTTAACGATGTTTGATGGGCGTAATAACTTATCGGGCATGGTCGCCGATGATGTGCGTGATTATTTTGGCGAGAAAGTTTATAAGACAGTTATTCCGCGTAACGTCCGTTTGTCAGAGGCCCCTTCTTATGGCCTGCCTGCAATTGTTTATGATATGCGCTGCCCTGGTGCCAAGGCCTACATTCAGCTTGCCAAAGAAGTGCTCAAGCGCGAAAAAGAAATTATTGGTAATAGCCAACAAAATAGTTTTGATCCATCAAATGAGGCAGCGTAAAAATGGCTGATGATTTTGACGAAGAATTGGAAAGTATCCTTAATCCTAAAAAGCGCGGCCTGGGCCGCGGCCTAGGCGCATTATTCGAAGATGAGGAAGGTGAATACCCAAGCGTTGAGCAAAGCGAAGAAGAAAGTTTTGCTCTAAGAAAAACAGTTGGTATTGACAGACTATTTCCGAACCCAGACCAGCCGCGTCAATACTTTGATGAGAAATCTATCAACGATCTAGCCGATTCAATTAGAGAGCATGGTCTCCTCCAGCCTATTTTAGTGCGCCCTGATAAGGCGGTACCCAATCGATATGAAATTGTCGCGGGGGAGCGTCGCTGGCGGGCGTGTCAAAAAGCACAACTACATGATGTTCCAATTGTTATTCGTGACCTTGATGATGATGCCACACTACAAATTGGCTTGGTTGAAAACCTTCAACGCCGTGACTTAACGCCGATTGAAGAAGCACGAGGATATGCCCGTTTAGCAGAGGATTTTGGTCATTCCCACGAAGAAATCGGAGAAGCTGTTAGTAAGAGCCGAAGCCATGTTGCGAATATGATTCGTCTTTTGGGCTTACCTGACAGTGTTCAAATTATGCTCACCAAGGGTGATTTAAGTGCAGGCCATGCCCGCGCTTTATTAAAGGCAGAAAACCCAACTATCTTGGCACAAGAAATTATTGCCAATGGCCTTTCAGTCCGTGATGCAGAAAAGATGGCGGCGCAAAGTATTGGCCGTTCAATCCAAAAACGCACTCACTCCAGTGGAGATAAAGGTAAAGACAAAGATGCAGATCTGATTGCTTTAGAAAAAAGCTTGTCAGATCAGCTTGGTATGAATTTTTCAATTGATATGAAAGATGCAAAAACAGGCCGTGTTGCAATTGATTTTTTATCACTAGACCAACTTGATGATCTTTTACAACGTTTGAGCACATCTCCAAAAAAATCACATTAAAACTATCTTGTGGCGCTGATGGATAAAATTGCCTGAGAACAGAGCGTTTCAACAGGCGTTCCTGTCTGTTTTGATTGCGCCTCCAAATCATTTAAACGGTCTAAAACCCGGTTTATTTTAGGCATCGTCCAGCGAACTATTTGAGATTTAAAAGCGCTTTCAAATTTATAGAAAATGGGAGGTTGCAGGCCTTTAATTGCTTGGTCTAAGTTTTGCCCGCTTCTAATAAGGGCTTGCATATAATGAAGTCTTTTAAAATGATTTTGTAAGCTACGAAGGATAATAACTACGGGAATTCCCTCTTGTAGGAGCTGTGCGTAGGACGTCATGGCGTTTTGGGGCTGTGCTCCTGCTACAGCATAAATTAAATCGTCAATAGAACCGGATCCCGCATCGCCGCAACAAGCCTGCACATCATTAAGGGTTATTTTACGTTTCTCTTGCCCCATATAAGTAATAAGTTTCGCGATCTCACCACGTACGCGCCCCCTATCGCCTGCAATACTTGCCGCCAGCCAATTAAGTGCATCCATATCAATCATCAGATTTTCTTCGGATAAGTTTTGGCGAATGACCTGTGATACACCGCGTTCATCTTCTATATAACATGGGATGGCAGCGGCATTTTTGGATTTCTCACAAAGAAGACGCAATGAAGATCGGTTTGTAAGTTCTCCTGCTTCGATAATAACCAGGTTTTCGCCGCTTGGGTCTTCCAGATATTGTTTGATTGTTGTTGTAATTTTGTCTGTTGCATTTTCAATATGGATAAGGCGTGACCCACCCATCATCGAAAATGCCTTTGCTTCGTCTGATAAACGTGCCGTATCATCATGAAGTTGATCTGCTGTGAGCGTGCTAACATTAAAGGGATCAGTTAAATCAGGCACAATAGTTTTGCCTATAAGTTTTGCCCGTTCGCGCATAAGGCCATTATCAGGCCCATAGATTAAGACCACCCTTGCCTTTGGGTCGGGGGATTTAACAAAAGGTTCGATTTGTTTCCACGTTAATTTCATAGAGCAAGCATAAAGAAAAAGCCGCACTCCTACAATAAGAAGAGCGCAGCTTCCCAGTGTAATACTTTTTGTCTTTAAGCTGTTGTTTTATGGATGCGCATTTTTAATAAGCGCGCCTGCTTCATATTTTTTCTATCATGAACAAAATAGGATTTTTCAGATTATAATCTTGGCGGTGTTAGTCCCGAACAATTCCCGTTTGATAAAGTCAGTGCGCCCAGTTGACCTAAAGCATATTGTATTTGAAAACGCATGTTTTCTGGTTGATCTGCCTGCAGGGGGATCGCTCTTGCTTCTTTTGTTTTACCAGCAAGATCGAAGGCGGTTACTAAGATTTTAGATTCCGCAGCATTTAAAGTTACTTTTGCGCTGCTTAAATTACTATGGTTATAGCTGGGCCAAGTTTCCCGAGGCATAATAACGCAAAGACGATTATCTGGGAATAAATCTTTTAAGCGTTTATCAACTAGGATATTAGGTTCTTCAGGGTCTATTCGGCCAACCGTTACCCTCTTTGTTTCGAACAGACGCTCAGGATTGACCAAAGGGGTAAAAATACAATTTATGGATTGAGGAGCTGGAGAGTCACTCAGAGTATCTCCTCTTAGTGCAGGGTTGCCCGGTGCCCCATTTCTCGGCTTTTGTGCATGCGGGTGAACAATAAAAGCGCCCCATGTTCTTAACACAGGCTCGTTTCCAATATTTGTATTGGAGCGATGTGTAATGGCGCCGCCCATGCGTACCAGAGTTTTTGTTTCAGGTGTTATCGCATAGCCTTCAGGGTGTAGTATTTCTGTAGGAAGCCCATCTGAAAACTGATAAGTTAAATCAATAGGATCGATTTCATCATGGTGAGTGTGCCACCTAGAAAAATTAGGGCGGCCTGCCGTTAACGGGTCTACGGTCGTTCTTTGGACTACAAGTACGATTTCACTTTTTTCAAAATAATCCCGCCCTGCAAATTGGATAAGGTCCTGTGCTACAAATGCTGCGCAATCTACAGTGAATGATAAAGCTGTTGGGATCCCAATATGCCCTTGGCCAGCACGTTTAATAGTAACGCCGTTATGGGATATTGTGTTGGCCCCTATAATGCTTGGAATTACTCCAAGGGCAACAGGCTCAGAATTAATAATATCTCTGCGAGATGCTGTTAGACCATAGCTTGCTAATTCATGATGTTTAAGAGGGTTCCATGATACGCCATTTGTCTCTCTGTTAAGTGACATATTGGTAATTAGAGGAGGGTTCCATATTTGTTCAGTTAGTCCCATTTGCATCGTCCAAAATTCTCCTGCGACCTTAAAGGTCTGGATTTATAAACTCTGATTGATGGAGGTTTTTTGGTATGCGCTGAAAAACAGGCATAAAAAAAGCGCTTCAACCGTCAGGTTCCTTTTAAATTAAGGGACCATAGCGGTTCGTACGCTATAGCGCTCTTTAGCCTTTTTTACGTGGTGCAAGCTGCCCCTTCAAATGCCACGATAGATTGCCTGATGAAAGCGCTCTATACTTATTTAATACATAATTTGCGATAATAAAGTCAATATAAAAATCACCCTTAAGGATATTTTATTTATTGAGTTGGAGGGTTATGCGCTGTTCAATTTTGCGGGCAAGATCATCCAAAATGGCATCACGCGCATTTTGTTCAGAGGAGCGTGTTGCAAATTCACTTTCAAGCACGTTATAGCTGCTAAAGCTATAAAGCGTTTGAGAAAAAATAGTTTCTTGCGATGTTAAATGAATTAAACGTACTGGCGCAAAAATCTTAAGCTGGCGTCTAGTCGCTTCAGATTCAACAGTGATGTCAAAATCCGTCTCTTGTTCGTTTAAAGGGCCGATACTGAGTTGGTAAAGCGGATTCTCTGGATATCCATTTTTATAAAAACGATCAATCAGAGCGTTGCGTAAATACTGCCCTTCACGATTAGCAAGCGGTGAAATATTAATCTGGCTTAGCGCTTGACTGACTTCTATTGTCTGTGCGCTTTGGCTGTAATCCCCATAGACAGGGGAAAAGCCGCAGGCAGAGATTAACCCCAATGTCAAAAGTGTCATATATGCTTGGGCAAGTTTGGGCATTATCCCGCTACCACGTTTACAATACGCCCGGGGACAATAATCATTTTCTTGACGGATTTTCCATCTAATGCTTTTAGGACGCCGTCTTGTTCAAGCGCGATCTTTTCGTAGTCATCTTTTGATGCATCGGCGGCCATTGTTATGGTTGCGCGGACTTTCCCGTTTACCTGTACGCCAATCGTCACAGTATCATTGGCTAGCAGTGATTCATCGACCTCAGGCCATGGTGTGTCTGCTAATATTGTGGAATGTCCCAATTGTTCCCAAAGTTCTTCGGCCAAATGGGGCATCATGGGGTTAATCAGACATGTGAGTGCCTCTAACCCCTCACGAAGCGCCCATTTATCTGAATCATCATAGAGCTTAAAGGCTATGAGCGCGTTTGATAGCTCACGAATACGCGCAACAGCCTTATTCATATGGAACGCCTCAATATCATCAGCCACCCCTTTAATGGATTGATGAATGAGAGATCGAATCTTGGCCGCGGTATCTGAAAAAACTTCAGGTTTTCCTGTCCCTGATTTAGGGAGATCGTCTTTTATGTCGCTGATATTGCGGTAGAGCTTATTGATAAAGCGCCAGGCGCCCTCAATGCCGCCCTCTGTCCACTCTAAATCACGCTCAGGCGGGCTGTCGGAGAGAATAAAAAGACGTGCGGCATCGGCGCCGTATGTCTTAAGAATATCTTCGGGATCAACGACGTTTTTCTTTGATTTGGACATTTTTGTGATGGCGCCTTGTTCAACGGCCTTGCCGTTATCGCGGCGCACCCAGCCTTTATCATTTTGGGTAACATCGGCAGGAAAGCACCAGTTTCCGTCGCTATCTCTATAGGTGGCATGTGTGACCATCCCTTGAGTGAATAGCCCGGAAAATGGCTCTTGCGGCACTTCATAGCCACAATCTTTAAGCGCCCTGGTAAAGAAACGTGAATAAAGGAGGTGCAAAACAGCATGCTCAACGCCGCCAATGTATTGATCGACGGGCATCCAGTAGTTTGATTTTTCATTCGCAAAGCCGCTTATCTCGTTTTTAGGGTCAAGATAACGCAGGAAATACCAGCTTGACTCAAAGAAGGTATCGCATGTGTCCGTCTCACGCTGCGCTGCTTTGCCGCATTGAGGGCAATCAACATTTTTCCAGGTGGGGTGACGATCAAGCGGGTTGCCGGGTGTGTCATAATTAATGTCGTAAGGTAACTCGACAGGTAAATCTTTTTCAGGGACAGGAACGATACCACAATCCTTGCAGTGAATCATCGGAACAGGGCAACCCCAATAACGCTGGCGCGAAATACCCCAATCGCGAAGGCGGAAAACAGTCGCGCCTTTTCCTATTCCCTTTGCTCCGAGGGCTTTTATGACGGCTATTTTGGCATCTTCGACTTGCATGCCGTTAAAATTTTCGGAATTCATGATTTTGCCGGGACCAATGTAAGGCTCATCTTGAATATCAGGCGTCCCTTCTGGGCTTTCAACAACTTGGATGATTTTAAGGCCATATTTATGAGCAAATTCATGGTCGCGGGCATCATGCGCGGGGCATCCAAAAATTGCGCCAGTGCCATAATCCATAAGGATAAAATTCGCAATAAAGAGCGGTAATTCTTCGCCCGTAAAGGGATTGGTGACCGTATAGCCTGTATTAAACCCAAGCTTTTCAGCTTTTTCAATGGCTTCTTCTGATGTACCGACAGATTGACAGGCGGCGATAAAATCATCGAAACCGTCTTTATCACCCGCCAATTTTTTAGCCAAAGGATGGTCAGCGGCCATTGCAAAAAAGCTCGCGCCGTAAAAAGTATCAGGGCGGGTTGTATAAATGTCTAATTTGTCATCCGTGCCGTTAATGGGGAAAGAGGCATTCATCCCCGTTGACTTGCCAATCCAGTTGGCCTGCATGGTGCGAACCTTATCAGGCCAGCGATCAAGACCATCAATGGCCTGAAGGAGATCGTCAGCATATTCAGTGATCTTAAAAAACCACTGATACATTTTGCGCCGCTCAACAGGCGCGCCAGAGCGCCAGCCTTTCCCATCAACGACCTGCTCATTGGCAAGAACGGTGTCTTCTACAGGGTCCCAGTTCACAACGGACTCTTTTTGGTAAGCAAGACCCTTATTATAAAAATCAATGAACATTTTTTGCTCATGCTTATAATAAGACGGATCGCAAGTTGCGACCTCGCGGCTCCAATCAATAGCAAAACCGAGAGAGAGCAACTGCGCCTTCATCTGCGCGATATTCTCATAAGTCCAATCTTTGGGATGTGTCCCGCGTTCCATCGCCGCATTTTCAGCAGGAAGGCCAAGCGCATCCCAGCCCATGGGGTTTAAGACATTGAATCCTTTGGCTTTTTTATAACGCGCCACAACATCGGCCAGTGTATAATTACGCACATGCCCAACATGAATGCGCCCCGATGGGTAAGGAAGCATCGATAAGATGTATGATTTAGGCTTGGACGTGTCCTCAGTTACCTCAAAGCATTTGCGCTGCGTCCAGACATCACGCCACTTCTTTTCGGTTTCTTTTATATTATACCGCTGCGTCATTTTCTTCTCTTCTATAAGCTGTATGTTTATTCGTCTTTTAAGGAAGCTACGCGGAGCTGACGGGCGCGGGTCAAAATCGCATCTTCCATTTGTGTTTCAGTTTCCTTAGACACAGCAACATCCTTCCAGGCGCCGCGTATTTGCTCTTGCTTGAACACTTTGACCTTAACGCCATTGGACACAAGTTGTTTATCAAGGATAAAGGCGTTCACTTTAAAGCGCTCATTGGGCTTTTCTGCTGATGAATACCAATCTGTAATGATAACGCCGCCAAACGGGTCTGCGCTGGAAAGGGGCATAAAAGAAACGGTATCAAGCGTTGCCCGCCATAGGAAACTGTTCACGCCAATCCCTGTTGAGCCATCAGTCGCCTCTTTTTTATTACCGAATAAATTAAAACCGCCTTCGCCAAGGATGCTTTGTTTTTCGCTATAGATGTCCTCGCCCGTTGTTGTCCGGTCAAGGCCTGATGGATATTTTGCCTCTCCCTTTGGCAGCGAATCACCGCAAGCGGTGAGGCTGAGCGCGCCAAGGCAAAGGATAAGGGTTAAGAAGTGAGTCTTGTATATATATGACATTATTATTGTCTCCTTTATTACACTCTTTGATTATCACGCTACGCGCCGCTGCTCAAGCACTGTATCGCTTAAAACTGCTGTAACTCCTAATATGACGCCTTATAAGGGCGAATAAACTGTGGCAAAAATGCAACAAATTAAAAAAATTTGTGTCTTTTTTGCAAAAATCGCGTTGACGGTAAGGCAAATCGAAGGCTTAATCGGAGCGTTATCAAATGATAACACCTTGTATTGGTCAATCCTGGCCAATCTCAAGCACATAAACTAAAGTATTTTCAATTGGAGGAATACAATGAAAAAAACTCTTTTAGCTAGTGCTGCTATTGCTGGTATCGTTTTCGCTTCTGCTCCTGCTCAAGCGCAAATGGAACTAACAATCGGTGGTCATTCAAAAAACTACATTGGTTATCTAGATCAAGATGACCGCGCTGGTGTTGAAACACGTAATTTCGACATGCAACGTGAAACAGAACTTCACTTCAATGGTGAAGCAACTTTAGACAGTGGCCTAACTTTCGGTTTCCAAGTTGAAACAGAAGTTGACGGTGGCGATGATGAAAACACAATCGAGGAATCGTATGTTTACATGTCAGGCACATGGGGCCGTGTAAACCTCGGTTCAGAAGATGGTGCTGCTTACTTGCTACAAGTTGCTGCTCCTTCAGCAGACTCAAACATTGATGGTATCCGTCAATACATCCAACCTGTAAATTATGCAAACTTAAATGCTGCTTTTGCGGGTCCTGATGCTATTGCTTCTGCTCCTTTCGGTACAAGAGGCCAAGTTGAAGGTTTCGATTATGACCAAGACGTTACTGGTTCAGCAGAAAAAATCACATATTTGTCACCAAACTTCAATGGTTTCCAAGCTGGTGTGTCATACACTCCAGATGTAAACGATGCTGACCAAGCAGCGCTCGGTAACGGAAACCCTGTAAGTAATGGTTTTAACTCAGATGATGTTGCTGGCTCTTTAGGCGCAGCAATGGAAGCAGCTGTTCGTTACGAAGGCGTGTTTAACAATGTCGGTTTCGCAACTGGTGCTGGTTACACAAACATTGATCGTGAAGCTGGTAATCTTGATGATTACGATGAGTGGAACGTTGGTCTTGACCTAGATGTCGGTGCGTTTGGTATCGGTGCAGTTTACAAAGACACAGACACAGGCGCTGCTGCTAACTCAGACATCGACACATATGTTGTTGGTGCTGACTACACAACTGGTCCATTCAAATTTGGTGCATCATACTTTGATCAAGATGATCAAACTGTTGGCGCAGCTGAACTTGAAACACAGCGTTACACAGGTGGCGTAATCTACACAGCAGGCCCAGGTCTGACTTTCCGTGGATCACTCTCACACATTGAACATGAAAGAGGCGCAGTTGATGCTGACGCAACTTCACTTATGGGTGGTGTTCAAATCAACTTCTAATCGAAGTTTGATCTAAGAATTATAAAGAGGCGTCTTATAGGCGCCTCTTTTTTTGCGCTTACTCCCTGCTTGCGTCATTGCGAGCATCAGCGAAGCAATCTAGTATAATGTTTATCATAATGATACAGATTGCCGCGTCGCTTTCGCACCTCGCAATGACAAAGGAATACTATGTCTGATATTTCCAAAAATATTGAAACCATTCAAACCATCATTCAAAAATTGGCAAAGGCGCATGATATCGCGCAAGACAACATCCATCTTGTTGCCGTTAGTAAGCGGCAACCGCTGGAGAAATTAAAAGAGGCGTTGGAGTGTGGGCATCGGTTATTTGGTGAAAACCGCGTGCAGGAAGCTATAGAGCATTGGGCAGATTTTAAAAAAGAGCATAACGATATTAAACTCCACCTGATTGGCCCGCTTCAAACCAATAAAGTGAAAGATGCTGTATCCTTTTTTGATGTGATCGAAACACTTGATCGTGAAAAACTGGCAAAGACGCTCTCAAGCGAGATGAAAAAACAAGGCCGTAGCCTTCCTTGCTTTGTTCAGGTGAATACGGGCGATGAGCCGCAAAAGGCAGGGATAAGCCCAAAAGATTTAAGCCTCTTTCTCACTCTTTGCCGTGGTTTGGATTTAGATATTGTCGGCCTGATGTGTATTCCGCCAGTGGATGAGCCGCCCGCCCTGCATTTTGCCTTTTTAAAGAAATTGGCGCAGGAAAACGGTTTAAATAATCTAAGCATGGGTATGAGCGCCGATTATGAGCGCGCGATTCCGTTATGCCCTGATCATGGGCAGCTTTATATTCGTATAGGAACAGGTGTTTTTGGTGCGCGCGATAGCGCCTGAGGCCTAAAAGCTCTGCCTCGCAGGCATTGGGGAAAGGGATATCTCGGTAATGCGCTCACGGGCAGGCACATCAAAGGCAAGATCAATCTTATCTATAACCGGGGCAGCTTTATTTTGTCCAAATGATATATTTTCATAAGCGGCTACTTGCTGTTGAACAATCATATTTCCTGCTGTGCGCCCATCAGCCAATTGTGTTTTGGTAAAACGGCGCCCTACTTCTGGTAAACTGGCAAAAGGTGCCGCTGTTGATGGTAAATCATCACGCGTTATAGACCCCTTGCCCTGATCCGAACCCATCGCGTGCGCCACCGCATTGAGGCGACTTTCGGGGTCATTCATATTAATATGCGCTTGTTTTCTTTGTGTATCGGGCGATATGCCCGCCATTGTTAAAACACTGCCCGTTACATCTTTGCCGGTTTGTATTTGCGCAATAGCGTTGATCGTGCCGCTTATCGCGCCTATAGGCCCGCCAAAGAGGCCGCCGCCAATAATCTGTGAGGCAGGCTTGATTGTATCCCCCGACAGCTCGCGGTAGACCATGCCAAGGACAGGGATATGATGAAGCGGGTTAATAACGTCAATAACATCGTCAAATTTATATGAATCTGGGTTTTTACTATGATGCGCGGACGCCAAGCTTTTGACGGTTCTCGGCTCTTCTATTGCCTGAGAGAGTGCCGCCTTAAAATTATGTGTTTGGGTGGTTTGGATTGTTTTGGCTGATTGCGATTTCCATGACTGGACGCTGTGATACCCTAAGGTATTGGTCTGCTTTTGGCCAGCGGTGCGCGCATCGAAATCAAAATGTTGAACCATGGGCTCTCCTTACCTTTATCATTATCGCAAATCGTATGCCATATTGGTTTTGTTTAAAATCAGTGGTTTAAAGTGTTCAGGCATCAGTCCTGTATTAAAATAGGTTGTTGTTTTGGCTATTACTGGGTAATTTTCGCCTAGATGATTACTCTTTTTGTTAAAAACACTGTGCTGCGGGATAGTTTGAAGCGTTTACTTGAGCGCTTGGGCGATAAAGTTGAAATACGCCTCGTCGAAGCGTCTGAAGACAACGATATGAGTAAAACTCATTTGATCATTACAGATCAACTCGATTTGAATAGTTCGGATATCACTGTGATGAATGTCAGCGAGGAGGAGTTACCTATAAGACCCTCTATCTTTTTGATGAGAGTGCAAAGAGCGCTAGAAAAAAATGCAGGCAGCCGTGGCCTTAAAAAGATCCACTTAGGGTCATATATTTTCAGACCCCATAATTTTTTACTTCAAACTCCTGATAAAAACGAGATCGTTTTGACCGAAAAAGAACGTGATATCTTGCTTTATATTTATCGGCAGATGCCAAATCCTGTCATGCGGGATGCGTTGTTGCATGCTGTTTGGGGGTATGGCGATAATATTGAAACGCATACATTAGAGACGCATATTTATCGCCTGCGCCAAAAAATAGAGACAGATCCATCAAGCCCTCAGTTTTTACAAACGACGGATGAGGGTTATATTCTTAACATGGTTTGATTATAGTTTGGATTTTGCAACACGCACGGCTTGGCGAAGGCTCTCGACAAAGCTCTCTGCTTTTTCGATATAAAGGGAGTCTATCCCCTTTCTCGATAACAACTCCAAATCCTCAATAAGAGTATAAATTTTGCGCACCTCTTCTGATTCGACAAGATCAGCGGTCGATATCTCTTCGATTTGCGGCGCGCGCGGCGGCTTTTGCGTTTGTTCAGCCATAGTTTGATAGGCGTTTGTAGCACGGGCAACAAAGGTATTTTGCGGTTTTTGTTGTTGTGTCTGAAACGGTGCCATTTGATTGGAAATATCGGCTTTATCGCTAAATGTTTTATCCTTTAAAAAGTCGATTAAAAAAGCCTGAAGAGATGTCACAGAAACGCTTGTGTTATCTTCCCAGAGATTAACGCTAATGTGGGTGTCTTCTTGCGCCTCTTTATTACCGCGCCCTTGTTCTTTTTCTTCACGCCGAATGGCTTGGCGTGTATCGGTTGATTCCGCTTGTCTGAAAACTGTTTTAAATAAAGGCCCTAAATTAGAAAACATAATTTTTGACTTCTTTCCTGAGCCATACTATGCCTTTTTTAGGGTTTTGTCATGCCTAGCGCTATTCGGGTTTGTTAACGCGGTATTGACCGTCATAAAGATTATTCAAATCGCGCGTTTGTGGCGCGATATACCAAGGGGCTGTTTTTTCCCATATAATAGAGCCGCTATCATCAATAATAAGATAAGAGACAATATCAGCAGTCATAATCCATTGATCAAGCCCATCAATATTGTGTGGCGCTTCGTGGTCTGTGACGCTGGGTTTAAGTTCAATATAGGCGCTTGGATTACGGGACTTGTTCAGTTTATTTTTTATATACTCATATTCTTCGTCATCAAGAGCCGCGCTGGTATAGGCTTTCATATTTGACGGGACGACTGTGATATATTGATCCAAAAATTTATAGGGGTAATAAGATTCATCTCCAACATTCTTATAACTAATAACCATAATATTATGCAGGATATTCATATCTTTTGCATCTGGGATTGCTTCAAAATCAATCTTCACCGCGGCTCGAATTTTGATAAGGCCGTTTTCGGTGTCATATTCTTGATATTTTTCCACAAGGCGAAGCTTTTCATCATATAGAACCTTCTCTCGCATAGCCCAGGGGGTTGAATTATAAGGGGGTTGGCCGATAATCCATGTGTCGAAATTAGGGATTTTGCCGCCTTTTTTATAAAAAGCAATGGCCACATCCTCTGGTGTAGATGTTTGCAAAGTAAATTGGGCGTGCGCGCCATTTAATGACACAATTGCAAAGGTTATAATTAAAGAAAAGAGAAGCTTCATAGTTTTGTCTTAGTTTTATCCTGCGTTTATAATAGTATGCCTTATATAATTAAGGTGTTGCAACTTGGTAAATGTAAATGACTAAAGATAGGGACGATAAAAAAGAAGGCTTTCATCTTTGGAAGTTGTTTACCAAAGATATAGAGCCGATTAAGGACCCCAAATGGGATGAATTGGAGGCCACTTTGGGCGCTTCGTCCCAAGAGAGGGAAGTCGCCGAAAATGCCCCGAATGAGAGTGTTTTACCTCCTATCAAGGAGCCTGAAAAAATACGAGGGTACACTGATAGCGATTTTCAGATGGATCGGCGTACGCATGAGCGGCTTCGTAAAGGTAAAATACCAATTGAGGGTACATTAGATCTTCATGGTAAAAATCAGGGACAGGCTAAAGATGCCCTAGAAGCATTTATTTTAAGGGCGGTCTCACAAAAAAAACGATGTGTTCTGGTGATTACAGGAAAAGGCAAGACAGGCCATACAAGCGATCAGTGGATGGTGCAGGGTGAGGGTGTATTAAAAGCCCGTGTTCCTGAATGGCTATCGCTTCATCCATTACGCCCCCATGTACTAAAAACAGTGCAAGCCCATCAAAGCCATGGAGGCAGCGGGGCGCTCTATGTTTATTTGAGAAAAAGCTGATTATGGGAGGACTGTAACAGTGCTTTCAAAAGACCATTTTTCTTCCTGTCCCTCTTTTATTTGACGTACGATGGTCACTTTTCCTATATAAACGCCTGGCTGTAATGGCGGTGAAGAAATCTTTTTACCAGTATAATAAAATTGTTGGGCGCGCGTTTTGTCTTGAATAATTTGTTGTGATGCAAAAAGCTTTAAATTTGGATTGAATATCTCAATATTTATACTGTCACCTTTTTTTGCTCCAAGATAGCTAAACCAAAAAAGAAGCTTTTGAGCAGATTGTGGCAGAGTTTCTTTTACAGAGTTTTCATTATAAATATCGTTGAGATCGATAATCTCATCCGTAAATCCACCTTGGTTAAGGATGAGGCGTTGATTTGTATCATCGATTTTTTGTGACCATATCCCCTTGCTTGTGGCACCGCATTCTTTGGTATTGGGCTTATTGGTGAATGGATCAATTATTTCACCCCGCAAGATGACGCCAAAATGTAGATGCGGAAATTCGGTCACGCCAGATAAGCCAATTTGGGCAATTTTATCCCCCGCTTTCACTTTGCTGCTGGGTTTTACAACAATTGAGTTTTGTTTCAGGTGACAATAAATTGTTTCAAGCCCGTCGCCATGATCTATTAAAACGGCATTGCCGCATTCTTTACGCTGCGCCTTAATGTTTTCGATTTCTTCGTCTGTTTTAATAATGTCGATATCGCCATCGCGAGTTTTTTTAACAATCCCATCGGCAGGCGCTAAAACATCAACACCGCGCTCCATCTCCTGAATAGTTAAAATTCCGATATCTGTTCCTTTATGACCATCATATGTGCGTGCGCCACAAAAGCGATCCGTTGCCTTCTCATCATCGGGGATCATATCCACGTAATTATAAATCCAGCAATCTTGGCCTAATTGGCAATCAACGGGCCAATCAAGGGCGGGGCGCTTTATGACTTTAGCAAGGGATGTGCTTTCAGATGCGCTTACGACTTGAGTGAATAGTGAAAGAGATAATAAAAGGGCAATAAAGCGCATTATAGAATAAATTTACTAAGGTCTGTATTTTTAGCCAGATCAGAAACGTGCTCGATAACATCTTTGCCATCAATTATAATTTTTTCACCGCTTCGGTCACTTGCGGTATAGGAAATATCATCAAGGAGCTTTTCCATCACGGTTAAAAGGCGGCGTGCCCCGATATTTTCGACCGTTTCATTTACTTCAAAGGCGATACGGGCAATCTCATTGATCGCCTCATCAGTAAAATCAAGATCAACGCCTTCTGTGCCGATGAGCGCTTTATATTGTTTAATGAGGCAGGAATCTGTTTCGGTGAGAATACGTTTAAAATCAGCCTCAGTGAGAGCGCGCAGCTCAACACGAATAGGCAGACGCCCTTGCAGCTCTGCAAGTAAATCTGATGGTTTGGCATAGTGAAATGCGCCGCTTGCGATAAATAAAATATGATCTGTCTTAACAGTGCCGTGCTTGGTTGTCACGGTTGTTCCTTCAATGAGTGGGAGCAAGTCACGCTGAACACCTTCACGGGAAACATCCCCACCTTTTGCATCATGACGCGCGGCAATTTTATCAACCTCGTCAATAAAAACGATTCCGTTTTGTTGCACAAGATCTAGGGCGGTTGAGATGATTTTATCTTCATCAAGAAGCTTATCGGACTCTTCCGTCACAAGGACATCATATGATTCCAATACTGTTAATTTTTTGCGCTTGGTTTTACCGCCCATACCTTTACCAAAAATATCACCCATGCTCATCATAGAAACAGAGGCGCCTGGCATGCCCGGGATATCAAACATATTGGCGAGGGGATTGGCGTTATCTTGTAGATCAAGCTCAATTTCTTTGTCGTTAAAATCACCATTACGAAGTTTTTTACGAAAAGCATCCCGCGTTGTTTCCGACGCTTCATCACCGACAAGCGCGTTCAAAACGCGATCTTCGGCGTAAACTTCTGCTTGGGCGGTCACTGTTTTACGCATTTTTTCACGTGTCATATGAATTGAAACCTCGACGAGGTCGCGGATAATGGACTCAACGTCTTTGCCGACATAACCAACCTCTGTAAATTTGGTAGCCTCTACTTTAACAAACGGCGCGTTTGCAAGTTTTGCAAGGCGGCGCGCAATTTCTGTTTTACCAACACCTGTTGGGCCAATCATTAAGATGTTCTTGGGATAGACTTCTTCTTGCATCTCAGCGGGAAGCTGCATGCGGCGCCAGCGATTACGCAAAGCAATTGACACAGCGCGTTTAGCGTCACTTTGACCAATAATATTGCGGTCAAGTTCATGGACGATTTCACGCGGATAAAGGGCCGGGGTGGACGTTGTAGGTTCTAGGTCTTTCATAGTGTTCACTATAACTTTTCAATGATGATATTATTATTTGTATAAACACAAATATCAGCGGCAATTTCCAAACTTTTTCGGGCTATTGTTTCTGCGTCCATATCGCTTCGATCAAGAAGAGCGCGGGCGGCGGCGAGGGCATAATTTCCCCCTGATCCAATGCCAATAATTCCATCTTCAGGCTCAACGACATCACCCGTGCCAGAGAGGATAAGAGAGGCGTCCTTATCGCAAACAGCCATGAGAGCCTCTAAGCGCCGGAGATATTTATCTGTACGCCAATCTTTGGCCAGCTCGACACAGGCACGGGTCAGTTGACCTGGATGAGCCTCTAACTTTGCTTCTAAACGCTCAAAAAGCGTGAAGGCATCAGCAGTAGCGCCAGCAAATCCAGCAATAATGGTGTTATCTTTACCAAGGCGTCGCACTTTTCGGGCATTGGCCTTCATGACGGTTTGCCCAAGGGATACTTGACCGTCTCCAGCAACGACGACTTGATTATCTTTTCGAATTGCGAGTATTGTTGTCATGTCTAAGACATGCCTTAGAAATTGACCTGACGTCAAGATGAAAGATACGAAATAAAATGACAAATACTTTAGAGAGAACCGCCACGATTAATCGTAAAACAAAAGAGACGGATATTAAGCTGTATTTGAATCTGGATGGCACAGGTCAAAGTAATATTAAAACGGGCATCGCCTTTTTGGATCATATGCTGGATCAAATTGCACGCCATGGTTTGTTTGACTTAACAATTTCCTGTGATGGAGATTTAGATATTGATGCCCACCATACCGTTGAGGATACGGCGCTTGCCTTAGGTGACGCGATCAAGACGGCGCTGGCTGATAAGCGCGGGATTGTGCGGTATGGTCATGCTTATGTGCCGATGGATGAATGCTTAAGCCGTGTTGCGCTTGATTTATCCAATCGCCCTTATTGTATCTGGAATGTTAAATTCACGATTGATCGGTTGGGTGAAGTGATGGAGACGGAGCTTTTTGGCCATTTCTTTCAGGCACTATCACAAACAGCAGGTATGACGCTTCATTGTGAGAATTTATATGGTGAGAATAATCATCATATTATCGAAAGCGTTTTTAAGGCTTTTGCCCGTGCTTTGCGTACGGCAACAGAGATTGATCCCCGTGCAGGCGACCAATTGCCGAGCACAAAGGGGGCATTGTGATTTATAGGTAAGCTGTCCCTTATTTAGTTATTCTTTATATTTCGATCACGAATAACGTTACCATGGGCAGGAAAGCCCTCATAATCAGTCATAACTGTGACTGACTGCCTTAGAGCATTAAAGCCTTCTGGGTTCATTTTGGCGATGGATGTTCTTTTAAGAAAATCCCAAATAGAAGTACAGCTATAAGTGTGGGCATTACCACCCGTGGGCAGTACGTGGTTCACCCCTATGCCATAGTTTCCAAATGATGAAGGTGTGTTTTCGCCAATAAGAATCTCGCCTGCATTTTTTATTTTAGGGACAGTAACCTCTGGGTTTGATACCTTTACCAAAAGGTGCTCTGTGGCGTATTCATTGCAAAAATCAATAGATGCCTCAAGGTTTTGGGTCAGAATAATACCGCTGTAACTTGCCATATTTTCAATGAGCCAGCCGCGTTGTGGTTCGGGTAACTTATTGATCTCAATGGGCAAATGCTTAAGAACATAATCAGCCAGCGTTTTGTCATGTGTCACAAGAAGTGCCGCTGAATCGGGGCCGTGCTCCCCCTCATTCAAAATATCAAGAACAGTATTATGAGGGTCTGCTGATTCATCACAGAGTATAATGGATTCAGAAGGCCCTGCAGGCATACCAGCATCAATGATGCCGCTTAGCGCCTTTTTAGCTGCAGCAACATAAGGCGATCCCGGCCCTAGAACTTTTTTTACCGCTGGAATTGTTTGCGTTCCATAGGCTAGGGCGGCTATTGCTTGCGCTCCTCCTACTTTATAGACGTTTTTAACCCCAGATATCTGCGCCGCATAAAGCAACGCGTCCCCGATTTTACCATCGGGGCGTGGTGGTGTTGTCATTGCAACCGTCTCAACGCCCGCCAGTGTTGCGGGGATACCAAGCATATAAACTGCAGAAGGATATTGGTTCTTGCCACCTGGAACATACAAGCCGACAGAAGAAATAGGTGTTATTTTTTCACCAGCCCAGACGCCTGCCTCGACCTCAAATAGCCAATCGCGATCTTTTTCCATGCGGCGGATTTGCTCTTCATGAAATCGGCGAACATTCCCTGCGCAGAGATCAATAGCGGCTTTCACATCGCGATCAAGGTTTTCGTGCGCCTGGGCGAATTCTTCGTCGGTGACTTTAATGTTTTGGATATCTGCTTTATCGAACTTGGCTGCATATTCAAAAAGGGCGGTATCACCTTTATCGCGAACATTATCCAAAATAGGCCGAATTTGGCTTGAAAGCGCTTCAATATCGGCCTCGGAGCGGCGCATAATGCGTTTTTGTGTAGCTTCATCCGTTTTTGCCCATTCATAAAAGCCGATTTTCATGGTTTTTATCCCTCAAGTTTTGTACATAATGCTCTTAAAGGATTTAAGGATATGACTCAACCACTTCTCGCTATCGTTGATTACGGATCAGGTAATTTACGCTCTGCTGCAAAGGCATTTGAGCATGTCATTGATCAACACACCCTTGATTTTCAGGTATTAATCACAAATAAACCCAGTGATATTGCGCGGGCGGATCGTATTGTTCTGCCTGGGCAGGGCGCTTTTGGTGATTGTATGAATGGCTTAAAGGCAGTCAATGGAATGATTGAAGCGCTTGAAAAGGCGGTTTTGGCTGATAAAAAACCTTTTTTAGGTATTTGCGTGGGTATGCAACTTTTGGCTGATAAGGGGTTGGAGCATGGTGAGCATGAAGGGTTAGGATGGATAGCAGGACAAGTTATACCCATGCAGCCAAAAGCTGATTTAAAAATCCCACATATGGGCTGGAATACGATGGACTACACAGATTATGCCAAAAAAATCGTCCCTTTTTTAAAAAAGAAAGAAAATAACGCCACTTATTTTTACTTTGTTCACTCTTTTATGTTTGAATCAAAAGATAAGGCGAATATTTTAGGCACAACAGATTATGGCGGCGCGGTTGCCGCTATCGTTGGTAAGGGCAATATTTTAGGCGTTCAATTTCACCCTGAAAAAAGCCAAGACGATGGGATCGCCCTGTTGGAAGGTTTTTTAAGGTGGACACCTATGGTCTAAAGGACTATAGCCACTAGGGATAATAGAGAGCTTATAAGGGGAAAGCATGGGCGATCAAACGCAACTTAAGACAATAGACCCAAAAATTATGGTGGAGCGCGTCAGCGAGCAACTCTCACCCAATGATTTGAATGATTTATGTGACGCGACGGATGCCGCCATTGAAGGTGGTGGTGGATTTGGTTGGGTTGAGCTACCTGCGCGCGATACGCTAGAAAATTATTGGCGCGGCGTTGTAACGGCGCCAACACGTGAGCTTTTTGTGGCGCGGCTTGATGATACAATATGTGGCACAACACAATTAATGCTGCCTCCTAAAAATAACGAGGCGCAAGGCCATGTTGTTCACCTGACCACAAATTTTGTTGCCCCTTGGGCGCGTGGCTACCATCTTGCTAAAATGCTACTTGAAGAAGTTGAAAAGCATTGTTTAGCAGAAGGGTATGCCGTCATTAACCTTGATGTACGCGAGACAATGACAAGAGCGATTGAGGTTTATGAAGGTATGGGATACGTGCAATTTGGTTTGCATCCTTACTCAGTGCGTGCAAAAGGGGAAACGATTAAATCACGCTATTACTATAAAGTGATTAATCCCAAGTTTTTTGAATAGGCCAATTGCCCGTATTTTCAAAAAAATGAGTGCGGGTAATTTTATTCTATACGCGCAGCCTTTTCATCATGACCGCTGGAACCGAGGCGAGATTGTAAGATGGTCATGATGTCGTCGGGTTTGAGGTTTTGGTCAGCCCAAAGGATCATGAGGTGAAAGAGTAGGTCGGCGCTTTCTGCCGCTAATTTTTCTTTATCGCCCTGCAGCGCCTCGATAGCAGTTTCAACGGCTTCCTCTCCAACTTTTTGTGCGATCTTGGCGGTGCCTTTGTTAAAAAGGGAGGCGACATAAGAGCTTTCAGGATCTGCGCCTTTGCGCTCTTGAATAATTTGAAATAACTCATCAATAATGTGTTTAGGCATTTATATGTTCCTCATGGTTATGCCAGCGCCGTGCATGGCGGCTTTTGCCTCTTTAATCGTATACTCGCCAAAATGAAAGATAGAGGCGGCAAGAACGGCGGAGGCTTTGCCTATTTTCACGCCTTCCACCAAGTGATCAAGCGTTCCAACCCCGCCTGACGCAATAACAGGGACAGGAACGCTCTCGGATATTCTCCGTGTCAGGTCAAGATCAAAGCCTGATTTACTGCCATCTCGATCCATAGACGTGATGAGAAGTTCTCCTGCGCCGTATTCGGCCATTTGCATGGCCCATTTGACGGCGTCTATCCCAGTAGGATGACGCCCGCCATGGGTAAAGATTTCCCATTTATTTGTGGCGGTTTTTTTGGCGTCAATAGCGACAACGATGCATTGATTGCCACATTTTTGTGATGCTTCACGAACAAATTCAGGATTTTTTACCGCCGCCGAATTAATCGCAATTTTATCAGCGCCTGCCTCAAGGAGGTTGCGAATATCTTGTAGCTCTCGAACACCGCCGCCAACAGTAAGAGGCATAAAAACGGCGTCTGCCGTGCGCGAAACCACGTCCAAAATTGTATTGCGGTTATCGGAGGTTGCGGTGATATCCAAAAAACAAAGCTCATCTGCGCCCTGGTCATTATATACTTTTGCCTGTTCTACAGGGTCGCCGGCATCAACCAGATCAACAAAGTTAACGCCTTTAACAACGCGTCCTTCATGAACATCAAGGCAGGGAATGATGCGTGAACATAATGCCATGCTATGCGGCCAACCTTAGGGCTTCAAGCGGATTAATGCGTCCATCATACAGCGCTTTGCCGATAATCATGCCTTCGATACCTACTTTGTCTGCAGCTTTGACGGCTTCTACATCTTTGAGAGAGCCTACGCCGCCAGAGGCGATGACAGGAATAGAGATGCTTTCGGCGAGTTTAATAGTGTTTTCCATGTTGAGGCCCTCTCCCGTGC
This sequence comes from Alphaproteobacteria bacterium, assembly GCA_009995595.1. Classification (GTDB taxonomy): domain Bacteria; phylum Pseudomonadota; class Alphaproteobacteria; order Micavibrionales; family Micavibrionaceae. Next base: position 162,692 of record JAACPE010000002.1, read on the forward strand.
CATCACGATTGATGTCAGTATAGATTACAGCGGCAAGGCCATCGTCTTCAAATTCTTGGATGAGGTCGATCACAGAGCGTCCTGATTTTTCAACCCAGCCTTCGGTCGCAATATCATCACCGTACGCATCCGCGCCAATCGCAATTTGACCGGGAAAGTTTAGGCAGGCCTCTTTGACAAGTGCAGGATTTTTGACCGCAACGGTGCCAAGGATGACACGGGATACGCCCGCGTATAGCCATGTTTCAATTTGCTTAAGGTCGCGGATACCCCCGCCCAGTTGCAGGGGCAGATCAACCGCATCAATGATCGACTGAACGGCGTTTGCATTGACAGGTTTACCTTCAATCGCGCCGTTCAGATCAACGATGTGAATCCAAGAAAACCCGCTTTGCGCCCATACCATGGCTTGCGCGGCGGGATTGTTATTATAAATAGTTTCAGATGCCATATCGCCCTTATGCAGGCGTACACATTTTCCGTCTTTTAAATCAATAGCAGGGTAGATAATCATCTTCATTTATGTATATATTTTAGCGAAACTTGTAAAGTGAGAGAGCGCCATGACATACGACCCCAATAATATTTTTGCGAAAATACTCAAAGGGGATATTCCCTGTAATAAAGCCTATGAGGATGAACATGTGTTTGCGTTCCATGACATAGCCCCCCAAGCACCTGTTCATGTGCTTGTGATACCAAAAGGGCAGTATGTTGATCTGAGTGATTTTTCTAAAAACGCGAGTGAGCAAGAGATTATGGCCTTTCACCGTGCCGTTGCGCATCTAACCACTGAGCTTGGATTAAACAACAATGGGTATCGCGCTATTGCAAATTCAGGATCAAATGGCGGACAAGAAGTACCTCATTACCATTTGCACCTGTTAGGCGGCAGACCTATGGGCGTGATGGTATCATAGGGACGATACCAACTTCTGTCCCTAAAATAACAGCGCGAGAAACTGTCTGCACTGTGTTTGCGGCTTTTTGCATAAAAGATCGCGCTATTAATAGACAGCATTCCTCGCCAAAGCGCTGGTTCCCTACCTGACGTCCTGATAGGGCATAGGAGATTGGTTCGGGTATACGCAAAAAAGGCGTTTTTGTCTCTCTGGCTAAAAGCGCACTACGAAAAAGATCTGATCCTTTATAAGCAGGATTCATGGTGGCGGCAGGCACGTGACCTGCGGTTTTTATATGGTGGGTAGGCCCGTCGATTTCAATATGCACAGGGCGTTTATTAAAATATGCGGTGAAATCCACTGCTTGTGGGAAAGAGGGTAACGGGGCTTCGCGTTTTTCCGTTTTAATACCCGCCCTTTCAAATAATTTTCTGATATCTTCTTCGAGTTGGGACGTTCTAGGAGAGTGATGAGGATTTTGGAAAGTTTCATCCCAGCTAAACCATTTTCCAACATCATATCGCATTTTATCAACATTAGTCCCCCTAGATTGAGGCGCCAATTGAGGTCTTATAAGGGCAGCAATTTCACTATATTCAGTTTTAGGAAAAATGCTGTCTTGTATGGCAATCGCCCATACAAAATCAGTTTTATTGCGCCCATGGAGAAAGTTTCCGCACTCTCTTAATCGAACAATTAATTGACTAGCCAAAGAGCGGGGAAGTTGAACCCCTAAATAGGCTGCGGCTGAATAATGTACGCCAAAATCAATAGGTCTAAAAACGCCGGTTCTTTCTTGAATTTGCGCAAACCATTTTTTATGAAATTCCTGACTAGGTTTGATGCCTAAGTTATAGAACCCACGTATGGCATGACTTAGGTCTACAGGGTCAAATTCTGACATTTTACCGAGGGCTTGTTTTTCCCATCTGTGAAGATTTCCAAGAACAATTTTCCTAAGCTCTTTGGCCCTTTGATTACCAAAATCATTACCCTGACTTTCATAATCGCGAACTATTTGCCCGGAACGATCAATAATTATAGAGAGTTGTTTTGGATTAAGTTTGAATCGATCTAGAGATTCCCATTGTTTTTGAAAAAAATCTGGGCCGTTATTGTAGTTATTTATATTAAGAAAATAGGCAATTAGGTTATCAAGATCAGCCTCAGTGCGGGCCAATTTGCTGAGAGGGCCTCCTTTTAGAGCGGACATAGCAATACTTTCTATAAATTATAGAAAGTAAGTTAGGTATAAAATTTGTTCTTGTCGAGGATTATTGTAACTTAATGCCGCAAATGGATGGGGAAAAGAATGATATTGTCTGTTTGCACCTGTGCCTGCTGCTGGCTCGCTATTGAAATAATAGCGTCTTGGGTCATCTCTGGCTCTTTATCGTAGATAAAGAAATCTTCAGCGCTTTCTTTATCAATGCGGCCTGCCTCTTCCAAAATATAATTTGCAATTTCCATGTGCGCGCGAGCTTGAATCGATAGAAGATTAGATAAAACCACAATAGGGGCAAGCTCATCTTCATGTTCTGCGCTAAGGGCGTCTAATAAATCTGCAAGCGCCTCTAAATCTTCGGGTACTGTCATCAAGACATCAAGAAAATCGGCTTCTGGTAATGACCCACGTTTTAGGTCACGAATAAAATTGGGACCATAATCGGCAACAATTTGGACGCATTCTGCGTAAAGTCCGCCCGCTATGGGGTGAACTGTTTTTGACTGTTCTGCAATATGCTGCGCCGATAGGGCAATTGCGAGAAGCGCCGAGTCGGGGTCAATCTCGCTCAAGGCTTCATGCAGGCCATATTGCATATCAGGCTCTACTTCCAAGCCATAATTCAAAATATCATTGACCGCAATCGGCACAATAAGTTTGGCATGTAAAAGCTCTATTTGCTGCGCTGTTAATGACGTGTTCATCCCCAAATACCCTTTTTAAGTGTCCCCTAAAACCTTATGGTTTTGTTTTTATGAAGGCCGTTTGTCCTTTATATTGGATGATAATAATGGATAATGGTGAATAATCGTTTAAGAACAGGTGAATCAATCCTTAACGAACGTATTTTTTTTTAGGGTGTATCAAAAGCAGTATTGTTTCTGTTTTGTTCTTATGTCATAAGGAAAGAGAAGATTGCTAAAGGACATAGGACATGGTCGCGCGGATTAATACGGTCGCCTTTCAAGGGGTTGAAATACAGCCCGTAGATGTACAGGTTCAAATTTCTAACGGCCTGCCCTGTTTTACAATCGTGGGGCTGCCTGATAAGGCTGTAGCAGAGAGTAAAGAGCGCGTTAGATCGGCGCTTCATGCCCTAGGAATAGCGCTCCCTGCCAAACGATTGACAGTGAATTTAGCGCCAGCGGATGTTCATAAAGAAGGCTCACATTTTGATCTGCCTATCGCGCTTGGTCTTTTGGCGGCGATGGAGATTATTCCGAAAGTTGAAATGGAAGAATTTGTTGTCCTTGGTGAGCTTGCGCTTGATGGCGGTATACGAAAAGTTGCAGGCGTGCTCCCCGCCGCTATGCATGCTTCAAGCAATGATAATGCTCTTATATGTCCCGCAGATTGCGGCGGCGAGGCGGCGTGGGCAGGGGATTTAAATATCCTCGCCCCACAAAATTTATTGCAAATTATAAATCATATGAAGGGTACTCAGGTGCTATCGCGACCTGAAGGGAAGCTTGCTGATGATGCATCTGCTCGCCATTTTCCAAATTTATCAGAGGTTAAGGGCCAAGAAACAGCAAAGCGCGCTCTGGAAGTTGCTGCTGCTGGTGGGCATAATTTATTAATGATTGGGCCACCAGGAGCGGGCAAGTCTATGCTTGCCTCTTGTATGCCTAGCATTTTACCGCCTTTATCACCCCGCGAAGCGTTAGAGGTATCAATGATCCACTCAATCGCGGGAAATCTGCCAGAGGGGGGATTAATGCAGACGCGCCCATTTCGTGACCCGCATCATTCCGCCTCACTGCCTGCGCTTATTGGCGGCGGCCAAAAGGCAAAACCGGGTGAGGTGTCATTGGCCCATCGTGGAGTTTTGTTTTTGGATGAGCTGCCAGAGTTTTCGCGCGGGTCATTAGAGGCGCTACGCCAGCCGCTTGAGACGGGTAAGGCTGTCGTCGCCCGGGTCAATCACCATGCAACATATCCTGCCGATTTCCAGCTGATCGCTGCAATGAACCCTTGTCGGTGCGGGTATTTGGGTGATGTGACACAAGAATGTACAAAGGCTCCTCGCTGTGGCTCTGATTATCAAAATAAACTGTCTGGGCCTTTATTGGACCGCATTGACATTCAAATTGAAATGCCCGCCGTCAATATTGCTGATTTATCTGTATCAAGTGGTGAGAGCTCGGCACAGGTCGCGGCGCGTGTCATACAGGCACGCACTATTCAATTGGCGCGTTTTAAGGCGTGCGATGAGGAGAATATAACGGTGAATGCCGGGGCAAATGGCGATATCTTAGAGAAAACAATGCACATGAAACCAAGTGCAAAAGATCTCTTAACGCAATATGCAGAGCGTTTAAAAATATCAGCGCGTAGTTATTATCGCTTAATTCGCGTGGCACGCACTATCGCAGACTTGGACAATGCCGCTTTTAACATTCAAGATCATCATATTGCCGAAGCGCTCAGTTATAAGAAAATAAGGCACATATAATTAATGTTGTTGTTTATCAAGGCGTTAACAATCATCCCCTTTGTGATAGCTGTTGAAAGACGTGTAAATTTGTGTCGTGTCATCCAAATAGAGTACACTTAAGTGTAGAGAGATATTTTGAGTCACAATACTAAAACGCTCTTAACGAAGTATTAGGGAAATATCTATAGTATAGGGAAAGAATTTAAGGGGTTTATGTTTTGGCAATTGATAGCGTAACAGAAGACAGTCATATCGCACAGGTGGATCGCACGATTGCTCTTGCGTCACAAGAGCAAATAGTATCGACCGTTGAAATTGGTATGGTTGCCCAAGCCGAGCGCCAGCAAGCGGGCGCGCAAGCCGAAGAACACAAAGCGGCAACCGCGGATTCAGGCGCGTCATCAGGATCCAGTATTCTTCCAAGTTCACCATCCCCAGCAGAAGGTAGCGCAGAAGGCCGTGTATACGGTGAAATGTTGTGGGAAAAATCAGGAATCCATGCGGCGGCAAAGATTGTGAAAACGGGGATTGATATTGTCCAAGATCGTGGCACAGGATTTGATGCAGGCCGTATTGAAAAATTAAGCGGCGGGACAATTAACGCAAATAATGTACGATCCATTGATCATTATGCCAAAGAGATGTCAGGTATGGGTCTTGGAAATGCCAAGCGCGATTCTTTTAAAGCGGCTGGTGATAACGGCGCGGGTGTTGCAGAGCGCGCGCGCATTCAAGGTGAATTCACATCAAAGAGTAAAGTTTCAGGCATGGCAGTAAAGCCCGATGCCATTAATGTCCAACTTGTAAAAACGCTTGTGCAATCTAAGAAACTGGCCTCAGAGCAAGAATTGGCGCAAGGTTTGAAAGTCAAACCGCAAGTTGAAGCCAATATGGCGCAAGCCAGAGCAATGGGTATGAACCCAACAGGCCCTAAATCGCCAAGCTTAACGCATGATTTGGCAAGTGGGCCGAAATTTAAAGCACCCGTAGAAGAAGGCACAAGAGATACCTCGTCATCGTGGGCGTAACCACGGACGTGAAAAAAAGGTGATCCTGAAAAGGATAGAATGAAAAAATGGCATTAGACCAGTTTGCAGTATCAGCACCCGATCCATTGGCAGAAACGTATTCGTTCTCTGCTCAAGTGCCTTCTAATGGTATTCAGATTGTGAATGAGCGGGGTCAGTTTGAGAATACTGTGGGTGTGTCCCAAGGATACGCCATGAATGCTTTTGGTGGGGGTTTATCAAACGATAAGCCACAACAGAGTATGCAAGTACAAATAAATCCTGATTTATTGGCAAGAATAGATATGGCAAGCATGTTACCTCAGTCTGCCCCGAGCTTTGGCGGCGGCATAATAGGGGATATCATGGGTGCAGCAAAAGGTTTAGGCGATGACATCTCAGCAGCGGCTGAGGCAATTAATCCTGCCCAACAAGTTCAACCAGCGCCTGTAACGGCGATTGAACATACAGTGCAGCACACATGGGCGGCCCCAGCCTTCGGTCGCACGATGTAATTAATCTATATTTTTAAAAATATCATAAAATCGTGAGGCAATCGTGACCCAGCAGGCGATCCCAAAAAGCGTGGCAATGGCTGAAAAGGCCTCGGTAGACACAAGCCCTATCAATATCATAAAAAGTATAATCTCATACTCACCGATTAAATGAGAGGGATGATAGAAAGCACGCCCTTTGCTAAAATCCGTATGAGTCATTCTTATTGAATTTATGCCCCACGCACTGGCAAACAGTCCAACATAAGTGAGAAGGATGAAGCTGCCGGCTGTTTCTTGTCCGATACTCATCATAAAAATAAACGCGGCCATGACGGTTTGGCGCATTATCATGTGCGGAATATTGACGGGCGCTGATTCGATATCATTCGCCCCCGCTGCAAAAGAGGCCGTAAAGGTAACCAGAATAAGAAAAACTGCGATAATTGGAGGCATAAATCCAATAAAAACCACGCCTATGAGCCCCATAATCATACAGCCTAGCCAGATCACGGCAGGCGCTGCATCAAATAGGCTTATTTTCAGGCGAAGGCTTAAAAAAATAGAATTAAGGGTTGGGCCAAATAAAGAGTGGATCATGGGTGTAAATTTTCTGTTTGAATTCTTTTAATTCGTGAATTTCTATGTGATTATACATGATCTATTGCGCTTGCGTAGATTTAATGGGGTCTTGCCCTTATTTCATTTATTATCTGGAAAGCTCATATGCTCAAAAATACAATACGCCTTTGTTTTATAGGCTCCTTTTTTCTTACATTGCCTGTTTGGGCGCAAGGGCATGACTTTTACTGTGAAAAAGCTGAAAGCACGGCCGCCCTTCAAAAATGCCTGACACAGCATCTTAAAAGTGCGCAAGACAGGCTGAATAAGATTTATCAAGATTTGAGTGCAAAACAAGAGGGCGAAGATGCCAAAACGCTGGCGGCGCTTCAGCAGCAATGGCTAAATTATCGTGATGCAGAGTGCACTTGGGAAGCATCGCGCCCCAATACACCTGCCCTTAAGCGCACAAATGAGCTTTCTTGTATGGCGCGCGTGACGGATGACCGTGCTGATATTCTTTCAACAGTATTGATGGATGCAACAGAATTAACACAGGTAAGAGAGTATGGATCTTTTCCACGCTGGATGAATGTGGCGGCAAAGGGGAAATCTTCCGTATTTTGGGATTATCGTAATAGAATGAGCGCCGATTTAAATTGTGACGGGGAGCAAGAAAAGCTGATGTGGGGTGTTTCTCTTGATCAAGTGCAGGCTCATGAGGGGGCCGATAGCAAGCTTTATAATACATCCGTTACTATTGCTATTGGTGATAATCCAGCAACAGGAAAACCGTCTGTTCAATACATAACCCTTCCAGTTTTGGGCGCAGATGGAGTGGATAATTTATGTGACCATAACATAGCCCTTAAGGTCGTCGCGGCAGAAGAAAGCAAAGAAGCCATTAAAACTAAGCAAGATTCAGAAGAAAAGCCCGTATGCCAGACAATTTTACAGGTGAATGATAAGAAATGTAGCGCAAAATCAATCCTTTGGACTGGTAAAACCTATGCGCTTGAGATAAAACAGGAAGAATATTCAGAATTAGAAAAAGAGAAAAATGAATAATATAAAACGTGTATGTGTTTACTGTGGGTCATCCTCTCGGGTTAATCAAGCTTTCAAAGACGGCGCAACTTACATTGGTAAGGAAATAGCGGCCAATGGGTGGGGCGTCGTGTATGGCGGCGGCCGTGTTGGTCTTATGGGCTTGGTTGCTGACGCTGTACTGGAGAGTAATGGGGAGGTAATTGGTATTATCCCTGAACATATTCAGGCACGTGAAGTTGAGCATAATGAACTGACCGAACTCCATGTTGTTCATGATATGCATACGCGCAAGCAGATGATGGTTGATCGTTCTGATGCTTTTGTTATTTTATCAGGTGGGCTTGGTACGCTAGATGAGTTTTTTGAGCTGCTCACGTGGAAACAGCTTGGACTTCATGACAAGCCAATAATTGTGGTCAATATGAATGATTACTGGACAAAGCTTATTGAGAGTATTCATAATATAGCTAATGAAGGTTTTATGCGCCAAGAAGATATTGGCTTATTTGTTGTTGTTGATGATGTCACTAAAGTTGTTGATGCGCTTAAGAATGCGCCTAATCAAAAATTTGACCCATCAACAAAATGGATTTAGAGAGTTAAAATTTAAGGAATCTAATATCATATGCCTATAATGCTTGATTACTATTTACACGATATGGACGCCGCAAATGATTTTGCGCGCAAAGCATTAGGGCGTATGAAAAAAGATGGTATCCCGGCTGTCCCGCAAAATTATGAAGTATGGTATGTCTATTATGCCAATGTGAATCCAAAGCTGCGCGATGAAATTAATGCGATCATTAAAGAAAATGACAAGCTCACGGTTCGTGACTGTCAGGATCTTTATGAGAAATATATTAATAGTGGACAAGATAAAGAAACAGTCCAGCGCGCCGGGGATCAAATTCGGGCTACTTTGAACGATGTCTCTGGTGTTGTGCGTAATGTAAAAACGGTCACGGCCGATTACACAGGCTCGCTTCAAAATGTAAAAAACAAAGTGACCGAAGCGACGACGCCGGCAGAAATGAAAAGTTTTGTTGATGAAATACAACATGATACAGAGCGCCTTTTGCAATACAGCACGCAATTAGAAAAGCGTCTTGATGAGTCGTCCATTATCATGGATGAGCTTAAGAGAGATATTGATCGTATCCGCCGTGAAGCCGTGACGGATGGATTAACAGGCCTTGCCAATCGAAAATCGTTTGATGAACAAATTGCGCGCATCTGGCGTGATTGTAAGAAAAATGGCGGGACGTTCTCGCTGCTTATGGTCGATATTGATCATTTTAAAAACTTTAATGATAATTATGGTCACCTGATTGGTGATCAGGTTTTGCGTCTTGTAGCGATGACAATGATTAATAAAGTAAAAGGACAGGATATGGCCGCCCGCTTTGGCGGTGAAGAATTTGCGGTTATTTTACCAGAAACAAATATTACAGCCGCGTTTACAGTTGCGGAAAATCTTCGTCAAGCTATCGAACAAAAAGAAATCATCAACCGTTCAACTGGTAAGCAATTAGGGCGTATCACTGTCTCAATTGGCGCGGCGCAGTATTATGGCCTTGAAGATGTTGAGGGCTTAATTACTCGCGCAGACCGTGCACTTTATAAAGCAAAAAATAAAGGGCGTAATCAGGTCGCCAAGGCAGAAACGCCGCACGATATGGCATAATGCTATGTCTATGATTATTTGTTAAATCCTATGGAAGATTTTGATTCCCTTATTTCTTTATCAGAAAGTCCGCATTCTGATCCATCCGTTCCTGTTGCAAATGCTACTTATCTGGAGGGCCTTAATGCACCACAACGAATTGCAGTTGAAACAATTGATGGCCCTGTTTTAGTTCTTGCTGGCGCGGGAACGGGAAAGACACGTGTTTTAACAACCCGTTTAGCCCATATTTTACAATCAGGGCGCGCCATGCCGGGGCAGATTTTGTCAGTCACATTTACAAACAAGGCCGCACAAGAAATGCGCCGTCGTGTAAGTAGTATTTTAGGCGGTCAGCATGTTGAGGGATGGTGGCTTGGAACATTTCATGCCTTGGCTGCTCGTATGCTGCGTGTTCATGCTGACCGTGTTGGACTGTCTTCGAATTTCACAATTCTTGATTCTGATGATCAAGTGCGCCTTGTTAAACAGCTTATGGACTTGCAAGGGATTGACCAAAAGAAAAACCCACCAAAGGTGGTTGCAACAAAAATAAGTAGTTGGAAAGATAAAGGCCTTAATCCCCCTGATATTACAGGTAATGATTTAGGGGATGAGGCAGACCGTCTTGCTTTATCTCTTTATCGCCCATATCAAGAACGCCTTATTGCCCTAAATGCGTGCGATTTTGGCGATTTACTCCTGCATATGATTACGATTTTTAAAGACCCCGCACATGGCGATGTCTTAGAAGACTATCATCGCCGATTTAAATATATCATGGTGGATGAATACCAAGACACGAATGTGGCGCAGTATTTATGGCTTAGATTACTTGCTAAAAAATTAAATAATATCTGCTGCGTCGGGGATGATGACCAGTCCATATATGGCTGGCGCGGTGCAGAAGTTGATAATATTTTGCGTTTTGATCAAGATTTCCCCGGGGCGACTATTGTGCGCCTTGAAGAGAATTACCGATCAACGGAGCATATTTTAGCGGCGGCTAATGGTGTGATCTCCCACAATGATAACCGCCTAGGCAAAGAGCTTTTTACGAGCGCCAATAGCGGTGATAAAATTATCGTGCGCGGCCTTTGGGATGGCGGCGCCGAAGCACGATGGGCTTGTGAAGAAATGGAAGCACTTCAATCAAAGGGTTGGAGAGCATCACAAATGGCCGTTTTAGTGCGTACATCTTTTCAGATGCGTGAATTTGAAGAGCGTTTTATTCAGTTAGGATTGCCTTATCGTGTCATCGGTGGCCCGCGTTTTTATGAGCGTATGGAAATTCGGGATGCACTGGCTTATTTGCGCGTGGTCGTACAATCAAGTGATGATTTGGCTTTAGAGCGTATTATCAATAAACCCAAGCGCGGCCTGGGTGATTCAACGCTTCAAACACTTTACACCCATGCGCGGGTTAAACAAATTAGTCTTTATGTTGCAATCCAAGATTTATGTCAGACTGAAGAATTAAAGCCAAAAGTGCGCGGCACGCTGATGCGCCTCATTGATGACTTCGAACGCTGGAAATCATTAGCAAGTAGCATGGCGCAAAGTGAATTGGCAGGTCTTATTCTTGATGAATCGGGCTATTTAGGTATGTGGCAAACCGATAAAGCGCCCGATTCTCCGGGGCGGGTTGAGAACTTAAAGGAACTGACGTCCAGTATGGAGGAGTTTGAGGGCCTTCAAACATTTTTAGAGCACATTGCGCTGGTGCTGGACAATCAAGATAGCAATAATCAAGAGTCAATTACGTTGATGACCTTGCATGGTGCAAAGGGGCTTGAATTTGATTGCGTATTTTTGCCCGGCTGGGAAGATGGTCTTTTCCCCTCGCAGCGCTCTATGGATGAGAATGGCCTTAAGGGATTGGAAGAAGAACGCCGCCTTGCGTATGTGGGTATTACGCGGGCGCGAAAAAAAGCATTTATTTCTTTTGTCGGAAACAGACGCATGCATGGCAGTTGGGTCAATGCGATACCATCACGTTTTGTTGATGAACTGCCCAAAGCCCATATTGAAGCCAATAGCGAAATGGGCATGTATAGTGCGGGTGGCAATCAGGGACGTTCATCACATTGGGATTCTTCTGGTATTGGTGTTCAATCCCGGCTCGTTGTTGAGGTTGAGCGTAAAACAATCAGTGGTTTTTCGATGGGGACGCGTGTTTTTCATGAGAAATTTGGTTACGGCAAGATTATTCATATTGACGGCCAAAAACTTGATGTTGCTTTTGAAAAAAGTGGTCAAAAACGGGTCATGGATAGTTTTGTTAGGCAAGCTTAAAAAACCGCTATTTTAGGCTAGATATTCACCCCCTAAAGCGTTAATTTAAATGAAATTTATTAAAGGAAATTATTCATGGCTAATCATACGCCAAAAACTATTTGTATATTTGGGGGTACGGGGTTCTTAGGCCGTCATATTGTCCAAGATTTGGCGCGTTTGGGCTATCGCATAAAAATTGTAACGCGTATCCCTGAAAGTGCATATTTCCTTAAACCTTACGGTGATGTTGGACAAATAGCCCCTATTCAATGTGGGTATGATGAAGACTCAGTAACGAGAGCCATTCAAGGGAGTGATGTTGTCATTAACCTTGTTGGTATTTTGTATGAAAAGGGAAAAGCTAAATTTAAGAAAATTCATACTGATTATCCCGCGATGATTGCGAAAATCTGCAACGATAAAAAAGTCACTCAGTTCATTCATGTGTCAGCCCTTGGTGTTGATAAGAGCCTTTCAAAATACGGTAAGTCAAAACTAGCAGGTGAGAAGGCTGTTTTGTTGGCTTATCCAAAAGCAACGATCTTAAGACCCAGTATAGTGTTTGGCCCTGATGATGGCTTTTTTAATATGTTTGCAAAAATGTCAACTATTGCGCCCGCACTTCCCCTTATTGGTGGCGGCACAACAAAATTTGAGCCTGTTTTTGTCGGTGATATTGCGCAAAGCATTGCGAATTTGATTGCAAACAACTTGCCCAATAATGAGAACCCGCAAGGGAAGATTTATGAGCTAGGCGGCCCAGATGTTGAGACATTTAAAGAGCTGTTGGAGCGTTTGGGGGAGACAACGGGGCGCAAACGCGCTCTGATTTCTATTCCAGTGCCCATTGCAAAAGTGCAAGCGGCGTTTATGAGCCTTGCGCCCAGGCCGATGCTGACAATGGATCAGGTTAAATCATTAAAGACAGATAATATTGTGCAAGATGGGGCGCTGACGTTCAAGGATTTAGGTATCAAGCCAAAAGCCATGGAAACAATTTTACCAACATATTTGGCATGTTACAGACGCGGCGGCCCTTTTGGGAACAAAAAGGCCGCATAATATAGACATGATCTAGCCCTACAGTACGTGTCTAACGGAGAGTGAAAAAATATGAATAAACTACTATTGAGTGCCTTGGTGTTTGGGTGTGCGCTAAGCGCGCAGATGTCGCTGTCATTCGCAAAAGATCCATTTTCTATTGTGGCTGTCGTTAACGATGATGCTATATCTTCTGCTGATGTGGATGCGCGGATGGCCTTGATGATGGCATCATCGGGCCTGATGCCAACTGAAGAAAATCGGCAGCGTTTACTTCCGCAAGTCGTTGATACTCTTGTTGAAGAGCAAATAAAAGTGCAAGAAGCTCAGGCGCAAAATTTGGAAGTCACGCCAGAAGAAATTTCCCAGGGGTTTGAAACACTTGCTGCGCAAAATAAATTAAAGCCAGAGGAATTTGCAAAAGTGTTGCAGTCCCAAGGAATCCCAAAATCAACATTGATGAATCAAATAAAATCACAAATCGCATGGACAAAAGTGGTCACTGACGTTTTGCGCCCACGTATTGATGTAACCGAAGCGGATGTTAATTCGCAAATGGTTCGCATGAAAGAGACGATGGGTAAACAAGAATATAAAATAGGTGAGATATTCTTACCTGTGGCAAACGCGGAAGATGATGGAAAAACGAAGCAACTTGGTGAGAAAATTATCGAAGAAATGCGCAATAAAAAGGTACCTTTTGAAGTAGTGGCCGCGCAGTTTTCTCGTGCGCCAGGCGCGCAGCAAACGGGCGGCATGAGCTGGGTTCAAGAAGGCCAGCTCCCTAAGGAATTGGAAGTGCCATTTATGGCGCTGAACGAGGGTGACATGACAGCTCCGATACGGGGCCTTTCCGGTTATCATATCTTAACGCTTAAAGAGACACGTATCGTCAATGAAGAAACAATTCCCGATGAGCAAACAATGACTAATAAAATTGGCCTAGAGCGTCTGGATCGTCTGCAGCGCCGTCATCTTTCTGATCTTAAGGCTTCTGCTTTTATTGATCGTCGTGGATAATAGCTTTCTTAATGATTTGCCGCTGTTAAAGGATGTGATCCGTGATCATGATCTTGTTGCAACAAAATCATTGGGGCAGAACTTTCTTCTTGACCAAAATATTACCGATAAAATTGTTAGCAAATCAGGTGATCTAAGTGGCTCTACTGTATTTGAGGTCGGCCCCGGTCCTGGCGGTTTGACGCGATCGTTATTGCGTCATAATGCTAAAAAAGTAATTGCGATTGAATTTGATGAACGTGCTGTGATGGCCTTACAAGGTTTGAGAGAAGCCTCACAAGGCCGTCTTGATATTATTCATGCTGATGCGCTTGAAACGGATTTATTGAGCTTATCTGAAGGGTCAAGGGTGATTGTTGCTAATCTTCCTTATAATATTGCAACGCCTCTATTAGTTGGTTGGCTCAAACAAATACGAGAGAATGCCCACGCGTTTGAGCAAATGATATTAATGTTTCAAAAAGAAGTAGCGCAACGTATTACTGCGCCAGTTGGTGATAGGCATTATGGCCGCTTGGGTATTTTATCTCAATGGCTCTGCGAGGCGCATATCTTGTTTGATTTGCCGCCAACGGTCTTTTCCCCACCGCCAAAAGTAACATCAAGCGTTGTGTCTTTTAAACCAAAAACTTTGGAAAAAAATTCGCCTCAGTTTCAGTCGATTGAAAAAGTCACAGGGGATGGTTTTGGTAAACGGCGCAAAATGATCCGCCAGAGTATGAAGGCGTATACGCCTTATTTCGATGACTTTAATATTCTTGAAACACAGCGGGCGGAAAATTTATCTATACAAGATTTCGTTAATTTGGCGTATGCACTTGAAAATGATAGCGCCTAAAGCCCGTCTTGAAGGCCGCGTACAAAATCAGACATTCCTTTATTACGGTGGCGTTTGAGGCGCTCGGCATCTAAAATCATTTGTGCCTGCATCGTTGCGGTATCAATATTAGAGTTAATGAGAACATAATCATATTCCGAGTAGTGGCTCATTTCATCATTTGCCTTGCTCATACGATCACGAATTTGTGTTTCAGTCTCCAGTGTGTTTTTAGAGCGGTTACGAAGACGTTGTTCAAGTTCACGCGCGGAAGGCGGCAAAATAAATACTGTAACTAAATCATCGCGCGCCATTTCCCGAAGTTGTTGTGTGCCTTGCCAATCAATATCAAAGATGACATCGTTTCCAGCAGCGAGTGCCTCTTCGACAGGTGCTTTGGGTGTGCCATAATAATGACCAAACACTTTGGCGTGCTCTAACATATCCCCGTTATCGACCATGCTACTAAATTCTGCTGTATCAACGAAGTAGTAGTCTTGCCCTTGAACTTCGCCTGCGCGGCGCGGGCGCGTTGTGGCAGAGATAGAGATAATGAGGTTCTTATTATTTTTGAGTAGTGCGCGCGTAATCGTTGTTTTTCCTGCTCCTGAAGGAGAAGATAGGACATACATAAGGCCGCGGCGTTGCAAAACAGATTGATCCATATTTTTTTACTTTTTGCATATTGTAATGCCTTAAGGATGAAGTGCAAATGATGTTTTTGGTTTATTCATAAAATGCTAAGGTGTTGCTCAAGAGGGGGAGAAATGAAAAATCCAAAAAATATCCTGATCACAGGTGCATCAAGCGGAATAGGCGAAGCTTTAGCGCTTTTGTATGCCGCGCCAGATATACGTCTTTATATGAATGGACGTAACGAAGAGCGTTTAAATGCCGTCGCTGAAAGATGCCGTATACAAGGGGCGCAAGTTGAAACAAGCCTAGTCAATGTGACGCATAAGGCGCAAATGCAATTATGGATAAGCCAAATTATTCAGATTCACCCTCTTGATTTAATTATTGCTAATGCTGGTATTTCTGGCGGCACCTCTGGACAAAAGGGCGGAGAACCCATATCCCAAGCGCGCCAAATATTTGATGTCAATTTAAACGGCGTGTTAAATACGATAGAGCCTGCGCTGGATGATATGCTCAACAGACAATCAGGGCAGATCGCGATTGTAAGTTCGCTCGCTGGATATCGTGGCTGGCCTGGCGCTCCTGCTTATAGTGCATCAAAAGGCGCTGTACGTTTTTATGGTGAGGGGTTGCGTGGCGCTCTGAAAGGCACAGGTGTCAAAGTGAATGTTATTTGCCCCGGTTTTGTTGCCTCGCGCATTACAGATGCAAATGATTTTAAAATGCCCTTTAAGATGTCAGCGCATGACGCCGCCATTATTATTCAAAAGGGGCTTATTAAAGATAAAGGGCGAATAGCCTTCCCAATACCGACACTATTTGTCAGCTGGTTTTTATCTATACTGCCAGACGCTTTAGCGCAGAAGATACTCACAGCGCTCCCCGCTAAGGGGGCTATTGTTTTGGAAGATATTCCGAAATAGCGGCGCTTACCATTGGGATTGAAAGATCATTCAAATCATCAACTTTAAGTGTTTTGACGCAAGGCCCTTTGGGCGCATGGCGCACGGGGTTTGAATACTTGGAGAATAAAACAATAGTCGGGCAACCCGTTGGCGCTATTAAGTGCATGGGACCTGTATCATTGCCAAGCGCAAAGAGCGCGCTGCGGGAAAGGACAGCAATCTGGTCAAGACTTGTCTGCCCCGTTAAATCAAGACAATCAGGGCATGCTTGTTTGATTTGCGCCGTTATCTCTCTCTCAGCGTCAGTCCCTAATAAAACTGATTGTATGCCTTGGTTACAAAGTTCTTTACAAATTTTACCATATCTAATGGCAGGCCATCGCTTATAGGGATGTTGGGGCGCGCTACCTGCTATAATCAGGGCGTATTTTCCTCTAAGATTAAAATTTGATAGATCAGCCTGTATCCATTCAAGCGTGTCAATTTTGACATCATCAATGCCCGCAACTTTAAGGGTCATTTTATGACCGTCAAAGGCTTGCCCTGCTGTACGCTCTTTGCTGTTATTACGATGTGATGCCCCTTTTGCAACGCCAGACCATTCCGGCTTTGGGTTAAATAGTTTGAAATAAAAGGACGTACGGTCATTGTTTTGGAGGTCATAGACACGTAAAAATTGGCCCTCATTAAACTGCTTTTTTAAACTACGCCATTTTGAAAATTCAAAAAATCTTGGTTTTTCATCAATCCATATCTCGTCACAATGTCCTGATTTTTGAACTAATGCTTCAAAAGGTTTGGTTGTTAAAAGCGTTATTTTTGCATCAGGATGGTGCGAGCGTATGGCCTGCATAGGGCCAAGTGCCTGTATAAAATCGCCCAATGCGCCAAGCTTAATAATAAGGATATTTTCTTTATTTGGCGGCATAGGTTTGAGCGTGCTGCGCTTGTTGTGAATTAAAGGAAGGCACATTATATTTTTCTTGCAATAATTCTGCGTACACATTCAACGTTTCATCAACCATTCTCTCACGTGTGAAATTATTTGCAATATGTGCCATAGCGCGGGTTGCTAAAATAGCGCGTTGATTATCGTTAAGGCGAAGGGCTTCTTCGATAGCATTAGCAAGCGCGCTTGAGTCATTTGGTTCAATCAGCCACCCTGTCTCATTTTTAATAACCGTTTCCATAGCACCGCCGTGATTAGTCGCAATGATAGGGCGACCCATAGCTTGGGCTTCAATCGGAATGCGGCCAAAGCCCTCAGGGTCTGTTGAAGCACTGACGACAACAGCCGAGAGCATATAGACCGCGGGCATATCATTACAGTGATCGACAATACGAATTTGGCCACCAAGATTTTTTTCTTTAATTGCTTGTTCAAGTTCTTCGCGGTACCCGGTCCGCCCTTGATCTGACCCCAGTAAAACACAAAAGACATCCTTATTTTTTATCTTTGCCACAGCGTCTATTAAAACATGATGCCCCTTCCAGCGGGTGAGACGGCCAGGTAGAAGAATGATATTTGCCCCTTCTGGAAGGCGCCATTCTGAAGAAATTTTAATCATCTGTGCAGGGCGTACTATAGTTGGATGAAATTTATCGAGGGCAACGCCGCGATGAATAAGGCGGATATTACGCTGGTCGATATCATAATTATCTAAAAGATAATTTGCTACATGGTTTGAAATGGCAATAACACGCTCACCGCGGGCAATTACTGAGTTATAAAGTCGTTTAGCTTTGCTATTAATATTATAAGGGGCATGGCAGGTTGTCATGTATCGCGCATTTGTTTTTTTGCACGCTTTTATCGCTGACCACGCTGGGGCGCGGCTGCGTACGTGTACGATATCGACGTTATGTTGTATAATAAGCTTTCGAAGTCGTTTTATATTACTCCATATGGTCAGGGGATTTTTGCTATGAACAGGTAAATCTATATGAAGAGCGCCAATTCGGTTTAGCTCATGCACGCGCGAGCCACCATGAGAAACAACAATTGCTTTTGAGCCTGAGCGTACTAACTCTGCGGCAACATCAAGGCATCCTTGTTCGGCGCCGCCCGGGCCGAGCTCAGGGATAATCTGCATGATGACAGGGATTTGGGGCATTTGATTTTGAGGCATTTGAAAACGCTGATTTGAATTTATAACCGCTAAGGTTTAGCATATTCGGTGTTAAACTAGAAATAAAAAGGCATATTGATCATGATTCAGTATTTAAAACGCAAACATAAACCTGATTTAGCTTATGCGCTTTATGAGGGTCGTGAAGAGAACACTCCGATGATTATGTTTTTAGGAGGATTTCGTTCAGATATGGAAGGCACAAAAGCAATTTTTTTGGAAAATTTCTGTAAGGAAAAAGAATTGAGGTATGTCCGTTTTGATTATTCTGGCCATGGTATATCAAAAGGGAGCTTCTTGGATGGCTGTATCGGGCAGTGGGCCGCGGATGCACAAGATATTTTGGATCATTGCGCTGTGGGGCAAGTGATGCTTGTGGGGTCGTCTATGGGGGGATGGATAGCATTTTTATTAGCCTTACAGAACAAAGAACGTATTCATTCTATAGTTGGTCTAGCTGCCGCGCCGGATTTTACAAAAATTATGGAAGAACGAATGAGTGAGGCACAAAAAAAATTGCTTGAAAGCCAAGGGTATTTTGACCTTGAAAACGAGTATTCTGATGATCCTTACATTATCACTAAAAAACTCATTGATGATGGCCGAGAGCGGAGCTTGTTGCATGCGCCTATTCAAATTGACTGTCGCGTACGCCTCATTCAAGGTAAAAAAGACACGGATGTGGCATGGCAAACGGCAGAGATCATTCAAAATGCGATCATGCACAAAGATGCTGAAATTATTATCCTAGATGAAGCGGATCATAGATTATCCAGTCCTGATCAGCTTAGAATTTTAAAAGAGACAATACTCGCGTTAATTTAGCGGCGTTTATAGGTTGATTTATTCGTTTTGCCTTGCATGTACGTCTTTGTATGTGAAACGGACATATTATGGCTTAAGAATTTATTCAAAAGAATAATAACAAAGGCAATTAAGAAAGGGATTAATCCGACAACCATCGTTGGCAGCCTCAGTATTGGGTCAATTCCATTGCGCCATACAGATTGAGGCGCAGCACTACGAAGTCCTTGAAAAGTATTGGGCGCATATTGAATAAACACCCATCCTGCATCTGTTATTTTGAACTTTGCAGGGTCTATATTTAAATTTTTAGATTGTATAATTTTATCCTGACTTGAAAAATAGTTATAGTAGACATCATGTGCCACACCCATCAAAAATGGGATAAGAAGGATAATTAACAGTGTTTTTGACCCGCTAGACATAATTTCTTGCTCGTATTATTTCAAATCAATCAACTTACATTACCATTTAAGGGTAACACATCAAACATTAAAGATTATTGTCTCTTATCTTGTAAAGTTTCTTTAATTTGGCTAATGTCTGCACGATTTATGCGGACAGGTGGCCGAGTGGCTTAAGGCGCACGCTTGGAAAGCGTGTTAGGGTTCATCCCCTACGCGGGTTCGAATCCCGCTCTGTCCGCCATTCTTTCTTTTTTATCCATCACACTAGCATAATCGACGAGAATTCCGTAATTTGGGTCTTCAATAAGGTTTACTTCTACCATGTCTTTGGCTTGTTTGAGCAAAAGGACGCAATCAGGGCTGAGATGCACTAAATGTAGCTTTTTGCCTGCTTCTTGGTATTTAACAGCCATTGCATCAATTGCCTCTAAGGCAGAATGATCCCATACGCGCGCGCGGCTAAAATCAATTACGACATCATCTTCTTCGTCATTTTTGGGGTCAACTTCATCACGGAATTTAGAGATTGAGCCGAAGAATAAAGGGCCATGGAGCTTGTATACTTTATTGCCGTCCTCCTTGTTGTGCCAAACAGTCACCCAAAATTTATTCGCAGATTTCCATGCGTAAACGAGAGCGGACACAATCACACCGATAATAACGGCGATTGCGAGGTCATAAGCAACAGTGATTGAGGTCACTAAAAAGATTACAAAGGCATCTTCTTTAGGGATTTTGGTTAAAATACCCATAGAGGCCCAGGCAAATGTCCCAATCACAACCATCATCATAAGGCCGGTTAATGCGGCCAGTGGAATCATTTCAATCCAGTTTGCAGCAAAGAGGATAAAAAATAGTAAAGTCATCGCGGCGGTAATTCCCGATAATCTGCCGCGCCCGCCAGATTTAATATTAATCATAGACTGCCCAATCATAGCGCATCCGCCCATCGCCCCAAAAAAGCCACAGGTTGTATTGGCGAGGCCCTGGCCTATACATTCTTGGGATGTGCGCCCTCGTGTGTCTGTCATTTCGTCGATGAGGGTAAGGGTCAGTAAACTTTCAATAAGCCCAATCGCGGCAAGAGTCAGGGCAACCGGGAATATAATAGTGAGAGTTTCATAGGTAAAAGGAACCATTGGGATATGAAACTGCGGCAGACCACCAGCAACACTGGCCAAATCACCGACGGTCTTTGTATCCAGATCAAGACCAATGACTAGTGCAGAAACGGCCAAAATAGATACAAGCGGTGCTGGGAGCAATTTACCGAATTTAGGGATTTTTTGAAAAGCCCAGATAATAAGCATTGTCAAAAGCGTTAAGCCAATCATGAGTTGCATTTCAGTGCCCTGCATCCAGTTTCCACTAAAAATAACATCAATGGCGCTGTGCCCCCCTTCGGAAGCGGCGCCCATCTCGTGACCTTCTTTATTACCCTTAAATTGTCCTAGTTGTGCGAGGAAGATCACAATAGCAAGGCCGTTTACGAAGCCGAGCATCACGGGATGAGGGACGAGCCGAATGAATTTACCCATATGGAAAAGGCCAGCTATGATTTGTATCAGCCCAGCAAGCAAGACAGCCGCGAATAAATATTCTACGCCGTAAAAGGAAACTATGCCAACCATGACAACGGCCATTGCCCCTGTTGCCCCTGAAATCATACCGCTTCGCCCACCAAAAATTGATGTGATTAGGCCAACTATAAAGGCAGCATATAGCCCGACAAGCGGATCAACTTTTGCAACAAAAGCAAAAGCAATGGCCTCAGGTACTAGCGCCAGGGCTACAGTAATGCCTGATAGAATATCGGCTTTCGGGTCTGTTGTTAGGTGAAATTTTCTAACAAGGCGCGGGATAGTTTTTGCGGGCATAATATTATCTTTTATGGTTTGGGGTTAAGTACAAGGTGGGAGCCGTAGACTGAATTTACGCTAAAATAAAGGGGTTTACCCTATAAGTCTAGGGCGCTGTACTGTTAAGACTTCATTTCTTCAATTTCAAGCCAGCGATTTTCGTAGCGCTCAAGCTTAGTTTGAAGGTCACTTAGCGCTTTTACGACTTCGTGAAATTCTTCAGGGTCACGTTTGTAAAAGTCAGCATCGGCTAATTTTGTATTACAAAGTGCAATTTCTTTTTCTGTTTTCTCAATTTTTTTAGGAAGTTCTTTAAGCTCATGCTCTAGCTTGAACGTAAGTTTTACAGGTTTTGTGTTCGCTGCGGGAGGAGTCTCTTCTTTTTTTACAAAGACGGCCTCTTTTTTTATTTCTTCTTTTTGGGAGGGATTATTTGATTTTGTTTTTTGGGCAATATAATCACTATAGCCACCAATACAAGTGCTCACTTTGCCTTGACCCTCAAAGGCTAAAATACGGGTTACTGTCTGATCCAAGAAATCACGGTCATGCGATACGATAATCAGTGTGCCTTTATATTGCGATAGAATTTCTTCCAGCATATCAAGTGTATCGGTATCAAGATCATTCGTTGGCTCATCTAAAATAAGGCATGTTTTTGGATTGGCTAAAATTTTTGCTAGCATCAGGCGATTTTTTTGTCCGCCTGATAGAGTCACGACTTTGTCGTATACACGTGAGGGGTCAAACATAAAATCTTTTAAATAACCGCAGACATGGCGCTGCTTTCCCATTACATCAATATAATCGCCACCACTTGGCGATAGTACTTTTTTTATTGTGTGATCTGGATCAAGATCACTTCGTTTTTGATCAAAGTATGAAAATTCTAATTCTTTACGTTTTTTGACGCGCCCCTGATCTGGCTGTAATTCACCGATAAGCATTTTTAAAAAAGTAGTTTTACCAGAGCCGTTTTTACCTAAGACTCCAATTCTTTCACCACGCTGTATGCGTAATGAAAACTTATTTAAAATTGGAATTGTTTTTCCATCCTCTTCGAATGACTTATAAACGTTATAAAATTCAGCAACAATTTTTGATGAGTTTTCAATTGTCTCAGGCACATCAATATTAATCGTGCGTGTGGCGCGGCGATAGGCGGCCTGGTCCGCTTCCAATTGTGCACGCATTTCTTTTATCAATTCAACGCGGCGCACATTACGTTTGCGGCGGGCTTTAACACCTTTGCTTGCCCACTCTACTTCTTGGGCGACAATTTGTTTTCTGTTATGAAGTTCGCGCTCTTCTTGTTCGAGCAGATTGGTTGACCACTCTTCAAAATATTTAAACCCGCGTGGACTTACTTTCAGTGTCCCTCGATCAAGCCAGAAGACTTGATTTGTGATGTTTGAAAGAAAAGTTTTATCGTGTGAAATACATAAAAGTGTGCCGCGATATGAATTTAAATATCCTTCAAGCCATTCAATCGCCTCTAAATCCAGATGGTTTGTTGGTTCATCAAGAAGAAGGATGTCAGGCTCTTCAACTAAGGCGCGAGCAAGACCTGCTCGGCGCATTTGACCGCCCGATAAGCGCGTCATTTTGGCGTGAATATCCAGATGAAGGGCTTCGGCAATCATATCAACTTTATATTTGTGAAGCTCTTTATCCGCATCTTTAATTTCAGTGAATATGAAATCAAAGACCGTTTGACCTTCCGTCGGTTCTATATCTTGTTGAAGGTAACCAATAGTAACCCCTTGCTCTTCCCAGCGCTCACCGGCATCAAGATCCTGAACACCCGTAATAACGTTCATTAGGGTCGTTTTTCCCGTACCGTTTTTCCCAACCAGAGCAATACGGCTCTTTTCATGGATATTAAAAGAGAGGTTCTCAAAGACTGGGATCTCAGTATAGCGAATAAGTGCGTCTTTAACAGAAAGGAGAAGAGGTTGCGGCATAGGGAGTTATAGCGATTTTTTTTGAAAACGGCAGATATATTTTTTCGGCAAAGATAGAAATAAAAATAATATTTTAAATCAATGTGTTACGTGTAAATTTTTTACATAATTTGACAAAAATAAGGCAGATACGCAATGATTAAAAGGTAGCAAGTTTAAAACTTTATTAACTTTTAGGAGAACTATTATGAGAAAGACTACAAAATTAGCCTTAACTTTAACTTGTGCAGCTGTGATGGGCTTTACTGCTGCGCCAGCTAAAGCAAATGACCTTATTAATTCATCAGTTAGTGGTTATGTCGGCGGGGACATCACACAGAGCGTAAGTGGTTATGGAGCCAACGCAGATCTAAACGTTGGGTCTATTGATACAGAGTTTTCATATGGTCCAGGAGGTGCGTATCGTAATTTAGAAGCAGAAGGTCGCGTTGGTGGGGATGTTACACAGATTGCTAGAACTGGTGGCGGTTGGGTATCCCCAGATTTTAAATTAGAGGCGCAAATTGGTAATATTAAAGCAACGGCAGCGACAAACAGCTATGCTTTTGGAGCAGTTGAAGGTGATATCACCCAAGTAGTGGATGGAGAATCATCTGCCGAACTTCATGTTGGTAGCATGATGACTGATAATGGTACTATTGAAAATAGCACCGCTATAGGTTTTGTAGGTGGTGATGTAACACAACGCGCAACAAATGGTGCGAAAGCATCAGCCCGCGTAGGTTCATTAAGATAATAAAAGAATTAAGGCCCGAGAGTAAACCTCTCGGGCTTTCTTTTACCCAAAATTAAAAAGTTAAGAAAAGATGAAAAAAATAATATTAACAATTATATTATCTGCATACGCTGTCATACCTATAGCAGCGCATGCAAATGAAATGATTAACTCAAGCGCAGAGGGCTATATAGGTGGTGATATCGTACAATCTGCATCTGGGGCATCAACCAATGAGATTTTCGTGGGGTCGATTGTTAATGAATCTGGTCGTTCACTGAGAAATATTCATGTACAAGCCCATGTTGAAGGGGATATAGTTGTAAATACAAATAATGGTGCGCATTCACGAGTTTCTATAGGGTCATATATTCAAAAAAGACGATGAAAAACGCTCTTCTTGCTTTAATATTACTAATACCATCCTATTCTGCGATTGCGCAGGATAAGCCGAATGCAGGTATAGAAAATCTCTATCGCGGTGTAAAAACAAATGATTTAATAACTTTTCTTCCACCTCGTCTTGGGCAAGACTCTCTATTAAATAATAACAACGAAGATGGATTTTTTTCTAGGGATAACGGCTGCCCAAATGAAATTTTAATTGGCTCTGTCGCTGAAGATTCGGGTATAAGAGGGTCTGTTGACATTGATGTCGTCATTGATAGTGATATTACTATTGTGTGTGGCGGCTTATAAAAAGCCTTTTGAATGAAATCTCTTGCTCAAAAATTTTCTACTATTTTGGTATCGCTCGCACTTACCGCATGTGCAGCGAACCCTCTACAAACCAAAGTTAAGCCCAAGAACGAACCAACTTATAACTTTACGCAGAGTTCTCAGGTCTTGTCTTGTGTAGGAAATTTTATTAACCTTGGCAATAAGCCGCCTGTTGATATTTTTATTAGCAGCATTCCTGATCACACTATCCCAACAATTGAGACAGGTTTTTTAACTAAAAATGCTATTATGATGGTGAACACGGCTTTTGATCGCCTTCAAACAGAATTAGTGAGTATAGTTGGTAATGATGGGGGTATGAAAGATCGGCTTCAAGTTCAAGTTTTAGGGGCTTTTACAGAATTAAACCGCACGACGCGCTCTAGTGCTGCAAGCGGTGAAGTTATTATTCCTGGTGGTTTTGAGTTAGAATTTGGAAATGATCAGGCCTATAACCATATCGCATTAGATTTAGCGCTTAGCTACAAAAATAGGATCGTTCCAGGAACAAGCACAAGTGTAAGTATCCAAATTGATGGAGGATCAGGAGATATTACCCTAAGTTACGACGAGGGCGATGAATTTGCCGCGATTGGCGCACTTGGTTTTTCTGGCCAAGAGGGTTTTCACTCTGCACAACGCTTGTTGGTTGAAACGGCTGTTGCAATAATGATGGCACGCTTTTATTCGTTAGATATTCGTCAATGTTGGAATAAAACGAAAAAGCCAAGTCATGAAAGCCCAGTTTTCGATTATGATTACCCAGTATTTGATGTAAGCACGATAGACCAAAAAAAAGAAGTGCTCATCAATAGTAGTGTCCCAAATCGTGTGTGGATGGGTGATAGAGAAACATTCCTTATGAGCCCAGCTGTTAATGAGCCGCTCTACCAGCCTGAAGTTGCTAATCCAAACCCAGGAATAGTTATTATGCCGCAGGGCGTTACAAAGCAATGGGACAGCAATAGTGAACGCTGGGACGCACCCCCTTATTATTATAATCAAAATTCAGCAATCCCATCACCCGTGGAAGCAGAAAGCTTAAAGCTATATCAAAATAGACAATCAAATTTTGCTGTTCCTGCTCCGCCGCAGCCAGATATTTCTGTGACAGCTCGTCAAAAAACATTATTTATTCAGTAAGTGTTGATATTTTTGTACGTTAAAACCAATAAGAAATTTATTTTCATGAATTATAATCGGACGTTTTATTATTGACGGGTTGTTGATGGCAATTTGGATTGCGCTTTCAGCGTTCATATAAATTTTCACATCATTATCTAGAGCGCGCCATGTTGTTCCGTGTTTATTAATGATTGTTTCCCAACCATTTTCAGTTATGGCTTTTTCGAGGACTGTCTCATCAACTCCTGATTTTTTATAGTCATGGAACACATATTTGATATTGTGGCCGTCTAGCCATTGAAAGGCTTTTATCATCGTGTCACAATTTTTGATACCATAAATTTTGATCATATCGTAACCTTAAGCATTTATGCCTGCGACATAGCCAGATGACCATGCCCATTGGAAATTATATCCGCCTAAATGTCCGGTCACGTCTACAACCTCACCAATAAAATAGAGCCCTTTTTGCGCTTTGCACTCCATTGTTTTGGAATTAAGGGCCTCTGTGTCTAACCCGCGCAGTGTAACCTCGGCAGTTCTGTAGCCCTCAGTTCCACTAGGTTTGACATGCCAATCATTAATTCTAGTGGCTAAATCTTGTATTTTCTTATCGGAAAGCTCTGCAATTTTACCATGAATGTTTAATTCATCGCATATGCTTACGGCAAGTCTGCCAGGAATAAGGTCAATAAGACTGTTTTGAATTTCTTTTTTAGGATCTTTTTCTTTACGCGCCTTTAAAAAATCATAAGCGTTGTGATTAGGTGCGAGGTTAATTTCAATATCATTTCCTTCCTGCCAATAAGAAGAAATTTGTAGAATAGATGGGCCACTTAGACCGCGATGGGTAAATAAAAGCCCTTCACGGAATTGTGTTTTACCATATCTGACGATAGCATCAACAGATAGACCGCTTAGCTCTTTGCAGCGCTCTAAGACAGCGGCTTGAAACGTAAGTGGAACAAGCGCGGGCCATGTTTCAATCACCTTAAGGCCAAATTGTTTTGCAATTTCATAGCCAAATTTGCTGGCTCCAATTTTAGGAATAGAAAGCCCGCCTGTTGCAATAATGAGAGAGGGGGAAATATAGATTTTCTGCTGTGTTTTAACGATATATTTATCCTCGCTAAAAGATATTGAATCGACAATTGTTTCCGTTTTTAATTCAACACCTACATCGTCACATTCTTTTAAAAGCATATCGATGATTTGTTGTGCGCTATCATCACAGAATAACTGCCCTAATGTTTTTTCGTGAAAGGTAATCCCATGCTTTTTTACCAGATTGATAAAGTCTTCTTGCGTGTACTGGCTAAGCGCACTTTTACAAAAATGTTTGTTATGAGATAAAAAGGCCTCTGCATTAGCATTGACGTTCGTGAAATTACAACGCCCGCCCCCTGAAATACGTATTTTTTCACCTATTTTCTTAGCGTGATCAATCATTAACACTGTTTTACCACGCTGCCCTGCTGTCGCGGCGGCCATCATACCTGCGGCGCCTGCGCCAATGATTATAACGTCAAATTCTACTTCTTTTATCATGGTCTGCGTTGTAGCATAAGCATGATTGAAAAAATAGGATCATCTTATGGAGAAATCGCCGCGTCAATGGGTTGTGTATATTTTAGAGTGTGGGGACGGGAGCCTTTATACAGGCATTACTAATGATCTTCAAAATCGTATTCAAGCGCATGAAAATGGCTTAGGGGCAAAATATACAAAGGGTCGAGGTCCGCTTATTTTGAGATATCAAGAAGATTGCCCTAATAGGAGCGTAGCGAGCAAGCGAGAGTTAGAAGTGAAGCAATTTACAAGATTAGAAAAGCTTGCCCTTATTAGTAATGTGGAGGTTTGTTAAGGGCGGCTTCCTCGCTCACGCTCAGACTATCTCCATCTTTCGTCGTGACTTCCATTTCTTGCATTTTTGCCCCCAAGCGTTGTAAGTTTCTTTTTAAAACGTCAATTTCATCCCATTGTCTTGTTACAACGTCGTTTAAATCTTGGATTTGACGGTCTTGGTGGGCGAGCATTTCTTCTAAGGCATTGAGCTTATCGTGCATAATTCATCACTCTTTTTGGTATTGATTTAATGTCATCCATTATCATGACGAGGCAGGGTATGAGAAAAAGAATAATGACGGTAGCAAAAATAATACCTGTCGCAAGAGAGATGACCATCGGTATTAAAAAGCGTGCCTGCATACTGGTTTCAAGAAGCATGGGCAATAATCCCAAGCTGGTTGTTAATGTTGTCAGAAGAATGGGGCGGAAACGCCGTCCGATGGCGCTGATAAGGCTATCGAATGTGTTTATGCCACTATTGCGTTGCTTATTATAAAAATCCATAAGAACAACGCTATCGTTCACGACAACGCCAGTAAGAGCGACAATCCCAAATAGTGATATGAAACTCAGATCATGCCCTAAAAGATAATGACCCCATATAGCGCCAATAACACCAAAGGGGATGGCAGACATAATAATAAGTGGCTGAATGTAGCTACGTAATTGCGCTCCAAGTAAGACAAAGATGATCATAAGGGCAACCAACATATTTTTGCCAAGGCTTGCAAGATCTTCGCTTTGTTCACGGCTTTCCCCTTCAAAGCTGAAAGATAGGCCAGTATATTTTTCTTTAAGGGCAGGAAGCTTATTTTCAATAAGCTCTTTCATGACATCTGTTGGTGTTGTGATAGTATTGTCAACATCGGCCGTTACACTCACAATACGTTTTCCATCAACGGAATAAATAACAGAATATCCCGTTTGTTCAATGATGTCCGCTACACTGTTGAGCGGAACCTCACGCCCGTCGGCTAGACGAATACGAAAGTTTTTAATGCCATCAAGACTTTCGCGCTCGCTTTTTGGGTAGCGGACATAAACAATAATCTCTGAGCTGCCGCGCTGGAAGCGCTGTGCCTCAAGGCCAAAGAAAGCCTGGCGAAGCTGGCGGCCCAGCTCTGAAGGGGTTAATCCAATTGCCAGACCCTCATCATTGAGGCGAAATACATATTCAGGCTTACCAACCTTAAAAGTATCCTGTACTTCCTTTGTGCCACTCATATTGTTCAAAATTTCTTTTAATTCTTCGGCGGCGTTATTGAGTTGCCTTTCGTCAGGATGAGAAAGCTCAATTTCAATATCGGCATCTTCTCCGATAAGGGAGCTTTTAAATTCTAATGTTTCAATATTAGGTAAGTTTTCTGTTTTCTTACGCACCATGGCTTCGATTTCGGTTGAGGATAGATTTCTAAAATCTGAAGGCACAAGCTGTAAAATAATTTGCCCGATATTATCAGAATTTTGACTGGCGCTGGTTCGCGTGGGATTACCAAGGTTAGAGACTTGACCGATACTTGTTGAAACACTCTTATAAATACTTTGATTCCCCGTATCAATTTCTTGACGCACATTCTCAATTTCTTCTTCAATCTTAAGCATAATTGCCTGCGTCGTTTGAAAAGTCGAACCTTCTGGCAGTGTTGCCGTAATTGTGATTTCATCCGATTCTACGGGTGGAAAGAAAACAAAGCGTACATGCCCTCCTTTAAACATTCCTGCCGTAATGACGGCAAAACCTAAAAATAATGCGAGGGTGGCATAGCGCCAGAGAATAATAAAGCGCGCAAAAGGTATTAGCATATTATAAATAAATTTTTGAAGAAGGTTAGAAAACTTATTACGAATGCTCGCCATAATACCTTTGCTCCATCTCTTAGGGTTTTTAAGATGTGATGGAAGAATAAAATACGCCTCTATAAGAGATATAAATAAAATAGAAATAACAGCGACGGGAATTACCTTAATAATCTGTCCAAGCGTACCCGTGCTAAAAATAAGCGGCGCAAACGCTGCCATAGTTGTTGTTACGCCAATAGTAACAGGTGCAATAACAGCTTTAACGCCATCAATAACCGCGTATGGATTGTTTGGGTCGTTTTCTTGCGCTTCAAAAATGCTTTCACCAGTAATAATGGCATCATCAACGACAATCCCAAGGACAACAATGAGCGCAAAAAGTGAGATCATGTTTATGCTGTAACCAAGAAAATACATGATCATTAGTCCGCCAAGGAATGAGATAGGAATGGCGGCGCTTGTCCAAAAAGCAAGTTTGAGGTCTAGGAATAAAAGAAAAATCAAAAAGACCAGCATAAAACCTAATATGGCATTGCGGAGCATAAGATTGATGCGGTCTTTTAGAACAGCAGTTTCATCTTGCTGTAAAGAGAGGTTCAAACCATCGGGTAGTGAAACAGTGTTAAGATAATCCTTGGCGATGCCAACCACAGTAAGGGTATCTTCGCTTTCACTGCGTGAAATATCAATAAAAGCTGCGCGTTCACCATTAAATTTACTGATAATGTTTACATCGGCTAAGCCATCATTAATGCGGGCAATATTGCCAAGTCTTAGTTTTGTGCCGTTTTCTAATGTGCGCAGCACAATTTTTTCAAAATCAGCGCCTGTATAGCTTTTCTCCTGAACGCGCAGAAGGATGATGCCTCGTTTTGATTCGATGGACCCCGCTGGTGTATCAATAGAAAACTGACCAATCGCCGTACCAATATCTTGAAGGCTGAGATTATATTGCCTCAGCGTATCTTCTGACAATTCAATGGAAATTTCATAATCGCGTAGACCGCGAATATTAGTTAAAGCAATGCCAGAGAGTGATTTGAGCTCATCTTCAATAGTTTCTGCCCAATATTTTAAAACATCTTCGCTTACATTGCCATGCAGCGCTAAGCTTAAAACATTTGGAGTGACTTTAACTTTATTGATACTGACGCGCTCTGCATCTGCTGGCGGAAAATCCGACAGGCTGTTGACTGCTGTATCAACATCATTATAGACGTCATCTGCGTTTACAAAGTCTTCGAGTTCAACATTAACTACACCAATACCTTCGGATGCACGTGAGGATATACGTTTTACTCCCTCGGTTCCAAGTAGTGCTTCTTCAACGCGTTTTGTAATAGAATCGGCAACTTCATAAGGGCTTGCGCCGGGGTAAACGACACTTACATTAATAAGTTTGGGATCAATAGCAGGGAAAGTTTCTGTGCGCATATTAAACACACTAAAAATACCCCCCGCTAAAAATAAGAACATTAATATATTTGCAGCAACATGGTTGTCTGCAAACCAGGCAATAAGTCCTGTCGCTTTACTATCTGCTTTATTGAATTGCTTTGGCTCCTCAGGATTATTCATTATCTGTTAATCCTTGGCTATTTGAATTTGTTTTTATTTCACTACCATCACTCGCTCCTGAAAGACGGCTAGTAACAATGTTTAGTGAGGCCTGATTTGTATCTATAACAATTGAATCTTCATCAGAATAAATAGTTTTTGCCTCTAAAGATTTAAGCTTATTATCTGGTGTAACAGTCCAAATCTCACCTGTTTTTTGTAAAGACAGGGCAGGTAAGACGAACACATTTTTATAAAGCGGCCCTTGTGCATTAATTGTAGCAAAGGTTCCAGGAATAATATCAGTGACAGTTTCCTTGAACCCAAAATAAATATTTGCAAAACGTGTGCTTGGATCAATTGTGCTTACCCCACGTTTTATGATGCCGTCATATACCTTGTTTCCATCTGGTGTTTCAACGGTGATTTTAATTACAGGCATTGTTGCATCAAAAAGCCAAGATAATTTTTCTTGATCAAGCGACGCGGTAATTTCTAGAGAGTTTATGTCATAGACAGTGCCATAGCTCTGCCCCATTGTAACAAATTGCCCTTTTTCAATGTTGGCTGTCATGACGCGTCCATTGAAAGGCATGCTAAAGCGGGAGCGATTTAAATCGAGCTGTGCATTTTCAAGCTGCGCTTTTGCAGATTGTAAGTTTGCTTTTGCCGCCTCAAGCTGTGGTTTACGTGCAACAAGTTCTGGTGCCTCAAGAGCGCCATGAATTTGCTGCCATTCTGCAAGGGCAGCTGCGCTTTCAGCTTGTTCTAAATTAAGCGCAGTTTGTGCACTCACAACGTTGGCACGAAGCTGATCTATATTCAGCGTTATATCTTTTGTTTCGATTTGGAAAAGGGTCTCACCTTTTTTAAACGTCCCTCCTTGTGCGAAGTTAGGGTTAACTGAAATAACGCGCCCTGAGATTTCAGGTGTTACATTGATTTCTGATCGTGCGCTTATAATGCCCGTTGTTTGAAAACTAACCTGATAATTAGATGGAGTAATGTTTTCTACATCAACAAAAAGACTGCGGGTATCATTAGATCGCTCGCGCAGGGCGTGATCGGTTGATCCGAGCAACCCTGAAATTGTGAAGGAGCCGATGATAAAAGCGATAACAAGTATAAGCTGTGTAAATCCGATGATTTTATTTTTCATCACTATTTTCCTCTTTGGGATTTAAAGTATTATCTTTGTCACAGCTATTATTGTTATCGAACCAGTTACCGCCTAAGGCGAGTATAAGGCCAACATGAGAATGCCATTTTTCTTGCTGTTTTAATGTTTTTCTTTGCTGCGCGATAAGCAAGCTTTGTCTTGCATCGAGAACGTTTTGAAGCGTTTCTATGCCTTGAATATAACGATTATAAATTAGGTCTTCAGAGCGTTTAAGTGCAAAAATTGATTGTTCAATATCGATAATTTCGTTTGTGACATTGTGTTTAGCTTTTAGAAAATTTTCTACATCGCTAATAGCCTCAAGGATTTGCCCCGCATAGTTGTAAGATATTTCACGCGCTTCAG
This sequence comes from Alphaproteobacteria bacterium, assembly GCA_009995595.1. Lineage (GTDB taxonomy): Bacteria > Pseudomonadota > Alphaproteobacteria > Micavibrionales > Micavibrionaceae. The sequence goes on from JAACPE010000002.1 coordinate 195,183, forward strand.
ATTCCCTAATGCGGATTGTGGATTTAATGCGGCCCCCTTGGAATATTGAGCTTGTCAGAGATCCTAATATAGAGCCAGCGAGTTGCTCTGCTGTAAATAGGTTTTTTGTTTCATTTCCACTAAATCCTAAAGCAGCTGATAGATTGAGTGAAGGGTAAAGATCAGCCATTGCAACCTTCACGTTATATCCTGAGGCGTTTACGCGGGCACGAGCGGCCTTTAAATCTGGTCTCATATCAATAAGTGCAGCGGGAAGGCAAGTCGAAACGGCAGGTAAATTTTGATTTAAATCTAAGTTAAGCGATTTGTGATTTGTTGTTCCTGGTTTTTGCCCCAATAGGATATCATAAGCATAGAGGCTAGAAGATAATAAGGTTTCATATTGATAAATTTCAGATTGAGCAGTTTTCATTCTGTCTTCGGCCAGATAGACGGTTGAGAGCTTGATACTCTCTAACCCTAAATCATAACGACGTTTAACGAGGTCATAAACTTGACTTCTGTTATAGGCAATTTCCTGCGCTATTTCTAATAGGGTTTTGTGTGTTTCTATATTGACACGAATATTTACAAGCTGTGCAATTAAGGATTGTGTCAGCGCCTCTTTATCAAATTGACTTGCGATAAAAGATGATTGCGCAGCATTTGTTGAATTCCGGATACGTCCAAATAGGTCGATTTCCCATGATGACTGCAAGCCCGGGTTATAATTTGTATTATAAAAACGGGCATTTCCAAAATCTCCTGCGATACCTTGTGCCCCAGTGTTTTGAAAAGAGCGTGAGCCAGTAGTGCTTGCTGTTAGGTTAGGGAAAAAAGAGCTGTTAGCTTGGGCTATACGTTCATTATTTTGAATAATGCGTTCTCCGGCCTCTTTTAAAGCAAGGTTTTGATTAAGCAAGACTGTCACATTATCATTCAGGGTCTGATCATTAATTGTTTCCCACCATTTTGTTACATAAAGCGACTGACTTAAGTTGTTTTCATTAATATAGCTACCTTGGATGTCTTCGGATGCTTTAAGTATGTCATTATGCCCTACAGAAGAACAGGCTGTTAGGGTCATAACAGATATAAGAATAACAAGGAATATTTTTGAAAAAGGCATTACTCAGCTTCTTTCAGTTGGCAGGCCCGTAAGCCATTTAAAACAGTATCGATGTATTCTTTTACAACTTTTCTTGTTTTCCCGATTTGCGCCTGTGATAAATTATCTGTGCCCATGTGACGTAAAAAAGATTCTCGGCTGGTGATGAACCCTAAAACCTGGCTTATAAAAATATGGCTTCTAATTTTGCTTTCTTCGCTATTTGGATCTCGGCCAATATAAATTGCGATCATGCGCGTTAAATCTTGTTGGATGCGCTTGATTATTGAATCATAAATAATATCAAAGGCTGGCGTAGGATTGCTCTGTTCGCGTGAGATAAGGACGTTCCAAGATTTTGGCTCTTCGTGAACCAAAAACATGGTAAGCATTGTTTCAATAATGCTATCAATAACTTGTTTTGCTTCATGTGCGGTTGGCTTTTCTTTGCGGATGATATCACCCAAAGTGACATATGTCCCTTTGATATAATCTTGGATACGTAAAGAAATATAATCCAAACAGGCCTCATATAACCCTTCTTTATTTCCAAAGTGATATGAAATAAGAGCAATATTTGCGCCACAATCGTGAGAAAGCATACGTGTGCTTGTACCGTTCAGGCCATATTCACCAAAAAGCTTTATGCCACTTTGGATAAGGGCATTTCTGGTGTCTAATTGTTGTTTAATTTTGGTCATTTTTATCTCTACACTTATTATTTAAACAAATGTTTAAATTTGTAAAGCGCAGAATAATTTTAGCTTTTATATTTTTCTTGATAGCGTGTTATTGCATCATAAAGTTCGTTTACCAAAATATCTATTTCAGGATTATTCGGGCCTTTTAGTTTCTTAATTAAAACCATGTCCAAACAAATATTATGAGCATGAACAATTTTATAAAGATCTTTGTTAATCAACTCAGCGCGTTCAACAAAATTGAGAACAATATCTGCAACGCGGCTGATGGCTGGATATCCAAACATCGCCCCACTTGCCTTTAGTTGCATAATATTGCTTGTCATCTCTTCCATATAATCCATAAGAGATTCTTCACTGCGCGAACCTTCGGCTAATTTTAAGGCTCCTTGAACATTTGTTAAATATTCACGCGCATAAGGCTCATAGTCAATTTGATTATTATTGATGAATGCCTGACTTTTTTGGATTTTATCTTCAGGTATGCCGCCACCGCCGACCTTTTCTTTTAGGGTGTTTGGCGGTGTAAAGAATTCTGCTTTATTATCTTCGTTTTCTGGCATTATTTTTTGTCCGAACCACGCTTTGTTTCACCCTCATAATCGGCGTCACTTCTTCTGCGACGATCAGGGCCAAAAAATTCTTTATTTCTAACAAATTGTCTCGGCTTTTCAATTATTTGTACGATACGGTTATATAAATCTTTTGATGTGTAAGGTTTTGCTAAAAACTCCGTAATGCCTTCATCTCTTGCATGTTCAACACGTGCTCGGTTCGTGTAACCTGTCATTAAGATAATCGGAACATATGGGTTTGGAGATTTAGGGTCTTTTCTAATTTTTTCTATAAGCTCCATACCGCCCATAGAGCCCATAATCCAGTCTGTTAATATAAGATCAGGATTTTCCTTCACACAAATTTTAAAGGCTTCCTCTCCACTTCTTGCGACGAGAATATTTTTGAATCCGAAAATATCAAGAATAGAGCGCGTTAGAATAAGCATGGGCTCCATGTCTTCGACAAGAAGAATTTTCACTGTTTCGAGTTTATAAGTCATTGATCTCACTTGAGTTTTTGAACCTGCGTTATGATTTCATGGATTGCTTTAATCAGCAACAGGGAATTTGAAAAAATATTTTACGAAATAAGGTTGTTTTTTGAAACCGTTTGCATGCTCAGGCGTCCTACCTTATTGTTTTTAAAGTTTAAATTCGAGATAAAAAGTGCCAGAAAAAATTACTCCCACAATGCCTTTTGCCCTGAGTATGGGGCCACAGCGTGCAGGTACATCATGGCTTGACAGGTATCTACGCTCGCGCGGGGATGTCTGTTTGCCAGAAGAGGTCAAAGAGATATTCTTCTTTGATCGAAATTTTGACCGTGGTTACGGGTTTTATAAAAGCCATTTTTTACCAAAAGACAGCCATGTAATTGGTATGGAAATTACGGCAACGTCCTTTGATTGCCTACAAGCGCCGCAACGTGTGTTTAAAACATTTGGCAAAGATGTAAGATTGATATGCCCATTGCGACATCCTGTTGTGCGCTCTTATTCTTTATATTTGCATTATCTACGTTATGGAATTGTAAGTGGAAGTTTGCAAGAGGCGGTACAGCAAGTGCCGCAAATAATTGAGAGTAGTCATTATGCCACGCATCTAAATCGCTGGTGTGAATATTATGATAAAAAAAATATCACTTTTATTTTTCAAGAAGAGCTTGAGAGCAATCAAGCGGAGTTTGTTAAAAAAATATGCTCAGGTCTTGGAATTCCTATTATCCCTCCAGAAGAAGATGTTCAAGGAAAGTATAATATTACGACCTATTCTAAGTTTGGACCTGTTGCACGTTTTGCCCAGAATACAGCTGATTTTTTAAGAAAAAACAGGTTATATTTTATAATTAATATAGCAAAAAACTTAGGTGTTAAACGTATTATTTTTGGAAAAGAGCGACCAGATGCGAATAAGAAAAATATTCCGATAGAAGATAAAATTTGGCTTTTTGATCAACTTGGTGATGAGGTGGAAAAATTTGAAAAACTTGTTGGCTATAAAATTTCTTATTGGCACGAAATAGAAAAAAATAAAAATAATGACCGATAATATTTCTAGGCTTCTATTATATCCTTTTGAAAATAACTTGTTACAGAGTAATCAAGAGGATCGGTGTCTTATTATCAACGATTCAAAGACGCTCTTAAATGGCTTTTTTCTATCTATAGATCAACTTACGTTTGATTACTCAGTGACAGTCGACAATTCTCAATCGGTTCAAAATATCCCAGAAAATGAAGAATATAATTATATCTTTTATGTTTTGCCAAAAAATAAAAGAGAGAGTCTATATTATTTGTCTGTTGCCACTAAACATTTAAAAAAAGATGGTTATATTGTTGCTGTAGCTGCAAATGACGCGGGTGGTAAAACGCTATCAAAAGTGATGAATCAGGTTGGCTTTAAAGGAGAGTCTTATTCAAAAAACAAATGTCGTATTTTTGTAGGTCAGGTGGCAGGTGTGAATGATGAATTTATCAATGATAATTTAAAAATAGGCGTGCCCCATCTTGTATCAATAAATTGCGAAGAATTTTATACGCAAGTGGGAATTTATGGATGGGATAAAATTGACTTGGGATCTAAAATTTTAATCCAAACCCTTCCAGAAAATTTATCAGGGGTTGGCGCTGATTTTGGCTGCGGTTATGGTTACATCGCAAAGAAGATTTGTGAAAAAAATAATAAACTCTCGAAATTTATTTGTATTGATATAGATTGGCGCAGCATTGAATGTGCCAAATTAAACCTAAAACCCTACGATGAAAAAGTTGATCTTGATTATCTATGGGCAGATTTGACACAAAAACCTGAAGGTTTAACTCCTCTTGATTTTATTGTGATGAACCCTCCTTTTCACAAAGGTAAAGAAACGAAAATCGATTTGGGGAGACAAATGATCAAAACAGCACATTCTCGCCTTAAAAATGGCGGAAAGTTGTATATAGTAGCAAATAGGCAGTTGCCTTATGAAGCCGTCCTTAATGATCTGTTCCGCAAGGTGGAAAAAGTAAATGAAGAGCAGGGATTCAAGGTATTTCACGTTCAAAAATAGAAAGTCAAAATGATGAAGGACCAACCACAGGGTGTATTTTTAATCATCTCACTCCTTATTTTATCCTTAGGTATTTCTTATGCAGGTAGTAAAATTCACGATGGCCTAACTGATTTTAAAAGTTACGATAAAAGTGTCCGCGTTAAGGGCCTTGCCATGCAAGATGTTAGAGCTGATGTTGCTCTCTGGCCTATTTCTTACGCAGAGACCGGAAATAACCTTGAAGCTTTGCAAGAAATTGTTGAGAAAAAAGGCAATATTGTTGAATCTTTTTTTCAAGAATACGGTATGGCTAAAGACCAAATTGAATTGCAGCAAGTCAATGTCCAAGATCTTATGGCCAATGCCTATCGCCAGCTTAATCCGGATCAGAGCCGTTATATTATCACACAAACTTATCTCGTTCGTACCGAAGATATAGATGCCATGTCAAATGCGGCAAAGAATATTGGTACTTTAATTAAGCGCGGCGTCGTTCTCGCCCAGGCAGGGTCATCAACGCCAACCTATCTCTATACAAAGTTGAATGATATTAAGCCTCAAATGCTAGCGGCAGCGACGCAAAACGCGAAGGATGCGGCAGAAGAGTTCTCTAAACAAACAGGTCAAAAAGTCACAGATATTAAAAGTGCTTCACAAGGCGTGTTTCAAATTATGCCGCGAGACGAAACTTATACAGTTCCTGAAGCCCAACAAATTAACAAAACTGTGCGGGTTGTTTCAACCATAGAGTTTTACCTCGACTAAATGCAAAGTGAACAAAATATAAAAGGGATTATTTGGGATTTGGATAATACCTTTTATCGTTTTACACCTGAATTTCGCCTCAGCTGTAATCATGCGGCGGCGCAGGCTGTGCTTGATCTTGGTTTTGGTAAACCTTATGAAGAATGCTTGGATATTGCCATTCAATCTTCGAAAAATCATCATTTTTCCCTTTATACCTTTATCAAAAAATATGGTCTTGATTATAATCGTCTTCACTTTCTCTTTCACCAACACATGCGCCCTGATTTAATTGACCCAATTGATGGTGTTGTCGATAAAGTAAAAAGTATAAAGATGCCACAGGTTGTTCTAACAAATGGATCGCGAGACTGGGCGCTTAAGGCTCTTAAACAGATTGGCGCGCATGAGCTTTTTTCTAATAAACAAATTTTAGCGCTTGAAGATGTTAATATGACGTCAAAATCAGGTGGGTTTTATGGCTATGAAAAAGCGCTCAATACCTTAAAAATGAGACCTGATGATGTTATTTTTATTGATGATCTTGATCGTAATTTAGAAAAAGCAAAGAAAATAGGGCTGAATACTGCTTACGTTCACCATGGCATCGAATTAAAACAAAAACCAAGTTTTATGGATTATCAGTTTCATAATCCTATTGATCTTATAGACTATTTTGGTTGGTAAGATTTAAGCTTTATCTTGAGCTTCGTTAAAATTTTTACCGCCTATATCCACTTTATTAATTGTGGGGTCATAGACCTCTTCAGTGTTCATCTTATTATCTGAAAACGCGTTGGGATTCATGCCAGTTTCTTTGGCAACCATCATATAGACTGCCTCAATGCACAATGTCCTATCTTTGCCGCGGAACATATTATGCCATGCACAGGCGGCGTCCATAGTGATAATAGATTTATCAGGCTGTGATCTTTTTCGCATGTATTCTTCGGTCAATTTGACGACCTCGTCAATCATCTCATCGGGTATGGTTAACTTGTGATGCTTTTCGTAACTCGGGCGAATACCGCGTAAAATCTGGCGTGTTTCATCGGCAGTTGGCATACTTAAGTTCACTTTTTGAAAACGGCGATCCATTGCGGGGTCAACGGCCACGTACATTCTAAATTCATCAAGTGTCGTAGCGCCCAATATGTGCAAATCTCCGACTGTCATATAGGGCTTCATCACCTCTGAAAGGCCTGAATACGCTGAGCCTTTTGCAGTGGGCATAATCGTGTGAATTTCGTCAATAAAAATAACATAACGCGGTAAATCTGGGTCATGATAGCGCTCTGCAATACCACGGCAAATCGGGTTAAATCGTGCCTGAAACTCACCAGGACTGTTCGTTCCTGCTGCCATGGCCGGCATATCTAGTTCAATAATTTGTGCGCCTTTAAGGTAGGACGGCACACGGTCAGCAACAACGGCCTGCGCAAGGCCCGCCACAAGCGCCGTTTTACCAACCCCTGCGGGCGCAAGCATACAAGCATTTTTCCTGTTTCGCTGAAGGAGGATCAGCATAACTTGATCAATTTCAGTGTCACGTCCGACAATCTTATCAAAACGACCCATTTCAGCCATTTTCGTATAATTACGGCAGTATTTTTCCAAGAGATTTTCGAGCTCTTCGTCTGAAATTTTATATTTGTAATCTTTGCTCATTTAAATAATTCCTAGATCGTCGAAAAATTTGCCTAAAAGCGAGCGCCTTTATGTGTCTTAATAGTGTACCTAAAAGTCTTAAGAAAAAGAAAAGAAAACAAAAAGTTTTAACAAACCCCTTTATATCCTTGAGCATATAACACGGCGGTTAAATCGCCGTGGAGGATGCAGTTTAATATTGCTTCTCTTACAATTGGTTTGGGATGAAAACCAATTCCCAATCCTGCGGCGGATAGCATAGGGATATCGTTTGACCCATCGCCGATAGCGGCAATATCTTCATAATTTAGGGACAGTTTATCTTTATAACCTTCAAGGTAGGCCAGCTTTGTGTCTTTATCCAAAATTGGCTCTGCGACAGTACCGTCAAGAAGGTTATTATCGATGCCAAGTATATTGCCATGATGACCTGCAAAACCACATTGTGTTGCGACGGCCTCAGTAAAGTAGGTAAAGCCGCTTGATACCAATATACTAGCGCCGCCATTTTCGCGCATAGTTTTGATAAGCTTTTCTGCTCCAGGGGTGAGTTGTGTCTGCTCCAATGTTTCTTTTAACTTATCTGTAGAGAGACCTTTCAATAGCTGTACGCGTTCACGTAGTGAATCTTTATAATCGAGTTCACCTTTCATGGCGCGCATTGTAATATTTGCAATTTTTTCTTTCAGGCCTACAAAATCGGCCAATTCATCAAGCGTTTCGGTTGTGACAATCGTTGAATCCATATCCGCAAGAAGGAGTTTTTTACGCCGGTTTTTGGCAGATGTACAAAAAACATCTATTTTCGCATCGTCAAATAGCTCTTGCAGTATTCGCGTCTGATCCATTGTAAGGCATTCCGCAATAGGAATTGTTGCTGCAATATGAGAATCAAGCCATTTTGGCTTATCCGTAATCATGATCGCTTGATTTGCAGCAAAATTTTCAACTTGGGCTATATGTCCAGCCGATAAATTTTTATGTGCAGCAACAAGAGTGAGAATGTAATCCATAGCTTTATCTTTATACTGTCCCTGATTTTTTTTGCGCTTTTTGTATGACTTCTAAATAAGCTTTCACCGCTTTATCCCAGCCCATTAGGAGGGCATCAGACGTTATTGCATGACCTATAGAGACTTCGGCGCAATCAGGGATTGATTCGATAAAATCGCCTAAATTATCAAGCGATAAATCATGTCCAGCATTAACTTCAATGCCGTTCTTTTTCGCCTCAAGGGCAGTTGTAGCGTAATCCATTAAATCTATTTGATGCTCGGCATAAGGACCAGTATAAAGCTCTATTCTCTTGGCCCCGATAGAAATAACCGCTTCAATTAATTTAGGGACGGGATCAAGAAATAGAGATACACGTCTATTTTGACTTTGAAGCGTCTTTGTAATGTCTTTAAGCATATCATGATGCTTCTTTACATCCCATCCATGGTCAGAGGTCCTTTGGTTGGGTTCATCGGGCACTAAAGTCACTTGATGGCATTTGTGCTTCAAAACAAGTTCGATGAAATCATCGGCTGGGTAACCTTCAATATTAAATTCGATCTCAGAATTATCGTGATTTTCGATGAATTGGGCGAGTTCAGGGATATCAGAGCGGCGGATATGACGCTCATCTGGGCGAGGATGCACTGTAATGCCCGCCGCTCCAGCATTTAAAATAATCTCTGCGGTTTTGATAATATTCGGGTAGCCTACGTCACGTTGGTTACGCAGTAAGGCCACTTTATTAAGATTAACAGATAATTTTGTCATGCTCTGTTGTAACTTAAGACTGGACAGCGTGACCAGAATTTTTTATCTCATGGATAAGATTTAATGCTTTTGCACTTTAATATGAAAGAAAAACCATCATGGATAAGCCTGTAGTTAAACCAAATAGCCCTTATTTTTCATCTGGCCCATGTGCGAAGCGTCCAGGTTGGGATGCGGCAAATTTAAATTCGGCATGGCTTGGTCGCTCGCACCGCGCCGCAGGGGGCAAAGTAAAGCTTAAGGCTGTAATTGATCAACATGTTGAGATATTAGGGATCCCCGAAGGATATCGCTGTGCGATTGTTCCCGCATCTGACACAGGCGCTGTTGAAATTGCTATGTGGAATTTATTGGGTGCGCGCGGTGTTGATATGCTGGGCTGGGAGAGCTTTGGCATGGATTGGATCAAAGACGCTGTTGATGAGCTTAAGCTTGATGATTGCCGCACGATTAAGGCAGATTATGGACAGCTTCCTGATCTATCGCAAGTTGACACTGATCGTGACGTTGTTTTTACATGGAATGGCACAACTTCTGGCGTGCGCGTTCCTCATGCGGACTGGATCAAAGATGATCGTAAAGGTTTAACTATTTGTGATGCGACTTCTGCTGTGTTTGCTTATGACTTGCCATGGGAAAAACTTGATGTTGTGACATGGAGCTGGCAGAAGGTTTTAGGGTCAGAGGGGGCGCACGGAATGCTTGTTTTAAGCCCGCGCGCAGTTGAGCGTCTAGAGAGCTTTGCTCCTGATCGCCCATTACCAAAAATATTTCGCTTAATGAATAAGGGCGCGTTAATTGAAGGCGCCTTTAAAGGTGAAACATTAAACACGCCCTCGATGTTGGCCACAGAAGACTGTCTTGATGCACTTGCATGGGTAAAATCGATTGGCGGCCTTCAGAGCACAATTGAGCGTAGCGCGGGCAATTTCAAAGCTGTTGCGGACTGGGTGGCACAAACTGACTGGATTGAATTTTTGGCGGAAGATAAAGACACAGCCTCTTATACCTCCATCTGCCTTAAAATTACAGATCCTTGGTTTAATTCAAAATCAGATGACGATCGAGAAGCTTTCGTAAAAGCTATGGTGAAATTATTAGAATTAGAAAACGCTGCCTATGACATCGCATCATATCGCGCGGCCCCCGCAGGTATTCGTATTTGGGGCGGTGCAACCGTTGATCCTCAAGATACGGCGAAACTTATGCCGTGGCTGGATTGGGCCTTTGCGGCGGCTAAATCACAAGATGTTGCAAAAGCGGCATAGCTTACAGAGCGTTTTTAAGGCTATATAAAATATAAAGCGCGATTAATAACAAAAGCCGCCATCTCTTGGGCGAGGCTCAAACCAGATTGAGGTTGCGGCAATAATCAGGATGAGGATGGTATAAGCCGTTATAGATTTATTTCTTTTTAAATATAAGAAGCGTTGTGAGTGGGCAATCCGTTTTTGGATTTATCCATTTCACATAGCTTTCTCCAACCTGCTTAAAAGATTTTGAAGCGGATTTTACGATATCGTGAATGAGAGGTGTAAATTGATTTCCTTTAACAATATTTTGACCCTCTAAAATCAAAAGTGTTTCTTTTTTCATTACAGGAGGGATCTTTCCTAAAATATGGGTCATACGTCTCAAATAAGCATCATATCCCGCATGCTTGGGATCACCATCATAGAGAGGGTTCCACTTATCGAAACGTGACATAAAAGGCGGGCAAGTTAAGATGATATCCATTTTGGGGAACTCATAGCGCGCTATGTTTGCACTATCATCGTTGACGACATGTGTCCAATTTTCAAGCTGTCCTGCAACCCATTGATGCCTATTAGGGTCAGCCTCTATTCCATACGGGATACGCCCTAATTCTTCGGCCATAAACATCGTCGTGCCTAGGCCAACAAAAGGATCAAAAACTTTAGCACCCTTTACTGTATATTTTTTAATAATATGGCGATAAAGCCCTTCGGGTGATTTGATGTTATTGCCCTCAAAAGGGGGTGCGGTTTTCTCTAATTCCCATGTCAATTCTATTAAAATATCGTGTGTCATGTCGGGATGATAAAGGAATGCCGCCAGAGGGTCTATGGTATTTTGATTTGCAGAAGAGAAGGTCATTTAATCTGCTTGCATTTCGATATAGCCGTGATATCAAGAAAGCCTGTTTTTCCTAAACAAGACAAAACTAGGAGTTAGATATGTCACAAGAAAACACTATAAAACCAAAAGTCCTGATTTCGGACAAAATGCACCCGTTGGCTGTAGAAATTTTCATTAGAGAAGGTTGCGACGTTACAGAAAAATTTGGGATGACTCCTGAAGAGCTAATTGCAGAGATTCCCGAGTACCATGGTCTTGCTATTCGCTCAAGCACAACTGTTACCCCTGAGATTCTGGCAGCAGGCACAAATTTAAAAGTTGTTGGCCGTGCAGGCATTGGCGTTGATAATGTCGACGTTAAAGATGCTACAAATAGAGGTGTTGTTGTGATGAACACACCATTTGGGAATTCAATTACGACTGCTGAACATGCTATTGCGATGATGTTCTCTCTTGCCCGACAAATCCCTCAAGCCAATGAATCAACCCATGCAGGAAAATGGGAAAAGAAAAAATTTATGGGCGCTGAGCTATACAATAAAACACTTGGTGTTATTGGATGTGGTAATATTGGCGGTATTGTTGCAGATCGCGGTGTTGGTCTTAAAATGAATGTGATTGCCTATGATCCTTTTTTAACAGAAGAACGTGCTATTGAGCTTGGTGTTGAGAAAGTTGAAATTGATACACTTTTTGAGCGTGCTGATTTTATAACAATTCACGTGCCAAAAAATGATAAGACTGTCGGCCTTATTAACAAAGACTCTATTGCGAAAATGAAAGAGGGCGTTCGTATTATTAACTGCGCGCGCGGGGGTATTATTGTTGAGGCAGATCTTAGAGAGGCGCTGGATAATGGTAAAGTTGCTGGAGCGGCGCTCGATGTTTTTGAGGTTGAGCCTGCAACTGAAAACGTATTATTTGGTCATCCAAATGTTATTTGTACCCCGCATTTAGGAGCTGCAACTACAGAGGCGCAGGTTAATGTCGCTATTCAGGTTGCTGAACAAATGGCAGATTTTTTGGTTAATGGCGCTGTTACAAATGCCCTTAATATGCCTTCTATCTCAGCGGAAGATGCGCCAAAACTCAAACCCTATATGCGTTTGGCTGAACAACTTGGTAGCTTTGCGGGGCAGATTACTCAAAATGCGATTAAATCCGTTACAATTGAGTATCAAGGGACAGTCACTGAAACCAATACAAAGCCGTTAACGTCAATAATCTTGGCGAACTTGCTTGGCGCACAGCTCGAAACGGTGAATATGGTGAATGCCATGAGCATTGCCGAGGCACGCGGTATACAATGCTCTGAAGTAAAAACTGGTTCATCAAAAGACTGGCGCTCTGTCATTATTGTTAAAGTCGAAACAGAAGAGCGTGCGCGCTCTATCTCTGGCACACTCTTTACTGGTAAAGAGCCACGTATAGTTGATATTGAAGGTGTGCGTATTGAGGCCGCGTTAACAGAAAATATGTTGTTTATCCGTAACGATGACACACCGGGTCTTGTTGGCCATGTTGGAACGATCTTGGGCGAGGCAGGACAAAATATTGCTAACTTTTATTTAGGACGTAAGCCTGAAGGTAAGGCCGCTATTTGTCTTGTATCACTTGATACAGATGTTTCTGAGGATGTGATGAAAAAAATAACAAACTTGTCACAGGTTCAACAAGCGAAAAAGCTTCATTTTTAGTTTTTTAAAGAGACCGATTTGGGAAAGCAGTCTTTTATTAAGCCTGCTTTTCTTTTTTCTTCTTTGAATAGTAACGCGCGCAGGCTTGTTTAAGTTCACTCATAAAGATTTCTCCATTTTGGCCGCCATCCCCTTTCATTTTTTTCAAGATAATTGCATTGAGCGTCGTATGGTGGGCGCGAACAATCGATAGGGCATCTTTATCAATTTCATTAATTGATTCAAGAAAGCTCAGCATAATATTAGCCAAATTTCCAATAAGAGAATAATGAAAGATAGTTGCGTTGGCTTTTAATTCCATCACGGGCCTAGTGATCAGCTGTTTTTGTTCTTCTAAATTAGTAGAGCCGAGCTCTTTTTCAACTTTATTTAGGTTTTCAGATAGTTTTTCAAGAAATTGCAAACCTAAGGGGGTAAAATCAACCTCATTATTATCAATTGCATTTTGCGCTTTTTCGACAATTTTTTGATCTAAGGGCCCTTTACCAACTTTGTTTTGTAACATTAGGCTGGCTTTGTAGGTTTTTGCTTTTTTTCTAATTTCATCCATGATTCGTCAAAATATAAATTAATCCCTACCCGATGAATAGCCATTATTATCATCTTCACGTCTAAACGGACCAGCATAAGTAGGATCAACACGTCTGCGGCGATCAGGGCCAAAAAATTCTTGTGTTTCAATAAAATTTCTTGGTTTTGCAATAACATGGGCAATACGTTTGGCAATATCATTGGCTGTGAAAGGTTTTACTAGAAATTCGGTAACCCCATCATCGCGCGCTTTTTCAACACGCGACCATGCACTATATCCTGTTATGAGGATGATTGGCGCCATTCTGTTGGGTGAATTTGTATTGTTACGAACAGCGCGTGTTAAATCAAGGCCATCCATATTGTTCATGACCCAGTCGGTTAGTATAATATCGTGGTTTTCCTTTTGAAAAATTTCAAAGGCTTTTTCACCGTCTGATGCAACATCGATATTACGAATGCCTAGGTTTTCTAGTACAGTCACAAGTAATTTACGCATGGGCACCGTGTCTTCAACAACCAAAACGCTTAATTTTTCAAACTGAAAACCCATATCACCCTAAAATTTATTCCTCATCTTTATTCTATTCTCATAGCAAAGGGTTATGGTTAAGGCAATATCTTATGTATTTGCATTCAGGGCTATTCATGGATTAGTAAGCATAAACAAAAGAACCCTGATGCTATATGTTTATTATTATCCGAAGATATCCATAAACAGCATCAGGGCCCTTATCTGGGAAGAAAGCAGTAAAGTTCTATTCGTTGAATAAAGCAGTCTGCATTATCGTTATCAAAACTATAAGATGAATTTGATGTACACCAAGTTCTTTTCTTATACCTTATGAGGTATTACCCATACCTCTCAATATTTATAGTGGCGGATAAAACCACTCGTTGAACCCTTCGCGACTTTTTGTTCGTGTCCAACAGTTTAGAGATAAATCAATAACAACTCTGTTTGTGAATGACCCAACTCACATTTTTACGTGTGCGACCACGGGCCAAGGTTATTCATAATGAGGTCGTTTTATTCTCTCTTTAAGCTTTCGAAGATAAATCTTCAAAAACAACGAGCACTGACCAATGTGCTCTATCAATTCTAAAGCCGTCTTGCGACGCTTCTATAAGAAGTAATGCCTTAGCGATGATTTAAGAATGACTCAAAAAGTAAGTACTGTCGAGTCTTTTCTTGCTTAATTTTTAAAAAAGTTTTAAAAAAATATTAAAATTAGAAATTATATTTCTATTATGTTGTTGATTTTAGTAATATAAATAAATTTATTCACAATTTCTTCCTCATTGTTATAAAGCTTATTTTTTGTCCAAAGGAGCATAAATAAGAAAAAATGGCCGATTTTTAAGATTTTAAACCCAGAAATTGCAAAAACGGACACTCTTTTATCCATAAACCTTCTTTACTCAGAATACTTATTAAGTTGGGAAACCATGGAATGCATAGTTTAGCCGCTTTGATTAGACTTTGAGCCCTTAGAATTGGTAAACTTTTGTATAGAAATCTGATACTTTTAGCCTTTTAATTATCTCTTAAGGTTATGAGTATAAGTTGTTTATTGATTTATATTGCTTGAACAAAGGGTATTTGATAGAACGAGCTGAATTCTAAATATAGTAAGTTTAACATAATTATTGACATAATATTAATATTACGTTAATAATGCGTCACTTCAAATTAAAGGAATTTTAACTAACGCTCGCTCGGTATCTCTTTACCATGCCCTAAGGCAAGCAAGCTAACACTTATAGGAGATGCTTATGGCTAGCAACCACCTGATTTTGGCCCAACCCGAGGCTAATTCAACAATTGATTACACAATCCCAAGTGGCGAGTCTGCAAGACTATCTTTCACACCAGAAGACATTTCCGGTCTTAATATTGGTGGTTCGGGAGAACTGGTAATCAGCTTTATTGATGGTGGGCAGCTTGTTGTTTCTAACTTTAATGAGTTTATACAAAACGGAAATACACTTTATTTAGATGATGGTACATTCATCGATCCAGCCGTGCTAGCCAGCGCGATCGGTGGAGACTATCCATTTAATGACATCTCTACAGCAGCCGGCGTTGCGGGTAACGACAACGGCGTAGAGCGTATTGCACAGCCAGGTGAAAATACTACACAAGAAATCTCCCTTGTTCCTGGCCAACAATATGCATGTGAGTTTGATCCTGCTAATGCAGCTAAAGTAGAAATTAAAGATGGCCAAATGATCCTCACATTTGCTGATGGATCACAAGTGGTTATTAACAACTATTCAGAAGTGATGGCAGGTGATCTTCCTGCTGAGCTTACACTTGCTGACGGCACTGTTATTGATGGTGAAAAATTATTAACAGCTGTGACTAATATCGAAGAGCCAACAGAAGAAGTATTGACAGTTGCAGATGTTGAGCCTGCGTCAGGTGAGGCTGATCCTCAAGCCGAAGTTCGTGGGCAAGAATCTGCGGCAGATCAAGTTGCAAATATTGAGCCAGCAGCGGGTGACGATATCGCCAATACGCTTGCAAATATTGAGCCAGCAGCGGGCGAAGCGCTGGGCGGCGGCGATGGTAACTATAATTTTAGCACGCCTAATGCTACTCCGCTTCAAGCGGCTACTGCAATTGGGCCTTTAGGGCCAACGGCGCTACAATATGGTGCGCCACGTGTACTTGGAGAGGTGCGTGACATTCAGCGTGTTACAACACCTGTTAATCCGCGCCCTGTTATTGCTCGCGCTGAAGTTGCGCTTGATGAATCGAATCTGGATGGCGGCCCACTTGTAGGTGGCGGCACATTGGATGTTAATTATGGCGGCGATGGCGCAGGCTCTATTCTTCCAAATGGTGAAGTGACTGTGTCTTGTGATTCTGCTGGCGTTGATACGCTTTTAGTTCAAGGTCAATTGGTTGATATTGCACAAACCGCTAATGGGTATGTTGGAACCATTGCTGGATCAAACCCTGTTGTTACAGTATTTGAATTCACGATCGACTCAGCGACAGGCGAATACAGCTACACACAATTTGAATCATTCGATCATTCAGATACAAATAATGACAATGAAGATATTTGTCTTGATTTTGGTATTGTAGTGACAGACGCTGATGGTGATGCAACACCAGTAAACATTAGTATTCTTGTTGCTGATGACGCGCCAGTTGTGACATCACAAGTAACAGAAACTGTTGATGAAACAGATATGGTTGGCGGCAAAATTGCCGTGACAGGTCAATTCCAAGCAGATGTCGGCCAAGATGGTCCAGGCGTTTATTCATTGGCCCCTGCATCTACAGTAACTATCTCAGGATCAGTTGCTGGTGGTACATTGACATCAAATGGTGTTCCAGTTGTAACAACTTTAACAGGAAACACCTATACTGGTGTCGCCAATGGGCAAGTTATCTATACATTAGAATTAAATACTGCGACGGGCGAATACACTTATACATTGTGTGGCCCACTTGATCATGCGGATACAACAAATCCAGATGATGTAATTTCGTTTAATTTTGATATCAATATTACGGATTTTGATGGCGACACAAAAACAGGCACAGTGACTGTAAATGTTAAAGATGATGCGCCAGCACTTTTGAGCCAAAAAGCACTTACTGTTGATGAAACAGATGCAAATGGTGCCAATCTTGTTGCTGCAGGTCAATTTGTTGTTGATGGCGGCGAAGATGGTATTGCAAGCTTTACACCAACAGGTGCGAGCACATTTAACGCAACGGGCTCAACAGGTGCAGGGCTTACTTCTGGCGCAGAGCCAGTTGTTGTGACTGTAACTGGCAATACATATACAGGCACTGCGAACGGCCAGACTGTCTTTACGATGGAGTTGAACCCAACAACTGGCGCTTATACTTACACGCAAATTTTACCTCTTGATCATGCAGATACGACAAACCCAGATGATGTTATCAGTCTTGAGTTTGGCTTTACTGCTGTTGATGGTGATGGGGATGCCGTTTCTGGGCTTGTGACTGTGAACGTAAAAGATGATGGTCCGTCAATCAAGCCAACTGTAGCGACAGTTGATGAAACTGACCTTGCTGGCGGCGTTTCAATTTCTGGAACATATACTGGTGATTTCGGACAAGATGGTGCAGGCACGCTTGCGCCAACTGGTGACTTTACATCAGGCGGATCAAAGCTTGGCGGCGCATTGACATCAAATGGCGTAGCAATAGTTGTGACGTTCGATGCTGATACAAACACTTATTCAGGCGTTGCAGGAGCGAACACTGTCTTCACTATGGTCGTGAATGATGACGGTTCATACAAGTTTGATCTGCTTAAGACACTTGATCATGCAGATCCAAATGATCCAAATGATATTATAAACTTAGATTTTGCTGTTCAAATTACAGATGGCGACGGCGACAGCGCGACAAGCTTTATCCGTATCAATGTTAAAGATGATGTTCCAGTTATTGGCGATTCAAAAGGTCAAGTTGATGAAACCAATCTTGATAAAGGGCCAATCGTTTACTCAGATACGGTTGATAGTAGTTTTGGTGCTGAAGTTGGTGAAATTAAGCCCACTGGCTCAGGCCCAACAGGCGTAACAACGAATGGCGTACCTGTTGTAACAACAATTACTGGCGATACCTTTACGGGCACGGCAAATGGTGTGACAATCTTTACACTCCAAATTGATGCACAAACAGGTAAGTACACTTACACGCAGTTTGAAGAAATTGATCATGCAAATCCAAATGATCCAAATGACATCGTGTCGTTAAACTTTGGTATTATTATTGAGAGCACTGATGGATCTTTTGATACTGGTGTGATCACAATTGATGTTTCTGATGATGCGCCAGAAGCGCAAGACGACATTAATGGTGCCGAAGAAGGCCAGCTTATTACTGGCGACGTCACTGGGAATGACAATCTTTCTGAAGACAATCCAAACACAGTCACGAATATCCGCTTTGATGGTGTTGATTACCCAATCGTAGCAGGCGGCTTTGCTCAAATTGATACACCACTTGGTCAAATCAAAATGAACAGCGATGGTACTTATGAGTACACAACGAAAAATAATGACCCAGATGGTGTTGATCAGTTCGTTTACACTCTAACCGATAATGACGGCGATAGCTCTACAGCTAAACTTGACATTACTGTAACGCCTGATGGCCAGCCCGTTGCTGTTTCTGAAGAGCTTGCAGTAGATGAAACTAACCTCACACCAGGGCCTATGATCTTTAATAACAGCCTTGATATTGATTTTGGTATTGATGGTGCTGGGACAGTGGTCATAAATGGTGACATTAAAGTGGGTGGATCGCTTCTTGCGGGTCAACTGACTTCTGGCGGCGTGCCAGTGGATGTGACTTTTGCTGGCAATACCTACGCTGGTGTTGCGGGCGCGGTAACCGTGTTTACGCTTCAGGTCAATAATGATGGAACATATAGCTTTCAGTTATTTGATCATATTGATCATGCAGATAACACAGATCCAAATGACATCATCAAACTTGATTTTGGCGTAACAATCTCTGATGCGGATGGAGATTCAGCCGAAGGCGTTATTAATATTCTTATCTATGACGACGCGCCTGTTGCCTATGACGATGAACGCGTTTCATTAAAAGAGAGCGAAGAAGTTCGCGGTAATGTGACAACAAATGATGAGCTTTCAGAAGATCGCCCAACAAATGTTGTTGAAGTGAGCTTTAACGGTAATATCGTTGCTGTTCCTGCGACTGGCGTTGCAACAATTAACGGCAATTACGGTAAGTTAACTATCGCATCTAATGGTTCTTACACATACAAGGCAAATGATAATAATCCAGAAGGCACAGACATATTTACTTATGTGCTTGAAGATTTTGACGGTGATCGTGATACAGCTGAGTTTGGCTTTAACGTAGCGATGATTAACGATGAGCCTTTTGTTAAGCCAGCCCATGAAGTTGTTGACGAGACAGACCTTGGCCCATTGGTTGAGACAGGCACAGTTATTGCTGACTTTAAAGGTGATGGCCCTGGTACAATAGAGGGCAATGGTAGCTTTACATCAAGTGGTTCACGTGCGGGGAATGCCCTAACGTCAAACGGTACACCTGTAACCGTTACTTTCGATGATGCGACAAACACTTATAAAGGTGCTGCTGGCGGTGAAACAATATTCACTTTGGCGATTAATCCGACTACCGGTGCGTATACTTACACACAAGTAGGTGTTCTTGATCATGCAGATGGCAATAATCCAAACGATGTTATTGATCTTCGTTTTGGTGTTGAAGCGATTGATAAAGACGGTGATAAAGCGGCAACAACAATAACAATCAGCGTTCGTGATGATGCCCCAGAAGCAAAAAATGTTGTTGCAGATGGTGTTGATGAAACAACAGCGTTCCGTGATGGATCGCAAAGCATTGATGGAAACGTGCGCCCTGATTTTGGTAATGACGGAGCAGGGTCTGTTTCAGGAAATAACCAGTTTAACGCTGGTGGTTCACTGACAGGCGGCGTGCTGACTTCAAATGGTCAGCCAGTTGTTGTTTCTTATAACGCGGCAACAGGAACTTACACAGGCTCTGCTGCGGGCAAGACAGTCTTTACAATGGTTATTGGTAACAATGGCGATTACGACTTCACATTAACAGGGTCGCTGGATCATGCTGATGGAAACAAAGACAACGACATTATTGATCTTAACTTTGGTTACACAGTGACGGATTATGATGGCGATAAAGCATCAGCTTTCATTAAAGTTAATGTTGCTGATGATGTACCAAGTATCGATCAAAAATTTGTTGCAGTTGACGAAGATGATTTAGCGAATGGCCCTATCACATTAACAGCGACTGTCCCTCATGACTTTGGTCAAGATGGAGCGGGCTCAATTGATCCAACTGGTAAATTTGTTGCTAAATTCCAAGAGGGCGGCCCAGATGTTACACTGACATCACAAGGTGATGCAATTACTGTGACACAAGCTGGAAACGGCTATATTGGTAAAGCTTCAGATGGTCGTGAGATATTCTCTCTATCAATCAATCCTGAAACAGGTCGTTACACTTATACGCAACTTGATCAAATTGATCATCCAGATGGTTCAAATCCAGATGATGTAATTTGGCTTAAATTCGAAGTCAAAATAACAGATGCAGATGGTGACAGTGATACAGCCTATATTGGTATTGATGTCCACGATAGTGGCCCAGTTGCAAATAATGATACCGGTAACGCCAAAGAAGGTGAAACAATTAATGGTAACGTTATTGCGAACGATGTTGTTGGCGCTGACGAGGCCGGCACAATTACAAACGTGACTTATAATGGTAATACCGTTGCTGTTCCTACTACAGGTCAGGCAACTATTTCTGGTCAGTTTGGTACGTTGAAAATCTCTGCTGATGGCTCTTACACATATAAGGCAAATAGCAATAATCCAAATGGGATTGATGTATTTACTTATACCCTCCGTGATTTTGATGGAGACACGGCTACTGCCAAGTTGAGTATCAATGTAGAGCGTGTGAATGATATTCCTGTTGTGACGAAGCCTGGTAATCAGACTGTTGATGAATCTGATCTTGGCCCAGTGACCAAAACAGGCGACATCAAAGTGAATTTTGGCGGTGATGCACCTGGCACTATTGACCCAAGCGGCGCTTTCAGTGCGACGGGCTCTTTAACTGGCGGCAAACTGACATCATGTGGTGAGCCTGTGACAGTTTCTGTTTCAGGTAACACCTATACTGGTGTTGCTGATGGTAAGACAATCTTCACATTAGAAATCAAAGATAACGGTGCTTATAAGTTTGATCTGATTGGTACGCTTGATCATGCTGATGGCTCTAATCCAAATGACGTGATTAATCTAAACTTTGGTATCATAGCCAGAGATGCTGACGGTGATACGGCCACGACAACTTTGACAATTAATGTTAGAGACGATGCGCCCGAAATTTCTGATCGCTTCCAGCAGGTTGACGAAGATGTTTTGGTCAATGGCGGTACAATTACGCTCACAAGCACTGTTCCCCATGATTTTGGGAATGATGGCGCGGGTACAATAAAATCAAATGGTGATTTTGTTGCTAAATTCCAAGTAGGCGGCCCAGATGTTACTTTAACATCACAAGGTCAAGCCATCGTGGTAACGCAAACAGCGAATGGTTACGTTGGTAAAGCGGGTGGCCGTGATGTTTTCTCAATCACTGTGAACTCAACGACAGGTCAATATACCTACAAACAGTTTGATCAAATTGACCATCCTGATGCAGCAAACCCAGACGATGTGATTTGGCTGAAATTTGGTGTGACAATCACTGATAAAGATGGTGACACAGACACTGCCTATATCGGTATCGATGTCCATGATAGTGGCCCAGTTGCAAATGATGATCATGATAATGCTAAAGAGGGTGAAACAATTACGGGTAACGTGATTACTAACGATGTTGTTGGCGCCGATGAAGCTGGCAGAATCACAAATGTGAACTTTAATGGTCAAAATACTGCTGTTCCAACAACAGGTGTTGCGACAATTAATGGTCAGTTTGGTACACTTAGAATTGCTGCAGATGGCTCTTATACCTACACAGCAAATAATAATAATCCAGAAGGAACTGACGCGTTTACTTACACGCTTCGCGATTTTGATGGTGATACAGATACAGCCATTTTGGCAATTTGTGTTGACCCACAAAACGATGTTCCCGTTATTGTTCAACCTGGGGTGAAGACTGTTGATGAAACAAATCTTCCAGGTCAAAGCGTTTCTGGTAAAGTTGATGTCAATTTTGGGAATGATGGCGCGGGATCTATTGATCCAAACGGAACATTCTCTGCTTCCGGTTCATTAACTGGTGGCAAACTAACATCTTGCGGTGAGCCTGTGACAGTTACTGTTTCCGGTAACATTTATACTGGCGTTGCTGATGGCAAAACGATCTTCACTTTAGAGATTAAAGACAATGGTGATTACAAGTTTGACCTTCTAGGCACTCTTGATCATGGCAATGTTACTAACCCTGATGATGTTATTCGTTTAAATTTTGGTGTGACAGCTAAGGATGCTGATGGCGATACAGCCACAACAACAATTAGCATCAACGTTAAAGATGATGGTCCATCAATTACAACGATCTTTAAACCAGTGGATGAGGATAACTTGGCTAATGGTGGAACAATCACACTCACCAATACAATTGCCCATAATTATGGCGCAGATGGTGCGGGTTCGATTGATCCAACAGGTGTCTTTACAGCGAAGTTCCAAACAACTGGTCCAGATGTGACATTAACATCAAAAGGTCAGTCGATTGCTGTGACAGCAACAGCGAATGGTTATGTTGGTGTTGCTGGTGGACGCACTATCTTCACACTCGATGTGCAAGATAATGGCCGCTACACATATAAGCAGCTTGATCAAATTGATCACCCGAATGCAAGTAACCCAGATGATGTGATTTGGCTTAAGTTTGAGGTTCAAATCACAGATAAAGATGGTGATACAGCAACGGCTGTTATCGGTATTGATGTCCATGATAGCGGCCCACAAGCCAATAATGACTCTGGATCAGCCTCTGAGAGTGGAACAATTACTGGTAATGTTATTGCCAATGATCAAATACGCGCCGATGATGATGGTTCAATCACTAAAGTCGTGTTCAACGGTCAAACAACAACCGTTCCGACAACTGGTGTTGCGACAATTACAGGTCAATATGGCGTATTGAAAATTGCTGCGAATGGCTCATATAGCTATAAAGCCAACAGTAATAATCCAAATGGAACAGATGTATTCACTTACACACTGAAAGATTTTGATGGTGACACATCAACGGCTAACCTATCTATCAAGGTAACGCCAGATGATAAGAATCCAATTGATATTAGTGGCCATTCTATTGTTGATGAAACAGGTTTGAATATCTCTGAAACTGGTACAATTAGTGTTAACTACCAAGGTGATGGTCCAGGAACAACGGATGGAACAGGTGCTTTCTCATCTTCTGGTTCACGCACTAGCGGCACATTGACGCATAATGGTACAGCGGTGACAGTGTCTTACAATAATGGTGTTTACACAGGTAAAGCGGGAACAGTGACAGTCTTCACAATGACTATTCGCGCCGATGGTACATATACATACAACCAATTGGAAAACCTTGATCATGCTGATGGCTCTAATCCAGATGATGTGATCAACCTTAACTTTGGTGTGAAAGCGACGGACGCTGACGGTGATACTGGTACAGGTACTGTTGTTATTAAAGTGAAAGACGATGGTCCAATTGCTAAAGATGACACGTTGTCTTTAAGTGACACACAAACATCGCGTAACGGTAATGTTTTAACCAATGATGATATTGGTGCGGATGACGGCCCAGGAGTTGTTGTTGCAACGCCCGGTACTTTCAATGGAACATATGGAACACTTGTTCTGCGTGCTGATGGATCTTACACGTATACACGTAATGGTAACCAAGGCGGAACAGACAAGTTCAACTATGTCATGTGTGACTCTGATGGGGATCGTTCTCCTGCTGAGCTTACCATTACTGTTGCGACTATCATTCCAGATGCAAAACCAACGGATGTAACGGGCTTTGATGCAGTTGATGAGACGAACCTCAATGGTGGTACATTGACTGAAACAGGCACGGTTTCTGTGAATTACAATGGTGATGGTCCAGGAACAGTAACAGCCCGTAATAGCTTTAGCTCTTCTGATGCAACATTAACGCATAATGGCACAGCGATTGTTGTGACATTGGCTGGTAATACCTTCACGGGTAAGGCTGGAACTAAGACGATCTTCACAATGACAGTCAATGCGGACGGCACGTATTCATACAAACAGTTTGATAATATTGATCATCCTGTTGCCAATAATGCGAATGACACGATTGATCTTCGCTTTGGTGTGAAAGCAACCGATGCAGATGGTGACAGTGCAGATGGTACAGTCACGATCCGTGTGGCAGATGATGGTCCAAAAGCCAACAATGACACGCTATCTATAAGCAATAGCCAAACATCAAGAACAGGTAATGTTCTGACGAATGATGACAAAGGTGAAGATGATGGCCCTGGTGTCTCTGTTGTAACTGCTGGTACATTTACTGGTACATACGGAACACTTGTTCTACGTGCAGATGGTTCTTATACCTACACAAGATCTGGTAATGCTGGCGGCGTTGATACGTTCAACTACACGATGCAAGACTCAGATGGTGATCGTTCAGCAGCCACACTGACTGTTAACGTTGCTAAAGATGGAACGCCAACAGGTATTTCTGGTGTTGATACAGTCGATGAAACTAACCTTACGGGCGGTGTTATTACTGAAACGGGTACAATCTCAGTGAATTACAACGGAGATGCAGCAGGGGCAGTAACAGCACGTAATAGCTTTAGCTCTTCTGATACAACATTGACGCATATGGGAATCCCCGTTGTTGTAACATTATCAGGCAACACCTTTACTGGTAAGGCCGGTACGACGACGATTTTCACGACGACTATTAATGCAAATGGTACTTATACATTTAAGTTGTATGATAACCTTGATCATCCAAACGCAAATGATCCAAATGATAGTATTGCCTTACGTTTTGGCGTAACAGCGACGGATTCTGATGGCGATAGTGCAAATGGAACATTGACAATCAATGTTCTTGATGATGGTCCAAAAGCTGTAAACGATACTGATCATTTAAATTCATCTGAAACGCGCGAAACAGGCAATGTTTTGACGAATGATAGTGCGGGAACAGATGGTGGTAAAGTTGTTACAAATTGGGGCACTTATAACGGAAGCTTTGGTAGACTTGTTTTAGCGAGTGATGGATCGTATACGTACACACGCACAAATAATAATGCAGGCACTGATGTTTTCAACTATACCATGCAAGATAAAGATGGCGATAAGTCATCTGCACAACTGATCATTACACTTGATAGAATATTTACAGGTGGTGATGGCGGCGGTGACGGCGGTGGTGACGGTTGTCCTCTCGTTATTGACCTTGATGGTGACGGCATAGAGCTTATCTCTAAAGAGAATGGCGTGATGTTCGACATTGATGAAGATGGTATTGCAGATAGAACAGCATGGGTTAGTGCCGATGATGGTATCCTTGTCCATGATGAAAATGGTGACGGAATCATTGGCGACCACTCAGAAATGTTTGGTAATGACCGTCAAGGAGGTTTTGCGATGTTGTCTGATGAAGACACCAATAATGACGGTGTTATCGATGCCAACGATGAAATCTGGTCTTCACTAAAAGTGTGGCAAGATCTAAATGGCGATGCCTTCTCACAAGCGGATGAGCTTTTGACAATGGATCAACTTGGCATACAGTCAATTTCACTCAGTGTTCAGGAAATCCAAGAAGTGATTGCTGGTAACAATGTGACAGCTGTTTCGACTGTAACACTCGAAGATGGATCGTCATTGAATGCTTATGATGCATGGTTTCAATATGATAGCAGCGCCGCAGCGCAAGATGCCTTCTTGTTTGATGCGATTGCAGAAAGCGCCGAGACATTGGTCAACTTCAACGCTCATGAGGCTGGAAATCTTGACATATCTCTTCTGGTTGAAGGCCAAGATGATGTTACTGAGGCCATTAACGACTTCGTTTATACTACAGAGTCTGCAGATAAAGGCGTTGTTGATAATGGTGACCATACAATAGGCCAAGTTTCTGAAATTTCATTGGCAGAAGCACCAGTGAGCAGCACGAGCGTCGAGCTTATTAATGTTGACAATATTGTTAACCAGTAGTTATTAAGTAATTACATAAAAAGGCGCCAAAAGGCGCCTTTTTTAATAACTTAAAGCTAGTTTTATACCCCAAGCTATTGAAAAAAAATGAAATAACTTGCGCTTGTGGCGAAAAAAGGACATAACTACTAGGTAATTTTTAACGTTGTACGATTTATTTCTACAAAATAGGGGTCAGACCATGACAAATAATTTCACAAAACGCATCTTACTATCAGCTTCTATGCTTGCAATTATTGGGTTTTCTAGCTCAGTATCTGCGCAACAAGCACCAATGCAAATGGGCTTATCTGAAGCGGTTTCGATTGGCGTGATGACAAATCCTGAATATGGCGTTGTTGCTGCGTCACGCCGCGCAACTGACGAAGAGCTAAATCAAGCAAAGGCTCTTTACTTGCCTTCGATCGATTTCTCTGGTGACACAGGGTATGAGTATACAGAAGATACAGTGACAAGATCAGGTATTGGTGACAATGATGAGACGTTATATCGTTACGAGGCGGGCTTAACACTGACACAAATGCTTTTTGATGGTTTTGAAACAAAGTATGAAAACGAGCGCCAGAAACACCGTGTTCAATCATCTGCACACCGCGTGAGAGAAACATCTGAACTTGTTGGTCTTTCTATTGTTGAAGCTTTTCTCGAGGTTGTCCGTCAGCGTGAACTTCTCGGCATTACACGTGAAAACGTTGCAGAGCACTTAGCCATTATGGATTTGATCCAAGAAGGCGTTGATGGTGGCCGTTCAACGCAAGCTGATCTGGAGCAAATTAAGGCACGTTTAGCCTCTGCTCGCGCTCAAGAATCTACCGTACGTCAACAGCTTCGTATCGCTGAGTCTAACTTCCGCCGCGAAGTTGGTGATGATGCGAAAGACCTTGTTCTTCCTGCTGTCCCAGTTAATGGTCTAACAGCGAATGTTGAAGAGGAAGTTAAAACAGCTCTTACACAAAGCCCAACATTAGATATCTTTAATTCCGATATTAATGTGGCCTATGCAGAATATGAGGGTACGAGTTCTACACTCTACCCACAAATAGATTTGCAGTTAAATGCGCGCCAAGGTGAAAACTTAGGAGGAGTAGAGGGTGTAGATCGTGGAGCCTCCGCTCTTGTGGTTGCCAACTGGAATTTATACCGCGGTGGCGGCGATATGGCCCGTATTCGTGAATTCACACACCGTCATCAAGAATCAAAAGAGCGCCGGAATGACACAGCGCGCGCTATCGAAGATCAGGTTCGCCAAACATGGGCGCAAATGGTTTCTGCAGGTGAGCAAGCGCGTGAGTTTGCAAATCAGGCTGCAGCTAACCAAGAAGTTGTTCGTGCTTATAAAGATCAATTCTCTTTAGACCGTCGTACATTGCTTGATGTTTTGGACTCTCAAAACGAGCTTTTCGTGTCACGCTCGAACAAAATTAACTCTGAGTTTTTGGAAATGTTTGCTGTTTACAGTCTGTTGGCTTTTAAAGGTGAGCTTCTTCCAACACTAAGTGTTGCTTACCCCAGAGAGATTGCAGAAATCGACGTTCCGAATAAAAATATCGATCGCTAGACGCATTCTCTTCTTAACAGTATAGGAATGACGCGTGACGCAGGATAATCCGCCGCCACCCAAGAAGACTGTCTTTCGCGAGCATGCGCAAGGCAAGGAAAATGACCCTTCGATACAACAATCGCAGGATCAAAGTCCTGAGTATGGCAAAACAGATTACGCTGAAGGTCTTAAAGAACACGAAAAGACCCCTGATGCGTGGCCTTTGGAAGCAGATAGAATTGCAATTCATGATCCTCTTGTAAATTGCTTAGTTCTTATGGCGGGTTATTATGGTCGCCGTACGAGCGTCAATGCCCTTACAGCAGGTTTGCCCATAGCAAAAGATGGGATTACTCCTGTTCTTTTTGAGCGCGCTGCATCGCGTGCCAACATGAATGCCATCATGGTTGACCGTACTTTAGACGCTCTTGCAATTGCTGCAAATTTACCGTGTATATTAGTGCTTGAAAATAACCAGTCTTGTATTCTTTGGGGCGTTAAATCTCCTGTTTCTATAAAGCATAAGAAAAACAGCAGAAAACAGATTGAAAGTGTCCACCCAGATACCTTATTTATCGTTCAGTTTCCTGAAACAGAAAATGAAAAACAGGAAATTTTATTAAAAGACCTACAAAAAATTTATACAAATTATGCGTTTTATGTACGTCCAATCGCGCGCGTTGATGATCGTGCAGGCCCTGCGCTTATTGATACGGCGCGTGACTGGTTCTGGTCTGCGTTAAAAGAGCATAAAGGAATTTATGCTGAGGTGATTGCCGCTGCTATTATGATCAATCTTTTTGCGCTTGGAAGTTCTTTATTTGTAATGAACGTCTATGACCGCGTTGTGCCTAATAATGCTATCCCGACTTTATGGGTACTCGCTATTGGCGTTTTGATTGTGTACGTGTTTGATTTTATCTTAAAAAATATGCGCGCATATCTTCTAGACCATGCGGGACAAAAAGCTGATGTGAAAATTTCAGCACGTTTATTCGAGCAAATGCTTGGTATGAAAATGACATCGCGCCCAGGTAGTGCAGGTGTTATGGCTAGCCATATGCGGGAATTTGAATCTCTACGAGACTTCTTTACCTCTGCAACAATGGTCGCTTTGATTGATTTCCCATTTATATTTTTCTTTATAGCGATTATCGCTTTGATTGGCGGTCCCATTGCATTTGTTCCACTCGCCGCAGTCCCCATCGTTCTTATTGTGGGTTTTGCATTGCAGGGACCTTTACGTAAAATTATTAAAGAATCTATGATGGAAAGTGCTCTCAAAAATGCTCTTTTATTTGAAACAATTTCAGGCCTAGAAACGATCAAAGTGCAAGCCGCTGAGGGCCATACGCAGCGCAAATGGGAAGAATTAACAGATAGAGCGTCGCGCACAGCCGTTAAATCACGCCGTGTAAACGCCTTTGCCCTTAATTTCGCTGTATTTGTGCAACAGCTAGTCAGTGTGTTTGTGGTTGTGGTCGGTGTCTTTTTGATAAAAGAAGGTCAAGTATCAATGGGCGCTTTAATTGCTTGTGTGATTTTAAGTGGTCGTGCAATGGGGCCGCTTGCCCAGATTGCTGGGCTTTTGACCCGTATGCATCAATCGTCAGAGTCTCTTCATCAATTAAATGAAATGATGAAAAAGCCTGTTGAGCGCCCTGCTGATAAACACTTTATCTCAATGCCGTCTATTAAAGGCAAAGTAGAATTTCGTGATGTAATTTTTCATTACCCTGAACAAACTGTGCCTGCTGTGAATAATCTTAGCTTTTCTCTTAATCCAGGGGAGCATGTCGGTATTATTGGCGCCGTTGGATCTGGCAAAACCACCATTGAGCGTCTCTTGATTAATCTTTATCAGCCGACAAGCGGTAGCGTACAGATTGATGGTACAGACGTACGCCAAATTGACCCTGGTG
This sequence comes from Alphaproteobacteria bacterium, assembly GCA_009995595.1. Taxonomy (GTDB): domain Bacteria; phylum Pseudomonadota; class Alphaproteobacteria; order Micavibrionales; family Micavibrionaceae. The sequence continues at coordinate 224,783 of JAACPE010000002.1, forward strand.
ACTTGCGCCGTAATGTTGGCGCTGTGCAGCAAAGCCCGCAATTATTTTATGGTACAGTGCGTGAAAATATGACGATGGGCCATGAAATGGCTCCAGACCGGTCTGTCTTACGCGCTGCCGAGCTCGCAGGCGTGATGGAGTTTTTGAAAGACTCTCAAGCGGGTCTTGACACAAAAGTTGGTGAACGTGGAGAGGCTTTATCTGGAGGGCAGCGCCAAGCCGTTGCGATCGCCCGGGCACTTTTATACGATCCACCAGTTCTTATTTTAGATGAGCCAACAGCGGCAATGGATCCAGCTTCTGAGAACCGTTTACGTAAACGCCTTCATAAACTGATTGAGGGACGTACAACGCTCCTTATTACACACAAGGGATCAATGTTAACATTAGTGGATAAACTTATCCTTCTTGATCGTGGACGTCTTGTTGCCTTTGGACCAAAAGACGAAGTTATTCGTAATTTACAGGGCCGCCAATATGGCTCTTCAGCAGAAAATACGGATGTGTAATTATGGCCTTATTTAAGAAAAAGAGAAAACCATTACAAGAAATTAGTGGCAATGATCCCAACTTGGCGCGCGCGATGCGAGAGCAAATGGAAGCGCAAATGTCACCCACAGAGCTTGAAAATCATGAAAAAGGAAAATGGCTTAAGGAGCATACAGATCGTATAGAAGCTCAAGCGGGACGTTTCTTTCAAGCTGATGAAGATTTACCCCTTAGAACGCATCTAGCCTTGATCCTTATTATTGTATTTTGGGTTGCATTTATCGTTTGGGCAAGTTTTGCGCAGCTTGATGAAGTTGTACGTGGTGATGGGACGATCATTCCATCGTCTGAAATCCAGAAAATATCAAGCCTTGAGGGCGGTATCATACAAGAATTCTTCATAGAGCGTGGTAAAGAAGTTAAAGCGGGTGATGTGCTTGTCCGTATGAGTGATGTTGCCGCGTCTTCTGATTTAGGCTCAAACGAATCGCGTTATTTGGGATTATTGGCCGCAATTACACGTTTGCAAGCTGAAGTCGAAGGTAACGTCCCACAATTTCCGCAAGAGGTGATGGAAAAATCACCCTCTAGCGTAACGGAGGAGATGAACGCATTTCGTGCCAACCAAGACAGTATTAACAATCAGATCGTTATTATGGAGCAGCAAAAGAGTCAGCGTTCACAGGAGTTGAATGAGCTTCAGGTGCGCGCTAGTGACGTACAGGGGCAATTACGCCTGATCCAAGAAGAAAAGCAAATGGTTGAGCCGTTGGTGGCAAGAGGCGCAGCGCCCAAGATGGAGCTTTTGCAACTAGACCGCCAAATTAAAGAAAAACAGACTGAACTGAATGGCGTAACTTCTGCTATCCCTCGTGCGCGCTCGGCTATTGCAGAAGCAAATGGGCGTATTAATGAGGTTAAATCAACAGCGCGTGCCCAATCTCAAACAGAGCTTTCAGCCAAACTTATTGAAATGAATGCCATTAAAAAAGGGCTTGCAGGACTTCAAGATCGTCAAACACGTACAGAGATCAAATCACCTGTAAACGGTTATATTAAAGATCTGAAAGTGTTTACTGTTGGGGGCGTTGTGCAACCTGGGCAGGAATTTATCGAAATTGTACCCAAAGACGATAAACTTCTCGTTGAGGCGCGCATTAATCCTAAAGATATTGCTTTTGTTGCCTCTGGTGATGATGCGATGGTCAAAATAACAGCGTATGACTTTTCTATTTACGGCGGATTGGCTGGTAAAGTTGTCTATATCTCTGCCGATGCGATTACAAATGAAGAGGGTGAGAGCTTTTATGTTCTTCACGTCGAGACAAATGAAACATCACTTATCCGTAATGGTGAAGAGCTTCCAATTATTCCAGGTATGGTTACTTCAGTTGATATTCTAACGGGCAAAAAGACGGTCATGGAATATCTGCTTAAACCTTTCAATAAAACCCTTGGCGAGGCAATGAACGAGCGATAAGCCAATTCGCCGCTTCATTATAGTATTTCCTAGACTTAAAGCTGAAATAGCGTTAAAAATTTGCTTATGCAAACACAAGAAGTTTTAAAAAATATGGTTACAATTACCCTCCCTGATGGCGCAACACGTACTTATGATGCCGGTATAACGGGTATGGAAATTGCCGAGAGTATTTCAAAATCACTCGCTAAATCCGTTATCGCCATCGCGATTGATGGCGCGCTATCAGATCTATCTTTACCGATTGATAAAGACTCCACTATCAGCCTTGTAAAACGTGAGGATGATCAGGCACTTGAAATGATACGTCACGATGCGGCGCATATAATGGCAGAAGCAGTGCAGACCTTATTTCCTGGCACACAAGTGACTATAGGCCCATCAATTGAAAATGGATTTTATTATGATTTTGCCCGTGATGAGCCTTTCAGCACAGATGATTTTGAGGCGATTGAAAGGCAAATGCGTAAAATTGTGGAGCGCAATTCTGCCTTCGTCCGTGAGGTTTGGCCTCGTAATGAGGCGATAGCGTATTTCAAAGGAAAGGGAGAGAACTATAAAGCAGAGCTTATTTCTGATTTACCTGAAACAGAAGATATTAAAATATATCGTCAAGGTGAAGGTCCAGACGGTTGGCTTGATTTATGTCGCGGCCCGCACATGCCGACCACAAAGCATGTTGGAACAGCATTTAAATTAATGAAGGTTGCTGGCGCCTATTGGCGTGGAGATTCGAATAACGCCATGCTTCAACGTATATATGGTACGGCGTGGCGTAATGATAAAGAATTGCAGGCGCATTTGACGCAAATCGAAGAAGCGGAAGCACGCGATCACCGCAAACTTGGTAAAGAAATGGACTTGTTTCACATTCAAGAAGAGGCACAAGGATCCGTTTTTTGGCATCCAAAAGGCTTTCATATCTATAATCAGCTTGAGGCTTATATTCGCCGCCGTTTAAATGATGTCGGATATAAAGAAGTCAAAACACCACAACTGATTGATAATAAACTCTGGGAAGCTTCTGGGCACTGGGGTAAGTACCGCGAAAATATGTTTGTTGTGCCTGATGTGGTGCCAAATACAGAAGAAGGCGGGAAAGTTTTTAAAGAAGAGCCAACACGTTTCATGGCACTGAAACCCATGAACTGCCCAGCCCATGTACAGATTTTTAACCAAGGTTTGAAATCATATCGTGATCTACCGCTGCGTATGGCTGAGTTTGGATGCTGTCACCGTAACGAGGCGCATGGCGCGCTTCATGGCCTCATGCGTGTACGCCAAATGACACAAGATGATGCCCATATCTTTTGCACAGAAGATCAAATCACCCAAGAGTCGATTGATTTTTGCGCTCTGGTCAAAAATGTCTATCAGGATTTAGGCTTTAACGATGTGCGCGTTGTGCTTGCTTTGCGTCCTGAAATGCGTGCAGGAAGCGATGCGGTCTGGGACAAGGCTGAAAATGGTTTGCGAGATGCGCTTAGAAAAGCAGGTCTGGAATTTGAAGAAGAAGAGGGGGAAGGTGCCTTTTACGGCCCTAAAGTTGAATATCATATCCGTGATGCGATTGGCCGTAGTTGGCAGTGCGGGACACTTCAACTGGACTTTGTTCTCCCAGAGCGCCTCGATGCCAGTTACGTGGGTAAAGATGGCAGTCGTCACCGCCCTGTTATGCTTCACCGTGCTGTTTTAGGCACGCTAGAGCGCTTTATAGGCATTATGATTGAAAATTATGCAGGGCGTCTTCCTTTATGGCTGCTTCCGACTCAGGTTGTTGTGACAAGTATTAAGCCCGAAAGTAACGGCTATGCTCAAAAGGTATATGACCAGTTAAAAGCGCATAATATACGTGCCGAGCTTGATATTCGTGATGAAAACCTAAACGCAAAAGTGCGGGAGCATTCAAATGCAAAAGTCCCTGCTATGTTTGTTGTAGGGGGGCGTGAAGAAGAAAATCAAACAGTGGCCATTCGCCGTTTGGGGTCAAAAGACCAAAATATAGTCGCTCTCGATCAGGCAATCGCTGATCTGGCTTTAGAAGCAAAGGCTCCTTATTAATGTCCAAGTATTTTGTCTGGCTGTTTTGGCTTATCCTTTACCTTTTTGTTTCATCAACGATTGGTCAGGTGACGCAAAGTAATATTGATGACTGGTATAAAGATCTCATTAAATCCACCTTTAATCCGCCCAATTATGTCTTTCCAATTGTTTGGACTATTATCTATGGAATGGTTGCCACAGCGGGTCATTTGATATGGCAGGATAAGTGCGATAAAGGCATAAAGACGATTTTTATCCTCTACACGATTATGAACTGGTCGTGGAGCTTCGTTTTCTTTGAAGCACAAAATATAACTCTTGCTTTTGGGTGGATTGTGGCTGTCAATTTGATCAATATTTGGTTTATCATTAAAACCTATAAAAAACATCGTTGGTCATCCATTCTCATGGTGTCACCCTTAATATGGACAGGGTTTGCGACGTTTTTAACCTTTGAAATATGGCGTTTAAACGGCTCATAGGTTTGTGCGCTTTTACCAAAATCCCTTGCAATTTAAGGGGTTTGTGGGTATTAATGCGTTATTCATAAATGGATTATATAATACTATTTATTTTAACAATTAAGGAGTTATAACCATCACTAAACCACCTTTTCGTCCCGTTCGCAAAGAAACAGGGCCCCGTATTAATCTTAATATCACTGCAGAAGAAATACGCGTTGTCGGCGCAGATGGTGAAATGCTTGGCGTCATGAGCGTCAAAAAAGCCGTTGCGATTGCTGAAGAAAGTGGACTTGATCTTGTCGAGGTTTCTCCAAATGCCAAACCGCCTGTTTGTAAAATCCTAGATTTTGGTAAATACAAATACGAGCAACAGAAAAAAGCCTCAGAAGCGCGTAAAAAGCAAAAGACAGTTGAGGTTAAAGAAATCAAAATGCGTCCAACGATCGAAGATCACGATTATGGCGTGAAGTTAAAAAATGCACAAAAATTCTTAAAAGCCGAAAACAAAGTCAAGGTAACGTTACGTTTTCGTGGTCGTGAAATGGCTCATAAAGATCTGGCTTCTGCTCTTTTAAATCGTTTTAAACATGATCTTGCTCCACTTTCAAAGGTGGAAATGTATCCGAAGATGGAAGGGCGCCAAATGATGATGATTTTGGCACCAGATACAACGCTAGCAGAGGCTGCAGAAAAAGAAGCACGCCTTGCTGAAAAAGCGGTGAAACGCGCGGAAATAAAAGCCGCAAAAGACGCTGCCAAAGAAGCAAGGGCAGACTCTGATGTGGAAGAAAAGAAAGCGTCACAAGAAACTAGCGAGGCGCAGACAGATAAGGCATGATTAATAATGTCTGATTTGGAGCAAGCTCAACACTATCTTAAAACCTATTATCGCGACACACTTCATACGAATGTGGCTCGAAAGCCTTTAGTTGCTGATATTGAGACGGACATCTGCGTTATTGGCGGTGGTCTTGCAGGTTTATCAACGGCTCTGGGTCTTGTCGAAAAAGGTAAAAACACTACTCTTATTGAAGCCAATCGTATTGGGTGGGGCGCATCTGGCCGTAATGGTGGTTTCGTCGCAAAAGGTTATGCGGCTGGATATAGCCAGCTCGTTAAAAAAGTTGGCCTTGAACACACCAAACAATTACATAAGCTCGCCACACATGGACGTAGCCTTATCAAAAAACGTATTGATCAATATGATATTGATTGTGGCCCTGTTGTTCAGGGTGTTCTTGGTGTGTCATGGAATAATCACCCTCAAAGCGTAAAAGATTATATCAAGTTCATGCGTAATGATCTTAATGCGCCGCTTGAGTTTTGGTCTACAGAAAAGATTAGAGATCTTTGTAAGACAGAGCGTTATTACGATGGATTTTATTCCCCTGAAGATTATCAGTTCCATCCTTTAAATTATATCCATGGCCTTGCCAACGCAATTGAAAGCTACAAAGGACAAATCTTTGAAAGCACAAAAGCAATCAAAATTACTGATCGCTCCGATGGTGGCTACATCGTGCATACGCCGCAAGGCCAGATAAAATGCAATCAAGTTGTTCTCTGTTGTTCTATCTATGTTGATGATTTGAACAAGAAACTAAAGTATGCGTCTTTTCCTGTTTATACCTATGTCATGGTGACAAAACCTATTGATAAAGAGCGCCTTGATGCAGCAATTAACACGGATTATGCTATTTTTGATAACCGTTACGCACAGGATTACTATCGCCGCTTACCTGATAACCGTATCTTATGGGGCGGTCGTGTGAGCGTAACAGGTGTTCCCGAAAACTTAGCGCAAATCATGACGCGCGATCTGTTAAAAGTGTATCCGCAATTAAAAGGGCATGTTGAGCCCGAATACGCATGGGGTGGAGAGCTATGCTATGCGCCCCATAAAATGCCCCAAATTGGACAACTTAAACCAGGGTATTGGTACAACACGTGTTTCGGTGGGCATGGCCTTGTGCCGACATCTGTTGGCGGTGATGTGGTTTCAAGTGCAATAGCAGAGGGAGACGAGCGTTATAAATTGTTTGAGCCATTCAGTAAACTTTGGTTTGCAGGAGGCCCATTCTCACCTTATATCGCGCAAAGTGTCTATTACTTATGGCGCGCACGAGATGTTCTCATAAGCATGAACCGATAGATAAGCACAAAAAACCGCCCCTAGAGAGCGGTTTTTTATAAGTCTGTTTTTTGTCTTTAAATAACGCTGTTCAGCCAGGCGCTCAGGTTAGATTTTGACATGCCGCCCACTTTTGTCTCAATGGGCTGTCCATCTTTAAAGATAATAAGTGTTGGAATACCGCGTACACCATATTTGGTTGGCGCGAGAGGGCTTTCGTCAATATTCACCTTAACAACCTTCATCTTATCACTCATTTCTATGGCGACTTCGTCAACAATTGGCGATAATGCCTTGCAAGGACCACACCATTCTGCCCAAAAATCAACCATTACAGGCCCATCAGCGCCTAAAACTTCTTTTTCGAAATTAGCATCAGAAACTTGCACGCTCGTCATCATCTTTATCCTTATATCGCATGTTACTATTACAATTTTATTCGTCTCAATGATTAAAATTGTTACATCAGATTAAATGATTTTAAGGAGCAGTCAAACAAAACCCTTGTATATGCGGTTTACAAAACATCAAGTGGCATTAGATGTGGCCCATCCGTCCATAACAACGCTGTTTTAACCTCTTTATCAGGATATATCTTGAGCAGGGCCTTTGCGTATGCTTTAAGCTGATTATAATACAGGACAGGAACATCTTTTGGGTCTTTTGGCGGCGGCCTATTTGTTTTGTAATCAATAATCATAATAGTTGTATCGGTCACAAGAAGGCGATCAATTTGCCCAGAAATAAGGATTTTATCATCAAGCATACCCGTCACAGATACCTCTGCCATTGATCCAATTCCAAATATGGGTGAAAATTCTGGATGATGTAAAATAGTAAGGGTTTCTTGAATGATACTGCGCTGAACCTCTTGAGTAAATTGATGACTGGCTTTTGCAACATAATCTAATGCTCTTTGTTCCCACATTTCGGGATCGATGTCAGGTAAAAGCTGTAATAACCTATGCGTCACATTACCACGTATAAAGCGCTGATTGTCCTGGCTCCCTAATGGCGATAATACAGTGACTTCGGGGACGGACGGGCGCGAAGGAACAAGAGGGCGCGGCGGCGCTGGTTCTTGCGGTATAGATTCAAAAAGCCATGATGGAATATCATAATCACTTTTATCTATAAAATTATTTTGTTTGGATTTTTTATCAGCATTGAGCGCCGTATTTTCTGTTGTAAAACGTCTTATTGGCTGTTCAATATCATTAATATAAATTTCTTCGATACCGTCCATCTCATTAAAGGCATTTTCTATGTAATGATACCAACTGTCATCCAAAGGTTTTTTCGATCCGACATGGCCACCAATGTAAAGCCGGCTTTCTGCCCGTGTTAAGGCAACATAAAGAAGACGTTTATATTCTTCCTCTGCTCGCAGTTTAACTGTCTCAATCGCCTTTAAGCAATAACTAGGGGCATCATTTATGCGCGGTATAAAAAATGGTAAATCATATTTTGAACGATCTGGCCAAATAATTTTATCTGTAATAATAGAAGAGCTAACACGTATGGTGTCCGGTAAAATAACAATAGGTGCTTGTAAGCCTTTGGCGCCATGTACAGTCATAATCCGAACAGCCTTTCCAGCTTCTTCCATTTCACGCTTGATGACTGTTTTATCGCTTTGCTGGCTATGCACAAAACCTTGGAGGCTTGGTGCATTATCAAGCTCATAATGAAGCGCTAGGTTTAAAAACTCATTAACTGGATCAAGACATTCCTGCCCAAGTCGATACTGCAACGCCTTAAGTCCACTTTTATTTTTAAGCGGGCATGCGCGTTGTAAAATTGTGTTGAAGAAAGAATAAGGTGATTTTTGTCCGCTCTGGGCTATTAAGTTATTAAGCCATTCTAAGAGTGGTTTGTCATGACATTTATCACGTAGGGATTGCCACAGAGTTGATTGGCGTTCATACGCATAATCAAAAAGTATGTCATCATCCCACCCTATGAAAGGCGACTTTAAAAGACAGGCAAGGTTTAAATCATCATCAGGGAGAAGGGCGAATTGCGCGGCGCTTAATAAGTCTTGAACGCTGAGTTCATCATTGATCGTCATACGATCAACCCCGCTAACGGGGATGCAATTTGTTTTAAGTGCTTTTACAAGCTGACCAACAAAGGCATTACGGGCCCGAACCAAAATCATAATATCGCCAGCTTCAATAGGTCTATCATGCGACTCTAGCGGCTCTTTGGCGTCAAGCCACCCCTTGATCGTTTGAGCAATATGATTGGCGTGCATCACGGCGCCTGATTGGGTATCTTGTACTGTTATTGGAGGATCCCAAGGGTGGATAGGCTCTTTTTCCTCGGTTTTAAATAAAGGCCAAAGCTCGACAAGGCCTGGCTGCCCTGTCCTAAAGGCCTTATGTGGCAAAATGTTTTCGCCGAGACCATTTCTCATCGCGTCATTTTGAAAAACCTTATCGACTAAATCAAGAACACACGAAACACTGCGAAATGAAATATTGATATCAACAGGGTCAAATATTTTTTTGGCATGATTTATTTTTTCCTGAAACCAACGCCGCAAAATATTAAATTTTTCGGGAGAGGCCCTGCGGAAACTAAAAATTGATTGCTTTTCATCGCCAACAACAAAAATAGTACGGTCATTATCCGCAGCATTCTCACCATCAAAAAAATCATATGTTAAAAGCTGGATAATTTCCCATTGCTCTGGATTTGTGTCTTGCGCTTCATCAACAAGAATATGGTCAATGCCTTGGTCAAGCTTGAAACGCACCCATGGGGCAACATCTTCCTGTGCCATATTCATGGATTGTCCTTTTAAAAGCTTTAGTGTCTTTAAGATCTGATCGTCAAAATCTAGAGCATTATTCTTTTCTTTTATAAGTTGGTATTCATCTAGTAAATGCTGGGCAATAATAAATAAATCACGTGTAGCCGCCGCGCACTTAATAGACTTAAGTTTATCATCAAAATCAACTATCAGATTTGCTTCCGCTAAAAGGATGTCAGGAACATCAGGATCAAGTTTTGTAACGCCTGCTGTACAAAGTTTAGATCGTATTTTATCTTGCGTAGTAAAAAAGAGGAGGCGATAGGCGGGATAGTTTTTTATACGCGCTTTAATATCATTTTCGAGCCATGATTGTAGCGCAATCCCCATAGGTTGATCGGATTTTTCTGTGCCGTTGGCAAGGGCTTTGCAAGCTTGATAAAGCAAGCTTTCCTGCTCTGTAGTAAGCGCACAAAAATCAAAAAAAGCCTGATCAATACTCAGCATTGGGTCAATACCAAGGGATGTGCATAAATTCGTATGAATGCCGTCTGCATCAAAGTATTTGTTAAATAACTGTTCTATTTGATATCGCTCATTACAGAGCGTTTGTAATATATTATCTAATTGATCTTCATTCATCATTTCAGAAAATGAGTGAATTGCTTGGGCAAGAGGCGAGGACTTATCTGATAAGACCTGCTTCGTCATATTTTGATATGCCCTTTTAAGATACCGTGATGATTCATCATCTTCCAAGGCGACAAATTGTGGTGAAATACCTGCCTCCAGAGGAAAGCGACTAAGAACAGACTGACAAAAGGAATTGATTGTCATGATCTTAAGGCCGCCAGGTGTGTCTGTCACTTCTGCGAATAAACGTCTTGCGGCATTTAAGTCTTTTTGATTTGGGGGGCGCAACAATAATTTCTCTAAAGCATTTTTCAAATCGTCATCATCGGCAATAACCCACTCACTCAGCTTATTTTGAATTCGAACCGCCATCTCACTCGCGCCTGCTTTAGTAAAGGTAAGTGCCAAAATCTTATTTGCTTGTGTTCGAATGACGCCATTTTTATCAGGCAATAGAAGGCGCAACATACGCTCAGTCAGTACCTTAGTTTTGCCAGACCCTGCCGACGCACTTACCCATGATGAGGCATCAGGTGATGAGGCGCGCGATTGTAAAACATTTGGGTCAATGTCCCTATCGTGATCTAAAGCGAGCGTAAGGCGTTTATCTGAGGTCATTATGCTACATCCTCACTATCACCGAGAGCTGTCCATTCTTTAATACGTGCTAAATGCTCATAATCATTAAAGCGCGGCAGGTTATCTGTGCGCGGTATGCTGAGATAGGGTGTTTTTTGATCATTAAAGGCTTTTACTAAATTCTCTAACCCTATCAACGCATTTTCTTTAGCCTCTTGTAATTTCTTTGGGTCTTTAAGGGTAGTGACATCTCCCGCAGTCTCGCCGCCAGATAATTGCCAATAACTTAAGTTAAAAACACTGCCGTTCAGCCCATATTGATTAAACCCACCTTGCTCTAAAATCACGGCCTCTAGGGGGAGTTGCGGCGTTTTTCCATTGATCATGCCTGTAATTGAAAATTGCCCGCCTGATTTATAATCAATAATTGCATAGTGACCAAGTGGCGAGATATCAATACGGTCTGCACGTCCCTCAAGGGTGAACGGGGTTTCAAAATTAAAAACATGCCCTCCTTTTATTTCAAATTGATAGGGTCGCGCCGTATCTCGCCAGTTTATCTCGTGGTTAATAAGCCACTCCCCGATACGACGCAATCTTGGCGCCCAGCTCTGCCAGAGCAAAACTTGATTAGTCTTTAGGCATTCTTCTTCAGCAATAGAAATAAAACTCTTAATATCATCAAAACCAAGGTTAGTTTTATGTTTTTGCGTAAAACGCTCAAGAATTTTATGAAGAACGTTTCCTTTTTCAAGCGCACTCCATGGTTTTTCTAATGGATCAATTTTATTAAGTTTTAAAATTTTATAAGCATAAATGGCGTAAGGATCTTTTAGCCATGTTTCTATGCGTGTGACAGAGAGTTTGCTGGGGCGCGCTTTAAGCGGTGGCCTAGGTGATGGTCTTAAAACAGGAATCGTTTCAGCCTCGCTGTTAACGGCGTTTAAGTACGCCCCATACTGTGTTGAATGTTGTGTGTGAATTTTTAAATTCATCGCATGCGCGACAGTATCAAGTCGCTGTAGCCAGCGTGAAGGAACTGTCGGTGTTCCTTCATCTCGGTTAGAGCGTGTTAGGAAAACTTCAGGCGCACAAAATCCTTGTACAAAATCATGTGCAGACAGACCAATCGATTTTTCTGAGCTCGGCAAACCAAAATCATCACGCATAGGGCGGGACATCCATGGGTCATGACCCTGATCAGACGGCCATGTTCCCTCATTGAGGCCAGAGAGAATAACACGGTCTGTATGAAGAAGGCGTGCCTCTAGCTGCCCTAAAATCATAAGGCGTGGGTGCGTACCATAACGTGGGCGAACGGTTACGCCCTTCATTAAGTCATTTAATATTGTAATATAATCATGACCAGTAACTGGAGGTAAAAGGGCAATATCCTCTTTAAGTGATGATAAAAATATAGACGCCGCCTCACCATCATCGCCGCCCCATAAGATTTTAGGATCGCAAAATTTCTCTAATAAAATAAGATGTTCTTGTAAAACCTCATCAAACATCAAATCAGGTTTTTGTATTAAGGTTAAAAACTTTTCCATTTGATCTTCAAGAAAATGAATGAATTTTATCACAATAGGGTCGGGGTCTTTTTTATAAAGATCATCAACTATTTCTTGATGACGTAAACGCAGACCAATAAATCCTCCTATCGGCTTAAGGCCGCGTAAAATATCTTTATCCAGCAAGCGCACTGTTTTTCTATAATTATCAAATTGTGCGTTCGAAGAAAGGCTATGCTTTAAAAAACAAAGCAAAGAGGCTGGTGATAAATTATCAAGGCAGCATTCCGCTGATAGACGGATAAACGATCCGATTGGAGTTTCTGATAAAGGAATGCCAGCAGAATCATCAATATCAATATCCCATTTTTGGCAAATAGCCGTTACACGTTTAGCAAGCTGTCTGTCAGGAGTGATAAGCGCTGCTGTTTTTCCTGTTCCCTTGAGGGTTTCACGCAGAGCTATGGCAATCAGGCTCGCTTCTTCTTGTGTATTTTCACAATCAAAGCGGTAGATATTCTCAATATAACTTTTTTCTTTATTTTGCTCGTTGATCAGGGCTCGCCACTGCCCTGTATGATTGGCGGGTAGCATAACATCAGAGATTAGTTTTTCGCGCGTGGTCTTGGCTGTCTCACAGTAAGGCCATAGTTGAACATCATGGCGATCGATCTCAATATATTCAATTAACTCTTTAATAGTGCTTTGCGGGTGGTTTTGTTCAATGCCCTGCCACGCATCTTCATTCATATAATGATCCAGTGCAGGTAAAATAATAGAACCTGTTGTTAAATGAGCAATTGTTTTTAATAGCCCACGCGTTGATGGGATGGAGCCTGTCGATCCTGCGGCAATGATGGGATGAGTTGGGTTATTTTCTGCCCAATGCGCGGTTAATATTTTAATTAATCTATTACGCCTATCGGCAGCATCAATCACCATTTCTTCTGCTAAAATTTTTGGCCAGTGGATAGTTAAAATTGATAAAAAATCGAGCGTTATTTGCCAATGACGTGCAAATTTTTCACGATCAACAAGCATGGCTAATTGTCCGATATCAAGGTCTTCTGTATAAATCTGATCTAAAAGTTGCCCTAAACTGTTTGCTAGCCCCAAGTCTTGGGCAGGCCCCTTGCTAAAGCCTGGTAATCTACCAATAATTTGTGCAAGCAAAATGGTGCGCCTCATGGGACTAATAGCGGGGGGAAGGTCAAATGCACTTTGCGTAATTGCACTTATCCTAAGCTCATCTTCATCAATATCCCCCACAGGTTGAAGGCGCGGAAGCAAGAGCGGCTTTCCATTTGTGCATCTTAAAAAAGCATCACGGACAATACGGCATGCGCGGCGTGTTGGAAGTAATATAAGATAAGATGCTAATCTTTCAGGTGTCTCTTTTTCTTGCTCGAGTAAGCCATATGCAAGAGCATCTGCAAATGAATAGCGCGGCGGTATAGTGTAAACGGTCGCGCCATTATTGGTCATAATGTATACTCTTTAAGTACGAGTTTACTGATTTTAAATCATCTGGCGTACTAATATGGTGCCATTCACCTTCATGCACTATACCATAAAGTGTTTGGTTTTTTTCTGCACGGTCCATAATCTCTAAATAGGAAAAGGCTCCATCAGGGGTCTTCTCGAATAGATTAGGTTTGGAAATGCGGACACCCGTAAACATATACGCACCTGATCCGTCTGGTGTTCGCGTGGCCTGTCCGTGAATATCTATATTATAATCACCAACTCCTTGTGTTAGCTTCATTTTGGTAACAGGCTGCAATAACATAAGGATATCCATCTTATCAGAATCCCATGAATTTTCTAACCTTTGGAGTGCTGTCCCATTATCTCCCTCAATCCAAAAAGCATCACCATTAATAAGAAAAAAAGGGTTTTGATCTAAAAGAGGAAGTGCTTTTTTAACACCGCCCCCTGTCTCTAAAACTATGTTCTCTTCTGAGAAAATAATTTTTTGTGTCTTTGTGCCTATAATATTTTTTCTTATGATATCGCCCAGATAAAATAAATTTATTACAGTTTTAGAAATACCATGATTGTCTAGCTTTTGTATGATGTGCTCTATGATTGGACGATCGCCTAATTTCACCATCGGTTTTGGAAGTGTATCTGTATACGGACGTAAACGTGTTCCTTTACCTGCTGCTAAAATAAAAGCAGTATCTATTTTTTCTTTAAGCATGATCACAAACCTTGTCAATTTTGAAGACACGCACATCATTATTTACAATTGATATTGAAATATCATAGCGGCTTACAGGAATAAGTGAGCCTAGTCTTGCCGGCCATTCGACGATAGTGATCCCAGATGAAAGCGCTTCTTCCCAGCCGAGTTCAAACACATCTTCGGGATCATTGAGGCGATAGAGGTCAAAATGCCATATCGCGGTTTCATTTTTTTCATAGAGCTGCACTAGGGTAAAAGTGGGGCTCGGAACTTCTGCTTCATAACCCAAATATGATCTAATAAGGGCGCGTGAAAATGCCGTTTTACCTGCCCCCATCTCGCCATGCAGACATAGAACATCGCCACAGCCTAAGATTTTGGCAAATTCTTGAGCTAAATCTGCAGTCTGGTCTTCACTGTTTGAGGTAAAGGTTGGGGGAATCATGCTTTTCGCTTTAATAATACGGCTCTTTTCTTTATAAATCCTAGTATTCATAGCATGTTTTATTGAAAAAGAGAGTGCGAAACCCCGATGCAGCCACAATATACTGACATAAAAGACGTTGCTATTATTGGCGCAGGGCCGGTCGGTCTATTTGCCGTCTTTCAATGTGGCATGTTAGGGTTATCATGTACCGTTATTGATAGCCTTGAAGAGATTGGGGGACAATGTACCGCGCTCTATCCAGAAAAGCCCATATACGATATTCCCGCCTATCCCGAGGTCATGGCCGCGAATCTTATTAAAAACCTAGAAGCACAGGCGGCACCTTTTAATCCTATTTACATCCTGAATAACAAGATAGTTTCTTTAAGCAATGATAATGGCTTATGGATTTTAAAAACGGATAAAAATATTACAATTCATGCGAAAAAAATAATTATTGCTGCTGGAGGGGGCGCTTTTGGGCCGAACAGACCCCCTTTAGCTGGCATTGATAGTTATGAGGGCGCATCCGTCTTTTACATGGTGCGTAACAAGGCTGATTTTAAAGATAGAAATATTGTCATTGCGGGCGGCGGCGATAGCGCGGTGGATTGGGCGATAGCCCTAAGTGATATAGCAAAAAGCGTTCATTTGGTTCATCGTCGTGACAAATTTCGTGCTTCTCCTGATAGTGTCCGCCGGTTGAATGATCTTGCAAAAGAGGGATTTATCACTATTGATACTCCCTATCAATTAAAGGAATTGATTGGAGATGGTACAACACTAAAAGCCATACGTATTTCCAACAAAGAAGGTGAAAAAGACATACAAGCAGATATTTTACTTCCTTTCTATGGTCTGTCAATGGAGCTTGGCCCTATTAAAGAGTGGTGTTTAGATTTATATGACTCCTATATCGTTGTGAATCCAACAACGCTCATGACAAATGTTTCTGGAATATACGCTATAGGCGACATAGTGTCTTATGATAATAAGTTAAAACTGATTCTAACAGGGTTTTCTGAGGCCGCTATGGCCGCCCATTCAATATATAGGGAAATATATCCTGATAAAGAGCTTCATTTTGAATATTCAACTACAAAAGGTATTCCAGCCTGATAAACTGATTTATTCTATTGCCACAAGCTCTGACTCAAGGGGCAAAGAAATAGTAAAGTTCGTCCCTTTGCCCTCTGTACTATCTATAGAAACGCTTCCGTCATGCAGCTCAACGATATTTTTCACGAGTGATAACCCGAGCCCAGCACCTTTGTTAAGCGCAGTGGGTGACATATCTATGCGCTCTTGATGTATGCGTTCAAATGGATTGAAAATACGCTTCTGATCTTCTTCCGATATACCAATCCCTGTATCAGATACTTTAAGGTGTACGTGTGTTTCATCTTTATGCGCTGAAATAGTGATTTGCCCATTTTCTGGAGTAAAGTTAATCGCATTCCGAATAAGGTTAAGCATCACTTGTTTAATGCGCCTTTCATCTGCAACGATCTTGCCGATATCCCGATCACAGTGGATAGTAACACTAATCTTCTCCTTCCGCGCCCATTCTTCAACAAGAGCATTTAAAGTTTCCAGCATAGCGTGTATGTCAATATGGGTTCCGACAAGGTCAAGATACCCTGCCTCAATTGTCGATAAATCAAGAATGTCATCAATAAGGCTAACAAGTTTACCACCCGCATCGCGTATGTCAGTGGTATAGCCTTTCTGGCGTTCGTTCAAATCACCAAAATATTGATTATCTAATATTTCGGCAAACCCAATAATAGCATTCAAAGGCGTACGAAGTTGATACGACACGTTCGCCAAAAAGTCTGTTTTAAGTTGCTCCGCAGCCTCAAGCGCCGCATTTTTCTCACGCAAAGCTTTTTCGACTTTTACGGTGTCCGTCACATCAAAATAAGAAACAAGCACACCACCATCAGGAAGTGGCACAGTTGTATACTCCAGTAACATATCATCATTACGCTCTAAACGACCTTCTTTCACAATACGTTCAACGCCATGCGATATAAGTTGAGGTTTTAGCTCACCCCATCTTTGCCCATCGAAAAATCCACTCATACGATCAATGATTTTCGTAATATGGGGTTTATTCTCCAAGTCTTCTGGGTGAAGTCCCCATAACTCTGCATAGGATGGATTGCTCAGCTTTAAGCGCCCATCTGTCCCAAACACAGCAACACTCTCAGCGAGGTTATCAAGGGTCTCTTTTTGAACTGCAATCAGCGTATTATAGGAGGACTCAAGCTCCAATCGGCTTGTGACATCTTCAAATATCATCATAAGGCCGCCCATAGGGTGCGGAATCACTAAAAAGCGTACAGCTCGGCCATCAGGCAGGTACATCATGTCTTCATGGGCATCAATAAGGCGAGTAAACATATCAATCCATGATTTTTTATATGTTCTGAAATCGGCCTGCTCCGGTAATTGTCTAATTTCTCTTAGTTTTTCCAGAACGTCGTTTAGCTTAGGCTTGTTATTGAGCCATTGGTCTTCTAAGCCCCATAATTGACTAAAAGCGGTGTTATAAAATTCTAGCTTTTGGTCATCGCCATAAATGGCAATGCCACTTCGCAATTGTTCTAATAAGGTCTTATTAGCTGATAAATGCCGCTCGAGTTGGGCGTCACTTTCTTCCTTTTGGGTCATGTCCTGCGCCATACCCACCAGCCAATTAGTTCCCGGTAGGGGTATTTCATAAAAGCCCATTAAATAACGCCTACCTAAAGCAACAATGTGACTTTCTACAGTTTGCGCCTCTCCCAGAGAAAGTGCCTTTTTTGCAATATCCTTAAGACTCTGACCCTTGGCGCGCGAAGAAAGCTGAAACTCTGTCTGTTTGGTTAAAATAGCGGCGGGGGTTGTTTCAAACAAATCGGCATAGGCCTGATTACACCAAATAAGCTCCGTTTTCGTATCTCGCATCCATAAGGGTATAGATGTTGTATCAAGTATTTTTTGTAAGCGTAAGCATTCTGATTCGGCGCTATCGCGACTGTTTTGAAGCGTTTTTAATTCCGTTTGTTGCGCTGAAACGTCTTCAATCCATAAAATGTAAAATTCTGATTTTCCATTCATATCTTTGCCGACTGTGCCTGATAAACGCAAAATACGCGGGGCGTTGTTCAACTCTACGTTTATTGTAAATGGCTTGTGTGTCTCTTTAAGATCAATAAATAAGCCTTCCAAAACAGCGGCATCACTTGTTTTCAGCGCGTTTTGTAGGTCATGAATATTGCTTATCGTCGCAACATCAAGGAGCGCGCAAAAGTTTGTGCTATAGGCAATTGAGTTATCATGAGAAAAACCACAATATTCGCCAGGAAACGCGGCTAAAAAAGCTTCCAATCGGCTTTTTTCTTCCTCTAATTGATCTGCGCCTGTCAGTGATTTTAAAAATTTCATAATAGGGCAAATTGTATGCGCCGCAGGGTCAAAGGACAAGCGCTAGAAAAGGCCGATGGTCTTTTATTTATAAAATAATTGTACGCCTATCTTGGATAAAGATGCGCCGCTCTGCAAATAAATTGACGGCCCGGGCAAGAACTTTGGCTTCGGTATCTTGACCAAGGCGCTGCATCATTTGCGGCGTATAGGAATGGTCAACGGGCACTATATCTTGGGTAATAATCGGGCCTTCATCTAAATCTGCCGTTGCAAAATGAGCCGTTGCGCCTGTAATTTTAACGCCGCGCTCATAGGCCTGACTATATGGCCGTGCCCCTTTAAAACCCGGCAAAAATGAGTGGTGAATGTTGATAATATGACCTGCATTTTTTTTGCAAAACGAATCGCTCAAAACCTGCATATACCGCGCTAAAACAATAAGCTCTGCGCCTGATTCATCATACAGGCGCTGAATTATCTCTTCTTTTTTATCGGTCTTGGACACATCAATTTTATGAAATTCTAAACCATGATCCTGCGTTAGATTTCTTGTAGTTTCATGGTTCGAAATCACGCCAATAATATCAATCGGTAAACTTTTATTTTTCCAACGATAAAGTAAGTCATAAAGACAATGATCATGCTGGGATACCATAACCAGCGTTTTGAGAGGCAAGCTTAAATCACATATATGATAAGTCATCACATATCGCTTGGAAACGTCTTGAAAACTATTCTTGAAATCACCCAGACTGTTTTCCTGCAAAGCACTAAAAACAACGCGCATAAAAAACTGACCTGAAAAACTATCGTTAAATTGCGAAGATTCTTCAATATTACATTGGGCATTACTAAGAGCCGTGGCAACTGCGGCAACAATGCCGGGTTTATCCTCACATTGTAGACGAAGCACATGCATTAGCTTTGTAACGCCTTTGTGGTTTTAATCAATTCATCAACGACGTTTTGAAGCATCACTTTTTGTTTATCATCACTCAACTTGCCTTTGTCGTCAAAGGCATTCATACCATTACCTATGGCTGCTTGTGATGGCGTTACATGAACGCCAATATTACCAAGGAGCATACGCAGTGGCACAAGCCCGCGTAAACCACCCAACATGCCCGAGGATACCGCCGCAATTGCTGCCACTTTATCTTTATAGGCTATAAGAGGCTTTTCGTCCTGCTCATGGCTGCGCGACATCCAATCTATCGTATTTTTAAGCAAGGATGAATACCCGCTATTATACTCAGGAGAGGCAATAAAAAAACCATCACACGTAATAAATTTTTTCTTCAGTGTAATAGCATTATCAGGCAACCCTTTTTCTTTTTCTAGATCACCATCATATATGGGCATAGGGTAGTCCTTTAGATCAATAAACTCTGCCGACACATTCTCATGTTCTGATGCCATGTCACAGGCAGCACGCGCTAGACTCTTATTTAAAGATCCTTCACGTGCGCTACCTGCTAAAAATAGAATTTTAATACTCATGAAACGCCTTATTAGTAACGATAAGCGTCGTCTTTAAACGGGCCCTCTTGTGCTACGCCAATGTACTCAGCCTGTTCTTTAGAGAGCTTAGAAAGCTTAGCGCCTACTTTTTCTAGATGAAGTAGGGCGACTTTTTCATCCAGATGTTTTGGAAGCACGTAGACTTTGTTTTCATACTGATCTGCATTCGTCCATAGCTCAATTTGAGCAAGTGTTTGGTTTGTGAATGATGCGCTCATCACAAATGATGGATGACCAGTCGCACAACCTAAATTCACAAGACGTCCCTCGGCGAGAAGGATAATACGTTTTCCACTTGGGAATTCTATTTCATCAACCTGTGGCTTGATGTTGTTCCATTTAAGATTGCGAAGCGGCTGTGTTTGAATTTCATTGTCAAAGTGGCCAATGTTACAAACAATTGCGCGGTCTTTCATTTCACGCATGTGGTCCATCGTAATGATGTCTTTGTTACCTGTCGTCGTCACAAAGATATCGGCGCGCGGCGCTGCATCTTCCATTGTGGTCACTTCATAACCGTCCATAGCAGCCTGAAGCGCACAAATGGGATCAATCTCAGTGACCATAACGCGTACGCCTTGTGATGATAACGACTCAGCAGAGCCCTTACCAACATCGCCATAACCAGCAACACAGGCCACTTTACCAGCCATCATGACATCGGTTGCACGGCGAATAGCATCAACCAGGCTTTCGCGGCATCCATATTTATTATCAAATTTTGATTTAGTAACTGAGTCGTTGACGTTAATCGCTGGCACTTTCAATGTGCCTTTTTTTACCATCTCCTGCAGGCGCAAAACACCAGTTGTTGTCTCCTCTGATAGGCCTTTTACATCCTTCATAAGTTCTGGATAATCTCTATGCATGATCGTTGTTAAATCGCCACCATCATCAAGAATCATGTTGGGTGTCCAACCATTTGGCCCTTTAATTGTTTGGTGAATACACCATTCCCCTTCTTCTTCTGTTTGGCCTTTCCACGCAAATACTGGCGTGCCGCGCGCTGCAACAGCTGCTGCGGCGTGGTCTTGTGTTGAGAAGATATTGCATGAGCTCCAGCGCACCGTCGCGCCTAAATGTTGTAGTGTTTCAATTAAAACAGCAGTTTGAATTGTCATGTGTAGGCAGCCAACAATACGGGCGCCTTTTAATGGCTGTGACGCGCCGTATTCTTCACGCGTTGCCATCAATCCAGGCATTTCTGCTTCGGCAAGGTCAATCTCTTTACGGCCAAATTCTGCCAATGAAATATCCGCTATTTTGTAGTCGTTTTTTACTGTTTGTGGTGAGGCGCCCATTTTTTGCTCCAATCAATGCTTTTATGGTAAATTTTTCGTATCTTTATTAAATATTAACAATTCCAAGGTAAGAATTAAGGGCAAATACCTTGTAAAGCAAGGAAAAACAGGAAAAAGAGGATTAAAGAAAGTTAAGGTAATGGGGAGTAGTAAAGCCATGAAAATGGATGATTTTAACGCAGAAAGTAAGGAATCACGCTACGCGTATGTTCCTAGCCCTGTTCAAGAGCGTGCCTTTATGATTGTGCGGGCTCACGGGCAAAAACAGCCAACACCTGTTGGTGATTACACGGTTTTAGATCCTGCGGAGGATCCAAAATTATCAGAAAAGAAGGTCATGAACCTTGTTTCCCTTCTTAACGGCCGCAAACGCCTTATGGATTTGGGGCACGAAACAAAAACACGCGTTCTTTACAAAATTGTGAGCGAGCGCGATGAAGAAAATAAAGCAAAAGTGCTTTTTTATAACTTAGGCGAAACAGGCGTATCCGTTGAAAACGCATTATTTCGTATAGAAGCAGATGAGGAGGTCTGGGATGGTTAGTAGAGTTGGATTAATAGCAGGAGTTACCGCTTTTGCCGAATCAGTGGATGGACTGGAAACGCCAGCGAGAGATTTAGATGTCGTTAACGCTGTAGCGTCAAAACCTACTCCACTTAAGATTTAAGATCACGATGTTTTTTAAATGTGGTAACGCCGCATTCTTTTAACCATTTGTGCAGTGTCTCAATAGTGTAAACTGAGCGGTGCTTTCCACCTGTGCATCCTATAGCAATCGTCAGATAGCTTTTACCCTCGTGGTTATAACGGGGCAATAAGGGTTCAATTAAGTTCTTAAAATTTTCAATAAACGGGACAAAGTTTTCATCATTGTCGATGTATTTGCCAATCTCCTTATCCGTTCCGTTTAAATGGCGGATATCCTCATCCCAGTGTGGATTGCGTAAAAACCGAACATCCATGACAATGTCGGCCTCACGCGGTACGCCATTGCGAAAGCCAAAAGACATCAGGCTAACCGTAAAACGTGCCGTGTCACTTAAAGAAAAATGTCCTTCTAAAACATGACGTAAATCATGGATAGATAAATCAGATGTATCTAAAACAAGAGCTGCTTTGGATTTAAGAAGTTTAAGTAAGCTTTTTTCTTTTTTTATGCCATCGGCAACAGGGCGATCTTTGGCAAGGGGATGCTTACGACGCGTCTCCGTAAAGCGTTTTTGTAAAACGGTCTCATCGCAATCAATATAAATAAGGCTCGCATTCAACGCAGCTGATTTTTCTAAAATATTATTGGGTGAGAAATTGCGCGTGCGGCTATCAATACCAATAGCAATTGGTTTGTTTGGCTCTTTTTCAATGAGGCCGTCAATAAACTCAAGCGGGAAGTTATCAAAAACCTCATATCCTAAATCTTCGAGCACTTTAAGCGACGATGAAATCCCAGCGCCCGATAAGCCTGTAATGATAAGTACTTTAGACATGTGTTCGCTTTCTTTTGCGGATATAAATCATCGTGATCAGCGCAAAGTTTGTTAGTACGAGTGAAAAAGGAAAGAGTGCCGTAATGACGGAATAATTTTCAAGCGCTAAAATTGTAAAAACGTGTTTAAAACCACCAAGTGCATAACTAAGACAGGATTCTTGCTCAGGAGCGTGCCAGCTTTTTCTAAATGTAGGGTAGAATCCTGCCCCGTCAATTATTGTAATCAAGATCACGGACCATAGCGGTGTATCCGTAATCAACCATAGTGGGATGGCGAGCAGGGAGAGTATAAAGGCCCATTTATCGCTTCGAGAGATCAAAATATTTTTTCTTTTTACATACCCAATCCCTGCAATGACAAAAGATATGATTGCAGAAAGAAGCGTTATGATTGCCCCGACGCCACCACTATCAGAAATTTGTGCAAAATAACCTATTAAAGTTAAAAGTCCCCATATGGACCATGAAAAAGGGTGTGGGCGTGTGTCACCTTTATAAATGGAAAAGATGTAAATCGCGTAACTAGATAGCATAAATAAAATGCCAATACCCGCTAGTATCTCTTTTTCTAATCCCATATTAAGCGGCCTTTAGCTCAACGCAAAAGCGAGCGCCTTTTTTACTACCGTTTTCATCAACAATGTTTTCGGCCCAGATATTACCGCCATGCGCCTCAATAATTTGTTTTGAAATCGACAGCCCTAAACCAGAGTGTGAACCGTATTCTTCGTGGTTTGGACGCTCTGTATAAAAGCGATCAAATATTGTTTCAATTTTATTGTTAGGAATTCCCGGGCCTTCATCTTCAACAGTAATTAAAATATTCTCATCAATGATCTGTGCCTTAATGACCACTTTTGCATTCTTGGGCGAAAAAGACAGCGCGTTACTGATGAGGTTGCCAAATACTTGTGAAAGGCGATCTTCACTCCCTTGCGTGAAGAAGGTTTTATCATCAGGCAGGATCAGTTTGATTGCCGTGTCTTCAAAACTGCCATCATCATTATCTCCTTCTATTCGGCTCATCGGTTTTTTATAGGCATCTTGAAGGCGGTATAGAAGACTATTGATATCTATCTTTTCTAATTCTTCCCGTGATAACTCGGCATCAATACGGGAGGCGGTTGAAATATCGCTAATTAAACGGTCAAGGCGCTGGACATCGTGGTGAATAATATCCATGAGTTTTGATCGTTTATCTTCATCTTTGATTTTCGCGGCCGTTTCAATGGCACTACGCATGGAGGTGAGCGGGTTTTTAATCTCATGCGATACATCGGCAGCAAAACGTTCAATTGTGTCCATACGATCATGTAAGGCTTTTGTCATGTCACGCAGGACAAGCGAAAGCTCACCAATTTCATCACCGCGTTTGCTCATATCAGGAATATCATCATAGCTACCTTTGCCCACGCGCACTGCTTCGGCAGCAAGGGCTAAACGCTGTAAAGGCTTGCCTATAATCCCCGATAGATAAATCGAGAGCATGACGGTAATGCCGAGCGCACCTAAAAATACACGAAACACATCAACCCGAATATCGGCAATTTTTGTCTCTAATGCAGTGCCATCTCGGGCAAGCAGAACAACACCCAAAACTTGTTTAACTTTTTGAATGGGCGCGGCGGCGGTTAAAATAATTTTTCCATTATCATCAACCCATGCGCGAGCGCTAATTTTGCCAATTAAGGCTTGCTGTGTATCGGCGAAGGAAAAAATATCCTGTGACTGAAGTTCAGGAAAGCGCTCTGGTTTTGTCTGCATTGGAATCAAATCTAAAAACCGCGTCGCGGATTGAGAAAAAAGTGAGTTAATATCGCGCGCTGATATTGTCAGGGGTGCGCCTAACTCTTCCATTTGAACATCACCATCAATGCCAGATAATTTATGAGAATCAGCGAGTGTCTCACCATCAACACCAAAAAGCTGAATACGGCTATCGCCAATTTCACCAAGGCGGCGGATCATTTTGCGGGCAAGCGCAGGTTTAATCGCCTCAATCTCTAGCGCAGCTTCTGTTGGAATAGGGGAAAGCTGAAAGACGGGACGAACAGATCCTTCAGATAACGCTCCAGAAAACAATTGCGCCTCTGAACGCATGGATTCGAGCTCTGCTTCGATCAAGCTGTCTGTGTATTGACCCAAATAGAGAATGCCAACACCCAAAATCATGATCGCAATAATATTAACCGCCATAATACGGACGGTGAGCGAGCTTATCTTTTCCGAGGACGCACTCCAGCGTTCTTCAATGTTAATATTATTGCGTGTTTTATCAGATTTGTTCTTCTCGTCAAAACGACGAAAAAGTGGAAAGAGCTTACGACTCTTTGTAGCGATATCCGATTCCGTAAAGCGTTTCAATGTGGTCGAAATCGTCATCGATTTTTTTGAACTTTTTTCTGATTCGTTTGATGTGTGAGTCGATTGTTCTGTCATCTACGTAGATATTCTCACCATATGCCAAATCAATCAACTGATCTCTGTTTTTTACATGCCCAGGACGCATGGCAAGCGCCTTAATCAGCAAATATTCAGTTACTGTTAAGTTAATAGGATGCTTTTTCCAACTACAGAGATGACGCGAATCATCAAGGGTCAGGTGGCCGCGGTGAACGGCTTCTTCCTCATTTTTACTATCTTGTGGGGCACGTTGCAGCTCTTGGCGGCGTAAAAGCGCGCGGATACGCTCAATCAGCAGTCTTTGTGAAAAAGGTTTTGTTATGTAATCGTCAGCCCCCATACGAAGACCAATAACCTCATCAACTTCGTCGTCTTTCGACGTCAGGAAGATAACAGGAACTGAGGATTCTTCGCGAAGTTTAGTGAGGACTTCCATCCCATCCATACGCGGCATTTTGATGTCTAAAACCACGAGATCAGGTTTTGTTTCCTGAATACCCGCAAGGCCTTCTTCTCCGTCATTATATGTTTTGACGTTGTATCCTTCTGCCTCCAAAGACATTGAAACAGAGGCGATGATATTTCGATCATCATCAACAAGAGCGATATTATGAGCCATAGCAATTCCTTTTTTTTAACTTGGCGCTATTAAAGGCTCTAAAAAGTGCGGTTTCAAGGCGTAAATAGGGCAGATATAAGGTTTTTATGCTATTTCTGCCAATATGTTGCCCAAAAAGTAGAGCGAGCCTGTCGTTAGGATGCGTCCGTTGTCTTTACCATCGGTGATGTCCAAAATAGCTTGGTTAAAATCTGAGGCCCTTTTGACGTCTGTAAACCCTAGGTTTAAAGCTATTTTTTCTAATTCTTTTAAATCGTAGCTTGTTTCTTCGCCCTTAATTTCCATGAGCGTTAAGCTTTTGGCATAGGGCAAAAGCGGGGCTAAAAACTCTCTTGGATTTTTGCGGTTCACCATGGCGACAATCAGATGAAGGTCTTTATTGTCTTGCACTTGCCATATGGCGGCTTGGGTGCCTAAAAACTGCCCTGCGCTGTCATTATGTCCACCATCCAGATACAGCTCCCATTGCTTTGTAATGCATGGATGAGCGAATTTTTGTAGTCGCCCTGGCCAATGAATTATCCCCATTGCCTTATTGATGGCATCGGGGGATAAAGTCATGCCCCAGTTCATGCGTTTGTTAATGAGGTCAAATGCTGTTATTGCTGCGCCTGCATTATAGACTTGATGCTCTCCGAGTAAATTGGGGCGATTAAGAGTAAAATCATACTCTGATGATTTAAAGTGCATCGCATCATCCAAAGGGTCAATAAACCAGTCCTGATTATAAATGAATAGTGGCGCGTCTGTGGGTAAGGCTTTGGATTGTTTTTGGAAAACATCAAGAATACCTGCCCGAAGGGCATCAGGGGTTTGATATCCAATAACGCATGGCGCGCCCGCCTTCATAATACCTGCCTTTTCAAAAGCGATTTTAGGGAGCGTATCGCCAAGAAACTTTTCATGGTCTTTTGAAATGGTTGTGATGATCGTACAGATAGGATCAGGCACAACATTAGATGCATCAAGCCGCCCACCCATACCCGTTTCCAGAAGACATATATCGGCAGGAATGCGCGAAAATGCCAGATAAGTGGCGGCGGTAAACATCTCAAAAAATGTGATGGGCTCGTTGCGATTAACTGCCAAGCATTCTTCGAGCAGCTCTATAAGGTAGTTGGACGATATCAATTCCCCAGCAAGGCGAATGCGCTCTGTTGGATGAACCAGATGAGGGGAGGTCATAACATGCACGCGCTTGCCCTCATTCTCCAGCAGACTGCGGAGCATAGCGAGCGTTGAGCCTTTGCCGTTTGTGCCTGCAACATGCACAACAGGCGGTAAATTTAAATGTGGATCGCCAAGTTGATGAAGGAAACGTCCAACGCGTTCCAAAGACATATCGATTTTTTGGCTATAAAAGCTATAAAGCTCGGCCAGAATTGCCTCTAGCCGTGCTTCAATGTGGGGATCATCGCTTTTATTGTGAAGTTTTTGCACTTTTGGGTGCGTTTTTTTGTGTATCAGCGGATTTATTTGCAGGTTCTTTAGCAAGATCTGACGCTTTGCGAACGCTGGCTTTTGTGCCTTTTGTTTTGGGTGTAGAGGTGCTGTTTTTTCCCTTAGCGTCTTTTGATTGATCGCCGTACCCACTCCCTTTTAATTTTTTTGTGTCTGTTGTCGGGCTCATTAATAGACACAATAGCTTAGCAATTTCATGATGTAGTTTTGTGCGTTCAACCACCATATCGACCATACCATGGTCCAGTAGGTATTCGGCCGTTTGGAAATCATCAGGCAGGGTTTCACGAACGGTTTCTTCAATCACCCGCCGTCCAGCAAAGCCGACTGTTGCGCCTGGTTCTGCAATATGAATATCACCAACCATGGCAAAGGATGCGCTCACGCCGCCAGTTGTTGGGTTTGTGAGCAGGACGATATAAGGAAGGCCTTGTTCTTTAACCATATCTGCCGCAATAATTGTGCGCGGCATTTGCATAAGTGACAACATTCCCTCTTGCATACGCGCACCACCAGAGGCAGGGATTACAATTAACGCGGACTTTGTTTGAACAGCTTCTTGCGCCGCACGGACAATACCCTCACCAACCGCTGTCCCCATTGACCCACCGATAAAGGCAAAGTTAAAGGCGGCAACCACAGTATTTTGGCCACCAATTGTTCCCTTACCAATAACAAGCGCTTCTCTCTCGCCTGTTTTGCTTTGGGCATCTTTTAATTGATCGACATATTTTTTGCGGTGCTTAAATTTAAGGGGATCATGCGGCACTTTTGGCAGGGCAATTTTTTCGTATTTTGCATCGTCAAACAACAGCTCAAGACGCTGTTTCACCGTAATCGTCATATGAAAATTGCAATGATAGCAGACATTTTTGCTGGCTTTCAGCTCTTTATGAAAGAGCATGCCATCGCATTTAGGGCATTTAGACCATAGATTGTCTGGCACATCTTTTTGCTCATTAACAATAGAACGGATGCGGGGACGAATAATAGTTGAAAGCCAGTTCATGGAAATGTCCTTATTATTTTTATATGATGTCTTTTTAGCGCATTTGGGCGCGTAAAAGCAAAGAAATTATGCGTCAGATTGCTTGTTTAAGGGCAGTCACTTGGTTTGCAATAATTTGTGCAAGGGCGTTATCATCTTGATTTTTCTGCATATTATCAACAATAGAGGATCCCACAACGACGGCATCGGCGATTTTGCACATATTGGCCGCATCTTCGGGCGTCTTAATCCCAAATCCAACGGCAACAGGCAAATCTGTCTGTGTTTTAATATGGGCAATATGTTTACCAACTTCATCAATATTGGCGGATTTTGTGCCTGTAACGCCAGTAATAGAGACGTAATACAAAAAGCCACTAGCATGCTCAATCACGGTTTGAAGGCGATTATCGTTCGTAGTCGGCGTTACAAGCTTAATTAGATCAAGACCTGCTTTGGTTGCAGGAATTCTTAATTCTGAATCTTCTTCAGGCGGTAAATCCACGATGATAAGACCATCAGCCCCTGCTTTGGCGGCATCTGCCATAAAGTTTTCTGTGCCGTATGAGTAAATAGGGTTGAAATATCCCATCAGGATAATCGGCGTTTGTGTGTTGCCACTTCGAAAATCAGTGACCATTTTAAGAACGCCTTTAAGGCTCATTCCCCTAGCTAGAGCGCGAAGCGAGCTGTCTTGGATCGCTGGACCATCGGCCATGGGGTCAGTAAATGGCATGCCAATTTCAATGAAATCGGCGCCCGATTCGGGAAGCGCTCTTAGGACAGATAAGCTTTTTTCTGCGCTTGGATCGCCTGCAGTGATAAAAGTCACGAGGCCTTTTTTATTTTCTTTTTTTAAAGTGGCAAATGTTTGTTTAATACGGCTCATAATCCTGCTCTTTAGTTCGTTCCGATATAATTTTTTTCTAGAGATTAACCTATTGATTAAAAAGGAAACCCCTTTAGTTCGTTTTAAAAGCGGCAGGGTGCATTTTGCGCGTACATACCCTAATATACTCTAAAACTGCCTTTTTATATTCTTAAATCTCGATACCTAGTTTTTCTGCCACCGTGAAAATGTCTTTATCGCCGCGGCCACAGAGATTCATAACCATGATGTGATCTTTGGGTAAGGTTGGCGCGATTTTCATGATATGTGCAAAAGCGTGAGAGGGCTCTAGTGCCGGGATGATACCCTCTAATTTTGCAAGCATTTTAAAAGCTTCAAGTGCCTCGTCATCGGTCACAGAGACATACTGTACGCGTTTAATATCGTTTAAAAAGGCATGTTCTGGGCCAATTCCCGGGTAATCTAACCCTGCGGAAATGGAATGAGCCTCGGTGATTTGCCCATCATCATTTTGAAGAAAGTAAGAGCGCATACCATGAAGAATGCCAGGTTTTCCCCCATTTAAGCTTGCCGCATGTTTGTCAGTATCAACGCCGTGACCGCCCGCTTCAACACCAAACATCTGAACGTCCGTGTCGTTTAGGAAGGTGTGAAACAGACCCATCGCGTTTGATCCGCCGCCAATACAAGCCACGAGGCTATCAGGTAAGCGGCCTTCTTTTTCCATCATTTGCTCTTTAGTTTCAGAGCCAATGACAGATTGGAAATCGCGCACCATTTCAGGATAAGGATGCGGCCCAGCGACTGTGCCGATCAGGTAATAAGTATCTTCAACATTGGCAACCCAGTGACGAAGTGCTTCGTTCATGGCATCTTTGAGTGTGCCAGAGCCCGAAGTTACAGGAATAACCTCAGCGCCAAGAAGTTTCATGCGAAAGACATTAGGGCTTTGACGCTCAACATCTTCGGCGCCCATGAAAACCGTGCAGGGCATATCAAAAAGGGCGCAAACGGTTGCTGTGGCAACGCCGTGTTGCCCTGCCCCTGTTTCGGCAATTATACGTGTTTTACCCATGCGCCTTGCCACCAATATTTGACCAAGGCAGTGATTGATTTTGTGCGCGCCAGTGTGGTTAAGCTCATCGCGTTTGAAATACACTTTTGCACCGCCTAAATGCTCTGTTGTTGCTTTGGCGTAATAAAGCGGAGAGGGGCGGCCAATGTAATCTTTGGCAAGTCCATTAAACTCATCCCAAAAAGCCTGATCATCACGCGCCGCGTGCCATGCTTTTTCAACGTCTAAAATTAGCGGCATCAGCGTTTCGGCGACATAGCGCCCGCCATAAATACCAAAATGACCATTTTCATCGGGGCCATTTGTAAAGCTGTTTGGATTTTCGATTTTTTGCGCTTTTGTCATGGTTTTGTCCTCTTGCAGGCCATTGTTATGCACTTTTTGCAGCATGAAGAAAAGAGGCAATTTTTGCGCTGTCTTTAATCCCTGAGCCGCTTTCAACCCCGCTGGATACATCAACGCCATATGGGTTAAGGGTTTGAATGGCGGCGGCGACATTATCTGGTGTGAGGCCGCCAGCAAGAAAATATGGTTTAGGGCTTTGATATCCTTTTAAAATTCTCCAATCAAAAGCATGGCCATTGCCGCCAGGAAGGGCAGCATTAGGGTCGGGTTTAGCATCAAAGAGGAAGTAATCGACGCTATTGGTGAAGGCATTTACCGCAAGGAGATCCCTACTAGTTGCAACGGGGAGTGCCTTCATGATGGGGCGTTTGTAAGTTTTGTGAATTTGGTCTGCGCGCCCCGGTGTTTCATCGCCGTGAAGTTGAATGATATCAATTTTGACTTCATTCAGCACGCTTGTCAGGAGCGCATCATTTGGGTTTACAAATAGCCCCACCATTTGAACGCTGTCAGGCACAAATTTCGCCAGATAGGCGGCTGTTTCGATATCAACATTTCGAGGAGATTTTGCAAAAAATACAAGGCCTATATGGCTTGCTCCATTTTCAATAGCCGCCGTTATGCTCTCAGGCGTTGAAAGTCCGCAGATTTTAGTTTGAATGCTCATAGGCTGGCGATAATGTCTTTGGCGGCTTGCGCTGGATTATCAGAATTAGTAATAGGGCGGCCAATAACCAGATGCGATGCGCCTTTATTAAGCGCTTCAGCGGGGGTCATGATCCGTTTTTGATCATCGCTGTTTGATCCTGCGGGGCGGATGCCCGGCACCATGAGAGCAAAGTCCTTGCCGCAGGCATCCCGGATTGATTTGATTTCATACGAAGAGCACACAACGCCATCTAGTCCAGCGCGCTTTGTTAGTTCAGCCATTTGAAGGACGCGGTCTTGAAGCCCTGCTGAATACCCTGCCGCGCATATAGCTTGTTCGTCAAAGCTGGTGAGAATAGTCACAGCGATAAGTTTTGTGCCTTCTGAGCATGCGTCTTTCGCTGCCTTCATCATATCAAGCCCACCAGAGGCATGGACATTTAAATAATCAACACCAAGTTTTGAGGCGGCGCGAACAGCGCCCGCAACTGTATTGGGGATATCGTAATATTTAAGATCAAGAAAAACAGATAGATTGTCACACTCACCCATCACGCGCTTTACCCCATCAGGGCCAAAACTGTTAAAAAACTCTAGGCCTAATTTTATGCCGCAGCCAGCAGGAGCAATTTGATTAATCAGTGATTTTGCATGATCGAAATCAGGCGTATCAATGGCGCAATAAATTTTTGGTAAGTCTATCATGGCTTTCTATGGAATGAGGGATTGGAGTTCTTTTTGATCTTTTTCAATTCGTTTTAAGAGTGGGTCTGTTTGCTCACTCTTTTTAGATTTTTGGTCCTTTATTTCTTTTTCCAAGCGTTTGACATCTTTTTTATAGGCGCGGCGGTCACTGCGGACTTTACCCATGCCAAACCAGGTCATGACGGCACCAAGCAAAAATCCAAATCCGAGAAATCCGAGGCTAGCGGCGTATAAGGGTAAGGTCAGTTTATCGTGAAAGGGTGACCAAGTCAGGGTGATTGTGTCGGGATTTGCAATGGCAAAGGAAACTGATGCAATTATAAAAGGAAGCGCAAAAAGCCATTTAAGAAATGCCATATTGATTGCCCCTGTGAAAAAATTATCTTTAGTCTGAGAGCGGGTTGTAGAATTTATCTTCAGGCGCCTGCATATCATCATGTTTTGGCTCGTTTAGTTTTTCATGAAGCGCTTTGCCTGTTTTGAAGAATGGCAAGCGTTTGGCCTCTACATGGACAGTGTCGCCTGTTCTGGGGTTGCGGCCTGTGCGCGCCTCGCGGTGCTTAACCGAGAAAGCGCCAAAGCCTCTGAGCTCTACGCGGTCTCCTGCCGTCATGGCGTCCGATATTTCATCGAAAATGGTATCGACGATCTTTTCGATGTCACGCAGGAAGAGATGCGGATTACGCTCTGCTAGGCGCTGAATAAGCTCAGATTTTGTCATCGTTTTACTCCTACCCTGTTCCCTTATTCGATCTTAACCCGAGGGCTATAATTAACTCAATAAGACCACACAAAAAAACTTCTATGAACCAGTATCTTAATGATGACTCTGTTTAGGGGGTTTCGTCAAGTGAAAGGTGAAAAAAATCCTTTTTTATCAAGGTTTTGCGAATCGGTGGGGTTGTTTCAAACATGACAAAAAGGTAATAAAAAAGCCGGAAAACTGAATTTCCGGCTCTTAAATTATGAATATTTAAAAAAAGACTTATTTTTTGTCTTTGTTCAGGGCCGCGCCCAAGATGTCACCAAGTGAGGCACCACTTTCTGTTGAGCCGAAAGCCTCAAGTGCCGCTTTGTTTTCTTCAAGCTCGTAAGCCTTGATAGAAAGCGTCATTTTACGGTTCTTACGATCCACAGTCATGATTTTCGCATCGACTTTTTCACCAACGGCGAAACGGTCAGTGCGTTGCTCTGAACGCTCAGAAGACAGATCGTTCTTCTTGATTGTTCCTGTTACGCCATCATTCACAGTCACTTCGACTGAGTTTGCGGTCACTTCAGAAACAGTACACGTTACAACTGCACCCTTGGCCATTCCTTTCATTGCGCCTTCAAAAGGATCATCTGTTAGCTGCTTGATACCAAGAGCAACACGTTCTTTTGTTGGGTCAATGTCGAGGATTTTGGCTTTAACCTTATCCCCTTTATTGAAAGGCTTAAGGGCATCTTCTGTTTGGTCTTCCCATGACAGATCAGAAAGGTGAACCATACCGTCGATTTCTTCGTCAACACCGACGAAGAGACCAAATTCAGTAATGTTTTTAATTTCACCTTCGATTTCTTGGTCAACTTTAAACTTCTCAGCAAAGCTCTCCCAAGGATTGTCTTGGCATTGTTTAACACCCAGTGAAATACGGCGTTTATCCATATCCACTTCAAGAACCATCACCTCAACTTCTTCTGATGTTGAAACGATCTTACCAGGATGTACGTTCTTTTTCGTCCATGATAATTCAGAAACGTGAACAAGACCTTCGATACCGTCTTCGAGCTCAACAAAAGCGCCGTAATCCGTAATATTGGTAATACGACCTTTATATTTTGCACCGATTGGGTATTTGGCATCAATGCCGTCCCATGGGTCAGATTCCAGTTGTTTCATGCCAAGTGATATACGCTGATTTTCCGTGTTGTAACGTATGATCTGTACATCAATGTTTTGGCCAACAGATAGAATTTCTGATGGGTGGTTTACGCGTTTCCATGAAATGTCAGTTACGTGTAAAAGGCCATCAAGACCACCAAGGTCGATAAACGCACCATAATCTGTGATGTTTTTCACAATACCTTGAACGACTGCGCCCTCTTGGATGTTATCCAACAGATCACTTTTCGCTTCTTCACGGCTTTCCTCAAGAACAGCGCGGCGTGATACAACAATGTTGCCACGGGCACGATCCATTTTCAAAATAAGGAAAGGTTGTGGTGTGCCCATAAGTGGGGATACATCACGGACAGGACGGATATCCACTTGTGAGCCCGGTAGGAACGCAATTGCGCCACCAAGATCAACAGTGAAACCACCTTTAACGCGGTTAAAGATAATCCCTGTAACGCGTTCGCCTTTTTCACATGATAATTCAAGCTCGACCCATGATTCTTCACGGCGGGCTTTTTCACGAGAGAGAACAGTTTCACCGTGTTTGTTTTCCATGCGCTCAACAAAAACGTCAACTTGATCGCCTTTACGGAGTTCCGGATCTTGACCAGGTGTGCTGAACTCACGCAATGAAATGCGTCCTTCAGATTTCAAACCGACGTCAACAATAACCGCGTCGCTTTGTACTTCAATAATTGTGCCTTTAACAACACTCCCGATGAAGGAGTTTTGTGAATTCATAGAACCGTCGAGAAGGGCAGCAAACTCGTTCGATTCAGTCTTATCTTTTAAATGTGCAGCTTTTTGTGCCATAAGATAATTCCTTTCAGATTTTTAAATAAGACCATATCCTTCTTTTTTCCAGCGAGTCCGTATGCAGATAGTAAGCAAGCAGAGGCCAAGAAAGTCATGGTCTTTATAGTTATGGAGAAACACCTTATCTGGATTGGGATGTGTAAAAATCAAGCGCCGTTTGAAATACTTCATCAGGGCTCATATCGGATGTATCTATAACGTGATTTTTAATGTTAGGGGCAAGGTGATCTTTTAGACGCACATTATCCCGTTCATCCCGTTCCTGCATTTCCGCCAAAACGGCCTCATACTTAACGTGTAGACCGCGTAAAAGCAACTCTTTATGGCGTCTTTGCGCTCTTTTTTCGGTTGAAGCCGTGATAAAGAGTTTTAGGTCTGCATCGGGGCAGATAATGGTGCCAATATCGCGTCCATCAAGGACAGCGCCTTTATTGGATTTTTTTGCAAATTCTTGCTGAAAATTAAACAAAAGGGCACGAATTTCTGGTATTTGGGCGATAATTGATGCTAAATTTCCAACTTTATCGTTTCTGAGCGCTGAATCATCGTATTTTTCATGTAGTTTAGGAATAAACCTCTCCGTTTGATTGATAATTGCACTGTTGTCGGCAATATCCATACCATTTTCTATGATATTAAGGGCGGCGCGGCGATAAAGTGCGCCTGTATCCAAAAAATCAAATTCAAGATGGGCAGCAAGCCTTTTGGCAAGGGATCCCTTACCGCTGGCCGCTGGGCCATCTATTGCAATGACAAAAGGTTTATTCATTGGTACAAGCGTCTTTCAAATAATTCTGCTTCTTTTTTGGCGGATAACGCGAATAATTGCAAAGATTATAAATGAAAAATCTCATTCTGATTATGATTTGCCTCATTCTAAGTGCGTGTGGATCAAGTGCGGGCATTAATCTTGGGCCCTATTATGCCTATGGTCCGACGCGAGAGAGTTTTAGAGTGTGTCATGGCTATAGCTGTAATTTTACAGCTGAAGCAGGGTTTAACGATAAAACGTGGAAACGCCTGACCAAAGCTTTAAGAACAAAAAGTAAAACACCAGAATTAGAGCGTAAGAAAATTGCCCAAGTTATAGGCGCCATTGAAAAAGAGGCAGGGAAACAAACAGGTACGCATAGTGATCACGCCGAGGCAGCAAAAATCCGTGATGGTTATTATCAGCTTGATTGCATAGATGAGACAATCAACACTGCGCTTTATTTAAAGTTTCTTCAAGAAGAGGGTTTGCTCAAACATCATCGTTATGAGCGCTCTGTTCATCGGGGATATTGGATCAATGGGGAATGGCCGCACAACGCCGTTGTAATCACTCATAATAAAACAGGTGATCAATTTGTGGTTGATAGTTACTATAAAGCCAATGGTAAGCCGCCTTACATTATGCCGTTCCAAGATTGGATTGCGGGCTGGACGCCTCATAAACCTTAAGCTGGTTTTAGGTCGGTGCCAAGAGTATTCATGAGATCAATAAAATCAGGAAAACTTGTTCTAATCGGCGCTGCATCATCAATTGTGATGGGGTTTTTGCTGACTGTACCGAGCACCAGAAAGCTCATGGCGATACGGTGATCAAGCGCGGTTTCAATAGGGGTAACATTTTTGTTTAAGCCCAAAGGGGCTGATCCATCGCCATGAATAGTCAGGCTGTCTTCACCCATTTCACAATCAACACCACAGGCTTTAAGGCCGTTATACATCATCAGTAAACGATCGCTTTCTTTGACGCGCAATTCCTCAAGGCCTGTCATGATTGTTGTGCCTTTGGCGCAGGCTGCAGCGATAGAAAGAATTGGAAACTCATCAATCATACTGGGCACGCGCTCTGCGGGGACTGTAATGCCTTTTAGAGTTTGGCTTGCCTTGATATACATATCGCAAACAGGTTCGCCGCCATCATTGCGCTCATTTGAATAAGTAATATCGGCGCCCATCTCAATGAGAGTGTCATAGATTCCCGACCTGCGATCATTCATAAGAGTATTTTCTAGCATGATCTCTGAACCTTGATTAATCAGCGCGGCAACAGTAGGGAAAGCGGCGGAACTTGGATCGCTAGGAACGATAATAGTGGCTCCTTTTAAATCTTTTTGCCCTGTGACTGAAATGGCCTGTCCACCATCTTCTAAATCTTTGACTTCTACTTCAATGCCGAAATGCCGTAGCATGTTTTCGGTATGATCGCGGGTTGGTTTTTCTTCGATGACTGTGGTTTTGCCCATGGCACTTAGCCCAGCTAGCAATATTGCTGATTTTACTTGTGCTGAGGCAACGGGCAAGCGGTATTCAATGGGCATAAGGGTCTTTGGCCCTGTGCTTGTAACAGGCAAACGACCCCCTTCACGGGCTTGAAAGGTAACGCCCATTTGTTCTAGGGGTATGATAACGCGGTTCATCGGGCGTTTCGTAAGCGAGGCATCACCGATAAAGGTGGCTGTAATGTTGTGACCACCAACTAATCCCATGAGAAGGCGCGTTGAGGTGCCGCTATTGCCCATTTCTAAGGCTGCTTCAGGCTCTTTTAATCCACCAATACCGACGCCATGACACTCCCAAGTGCCATCATCAAAGCGCGTGATTGTTGCCCCCATTTGGCGCATGGCTTCGGCGGTACACAAAACATCTTCGCCCTCTAATAAACCAGTTATCGTTGTTTTACCAATTGCAAGGCCGCCAAACATAAGGGCGCGATGTGATATAGATTTATCGCCTGGTATAACGGGACTGCCCGTTAAAGGTTTGGCTTTTGATGAAATGTACGGAGTGCGCTCTGAATGTGTCATAAGCATTTTATAAGCGCGATGCTCTTAATCTGCAAGGGGGAGAGATGATGGTATTTTAAGTTTTACTGATCAAAGCTGCTAAGGTTGCCGTTATACTCGTTAATAAAATCCCAGAATTGATCTTTCGGGATAGGTTTAGAATAGCGGAAGCCCTGCACTTCATCGCATTCTTCGGCTAAGAGGAACTGCTCATGTTCTTTGGTTTCAACACCTTCAGCGATAACTTTCAGGTTCAGAGAGTGACCTAGACGAACAATTGTGCGCGCAATCGCCGCGTCATCAGCATTATTTAAGGCATTACGAATAAAGGATTGGTCAATTTTCAGGCGGTCGATACTGAACTGTCTGAGGTAGGACAGGGATGAATACCCTGTTCCAAAGTCATCAATCGCAAGCTCTACGCCAAGCTCATGCAAGCGCTTAAGCGTGTCGATGGCGATGCTTATATCATCCATAAAGACACTTTCGGTGACTTCTAATTCTACATTATGAGGCTTAACACCTGTTTTTGCCAAAACATCAGCCGTATATTTGACCATGTCGCTTTGGAAAAATTGTGCGCCAGAGACGTTGACGGCGATACGTATATCATGTCCTGCATCATGCCACTCTCGGGCTGTGCGGCACGCCTCTTTCAAGACCCATTCACCGATAGGGACAATAAGCCCTGATTGTTCTGCAATTGGAATGAACTCAGCGGGAGAGATATATTTGCCCCCTTCTTTGCTGTTGTCTTTTTTGAACCAACGCAAGAGGGCTTCGGCGCCGATAATTTTGCCTGTTTTAAGATCGAATTGAGGCTGATAAAAGATATTAAGATCTTTGTTTTCTAAGGCATCGCGTAGGTCACGAAGCAGTTGGAAGCGTTGTTGGACGGCTCTATCGAAATCTTCGGAGTATTCTTTAATACGGTCGCGGCCTTCTTCTTTGGCTCGGTTTAGGGCAATATCCGCATTTTTTAGGACATCCCCTGGATCAGCGCTGTCATCAGGGTAGGTGGCTACACCAATTGAGGAGCGTATCTGAAAGTTTTCATTATAGACTTTGAAAGGCTCTGTTTTGATAATAGCGGCTACTTTTTCTGCGATATCAATAGATTTGTTCAGGTCTGTTGACAGCGGCATCGTAATAGCAAATTCATCCGCGTCAAAGCGGGCAATGACAGCAGATTCAGGCAATGACATACGCAGGCGCTTACCGACACCGCGTAAGATAGCGTCTCCCACATTATGACCCATTGAATCGTTAATATCTTTAAAATGATCAAGGTCAAGTGTGATAACTGCGGTGCGTTGTGCTTTGCTACCCTCTGCGGCAAAGGCTTTCTCGGCTAGTTTTTGGATAAAGAGCGTCCTGTTGGGCAGGCCAGTTAATGAATCAAAGTAAGCCAGCTTATGGATTTTATCCTCTGCGGCGCTGCGCACTTGCATCATACTGTCAGCGTTTTGTTTGATAAGCTTTTGTGCCAGTAAGATTGTGCCGCCTATCTCATCATTGGCATCATAAGGAGAGGGAGGTATTTTTGGGTTTTCTGGACTTTTTGAGGCAGAAATCAAATTGTCACGCATGAATAAGATAGGCTCAAGAAGCCAGTGGCCAAGGGCAATCATCAAAACTGTTGTCACGAGCAAAGATAGCAAGAACATAATCATGACATTGCTCTGCGCAAAGTCAAAAATACGGTCGGCAACTGTCTCAGAATTAAGGCGCGCGACGATAACGTAATCAGAATTACGCAGGTCATTTCCACGATAAACGACTTCGTAAGACGAGCCGTCCACAGAGCGATAGGACCGAGAGAGGCTCTCTTGGTCAATCATAATCATAGAGATAGGCTCACCATACGAGCCTAAAAGAAGAAAATCTTGGGCATTATAAATGCTTATACCGTTCACGATTGTGGATGATAAAAGCTGACGCGCCTGCTCTGCCGTGATTGGGGATTTTGTCCTGTTGGCGAGTTCTTCACGTGCTTTTTCAATTGAAAATGGCGTGTTCATTGCCGCAAACCCGTCTTTGATAAGGGGCGCGATTGATGAGCGGCCAATCTCTTTTATTTCATTGAGATATTGGGCTTCTTTTTGAGGAATTGTGAGCGTTAAGATCGCAACCTGAACAATCAAGATGGTCAAAAAGGCGGAAATCGTAATGCGCCAGCTAATCCTGCTTTTCCAAATTTGTGAAGAGGTAGATTGTGGTTTCAGTGAGGGAAATGCTGCCGCGACTGTATCAGACACGCCATGCTTGTTTTGGGGTTTTACCCCCTTTGCCAAAAAAGACATATTTAATGCCACTTTTTATTTCCCCACACGTTCTATTGCCTAGACCGCTCGTGTTAAACACTATTTCTCTGACACCATATTAGATGAAATTGATTAATAAGGCGTTTATTTTAGTGTCACACGAGTGTGTGACTGATTCTTATATTATATATCAATAGCTTGAAAATAAAAGGGTTTTCGGTTTTTAGTTTTGATCGTCGTTAAAAGTTAAAGAGCCGTTTTTCATCACATTACGATAAAAACAAGACGGGCGGCCCGTATGGCACGCGCCTCCCCCCTTTTGATTTATGAGCAAGATAATAGCATCTTGGTCGCAATCAATCTTTATTTCTTTAACAATTTGAACCGCGCCGCTTGTTGATCCTTTATGCCAAAGTTCTTGGCGCGATCTTGACCAATAATGCGCTTGTCCTGTTTCTAGTGTTTTTTCAAACGCTTCTTGATTCATCCAAGCAAGCATGAGAATTTCTTTACTTTGTTCGTCTTGGGCAATCGCGGCAATCAGTCCATTTTGATCGAACTTTAATTCAAGCGTGGATGTTTCGTCGGTGTTAATCATTTTGGTTTAGCGTCCATTGAAGTGTTGGGCGCTCCATACCAACAGTCAAGGGGATGATTGTGTCTGTTTTTGTTTTAAGGGGGCTGGTTTGAGATGGCATTTTTTCTAAAGAAAAGCTCTGATTTGATTTTTCAAAGCCATAAAATTCTGGGCCATTTAAACATAGAAATTTTTCAAAAACGTCCTTATTCATTTCATTAAGATCAAATGCTTCGGCATATAGTTGCGGCGCAATATCGCCTGTAAAGCATCCTGCGGCGCAGCCGCATGGTGTTTGTTTATGGGTGTGGGGCGCACTGTCTGTGCCCGCAAAAAACTTTTTATTGCCTGATACCGCGGCCTTTAAAAGAGCCTGTCTGTCCTCATCAAACTTGACGAGCGGCAAGCAATAAAGATGATATTTCAATCCCTGTAATAAATCGGCCACGGTATAGAGAAGATGTTGCGGTGTAATCGTTGCGGCGACGTTGTTATTGGCCTGCGTAACGAAATCGGCGGCTGTTTTGGTTGTAATATGCTCACACGCAATTTTCAGGTTTGGAAACATCTCATGAATTTTTGGAACGCGTTCTTTATAGAATAAATCTTCAGCATTGCCGTTTTTACCAAAATAGGCTTCACCGCTTAGGCCGTGTTCTTCGCCATGAATGTTGAGGATAACGCCCGTATCGCTCATTGCGGCAAAAACACCGTTATCCATATAGGTTTGGATGGGCGCACCAAATTCGGAATTTGTTGTGCCGTGAGGCGGATAATATTTACAAGATTTTAATAGGCCAGATTGCGTGCCTTCAATAATCATCTCAGGCGTTGTTTCTTTAGTGAGATAAAGCGGCACAATAATTTGGTCAAAGGCATCAGCGCCTGCCGCTTTTAAATCGTTTAGATACGATTCAATTGTCCAATACTGATCGGTATTACTGCCCATAACGCGTGTGATGGGCGGTTTTGTGTTGGGCATGGCAAGAATTCCAGCGCAGGCCATATTCATGTGAGATTGGATGTAATAAGGAAGATTATCGCCCTGACGAAAATGGGCGTGAAGGTCGTACCATTTGGGAAAGGTGAACTTCATTTATCTAATCATCTCCAAAAATCTTTGTCGTGTGTTTGTATCTGTTTCAAAAACGCCTCTGAAAGATGACGTCACTGTCGAAGAGCATGTTTTTTTAACACCGCGCATGCTCATGCATTGGTGGTCGGCATCAATCACAACAGCAACACCTTTAGGCTCTAGCGTGTCCATAATCACATCGCTGATCTGGCGGGTCATGTTTTCTTGGGAGGTCAGGCGCTTGGCATAAATATCCACAATGCGGGCAAGCTTGCTAATACCAACAATTTTTTGGTCGGGCCAATACGCAACATGTGCTTTGCCGATAATTGGCGCAATATGGTGTTCGCAGTGTGATGTAAACTCGATTTCCTTGACCAAAACCATATCGTTATAGCCTTCAATGTCGTCAAAAGTCTTTGAAAGCTCTTTGGCGGCATCGGCATCATAGCCTGCAAAATATTCTTCAAAGGCCCGGGTATAGCGTGCAGGCGTATCAATCAGGCCACCACGGCTTGGGTCTTCGCCGGCCCAGCGCAGTAAAACTTCAACGGCTGCCTCTGCTTCTTGACGCGAAGGGCGGCTTAAAGATTTTTTTTGTTCAAATTTTTCAATGCTCATAATTTTTATGCTATACTAATGAATATAACGCTTTATAGACAGAAAGACGCTTATGGCACAAGACATAAAACAGAATAAATCATGTAAATGCGGCTGTGGGTGCGCTTGTTGCACTTGCACTTCCTGTGATTGCTGTCACGGTTGCTCAAAAGACTGCTCTTGCGGTTGTTGCGCATAAACCTATAATCTCCTTTAAATTATTACAATTATATAGGGGCGCTTTGGCGCATTATTGTTATGCCTTTAAAACTTTACAACTCTTTGACCCGACAAAAAGAGGACTTTGTCCCGATTAATCCTGATCATGTTAAAATGTATGCGTGCGGGCCTACCGTTTATAATTATGCCCATATTGGCAATGCCCGTATGGCGGTTGTTTTTGACCTGTGGGCGCGGGTTTTAAGGCATCTCTACCCTAAAGTGACCTATGTTTCCAATATCACGGATGTAGAAGATAAAATTATGATCGCCGCCAAAGAGGCGGGCGTTCCTATCTCTGAAATTACGGAAAAATATACCAAGATTTACAATGATGACATGGCCAGCCTTGGCGTATTGCCTCCTGATATACAGCCCAAAGCGACAGAGCATATTGAGGAAATGATTGTACAAATACAGCAACTTATTAAGGGCGGTTATGCCTATGAGGCCGAGGGGCATGTTTTGTTTCATGTCCCTTCAGACCCTTCTTATGGTGTTTTATCAGGGCGAAGCCGTGACGAGCAAGTTGCAGGGGCGCGGGTTGAGGTTGCGCCGTATAAACGTGACCCCGCTGATTTTGTCTTGTGGAAACCTTCTACCGATGATCAGCCAGGGTGGGATAGCCCGTTTGGGTTTGGTCGCCCGGGCTGGCATATTGAATGTTCTGCCATGGCGGAAAAACATTTGGGTTTGCCGTTTGATATTCATGGCGGCGGCGCGGATTTAAAATTCCCGCACCATGAAAATGAAATCGCACAAAGCTGCTGCGCCAATGGTAAGGAAAACGAGCCTGAGAGCTTTTCCAAATACTGGCTTCATAATGGCTTTTTAACCGTTGAGGGGGAGAAGATGTCAAAATCGCTTGGCAATTTCTTGCTCGCCCATGATTTGGTGCAATCTTATCCGGGGGAAGTCCTTCGCCTTGCGTTTTTGAGCGCGCATTATAGGCAACCGCTGGATTGGAGTGAGCAAGTGCTTCATCAAAACCAAGTGTTGCTTGATAAGCTGTATAAAAAATTAGAAGAGCTAAGCGATGTTGAAGCGAGCGCTGGCGATGTGCCACAAGATATTTTAGACGCGCTCATGGATGATTTAAACACGCCGCTTGTAATGGCCTCATTGAATAAACTGATGAAAGAAAAAGACGGCGCAGAATTAAAAGCGGCCTTGCTTGCGGCGGGGAATATCATGGGGATTTTACAACATGACCCTGCGGCTTGGTTTGTATCAGATGAGGATGGATTAACGCCAGAGCAAGTTCAAAAAGTGGAGCTTCTGATTGCTGAGCGCATCGAAGCCAAAGACCAAAAAGATTTTGCCAAAGCCGATGAAATTCGCAAAGAGTTGTTGGTTATGGGCATTGAGATCAAAGATACGCGCGAGGGCCCAACATGGGAGCAGCTTGGTTAACGCACTAAGAGAACTTGGTAGAAAATATATTCATCATCATCGTTATCTAAATAACAAGCAGATGTTTTTCCCTCTAGATTAGGATCTTCGTCTCCGATTGTGGTCCCTCCCAATGGAGGATATTCAGTATGACCAACAAATCCAGCAGCTCCTGAAGAATCAAACGGCATATTATTACTAAATCCTAATTTTTTATTGATGGCATGGCATACTATTTCAGACATATGACGTAGGCCAAATAAGAGCTCTGGGCAGCTATCATTAGGATCTGAGCATCCTAAAGATTCTATTCTGTGCGTGCTAGAGATTCTATATAGGTAAGGACTAAAGTCTCTAAAATTAATATTGCCGCCGTTAATATCAAAAATATGACATGATTTATCGCTTGGTGCGTTTGGATTATAATTATCTCCAGCGTCATCTTGTATTGATCCGTTGCCGTTCCAATCTCTTTGGATGCTGATTTCAATATCACTGCAACCTCGTAATTTTAGTTTTTGTACTGTAGAGGCCAGCATGTTTCCATACTCAATAATTTCATTGGCGGTGATGCGGGCTTGGTCGTCTGATAATAGGCCTACGCTTGCTCTATTATCGCGGGCCACAAAATAAGTTAGCGCGGCGATGAGGACGACAGCGAGTAAAATGTAATAAAAAACGGCGCCGCTTTGTGTGTTATGATTTTGTGTCATAAGATTATGGTACATTAAAATTATAAATAGGGCGTAAATTCTTTTAGATGTGCGACTGGCACATGAACGGGTAGAGTTGAAAACCCCTGCTTGGCTAATGTCAAAAAGACATCGCGGCGCGAGCCGATTTCGATATTATCCATGATGCCAATACCCAAAACGGGGCGTTCGATCGGCGCGTTTTGGGACATACTGGTGAGAATACTTTGATATTTTTGTTGCTCTGCCTCTGGAAGATTCTCTACATCGCGAATAAGTCCATCAGGGGTCAGCCACTCAAAACTAAATAAGGAGAAGCGCCAGCTTTCTAATATTTTGCCCACTTGCACGTTTTCAGTGCGATAAGCTCCTTGTTTGGACAAGGTTGCTTTGTTGTCGATAAAATGAATATCGGGGAGGCGCATTGTTTTATTGTTCCTGTAATTCGTTCTTGTGAGGGCTTCGTTTTCATGCCATTTTACCCCCTAATTAAACGTAAAAATATAAATAAAGTCTAAACAAAAATGCCAAACCGTAATTCTGAAGTGATTAAAGTGGATAGTGATGCCAACCAAGTCGTTTGCGATGGCGGCGGCGGCCCGCTTGGGCATCCACAGGTTTGGTACACTTTTGATAATCATGCCCAGATTGCTTGTCATTATTGTGGGCGTTTATTTGCCAAAAAATCTTAAATTCTTTTCATATTCTCTAATTTTGTTGAAAAATTAGCCTCAAATGATTAATATTATATATGAAAGTGCTGCAATAGTGGGCTTTCATACTATAACCATTAACTTGCTCAACGGAGGAGTATAATGACAACAAGACTGTCGCTTTTTGACAGCCCAATGTTTTTGGGCTTTGATCATTTCGAAGAAACCTTTAACCGTCTGCGTAAAAACGCATCGGAAGGGTATCCCCCCTATAACATAGAACAAACCCATGAAAATGGACTGCGTATTACGTTGGCAGTTGCGGGGTTTACCATGGACGATTTAGATGTCGAGGTGGAAAAAAACCAGCTTATTATTCGTGGGCGCAA
This sequence comes from Alphaproteobacteria bacterium, assembly GCA_009995595.1. Lineage (GTDB taxonomy): Bacteria > Pseudomonadota > Alphaproteobacteria > Micavibrionales > Micavibrionaceae. The sequence continues at coordinate 269,636 of JAACPE010000002.1, forward strand.
CAAAGAAGAAGACGAGCACCGTCTTTTCATTCATCGCGGCATAGCGGCCCGTCAGTTCCAACGCAGCTTTGTTTTGGCTGATGGTATTGAGGTGCTGGGTGCATCGATGGATAATGGATTGCTTCATATTGATATGCGGCGCATTGAGCCAGAAACAACGGCGCGTAAAATTAAGATAAACCAGTCACCAAACAGCAAAACCTTAAAGGCTATTGATGTCGATAAATCAAAAAAGAATGATGTGTAAAATAATTTTACAAATTCATAAATAATTTTGTTTTTTAATGATAGAATAAGGGTAAGAGGATTTTATGCTAATAAAAAATGACGAAGAACGCCTGTTTTTAGAACAACTCACCCATGAGGATTTCTTACATATTGGCCTTAACCAGGTTGCGTATGTTAAGCCAACCAAAGGGGCGAATAGACAATCATATGCTGTGCATGCGGCGGATGGGACACAGATTTCTGTTATGGAATCATACGATACAGCCATTGCGGCTGTGCGGTTTAACGATCTTCATTTGGCAACGCTTCAATAACGGTGTTTAGGATTTAAGAAAATAAAAAAGCCAGCTATTAACGCTGGCTTTTTTATTGTTTGAAGCTTGAATTTTTAGGCTGCTTTTCGCATGGGTGCAAATTGACGCATAATTTTATAAATATCATCCGTATTATTTGCACTGCGTATACGCTCGCTAAATTCTTTTTGGCTTAGCATACGCGCCATCGTTGATGAGGCCTGTAAGTTCACGACGTTGTCTTCTTTTGATGAGAGAATACAGCAAATAAGGTCAATAGGCTCATTATCGACAGTTTCAAAAGGCACAAAATTTTTCAGACGTGCAAAAATAACCATAGGTTGATCAATATTAGATATCTTAAGGTGGGGCATCGCAATGCCTTGCCCAATACTAATGTTTTCTTGTTTTTCTTGGGAAACTAATTTTATAAGCAGTTGCTGCTCACCCAGATTGGCTTTTTTAGATATGGCTTTTGCCAAGTCTTTAAATACCTGTTTTGTATTCGTCGCCTTTAAATCAGGCAAAATAAGATCAAAATTATATGTCTGTAACATTCGTCGTTTCCCCAAACTCGTCATTATTACTTCAATGCCTATGAGATATCCTAATTTGACAGGGTATCGCAAGGCCTAAATGGCTTTATTTTTTGTGGAAAACAAAAATAAAAAAAGCTCTCAAAGTGATTGAGAGCTTTTTATCCTTGAAAGGTTAAAATTTTCCTAACTTTAGAAAAATAAATCCTTTTGATTTTTTAACCGCTGACTACTTTTAGCGTGTCGGTCTTCTGATTTCCCTCAGGGTCAATCCACCCGATATTGCCATCAGCGCGCTTGTGCACCATGTTTAGGCCATTATGATTAGCATTTCTGAACATCAGGGCATTCTCGCCCGATAAGTCTAAACGCATCACGGCTTCAGATACGCTCATTGTTTGAATTTTAGTTGTCATTTCAGCTACAACCAGAGGATCTGTGTGGTCTTGCTCTTCTAGCTCTTCGATAGGTTTGTTTTCAGATGTTGAAATAACAAGATCACGCGCTGGAAGGAAGTCTTTATCACCAAGGCCATCAAGGCGCTCATGGTGGTCACGCAGGCGCTTTTTATAACGGCGCATTTGTTTAGCCACTTTTTCACAAGCAGAATCAAAGGAGGCATAATGATCAGGCTCTATTGCATCGGACATGACCATGATGTCTTTACCAATACGTATTGAAATATGCGTTTTTGTAAACGCACTGCCTTCGGGTGCGAGGGTGACATTGGCTTCAATAGCGCGATTGAAGTATTTCTCGTTGATGTCCTCAAGCTTATTTGTAATGTGTCCGCGCAGCGAATCACCGATATCCATTTGTTTTCCATGTATGTTCAAGTTCATGGTTTATCACCTTTATGTTTGAATTTGGTATAAGAAAGACCATCTTGACCGTGAAGACAAGTGATCATTGAGATAAATAACTTTCTTTGAAAGCATATATTTATTATACACTTTTTATGGTGTTGAGGGAAGGTAATCATGTCCAAAAGAACTAAAAAGATAGGCGTTTTTGATTCCGGTTTGGGTGGATTGTATATTGCCCGCGCCATTCAAAGCGCGATGCCACAATATGATTATGCCTATTTAGGCGACACATTGAATGTCCCTTATGGTGGGCGCTCAATGGAGGCGATTTATAAGCTTTCCGAGGGAGCGATACGGTATCTCATCGAAAAACAGGACTGCGATCTCATAGTTATTGGCTGTAATACCGCAAGTGTAACGGCGCTTCGTAAATTACAACGGGAGTTTTTACCGCAAAATCACCCCGATAAACGTATTTTGGGCGTTATTGTCCCAACATTAGAATCGGCAACGGAGCTTGGCGCGACACAAATTGGCCTGATTGCGACAGAATATACGGTCAATTCCAAAATATATGACGAGGAAATCGTCAAAATCACCCCGCGTGCGCAAATATATGGCAAACCAACGCCTTTATTGGTGCCGCTGATTGAAAACAACGGTGAGAAGTATATGGACGCAGTTTTAGGTGATTACTTAGAACCATTAATCGAACAAGGGCTAGATAGTCTTATATTAGGCTGTACGCATTATATCTCGATTAAAGATAAAGTGCGTGAGCTCACCAAGCATCGCGTGCGTGTGCTCTCACAGGATGAAATTATCCCGCCAAAATTAAAGGATTATCTTTCCCGTCACCCTGAAATGGAAGAGCGTTTGAGCCAAAACGGCATGTTTAAATGCTTCGCCACTGATGCGGGGCCTGTTTGTAAACGCAACATCGAAAAATTAATGGGCGCGGATATGGTTTTAACAAAGGCTGTTTATTAATTTATTTTAGTTGGTTTCTCTTTTGCTTGCGCCGCTGAACGGAGGAGGGAATATGAAGCCCTTCGCGGTATTTTGCCACTGTGCGCCGCGCCAAATCAATCCCTTCGGTCTTAAGTAGATCAACGATTTTATCATCGGATAAAACCTTGAGAGGGTCTTCCTCGTTAATTAATGTCTGAATACGCGCCTGAATACTGGTTGATGAATGCGACGTTCCATCTTCACTGACGAGGGCGGTTGAGAAGAAATATTTAAGTTCAAAAATACCGCGCGGCGTGCCGATGAATTTATTATTAGTCACCCGGCTGACGGTGCTTTCGTGCATTTCGATGACCTCGGCGATGTCTTTGAGCGTAAGCGGTTTCAAAAACTCAACGCCGTAATTAAAAAACGCATCTTGTTGTTCCACAATTTCTGCGGCGACTTTTAGAATAGTCTGCGCCCGTTGATCGAGCGCCTTGATCAGCCAGCTCGCAGAGCTGAGTTGTTGGGAGAGATATTCTTTATCTTTTTTCTGGCTCGCGGTGCTTAAGACTTGCGTGTAATATTCGTTATTGACCAAAACTTTGGGTAAGGTGTCATTGTTAAGTTCAACGCGCCAGCCGCCACCTAGGTTCTTAGGCTGTTTTTTCATAAGCACATCAGGGATGGCTGTTTGCACGACAACATGGTCAAAATCACCAGCAGGTTTCGGATTGAGCGATTTGATATCGCTAATCATATCCTGCAGATAGGTCTCATTCACGCCGCATTTTTCCGCTAAACCCTTTAAATCATGATCGGCGAGCATGTTAAGATTATCGAGTAATATTTTAGTTGGTTCATCAAGAAGGTTTTTTTCTTCCAATTGAAGCGCAAGACAGTCTTTTAAATCATGAGCAAAAATCCCAGTCGGGTGAAACCCCCGCATCTTTGTTAAAAGGCGCGTTAAGCGTTCTTCGGAACAGCCCAGTTGTTCAATTAGTTCATCAGGCGTGCTGCGAAGATATCCAGCCTCATCAAGTTGATCAATAAGGAGCGCGCCAATCATTTCATCTCGCGCATCATCAAACGCCAAATGAAGCTGCTCAACGAGGTGCTCACGTAATGTTTCAGGGCGGCTCATGGAGTTTTCAAAGGCGTCATCAAGCTTATCAAAATTGGTATTGCCACCTGATCCCATATCCGACATCGCAGAACCAGCATCAAAATCTTCACGCGGGGTTTCTATTTCTGATTCTGGTGCCTCAGAATCTGAATTACTTTGATCTGGGTCTTTTTCAGCTTTTTCCAAAAGAGGGTTTTGTGCAATTTCTTCTTCGATAAATTCCGCAATTTCATGATTGTTGAGCTGCAACAGCTTAATCGCTTGTTGCAATTGCGGCGTCATCACAAGGTTTTGCGACTGACCAAGATTTAACTTTTGGGATATATTACTCATGAATAGAGTTTATCATGTTTAGCGTGAGAAACTATCGCCAAGATAAACTTTTTTCACGTCTTCGTGATTGATGATTTCATCAGGCGTGCCTTCCATAAGAACGCGCCCATCGTGCAGGATATAGGCGCGGTCAACAATATCAAGGCAATCACGGACGTTATGGTCTGTAATCAAAACACCAAGGCCTTTTGATTTAAGGTGAATAATAAGATTTCGGATATCGCCGACAGCAATAGGGTCAATTCCCGCTAGCGGCTCATCGAGGAGCATAAATTGCGGGCGACTGGCAAGAGCGCGGGCAATCTCAGCGCGCCGGCGCTCCCCGCCTGATAACGCCATAGCAGGTGCTTTGCGTAAATGACCAATTGAAAATTCAGTAAGAAGCTCTTCCAAAAGACGTTTTTGTTTTGCTGGAGATAAATCTTGCGATTCAATGACGGCTTTGAGGTTATCTTCAACATTCAGGCCACGAAAGATGGACGCCTCTTGCGGCAGATAGCCAATGCCTAATCGGGCGCGGCGATACATGGGCAGAGCGGTTACGTCTTGCCCGTCAATCTTGATCGATCCGCTATCGGGTGAAATAAGACCTGTTGTGATATAAAATGATGTCGTTTTCCCTGCCCCATTCGGCCCTAAAAGTGCTACCGCTTCACCGCGTTGAACGGAAAGGCTGACGTCATGCAGAACGGGGCGCTTTTTATAACTTTTTGATAAGTTATGAGCGGTTAATCCAGTTTCTAAGGCTTTTAGGTTTGCAATCATGGCGGTTTATATCCCTTAAGCCTTAGATAGCGCGAGTTTGACACTTAAGGCAATTAAAAAACCACCGCAAAGCCGATCAATTGTTTTTGAAAAACGTAGAAAGCGTTGTTTTATGAGCCAATCGGTTAAAACAAACGAGACCGCTGTAAACCACAGAAAACATATAATCGCACAGGTTGCCGCGTAACCCACTTGAACAATCATTGGTGTTTCTGGCGTAATGAATTGCGAAAAAACGGCGAGGAAAAATAAAGTGGCCTTGGGGTTTAAGATATTAGTGAGCAGTCCATTATAAAAAGCCTGAAGAGGAGTCATTAAAACAGGATTTGCCCCCAAATCATCCTGAACCATTTCAAATCCTTTGGATCGCAAGGCCTTGATACCCATATATAGCAAGTAAGCGGCACCAACATATTTAATCAGATTAAAGACCAAAACAGATTGTGCGATAATTGTCGCCAGCCCAATCAGCGTATAGCCCGTATGAACACAAACACCCACAGCAAAGCCGAGCGCGGTCATCACGCCGATTTTGCGCGAGCCCATGATGGCGTTTTTTACCGCCACAACAAAATCAGGGCCGGGTGAAATAACAGCCAAAAAGAAAACCCCTGCAAGTAGAAGCCAGTTGAGCCAGAAAATATCCATTATTGCGCGCTTTGTGTTTTGTTAGAGCTAGGGAAGAAAACGCCTTTGACGCGCTGCCCACTTTTTTCATTGCCAAAAATACGGCTGATTTTTGAAGTAAGATTTACAACCGCGCGGCTGCCTTCCAATGTATTGGGGCCACGTATAATTTTCACATTACCCGTTACTGTTGCCGTGTCTAGTAATGCGTCATAGACACCATTGTCACCTGTGAGTGTCTCAAGCGGGGTCACAATTTTCACATTTGTATTGGCTTCAATCTTACTCAGCGCATTTTTTCCCGATTCATTTTGAGAAAAATAAGCAGTTAATGTATTTGCGGTTAATGTATCGTCACCGCGCACTACTTTGGCATCTCCAATTGCGGAGGCTTTGCCATTTATAGAGGAATATTCCATACGCTGCGTTGCTGTAATGACTTGGCCTGGAGAAGTGAGGGTTAAATTGTCTCCCGTTACAGTCGCAAGGCCTTGTTCAACGTTGTAGACGCCTTTGTCACCCGTCACAGTATTTTCTGCATCAGAAATAATAACATTACCTGTTGCGGTGAGTTGCCATATTTCTGTGTTGGATGTTGCCCCTTCGCGGTAATCTGCGACAAGTTCACTGCTTTTGATTGTTGTTGTTCCTTGGGTCACAACAACATCACCGCGGGCAATATATTGTTGGTCTTTTTGATGCCACTCAAGAGCCTGCCCTGCTGATATTTCTATCGGCTCATCGCCCGCATTAAGGGGGCCTTGGGCGTAAACTGGAGTAGTGATGAGGAGCAGAGCGATTAGGCTAATTTTATAGATCATTGTTATCTTCTTCGTTCTTTTTTGGTGGCGCGCTTGGTGTTAGGGTCAAGGTAGCAGGTCCTTTAAAGATCAAAACTTCTGTATTTGTGTCCCCGTCAAGACCTTTGGCTTTAATGTGGCCGTCAATACCTGTGATTTCAACATCTTTGTCAGAAAAAGCCTGTCCGTTTTTTAAATCAATACGCAATTCTTGGGTTGTTAAAACATAGCCTGATTGATGCTTCAAAGTGACGTCTTTTTCTAAAAAAAGCTTCTCTTCTTCTTGCTCATAAGTGCCATTGATCGCGTCGACATAAAGCGCTTGTCCATCTTTTAAAATCATATTGCCGTTTGGGTTTTCTAATTTAAGCAAGTTCGCATTTTCTTGATTTTGAAGCGCGCGCGTGGCGGTAACAGTGTAAGGGTTTAAATCCTTATCAATGCTTTCAAATTTGGGGTTCAGCAGTTCATTCTTCGCGAGATCTGTATTAGGAATAAGGCTGCGTTCATCGATTGCGATAATTTTATTGTCCGTTTCAGGCCACGTAATGACGATAATAGTCAAAGCAAGGGCGCTCAAGGGGAGCAGTAAACGCATAGCTTTTACAAAGCTTGTATAGCGCCGATTAATCTTTGCTTTTGGGGCGTGAAAGTCTATTTCTGAAAGGCGATTTTCACTCATGGTAATGCGTTATGCCACACCCAGTTGAAGGCAATCTTGAAGACGTATCAAGCCAGAAAGATTTCCTTTTTCATCGGTCACAACGAGGCTGGTGATATATTGATTGGGGGTTTTTGTCATGACATTGACCGCTTCAACTGCAAGAGCCGTTTGGGCAATTGTTTTTGGGTTTTTGCTCATGATATCAAGGACAGGTTTTTGCAAAAGAGCGCCGTCCATATGACGCTTTAAATCACCATCAGTAACAATCCCTGTGACGGTCTGCCCATTATCAGAAATTAAAACACACCCTAAGTTATGTTGCGTGAGTAATACAATTACTTGATCCATAGTGGCACTGGAATTAATGAGTGGTAATTCCTCTTTGGGATGCATGACCTCTGAAATAGGGATAAGACGTTTGCCGAGTTTACCGCCTGGATGAAAGACGCCAAATTGTTCTGGCGTTAGGTTCATTTTCTCAAGCAGCGCCACGGCGATGGCATCACCAAGCGCAAGAGTGACTGTCGTTGATGTAGTTGGGGCTAGACCATTAGGGCAGGCCTCTGGCATTTGCGGCGTAAGAAGCAAGATGTCCGAGTGACGCGCCAAGGCACTATTTGAATTGCTCGTAATTGCAATAAGCGGAATATTAAAACGGCGCGTATAGGTCATTAATGCCGCAAGCTCTGGCCCTTCGCCAGAGTTGGAGATCATCAGGACAACATCATCTTTTGTCACCATGCCAAGATCGCCATGCGCCGCTTCGCCAGGATGCACAAAGAAGGAGGGTGTTCCTGTTGAGGCAAGCGTTGCCACTATCTTATTGGCGATATGACCACTTTTACCAATCCCTGCAACAATAAGGCGGCCACGTCTTTGTTGTTTCATCTCATGGATTGTCTTAATCGCTTTGGTAAAGTTATCATCAAGCGTTTCAGAGAGTTTGGCCATGCCCTCTATCTCAGTTTGGATTGTTTTGCGGGCCGATTGGATGGGGTCGATCATGACTGTCTCTATTGTTTCTAATTGTTGCGCGGCGTTTTTCATAGCGTCGTCCTAATGCGAAAAGATATCCATCTCACCCCAGCCTAATAAATCAAGCGCGGCGCGTGTTGGGATGAAGTTAAAACATTCTTGCGCTAAATGCGTACGGCCTTCACGTTCCAACATCATGTCGAGTTTTTCTTTGACGGTGTGAAGATAAAGCACATCACTGGCGGCGTATTCGATCTGGCTTTCTGAGAGTTTATCCGCGCCCCAGTCAGAGCTTTGTTGTTGTTTATCAAGATTGATATCGGCTAACTCCTTACAGACACTTTTTAAACCGTGATGATCTGTATAGGTTCGCGCCAAACGCGAGGCGATTTTTGTGCAATAAACAGGGGTGCAATCAACATCAAGATAAGCTTTTAAAATGGCCACATCGAAACGGGCATAATGGAAAATCTTTGTAATTTTATTATTTTTTAAGAGTGCCGTTAGATTTGGAGCGTCGTAGCTTTTGCGATCCATTTGGACAACATGCGCTGTTCCATCGCCGCTTGAAAGTTGCACAAGGCATAACGGGTCACGATGCGGGTTGAGCCCCAAGGTTTCTGTATCAATTGCTACAGAGTCTCCAAAATCTATATTTTGGGGAATATCGCCTTTATGTAGGGTAATCGTCATGGAAAATCTCTCTCTTTACGGTACGGCAAAAGCCCTAAAAGCCGTCTTTATGTCAAGATTTTTGTAACCGAGCGTCCCCTAAAAGTCAAAACATTATAGAAAGGTCTAATTATTGAAACAAAACGGTATTTTGGGTTTATTAATCAATTTTTAAAATCTTTTGTTTATTTTTGAGTAAGTTCGCTTCAAGATGTTGCAAGTGACTTAACATTTCACAAAGCAGTCAGTTCTTATGAAAATCCTTATTATCGACCGTGATCGTTTGTCTTCGCAGCTTATGGTGTCAAAACTAAAAGCAGAAGGGCATAGTGTTGTCGAAGAAGCTGTAAAAAGCGAAGCGATTGACCGTATTGAAAAAGGCGAGCATTTCGATGTGGTCTTTGTTGATCCCTCGCCGATGAAGGATGCGCGCGCGATTATGCTCAATATTCGCCGTATGTCGCATCGCTATCCCTTTATTGTCCTTATGGCCAATCAGGATGACCAGACTATTGATTTAACGGCAACGTTTGAGGCAGGCGGCAATACATTTATTCGCAAACCTATTGATAACTTAATTGTTGCCGATAAGGTGCGTCAGGCGATGCATATGCGTAGTATGATCCAAAAAATTGGCGATGATTCAGAAGATTTCCCGAGTGCAGGCGGTGTTATATCAAAATCAGCCTTTAATCAGCTCTTCTTATCGTGCCTCGACCGCGGTAACCGCTATGGTGAGCTATCTTATACTTTAAGTATTGGTGTTGATAATTACAGCGAAATTGAAACCTTAGATGGTAAATATAACGCCGAATACGTGTCTTCGAAGCTTGCGAGCCATTTGGTGCGTTTGCGCCGTCAGAGTGATATTATTGGGCAGACTGGAATTAACGAATACACCTTGTTGCTGATGCGTACGCAACACCCAAACGAAGCCAAAGATGCCGCTGCACGTTTTGCCCAGAACTTAGAAGAGCTTACAGATATAGCACCCTCACCAACGATTAAAGTGAAGATCTTTGTGCGTTTAACAAGTTTGCCAGATGGTACGACAAACCCAGAATATTTACTGGCAAAGTAAAAAAGCCTTACAGAATATGTTAATAATTCGTTAATTTTTTATCCACAACTGTGGATAAAAGCTAGCCAGCCTATGAAAACTGACCTATAATTTAATTTGATTCTATTTCTTGAAAAGCCTTTTCAAGAACTCACATTCAAATTGATTTAAAATATGCGCGTTTTTTATACCATAATACTGTGGACATTTTGTGTATTGTTTGGCGTTTTTATCCCGCATCAAACAAATGCACAAACTTTGACGCCTGTCTTATTGGAAGCGCCAAAAGCAATTGCCGACATCCGCCAAATCCGCCGTGAGCCTGACCAAGAATCATTGAAAATTGTTGATGAGCGCCTTGATCCAGCGCTACGCCCTGTGTCAATTCGTTGGCGCGGTTTTGAGATTTATCCGTTATTAAAAACATCGCAGACAATCGACAGCAATATTTTTGCCACTGAGGGGAATGAAACGAGCGATTTTATAACCGTGGTTAACCCCTCTTTGTTTATACAAAAAGAGTATGGGCGTCATAATTTCAGCTATCTTATAGAAGGGGATGTTCAAAAATATTGGGATAATTCTGATGAGGATAATCAGAATTTTAATACTAAGTTTAATGGTGTCCTTGAAGCACGCCGTGAATTGAGCTTCCCCTTTGAGATTGGCTACGCAATTGGCCATGAAAAAAGAGCGCAAAATTTTTCTACAAATTTCGCCAAAGAGCCAATAAGATTTAAAACCTTTAATAAGGCTTTTGGTGTTTCATATGATCCAAACCGTCTTGGTTTATCGTTAGTGGGGCGCCACGACACTATTCGCTTTGATGATAGCGAAAACACGGTTGGTCAGGCCGTTATACGTAGTGATGCAGATCGCGATGTTACAGAATTAGAGGCACGTGCCTCATATGATATTTTGCCAAATCATAGGCCTTTTGTGTCTTTGACTTACACGGATACAGATTATCTGAAAAAAGATTTCCAAAATGGTGCTTTTTCAGGGCCAGAGCGTGATAGTAAAAGCATAGGGGCGCTGGCGGGTTGGGAACTCATTTATAAAGGCCTTGTTGAAGGATATCTCGGCGCTGGTTTTTCACGCCGTAATTATGACAGCAATGCAATTAAAGATGTTAGCAGCGCAAAATTAGCCGCAAATATAGCGTGGAACTTTAATAAAAAAGCGACATTAACATTGGGTGTTCGCCGCAGTATAGCAGAAGATAATGAGGTTTTGTCAGGCATTGTGCTCACTCAAGGGCGCTTAGAGCTTGATTATGAATTTATGCATAACCTTTTCTTTAACGCTTTTGCCGATAAAGCGCTTGCAGATTTCAGTCAATCAACACGCGAAGATGACATATTATCGCTTGGAACAGGTTTGCGTTACATCCTGAACCCACGGTATTCAGTGTCAGGGCATTATGATTTTCAAGAGCGCGCAAGTAACGCGCCCGGACTTGATTACGATCGTCATCAGGTTATGATAAGGTTTAATGCACGTTTGTAACGATTTTTAAAATTTAAAATTAACTATAAAAAGGGAGAGCTGTTGGGCTAAGCTATTGCGGAATATAAGAAAATTATATTTTTTATTGTGCATAAGTACCAAATGGCCTTATTATCATAATTGTCTTGGTTTGATTCGCGGTCAATTCGTGGTTTAATCGCAAGTGAATAATAGATTTCTATGATCGGCTCTGATCTATATGTTTAAAAAGAAAAAAATAATTGCGCTTTATATGATGACCTTGCTCATTGCATTTGGTCAATTTTCTGCATCTGTGTTGAATGCTGAAGATAATGCAAGTCCAGAAACAGTTGTTAAAAACATTGCGCCCCAAGCTGGTGGTGATCCCACAATTTCCCGTGACTTTAAATATCATCAGGCCAAAGAAAGATTCGCGGCGCCTGAACAAAACCCAGAGCCTGAATTAGTATCAGGTATGCCAAACTTTGATGGCACTATGGCAGTTGATAATTTTAATGAATATATCTTGGGTCCAGAAGATCGTATTAAAATAACTGTATTTGGTGAAGAAGAGCTCTCGTCTGATTATCGCGTAGGCAGTGACGGCACGATAGCCTTCCCTCTCATCGGCGATGTTAAGGTTGAGGGTCTGACTTTGCGCCAGACTGAAGAAGCAATTAGAGAACGTCTAAAGCAAGGTTTCTTAAAAAAGCCAAGTGTCTCTATAGAAGTATCAGAAAGCCGCCCTTTTTATATCTTGGGTGAAGTGCGTCGCCCAGGCAGCTACAATTACATCGCAGGGATGAATGTGCTTCAGGCCGTTGCAATAAGCGGTGGGTTTACTTACCGTGCCAACCGTAAAGCCGTAGAAATTCTAAGAGGGTCACAAGCGCCAGCAGAACCAATGACAGCGTCCACAGGAGAAACTGTGAAGCCCGGTGATATTATCTTCATCCGTGAAAGGTTCTTTTAAAGTAAGCTATGTCTGGTCAAAACCAAAACACTCAAAATTTTAGACAAAACGGTCCATCAAATATGGATCCTTCCTCTATTTATGCCAACAAAATGCAGGACTTGGAAATTGATCTGCGGAATTTCCTTCTTATGCTGTGGCGCCGCAAATTCTTAATTCTTGCGGTGATGATTATCTCTCTCGCTCTCGTTTTTGTATTCGTGAATATGGTACAGCCTAAGTATACGGCTAAAGCGATTGTAATGATCGAAAACCGTTTTGATCCTGGGCCAGAGCTCCGCGCGCTTATTTCAAGTATGCGTGTGGATACAACGTTGATCTTAAGTGAGGCCGAGGTTTTAAAATCACGTACGCTTGCGGCGAAAGTGATTGAGCGTCTTGATCTTTTAAATGACCCTGAATTTAACCCGCGCCTGAGAACAGGCGGCCAAAATACTATGAGTGACGTTTTCAGCGGCAGCAAAAAAGAAAACGAGGCCCGCTTCAAAGCGCTCTCCGTATTTGACCAAGAAAGCGAAATGCAAGCAGAGATTATTGGCGGCGAAACAGGCTTTGTTATTGATCGCTTCCTTAGGAATGTTTATGCGCGCCCCATCCCAGGGTCATTTGTTTTACAAATCGAATTTACATCGCAAGACCCTAAAAAAGCGGCGCTTATTGCCAATACAATTGTTGATGCTTACATCGACCAACGATTAGAGGCAAAATTCAAAGCAACCCAAAAACTAACCGATTGGCTCGATAAGCGCTTGGATGGTCTTCGGACACAAGTGCGTGAATCAGAGGCCGCTGTTGAAGAATATAGATCACAAAATAATCTTGTCGTTGGCTCGCGCATGGAAGTCACGGCGCAGCAGCTTTCAGAACTTAATTCCCAGCTTGTGATGGCAAAATCATTGGAAGCGGAATCAGAAGCAAAATTAGATCAAATCCAAAATTGGATCAAAAATCCCGCTAGCATTGAAACAACGGCTGAGGCTCTAAATTCTCGCGTTATTCAAAACTTGAAAATGGAAAAATCCACTGTTTTAAGAAAAATATCTGATCTGTCCTCACGTTATGGTGAACAGCATCCCCAAATGATTAACGCCCGTAATGAGCTAGCTGATCTGCGAGCCAATATGGCGCAAGAAATGCGCGTCATTGCACAAGGCTTAAAGGCAGAGCTGAGTGTTGCCCGGGCGCGTGTAACGGCGCTCGAAGAAAGCCTCGATCAAATCGAAAATGTAAAGCAGGTTGAAAATCAAGCGAGCATAAGATTACGTGAGCTTGCCCGCGAATCAGAATCTAGCCAAATGATTTTTGACACCTTTTTGGAGACATATAAAAAATCAGATGATCAAGAATCACTCCAAGAGGCAGAGGCACGCGTTATCTCATACGCGACAGTGCCGCGTGGAGCGTCATTTCCAAATAAACCTTTATTCTTAAGCTTAACAGCAGCCGTCTCATTTTTCCTCGGGATCGCGCTTTCGCTCTTGCTTGAAAAATTGGATAACGCCTATAGAACATCATCACAACTAGAGAGCCAAAATGGCTATCCTTGTTACGGTGTTATTCCATCAGTTGAAAAATTAGGTAGTGGTGCAATTGGTGATTATATCCTGAGTAAACCGGCCTCAAATGTGGCGGAAGCTGTGCGTACGTTACGCATGGTACTTAATCTTCGCTCCTCTAATCCTGAAGAGCGCCCGAAAGTCGTTACGATTACTTCGTCTTTACCAAGCGAGGGTAAAACAACACTGTCATCATGGATGGCGCGTATTGCTGCTAAGTCTGGTGAAAAAGTGATTGTAGTTGATTGCGATCTTCGCCGTCCTAATTTGCACAACGCTTTTGGCGTGCGCCCTGACAAAACGATTGTTGAGTTCCTCACAGGGAAGGCAGATCTTGAAGAAGTGATTAAACGCGATGATGCGTCTGGCGCGCATGTTATTTATGCCCGCGCTGTTCCGAACAATGCCCTTGATCTCATTAGCAAAGACCGAATGGGTAAACTCATCGCGTCATTACGTAAAGCCTATGATCTTGTGATTCTTGATAGCCCCGCATGTTTGGCGGTGTCAGATGCCCGCGTTCTTGCGACACATTCAGATCAGACCCTTTATGGCGTGTCATGGGATGACACACCGCGAGAAGTTGTGAGTGCTGGTGTAAAACAGTTTGCAGATTTTGGTTATGGTGCGTTAGCATTCGTTTTAATGAATGTAGATATTAAGCGGCACTCTAAATACGGTTATGGGGACGCTGTTTATTATTACAGTCGTTACAAACAGTATTATAATAACTAACCCTTATTAACGTCAGGTCTGATTATGCTTTCGATAAGGCATCGAAAAGAAGGTTTTATGCCTTCAATCTTATGCTTTTGTGCCTTTTTTGCCATATGTTTAGGCATTATGAGCATTGTCATAAATACGGATAAAACAAGCATTCATCAAAAAGATGCGGCTCTTTATTATATTGATCAAGCCAAGCAACTGAGTAATCATACCCTTCAGGCAAAATCTTTGTATGAGTTATCAGAGCAAAGCATGATCAATGCGATTATCGTTGATCCTTTCGATCCTATACGCTGGCAATTGCTGTCTGAAATACTTTTTACCTTGGGCAAAGACCAATCAGCCATGATTGCTCAAAAAATGGCTCATCGGTTAAAGCCTACCCCCGGTTTTGACCTATCTGGTATCGAAAAAACAGAGCCACGTTTTAAACTGGCGATGACCCAGTCTATGCAGCGTTAATACAATGGCTGAAAAAATTCAGCAAAGCCTGTTATTTCTTCTCATTATAGCAGCCCTGATCGGGGTTGCCAGCCAATCCATAGCACCGCCTCTTTTACTCAGTTTATTTTTATCTATTACAGGATTTTTGGTGTTACTCAGGTTTTTGGGTTTATACGCAAGACTGCAAAATAAGGGCGCTACGCCCTCTTTGCCACAAAAACTACTAAAGGGGTTAAACGAAGAGCGTGCCCAACAAAACCGCGCTGTGATTAAACGCATTAGCGAGCCTGATTTTATCATCTGGTCTGCTTTTGTTATGCTTTCTCTGATATGGCTGTTTATCTGTACGCTTTATCCTGCGCCAATGGGCGCTATTAAAACTATTCATTTTGAATTCATTTCATTTCTTAATGATTTTTATGCACATCAAGGCGTACAAGAACCCTCAATAACTATGAAATTAAAGGCTCCATTTTTTATCGCTCTCGCAGGGATTTTAGTGACTTTTCTTATTTTTTCTTTTTCAGATAGCCGTTCCTTTGTTCGTTTTTCTTATATAGTCCTTTTACCACTTTTTTTTATTTTACTAGGGTTTACCGCGCTCACCTCTGGCCTTATTAGCTTTTTTGTTTGGCCAGATGCACAATTTTGGAAAGGTGGCGGCGTTGATACGGCGCGTAAGATATTTTTACTGCATTCCAATGTTGCCTTTGATTCAGGATCGTTCTTTTTGGCACGTTTTATTGAAACGGGATTTATCGGGGCGTATCTCTTTTATCTCCTTATTTTTCCCGCTCTGTGTGTTTTCTTTCATATTTTAACGGTGCGCCGTCGCCGTGTCGTTCCGGCCTTTATTGGCATGGGCGTGACCACAATACTGATTGTTGTTGATTTATTTTGGATATATACCCCCTTTGTCAATGCAATTTTTGTTAGTGGTTGGGTCATTATCGCCTGCTCATGGGCGCAATCAGGCTATAAAACTGCCTGTTTAAAAAGATAACTTGACAAAAGAACAAAAATAGAACATCAATAGGTTTGTAAGCGCCATAGTTGCGCCCATATAATTTTGACCATGACACAGCTCGCTCTCTTAAGCGGGCTTTTTTTATAGGAGAATTCCATGACAACATTACTTCCTAAAGACGCTGATAATAATGCCATACCTGCTTTGCGCCTGCGAGATAACGGCGCGCATGCTATCGCTGTGACAGGTACTTCGGCGCGTAATACTAACGCTTTTGACGATGACACAAAAGTGATCAGCCTTTATGCAACGACTCCCGTTTATATCGCCTGTGGGGATGATACGGTGGTGGCCACAACCAGTGATCATTATTTCCCCGCTGGTGTCTACTACGATATCGCTATTAGCGGGGGATCGGGTAAAGGTGCACAAAATCTATATGTTGCAGTTTTGCGCGCTGATACAAACGGGACGCTTTATATTTCTGAAAAAGAGTAAATTATTAGGCCTGTTTTCGCGCCTTAAGGGCGGTGCTGATGGTGTTATCATCAAGATAATCCAGCTCACCGCCAACAGGCACGCCATGGGCAAGACGGGTCACAGTGATATTGAGGCCTTTTAGCTGATCATTAATGTAATGCGCTGTTGATTGCCCATCGACTGTGGCGCTGAGAGCTAAAATCATTTCAGTGATCTCTCCATTGCGGATATTGTCAACGAGGCTGCGAATGTTTAAATCATCGGGGCCAATACCATCAAGCGCCGATAAAGTGCCCCCTAAAATATGATACACACCACGAAAAGAATTGGTGCGTTCAATCGCCCATAAATCGGCAACGCTTGCCACAACGCATAAAGTCGCCCGATCCCGTTTGGGGTCGCGGCAAATGCGGCAAATATCGCCCTCATCTAAATTCCCGCACGATTGGCAGGGATTTATGATGCCGGCCACATACTCCAAATTTTTCGCCAAGGGCTGCATCAACTTTTCTTTATTGGTGAGCAAATGGAGCGCTATGCGTTTGGCAGAGCGGCTGCCTAATCCCGGCAGGGAAGAGAGCTGTCGCACGAGTAGATCGAGAGGGCCATCATGAAGCATCTAAGTAAGACTCCTTTAAAACATAGATTTTAAAGGCCTATGCCTTATAGATAAAGGTGAATTATTATATTATTGGTTAAATTTAGTCTTACCGCTTGTTTTGTCAGGATGGACAAATCCAAAAAGCGAATTTGAGAGCTCAATATCGGTTTCCATGTTGCTCAACTCTATTTCAGTTGTCTGACCGGCTGCATCATGGACTTGCCATTTTTTGAGGGCAAAGGGCTCTTGAGTGAAAAATAATTTTACCGTCCCTGCACCTATGTCATCTGCTTGCGCGAGCGTGAAAACTTTTAACTTGCCGCTATAGCCGATATCTTCAACGCTTATGTCCCCATCAAGGCTCAAGTCTTTACGCAGCAGAAAATCAGCGAGTGTTTGCCCGATCGGCGCGTTGGTTTGTTCGTTTAGCTCTGAATCAAAGAAATAGATGAACAGCCCATCCGCCACAATAAAATCTTCGACCTCATTATATTCAAAACGGAGTTTACCAGGACGGTTGAGATAAAACGTACCTGTTAAACGCCCGCCTTGGCCATTGCGCTGAATAAAATCAGCCTTCGCGGTTTTAAGATTACGTAAATAAGTTTCAGCCTGTTGTATCTCCTCTGAGGGGCTTTTTGCCTCTGCCAAATTAGGGGAAAGCGCAGGGATAACAAGTGACAGCATAACAGCCGTAATATGTAATAATTTTATCATGAACTATGATTAATCAAAAACTCGGGCGAAAGAAAGGCAGATTTATGCTCAATTCAGGGAATTAATATGCCTTAACCCACTTCGTCTAAATCTTGCACCATGATTTGGCGCTTGCCTACATGGTTTGCGGGCCCAATAACGCCTTGTTTTTCCATTTCTTCGATAATACGCGCGGCGCGGTTATAACCGATTTGCAGGTGTCTTTGGATAAAGCTGGTTGAGGCCTTACGCTCACTCGCGACAATAGCAACGGCCTTATCGTATAGCTCATCGATTTTTTCATCGCCGCCAGCATCGCCATACATACCGCCAAGTCCGCCGCCTGTAAAATCGCCGCCGCCATCTGTAATGTCTTCAAGATAGGCAGGTTCTGATTGTGATTTGAGGTAGTTGACAACATTTTCAACATCCTCGTCAGATGAAAACGGCCCGTGGACACGTTTTATTGTGCCGCCTGCTGCCATATAAAGCATGTCCCCCATGCCCAAAAGTTGTTCTGCGCCGCCATCACCAAGAATAGTGCGCGAATCAATTTTGGAGGTAACTTGGAAGGAAATACGGGTTGGGAAGTTGGCTTTAATTACGCCTGTAATAACATCAACGGAAGGGCGCTGCGTTGCCATGATGATATGAATACCTGCGGCGCGCGCCATCTGGGCAAGGCGCTGGATTGTGTTTTCGACTTCTTTACCCGCAACGAGCATCAAATCAGCAAACTCATCAACGATTACAACAATGAACGGTAAGTCTGTTAGATCAAGCGGTTGTTCTTCATAAACGGGTTTGCCTGTTTCGGGATCAAAACCTGTTTGGACTTTACGCATGAGCGCTTCGCCTTTTTTACGGGCCTCGGCAAGGCGGACGTTATAGCCATCAATATTTCGAACTCCAAGTTTAGACATAGCGCGGTAGCGTTCTTCCATTTCAGACACGACCCATTTAAGGGCTACAACGGCGCGGCCCGGCTCTGTCACAACAGGGGCAAGCAAATGCGGGATGTCGTCATAGACAGACAGCTCCAACATTTTGGGGTCAATCATAATGAAGCGGCATTTTTCGGGTGGCAATTTGTAAAGCAGTGAGAGAATCATCGTGTTCACCGCCACAGATTTTCCAGAGCCAGTTGTTCCAGCAACCAGCAAATGTGGCATACGGGCAAGGTCAGCGATAATAGGTTTGCCGCCAATGTCTTTACCTAAAATAAGGGGAAGTTTAGCCTGCGTTTTATCGTAATCGCGTGTTTCGATCATTTCACGGAAATAAACGGTTTGGCGCACTTTGTTTGGCATTTCGATACCAATGACACTGCGGCCCGGTTCAACTGCGGCGCGAACAGACACGGCCGACATTGAACGGGCAATATCATCAGAAATACCAATCACGCGCGACGTTTTTGTGCCGGGCGCGGGTTCAAGTTCATAAAGGGTTACCACAGGGCCAGGGTGAATGCTGACGATATCGCCTTTAACGTTAAAATCTTCAAGGACTTTTTGAAGAAGTTCTGCATTCATTCGCAGGGCGTTTTCATCCATTGTGTCGGCGTGATTAATGGCAGGGACTTCCTGGAGCAGTTCAACCGAGGGGAGTTGCCATTCACCGCCATCAAAAAGTTGAAAGCGTTGTTGGTTGACTGTACCTGTACTATCAATTTTTTGGGGCTGAACAACTTTGATGCCGTTTGATTTGATAGCCTGTGTGACAGGTTCAATGTCTTGAGTCTCGGCCTCTAGAACGGCTGTTTTTACTTTTGGTGGTATCCGTTCAATTTTTGGTTTTTGGGCAGATATTTTGCGCGCGCTGGGCTGATAAGAGGGGTCGCTGTAATGGCGCACCCAGTCATAGGCGCCAAGAGCTTTATTATAAATAAACAAGACCATCATTTGCGCGGCAAATCCTGTCATGGATAGCGCATAGAGCGCTTCATCGCGGCGTATCCCTGCGGCAAAAAGAAAACAGGCAAAGCCAATAAATCCTGCAATGACGCTGGTCATTAAAAACGGATAAGGTAGGGATAAAAAATGGAATGCATCGGCCATTTTTTGGAAGATGAGCGTCCCGATACTGCCCCCTAAATAGGGTTGAATCATCCATTCACCGCTAGGAATGCGGGCAAAGGTGATGGAGAGGATAAAAACCGCCGCAATCAGCGCGATTGAGCGCATCCATAAGGGATTTAAGGCGCGGCGCTTAAAGAGGCTCCCCCCCCAAATCATAAAACAAATACCAAATAAGACGCTGGCAAGGCCAAGCGTTTGCAATAGAAGATCAGCCGTAGTCGCCCCGTTTTGCCCCATCCAGTTTTGAACGTCATTACTAGGCGTAGCAGTATTGAGAGAGGGATCACTGACGCTATAGCTCACAATGGATAGCACAATAAAACCACCGCCTATAAGCCCTGCGAGGGCAAAGCCATCAACGATACGACGCGCGATAAACGCCTTTGTTGTTTCAGGAATAAGACGGGAAATAAATCCCTGTTTTTTGGATTTTATTTTATATTTGCGCGCCATAGATACTCTGCTTTTTTTGGATGTCGTGAGGACAGATAAAGGAAGGAAATCAAAAGAGAATCAATTGATATAACGCTCTTATATTACCCCGTCTTAAGGCCAAAAACAAGAAAACAGGCCGTTTGTGGAGCAGTTTATTTTCGATAAAAATTAATCTTTTATTAACCTTTTTAGTGTTATTTTGCGTTTAAGAGTTTCTTCACTAACCCCATAAAATAAATATGAAAGTGATGCTTATGGATTTTACGCAGCAAAAGCCTTCCGCTCATCCTGAATATGCGATCTACACTTATGATCGGTTTGATGAGAAAAGCTTTGGCGTGAATAAATGGCAAAAATATAAGACGGTCGCGAGCCTGAAGCGGGCTATTCAAGAGGCCAGAGTGCTGTATCGGTCAAATCGGTTTGAAAAAATTGAGGTTAAACAGCGCTATATTGACTCAAAGCTAGAGCGCACTGTTTCCAGAACATTAAAGGTTTTTGAGCCCAAATCATATAAACAAAAAGAGGCGATGTTTTATGTCGCTTGTTGTTTTATTTTTATAGGGGCGATGGCCGCTCTTATTGTTCTTCAATAACGCCTGTCGGGTCGCCTTCGACAAGGTCGGCGACTTGTTGGAATACATCGGCGTTTTCATCCATTTGTTCTTTAAGCGGCGGGTTTTGTTCTGCAATTGTGTTAAAAAATGCAGCGGCATCACGCAGTAATTTTGCGGCTAATTGGGCATGTGAGGGCATAATGAATCCTTATTCTTTAGTAATATAACGTGACCTTAACATTACAATAATATAAATGCAAAACCTAGGTTTATGCTTATTTTTGTCTAAAGCTGTGGGCTTCGTATGTGCCCATGAGCAAGACGTCTTTGGCAAAAAAGCCAAGCTCTTCCATAGCCAGTTGCAAGGAGCGTTCCTCGGGATGACCAAAAACATCGGCATAAAATTGCGCCGCTTGTAATTTTTCATCCACGTATGATTCAAGCTTAACCATGTTAATTCCATTGGTCGCAAAACCGCTTAAAGATTTGAATAGCGCGGCAGGGATGTTACGGACTTCAAAGAGGAAGCTTGTAATGTACGTTTTCTTGGGATCATAGGCAGGAACATGCACGTCTTTTGACAAAAAGATAAAACGCGTTGTGTTATGCCCGACATCTTCAATGTTCTCTTTTAAGACTTCAAGGCCGTATATTTTCGCGGCAAGGGTTGAGGCAATGGCCGCTTGGCTTGGGTCATTCATGGCCAAAATATCTTTGGCAGAGCCAGCCGTATCGGCGCGGACATGTTTTTTGAGGCCCAATTCTTTGATAATCTTTGTACATTGAGGCAGGGCGTGAATGTGGCTGTGAACATCGGTCAAACCCTCAATTGTAGCGCCTTTGAGACCGATAAGGGCGTGATGGATCGGTAAGAATGTCTCCCCGATAATGTGAAGGCCGCTTGATGGCAATAATCGGTGCACATCGGCTACGCGCCCAGCAAGGGTATTATCAATAGCAATAATTGCTAAATCTGCCGTACCGTCTTGGGCGCATTTGAAGGTTTCCTCGAATGTTTCGCAAGGGATTGTTTGTGCATCAGGATAGATTTCTAAGGCAGCCTGTTCGTGATAGGCGCCATGAAAGCCTTGAAATGAGATTTTTTTAGTCATTTTTTCTTCTTCCAATTGAAGTGTTATTCGAGCTTGCAAAACACTATGCATATGCGGTAAACCACGCTCGACAATGCAAATACTATTGGTATAGTGTGAAATGATAATTATAGGCAAGCCTATTTAGACCATAAAAGACAACGACATTATAAGATTAAGGGTACAGATCCATGGGTGGAATGGAATTTAATAAGATTTTTGCAGCGATTTTAGTTGCTGGAATTGTGGCGATGCTCTCAGGATTTGTGGCTGAAAAGCTTGTGCATCCTCATAAACTTAAAGAAAATGCCTTTCCGATAGAAGTGACTGAAAGTGTTGGCGGCGGCGCTGCTGTTGAGAAAAAGGCAGAGCCTGTCCTTGCGCTTATTGCCGAAGCGGACATTGCCCGCGGTCAAAAATTATCCAAGGCCTGCGCGGCTTGCCATAGCTTTGATAAAGGTGGCCCGAATGGCGTTGGCCCCCATTTATGGGGCGTTGTGGGTGTCACAAAACAAAATATTTCTGATTTTTCATATTCTGGCGCGCTCAATGCGAATGGGGAAAATGTCTGGACGTATGCTGCGCTTAACGAATTTTTATGGAATCCAAAGAAATACGCCCCTGGTACAAAGATGAGCTACGCTGGTTTGAAAAAGCCAGAAGATCGCGCCGCGCTTATTGCTTGGCTTAGAACGTTAAGTGATAGTCCCAAAGCGCTTCCTAATCCGACTGAAATTGCTGCTGAAGAGGCCAAATTAATGCCGCCGCAAGTGCAGGAAGTGGTTGAAGAAGCGATTGAAACAATCAAAGACGTTGTTGAGGATGCCCCTAGCAATTAAACCCTAGCACATGCTGCCACTAAGTTTTTTGTTCCCAGCCACCTGATTCATTTTGCATCCAATAGGTGATATCTAGCCCCTCTTCTTTATAAGCTTTCCATTTAATGCGTGCGGCTTGCACTTGGTCGTCACTGCGCCCATCAAGCATAATACAGCATAGATCATAACCTTCAAGCGAGGTGGCTTGCGCCCCTTGCGCCAAAATAACAATTTGGGCGTTATTGGGATTTTCCTCTTTATGGGTCAGCCAGATTGGTTGGTGCTGCGCATTACCCTCTTTATGACAGCCATGGGGCAGAAAGCTATCAGAGCGATAGGCCCATAAATGGGCGTTCATGCGCTCTACTTCTTTTTTATCGCTAAGACGGACAAGGATATTCTTATTACTTTTATAAGCCTTGGTGAGGATGAGCGGGAGAGCCTGATCCAAGTTTTGTTTGGTAAGATGGTAAAATCGGACGTCGGTCATTTGCCAATGGTCATTTCTTATTCGTAATGATTGGCAACAAGCCTATCCAAAACGCGTACACCAAAGCCAACTCCGCCTGCGGGTACAGTGGCGCTGTCTGTTTTGTGAATCATCTTACCAGCAATATCCAAATGCGCCCATTCAACGTCTTTATCCGTAACAAAATGCTCCAAGAAGGCCGCAGCGGTACAGGCGCCGCCGTATTTACCGCCAAGATTTTTTAAATCAGCTATTTGGCTTTCGACTTCTTTTTTGTAGCTCTTATCGAGAGGCATACGCCAGAGTTTTTCGCCTGTTTGGCTGCTTGCCTCATTGAGTTTATCCCAGAGAGAGTTGCTGTTGACGAACGCGCCGCAATATTCAGTGCCAAGAGCAACCATCATCGCGCCTGTTAAGGTCGCTAGGTCAATCATCATCTTAGGCTTTACTGTTTTTTGGACATAAGTCAGTGCGTCAATCAGCACAAGGCGCCCTTCGGCATCTGTATTGAGCACTTCAATCGTTTTGCCGCCCATAGATTGGATGATATCGCCTGGTCTGTACGCGTTGCTGGAGGGCATGTTTTCAGCCAAGCCAACAATACCAACCACATTGACTTTTGCTTGACGCAGGGCAAGAGATTTCATGAGGCCTACAACCGCGGCTGAGCCGCCCATATCCATTTTCATGTCCTCCATCCCTGGCCCAGGTTTAAGCGAAATACCGCCTGTGTCAAAGGTGACGCCTTTGCCAATAAAGGCAATCGGTTTTGCCTTTGCGGCAAGAGCGTTTTTAGGCAGGCCATTCCAGCGCATAATTAAAACGCGTGGTTTTCTTGCAGAGCCCATACCCACAGCAAGGTGAGAATGAAAGCCTAATTTTTCCATTTTCTTTTCATCGAAAATTTCAATCTCTATACCCAGAGGTTTGAGGTCTTTTTTAACTTTGTCTGCAAAACTGGCGGGGTATAGCTTGTTTGGTGGTTCATTCATTAAATCACGCGCGATAAAAACACCGTTCGCCATAGCATCATATTTTTTAAAGAGGGCAGCGGCGAGGCTGTTTGCCTCTGTGAGGATCGTCACTTTCATCGCCTTGGCTTTTGGTTTTTTATCCGTTTTATAAGCATCGAAGTAGTATGAGCGGAGTTTGAGGCCAAGTGCAAAACGTACGCTATATTCGGCTTCATCATTTTTCTTAAGGCCAGTCAGGTTTTGCATCACAACGGCAATTTTTTCAGATTTTAACTTTTTGATGTGCGGGAAAAGCTTTCCCCCAATTGTTTCAACATCAAGGGCCTCCATATCATTTGGCGCACCAAGGCCGCATAAAATCACATGACCAATAGTGCTATGTGTTGGGGTTGGAATTGAATAGATCTCGCCATTTTTACCTGTAAATGCAGATTGTTTTTTTAGGCTGGCGAGGATTGTTTTACGCGTGGCTTCATCAATCGCATCGTTTTGAACAATAGTCTTTTTACCCTCAAACACAGGAAGAACAATTGTATCAAAAGTGGATTTTACATTTTTGGAAAAGCTGGCTGTGACTGTCATGTGTCTCTCTATTTTGTTGCTATTATTTGATGATTTTGTGATAACTTCTTAACGATATCGTTATAATAAAGCGATTTGCGCAAACAACCAGATTAAAAACGATAAAAATCATGTTTCCTGCTTTTAAGTTTTCAGCTTCTGTTTTTGATCGGTATGTTTTCAAAAATCTGGCGATTGTGACTGTTATTACGGCGATTGTACTGGCCGCTATCATTCTTTTAACCCAATCTTTGAAGTTTTTAGAGTTGATCATTGAATCAGGGGCATCAAGCGCGGCGTTTTGGGTATTAACTTTGCTCGCTCTACCAAGGTTTTTTGAGGTGATATTACCCATCGCGGCCATGATTTCCTGTTTATTTGTTTATAACCGCATGGCGAGTGATAGTGAGGTGGTTGTGATGCGGGCGGCGGGACAATCCCCAATGAGATTAGCCCAACCTGCCATATCACTTGCGCTTATTGTGACTATTGTTCTTTTGTTTATTACCACTTGGCTTGCGCCTGTTACATTAGCAAGCATGCAGCAAATGCGACAGGTTATTAAGGCGCAATATTCTTCGCTTTTATTGCGAGAGGGTGTTTTTAATCAAATAGGTGCAGAGCTGACGGTGTACGTTCATAACAAAAATAAAGAAGGCGAGCTTGAGGGGTTAATCATTCATGATAGCCGCGCGGATTTGGAGCAGCCTGTTACCATTATTGCAAAAAAAGGGGTGATTTTGCTGTCAGATGAAGGACAGAAAGTCCTCGTTTATGAAGGCTCGCGGCAAGATTTTAATCCTAAAACAACGGGTCTTAATCGGCTTGATTTTGAGCGCTATTCAATTGATTTGCCCGAAGGGGAGGAAGTCCGCTTACGATGGAAAGAGCCAGATGAGCGTACGTTTATGGAGCTTTTGAACCCTGATGAAAATATCAAGCGAGATGTCGATAGTAAAAAGGATTTTTTAACCGAGGCTCACCGACGTATTGTCACGCCCTTCCTGACATTGACGTACACAGCAATCGTTTTATCTTTTCTTTTATTGGGTCCTGTCAATAGGCGTGGACAGAATGTACGTGTATCGCTCGCTGTTTTGACCGTGATCATTTTACAAGGGGTATATCTTGCAGCGGTAAACCAGGCTGGAGAAACAGTATTCGGCCTTCTTTTTATGTACGCTCTTGTCTTTATTCCTATGATTTTATGTTTGGTGCTATTAAGCACTTGGGCTGAAGTTATACGCCAGCGGCTGTTTTTCAAGCAGGGGTTTGCTCATGGCGTTTAAAAGAACAATATTGAATGCGGTCTCTAATTCTTTATCTGGGACGCTTGGGCTTTATTTGATGCGTAAATACGCCCTGAATTTTACGCTATTGCTATTGGGGCTACTCGGTATCGTGTACTTGTTTGATGTGGTTGAGTTGTTGCGCCGTGGGGGGAAACTGGGTGTTCCTGCCACTCTCATTCTTCAAATGGGCTTGTTAAAATTGCCAGATGTGGGACAGCAAATTTTCCCTTTCGTGATTTTGTTTAGTGCTATGTTCACATTTTGGCAATTATCTAAACGTCATGAGCTTGTTGTTATGCGCTCTGCGGGCCTATCTGTTTGGCAGTTTATGATGCCCATAGCTTTTGTAGCCTTAATTATCGGGGTTTTACACATGAGCGCTATCAATCCTTTTGGCTCTTTACTGATGAAGAAATTCGAAGGGATGGAAGCACAGCACCTTAAGAAACAATCAAGTGTTATATCCTTGAGTAATCAAGGGCTTTGGCTGCGTCAGGAGAATGAAGACGGAAGTATGGCTATCCTACATGCTGGAGCGATACAAATGCCTGAATGGGGGCTTAAAAATGTGATTGTCTTCTTTTTTGAAGAGGGTTTCGTCTTCAAACGCCGTATAGACGCCCCGTCAGCTGTTTTAGACAAAGGGGAGTGGCGGTTTAATAATGCGGTAAGTAATGAACCGCAAAGGGCGCCAGAAAAGTCTGACTTTATCTTAATGGCAACGGATTTAACCATTGATGAAATTGAGGAGAGTTTCTCTGACCCTCAAACCATATCCTTCTGGGAGCTGCCAAATTTTATTCGGGTTATGCAACAAACAGGTTTTGATGCCCGCCCGTTGCAAGTGCATTTTCAAAAGTTACTCTCTATGCCGCTTTTGTTTTTAGCCATGGTTTTTCTGGCTGCCGCAGTTTCCTTGAGGCCGCCGCGCAAAAGTGGCGGGTTATTGCTTGTTTTGGTGGGCATATCCTTGGGATTTGTTGTGTTTTTCATGTCCAATTTTTTACAAGCCTTAGGCGCATCCAGCCAAATTCCAACCTTTGTGGCGGCTTGGTTTCCTTCTATCATCACCTTTTTGCTTGGTATTGGCGCGATTATGACTTTGGAGGATGGTTAGGCTCGCTCTAACTTAATAAGAGGGAATAGGCGGATTATGAGTTTTCCGTTGATTTTCCTGCAAATACCTTTAAAAATCATGAAGCTTTTAATTTACAATACATTTAAACTTTATTGATAAAATACAATATTAGTCTATAAGACATAAAAATTATTATAAAAGAGATACATACACATGCATTTTCAGGTTCAAAAATACGGTTTTCAATCTTTGCTACTTACCTCGCTCGTATTGGCTTTAAGTGCATGTGGTGGCATGTCTGACAAGTATCAAAGTAGTGGTGAAATTAACGACCCGTTTGAAAAAATGAACAGAACAACTTTGGCGGTTAATGATGCCGTTGATAAAGCTGTTCTTGAGCCTGTTGCGCGCGGCTATCGCGCGGTGACACCAAGCGGTATTCGCACCGCCTTTGGTAACTTCTTAAACAACTTAAAAAGCCCAGTTGTTATCGGCAACCAAGTATTACAAGGCGATATGCAAGGCGCAGGAAATGCGACGGCGCGTATGGTGATTAATACGCTTGCTGGATTTGGTGGTATTTTAGATTTGGCTGATGCCGGCGGTATCGAAGATGAGCCAGAAGACTTTGGACAGACACTCGCAGTCTGGGGCGTTGGTGATGGCGCGTATGTTGTTTTGCCATTTATGGGCCCATCCAGTGTGCGTGATACGGCAGGTATGTTTGTTGATGGTTATGCCGATCCGCTTCGTATTTATCTCTTTAACGTTGATAAAAAGGGCTGGCATTATGGCCGTATTGGCGGAACAGTTTTGAGCGAACGTGAGCGCCTTTTAGATGTTATTGATGATCTGCGCCGTAATTCATTTGATTACTATGCGGCGATGCGAAGTGCCTATTACCAAAACCGCCAAGCCCTTATCAATGATAGCGGCAAGGCAGGTAATGCGGCGATTGAGATCCCGGAATATGACGATTTTTAGGCCATTCTTGCGCCATAAAGACCATATTTATGATCTATAAAAACGAATAAACTTAATTATAATGAGAAGGTCTTTTATGAGCGCATTGTCTTACCTAAAAAATGGTGTTTGTTTTACGGCATTATCGTTTTGTTTAATTTCACCTGTAAATGCCTTAGCACTTCATAATGGTCATCAGTCTTTAGGCAATACTTCATCCTTGCTTCATACTATCAGTGAGCAAGATCAAAAAGCCGAAGCTTTTATCACAAAAATGGGTGATAAGGCTGTTGGCTTTTTAAGTGATAAGTCAATGTCATCTGAGCAAAAAAGAAAAGAGTTTCAAAAACTTCTAAAAGATCATTTTGATATGGATACACTGGGTAAGTTTGCGCTTGGTAGTCATTGGCGCACAGCAACGCCTGCGCAACAAAGAGAGTACTTAAAACTTTTTGAGAAATTGATCGTTGATGTGTATTCAAAACGTTTTGATGATTATCAAGGCCAGCGCTTTGAAGTAAAATCATCACAGCCCACAGGCAAGCAAGATTCTCTAGTGCGCTCTGAAATTGTACCGACATCTGGCCCAAAAGTGAAAGTTGATTGGCGCGTGCGTAACAGTAATGGTACCCTTCAAATTATTGACGTTGTGATTGAAGGTGTGAGCATGTCGTTAACGCAGCGCTCTGATTTTTCAAGTGTCATTCAGCGCGGTGGCGGGAATGTTGAAGCGCTATTAGAACACCTTAGAAAATAATTTCTAAATTACTCTTATTCCGGTGCCGGGGCTTGTGGCGCAGGTCTCGCTTGGATCGATTGCCCAATATTACTTAGGCCGCCACCAATTTGTGATCCAAATTGGCCTCCGCCCATTGCAACATAGGTTAGAAGACCCCCCGCAGCGTCCTCATTACTATCGTTGAAGGCAGATATTTCTGCGCCAAGCCATCTGAGCATCTTATTGGGAATACCATCAATAAGTTTGAAGCAAGATAGTCCAATCATGTAAATAATAACGGCGTAGAGAAGCGTATAGAAAAACTCATCAACAGGCCCGCGCATCCACTCAGCGCTCCCAATAGGCGCGCTTGTGATGGAGCTGACACCGCAAGCTGAAACATCTTCCATTCCTGCAAGATTACTAATTACAATATAGAATATTTCGTTCAGCACTTTTGCCATGGCAGCGAAAATTGAAATGGCAGCGATTAGACCAAAGACAATTAAAATCGGGCGGAAGAAAATTTCAAATAAAAGAATATACCCTTGGAGCCCTTGTTCACCAACGATCCCATCTCCATCAATACGTAAATGCCCAATTGCCCATAAGGGAACGGCAACAATCGCCTCAAATATACCTTTCACCCAACCCCCAACAGCAAAGAAGAAATAAAGGAAGGGCAGAAAAGGAACAACATAAAATAAAATAAATCCAATCATAAAGCCAACGCTCATGATTGTGGCAAAGAATTTAGAAAAGGCAAAAGTGACGGAGCTCACATCGCTATTTATTGTGCCAAAAAGGGTTGTCAAAATAGTAAAACCTGCCGCAGCGATAGAGGAATTAATCAGGGAACGCCCCACACTAGAGAGCTGGGCAAGGGGATGAATATCTGCATTTTCACACATATTAAAGAGGCCTTGCGTGCCAAGAGCAACATTAAGGGCATCGAAAATAAAATTGCCCGTGCTTTCTTGTTCTGGTCCGTTTTCAATACCAACGAGATAGGCACGATTTAAGGTTGAGGCGATAGAATAGCTCATCAACTCTCTGTCAAAATTTTCACCAAGAACATTGGGCGTAAATCGATCTTCGGGGCTTACATTACCATCTTCATCAAGTTTTGCGCGGGCAATTTGCTCCATAATTAATGGGTATTTATCAATATAAGGAACGCCTTGCGCGGCGGAGGTAAGCGCGCCATTTTGTTGGGCGATTTTGTTATACCAAATCCCAGCACCGCCCCAGCCATAGCTGCGCAATTCCGCATCAACAAGAAACTTGTTTGCTGCAAGCTGCGCTGTCACCGCATTATCAATAAGTCCTCCTCCCGTAAATATCGAGCAGGTTCCTATGCTTGGTATATATGAACCACCGTAAAGAAATCTGCATTCAAGTTCTTTACCCCAATTGTGAACGCGTACGCCGTTCATACTTATCGCAGCAGAAAGGCTGCTGGGAGGAATATTGGGTTGAATTGGTAAATACGCATAAGTGTAAGCACTCGCCATAAAATCAATGTTTTCAAAAGCGGATGTCCCAATGCCGCCACTGCCCGTTACGGGATTATTTGTAAACCATATTTCTTTGATCAAATTTAAAAAAGCTGTTTGTATGACAGCAGATCCAGGTTCTGATACATCAGTCACAGGAATTTTTATGGAGCCACATGTAGGCTCAACGCCGTTTGGATAAGCTAGATATGTCGCAGGGTCATATTGACCAAAGACAATTTTTAAATCTTCACCACCTGAGGAAACGCCGTAATCTTGAAACGTACATGGCGAACCCAAGGTACATTGACTTGTTGGGGGTGGGGGGCTTGTTGCGGTTGCGGGCCAGCTTGCTACACCACCACTCATATTTGGTAATTGTTCAAACTCATTAGCACCCTCGCCCCAAACGATAAAGGCACGAATAGGCTTGCCTGTGCGTGAATAGGCCCATTCACATGTTTTTGCAACAAGCATAAAAGGAGGGATTTCTTTAATTTGCGTTAAATTTGTTTCTGGTGTTGCGATCAGCGAATTCTGGTCTCCGCCAACGGTTGAGCTATACGATTCAATATTGTCAATAAAGTATAGCCAGCCATTCGTCGCCATGCTTGACCCAATTTTAGCCGATCCTAAGACAAGAAGTTGTCCGCCGTTCAAGCCAGAGGTAATAGGTAGTAGCAGGGCAAAAAATATAAGAAGGCGCGGTGCAACCCATGTATGATTAAAGCGCTGTCCAAAGGGTGTCCCTGATTGTGCAGTTTCTGCAACAATGGCAACGATGAGATAGACGATAATCATCGCGCTTACAATTAAAATACCATAGCTATAAAATTGAAGCATGTCTTGAAGCGCCGCATGAAAACCAGTTGCGTTTGCTATTTCTTTGGAGTTAAAGAAATTAGGTACGCCAAAAACAAGATCAAGCAGGCGAAAGGCTATATCTTCTTCAGGTGCAGCGGTTACAAAAAAGCCTGAACTTGTTGTGGGAAGAGCGACTTGCGCTTTTGCCTGCGTCACAATTATATTGGCGATTAGAACAACAAATTGAAAAACAAATAAAATCAGTCCTGCAATAACAGTAAAAAATATAATGATTTGGTCTGTATTCTTACGGCTAAAGACAATGTGATTGGCCGCCTCGGCGATCACTTGGCGCGTACTATAGGTTTTAAAATTTTTGCGCTGTAAATAGGGATGTGTATTGGGTAGTATGCGCGCCGCGTTAAAAACAAAGGCGATTAAGAGCGCGATATTAGCCATACCAGCGCCAAATAACGATTGGATACGCGGGATAATTCCCGGTAAAACCGCGTATTTTATGACCTGTTTTTTTGTAATATCCATATCACGTTATTTATCCGTTATTTTTTATCTCTGCCCTCGGAATAGTCCTGCAAAACCTTGTGCGCCTGCGCCGATAGCTTGTGCGCCTTGTCCTAGTGCGCCTTGAACTTGTCCGCTAATCAATGATCCACCAACAGCTACTTTTTGCATCAGGCCTTCTGCAGTCTCACCATTAAAGTCATTGAAGGTCTGAACGGCGTGACCTGTCCAGCGCATGATGTCATTGGGTATGCGGTCAATCAGTTTGAAGGTAGACATACCAATCATGTAAACAAGAATAGCGTACATAATTGTAAAGAAAAATTCATCAACAGGACCACGCATCCATTCGGCGCTTCCCATCGGGGCGCTGGATAAAGAATTACCCATACCAACACAACCTGTTACCCCTGATCCTTCGTGACCAGCAAGGTTGGAAACAGCAATAGAGTATATTTCATTGAGTACTTTCACCATGGCGCCAAAGACTGACACAGCGGCAAGAAGACCAAACACAATTAAAATGGGGCGAATAAAGACTTCAAATATCAAGTAATAGCCGTTCATCGCGGCGTCGCCAGGAAGCCCTTGTCCATCAATGCGTAAATGTGCAAGTGCCCATAGCGGTAAGCCAACCATTGCCTCAAACAATCCTTTAATCCATCCGCCAACGGCGAAAAAGAAATACAGGAAGGGTAAGAAAGGCACGAGATAGAACATAATAAACCCTATCAATAACCCAATACTTGCAATCGTAAATAAGAAGCTAGAGGCGGCGCTTAAAGCAGGGCCAACAAATGGCGCCATTGCTCCTGCGACAAGGCCTGCGCCCCCTAAACCAAGGCCGCCAATAATATTACGAATGGCCGCTTCGATAAGACCCTTACCTAAAGCAGAAATCTGCGCCATGGGGTGAATATCAGCATTCGCGCACATATCAAAAAGACCTTGTGTCCCGAGTAGCACATTAATAATATCTATAAATATATTACCTGTTGCGATGTCCTCACCCTCATTCCAATAGGTGTACACATCATTGAGAGCTACGACTAAAGTTTGATCACTGATCGCTGGGAGCTGTATGGGCGTTACATTGGCAACAGAAGCCAAGAATTGATCTGTTGGATCAATAGATTGGCTTTCTTGTAAGCGGCGCATGCGGACAAACTCCATCGCTGCCGGATATGCTTTAATGGCAGGAACATTATTAGCTGCTGAAATAAGAGCGCCATTTATTTGTGCAATTTGGTTGTACCAAATCCCAGCACCTGCCCAACCTTGCGTGGCATAATCTGTATTGGCGGCTACTTCAGCCTGCTGTGCGGTCACGCCAGGGGTAATACCCAGATCTCTCATATCTGTTTCCATTTTAGCAATGAGAGTTTCTCTATAGTTAGGGGGAGGAGACGGTGCTACTATACCAAATTGTTTTTTTACAAAGCTAGTACCCCACCATTGTAACTGCGTGTAACCAGTAATCCACATTTGTAAAAGCATATCGTAATACGCTTTATTAATAATTCTAGCGCCATCGTTATTAATACTTGTTACATCTAGCTTCAACTCGCCACAATAAGGGTAGACGCTGGAAGGGTGTGATATGAATTCTGGTGAATACATACCGAACACAATGCTGATAGCATCATTGCCTGAAAAGGTAAGGGCATCGTCATAGCTTGTTGCTGAGAAGTCCAAACGTGGGCCCCCATCAGTATTTTTTACAATATACGCCTGTATATCTAAATCCACACCTATATCTATATTAGGAGACTCATAAGCAAAACGGCAGGCTTTTGTCATCATCATAAAAGTTGCAAGTTCCCGAAGGCGCGGTATGTTTGGTGTAACAACTGTATCGGCGGCATCAATGTAATTATCAGCAAGGCTTGTGTTGAATGTCACCCAGCCGTTTGTTGCAAAGCCCGATCCAAATTTAGCGGCCTGAAGGGTGATCCACTGTGCTGAGTTCATGCCATAGCTGACGGGAATAAGAAGTCCTATACCGACCACAAGGCGAATGGGCGCCCAGACATGGTTAAATCTTTTACCAAAGGGTGTTCCTGTTTGCGCCGTTTCAGCCAAAACAACAAAAATAAAATAGGCCAAAATAACGCCAGCAACGACAAGAATGCCAGTGCTGTAAAATTGGAATAGAATATGTAAGCCAGAGTGAAAGCTTGTTGTGCCCATATCATTTGAATTGAAAATGCCAGGAATGCCAAATACACGGTCTAACAAACGAAACGCAATATCCGTATCAGGGTTTGGTGTAACAAAAAAATTGCCCGGCAGTGTGGGGTTAATGGCTGATTGTGCCATAGAAGGGTTCACCATTATAGCCGCCATCAGGAATAAAAACTGGAAGGCAAGCATCATAATCCCTGCAATAAGGGCAAAAAATATAACGACCTTATCAATGTTATTTTTATCAAAAACAAGATGTTTAGACGCCTCTCTAAAGACATCTAAAACACCAAAACGGGCGATGTTTGATCGCATAATATAAGGGTGGTTTTCAGGCAAAATCTGTACAGCGCGATAAACAAGGGCAAGATAATATGCAAGTGTCGAAAAGCCCTGACTAAAAAATTCTTTTAGTCGTGGCACAACGCCCGGTAAAAACACGTAGCGTAAAATCTGTCCTTTTGTTAAAGCAAATATCATATTATTTTACCTATTCCCTCCTTGCCACAATATTTGATAATCCACCAATACCTTGGCCAAGTTGTGTAAAGCCGTCAGCAAGCTGTCCACCAATACGTTGACCACCAAGGGCAGCGTATTGTGTCAGCCCCTGTACAGGGTCTTGTTGATTATCACCAAAGGAGCTAACGCCTGCACCAAGCCATCTGAGGATGGATTGCGGGAATAGATTGATCAGTTTAAAAGAGGCTGTTGCCATCATGTATAAAACCACAGCATAAACAACAGTAAAGAAAAACTGATCAACAAGATGACGCCCATAAATTGTCTCATCTGCAGAAGGGGCGGAGAGATCTGTCCCGGTAATATTCAAAACAACAAGATCAAAGAGCTCGTTCATCATAAAGGCCAGAGCGCTAAATGTCGCAAAGCCTGCAAGTAAGCCAAAGACGGTCAATATAGGTCTAAGGAATATTTCAAAGATGAGGAAATAGCCGTTCATGGCATTTTTTCCGGGCAGACCATCACCATCAATACGAAGATGCGCAAGAGCCCACATAGGTGCGGCGCACATGGCTTCAAAGATACTTTTTACCCATGTCCCAACGGCAAAGAACATGTAAATAAATGGCAAGAAAGGAAGGATGTAAAACAGGATAAACCCAATTGATAAGCCTATGGTTGCGACAGAGACAAAGAATCCGCTCGCAGCTTGTGCCATTGTTGCAAACGGCCCTAATATGTTTGTTGCACCACCAATAACAGACGCGCCCATGGCTAGACCTAAATTTGAAATAGCGCTTTCAATCAAGCTTTTGCCGACGACAGAGAGCTGCGCGAGAGGATGTACACCTTGATTAGCGGCTGAACGCATTTCGAATAAACCATTGAGACCAAAAACAGCCTTAATCGTGTCCCAGAAGATATTGCCTGTGATAGTTGACTCACCACAGAACCAATATTGGAAAACTTCATCCATGACTTTGTTGTAATATGCGCCAATC
This sequence comes from Alphaproteobacteria bacterium, assembly GCA_009995595.1. Lineage (GTDB taxonomy): Bacteria > Pseudomonadota > Alphaproteobacteria > Micavibrionales > Micavibrionaceae. The sequence goes on from JAACPE010000002.1 coordinate 304,888, forward strand.
CCCTGGTTACCTAAATCAATTGCTTGGCCATCGGCAAGTGTTGGCTCAAACATTCTACATGAAACACCACCTGTTGCGTTTTCATTCTCACTTTGCTTTGCGCGCAAAACATGTTCTAAAACGCTTGGCCATTCGTCTATACGGGGGATGTTATTCACGGCGACAACATAAGATCCATTAAGCTGAGAGAGTTTGTTATACCAAATGCCTGCTCCGCCCCAGCCAGTATCAAGAACCTCGTTTTCAATAGTGAACTGAGCTGTTGCGCGTGCTTGAACTATATAATTTTTTACTGAGTCGTTCACCCATGTTTGAAACACTTTTTTTATAAACTCTTTATTATTTGATGGTGGCATATGGTTAATATCACACTCAGCCTCCGTCCCACCCAGAGGGCTTGGTACTGCAGTACAAACATTTTGTGCATAATCGTCATCAGAGTGATTTGCATGAGCAGAACGCCGGCCAATAAAATCTGTAACAGAGCTGCTCCACATACCAATCACAACGTCATAGAACTTTTCTTGTAACAGTGATGGATCATAGCCGCCTGCAGCCACAACTGTTCCTCCACTAACTGCTAAGGGATCCATAGCTGCAGGAACAATTACTGATCCACAATAAGGGATGACAGCACCAAAATAAGAAGTTGTTGTCATGTATTCACCAAAAACAATTTTAATATTACCATCAGGGCTCATTGTTTTTGCTGTGGAGTAGGATCCAAGCGTTGCAGCCAGAGGTGTTGTTGACGTAGCAGAGACGACATAGGCATTGATAGTTTTTCTATCTGTTGATATTTCATAGGCTTCACGGCAGGCAACAATAACAGAGACTGCTTGTAATAAAGCCCGCACATCGGGCGCATTTGGGGTTGCTATTAGGTTAGCATCAGACACGCCGCTTGGGTTTGAGGCGGTGGCGTTAAATTGTCTCCAGCCATTTGTGGCAAAGCTAGAGCCCATTTTAGCGGAAGTCAGGACAATATATTGCGCGCCGTTTAGCCCATGATTTAACGGCACCAGAAGGCCGATCGCGATGACAAGTCTGAGTGGGGCATAAATGTGACTGAAGCGACGACCAAAAGGTGTACCTGTTTGCGCAGTTTCTGCAACCACAACAATAACGTAATAGGCAAATATCAACGCCCCAACAAGCAAGAAGGCGACATTATAAAATTGAAATAAATCTTGGAGGGCAAGATGAAATGGTGTTGGTCCGCCGATAAGCGCGTCCGAGCCAAAAAAGCCTGGGACGCCAAAAACATAATCAAGCATCAAAAAGGCGATATCCTTTTGAGGCGTTGGTGTCACAAACATCCCTTGTGCAAAGGCTTGTGAGTTAAAGGCAATAAAAATAAGCGCCAAAAATTGGAGAACCAAGAGCAAAATACCGACCAAGACGGCGATAAAAATAGTGATTTGATCCCAATTGTCGCGGTTAACCTTAATATTATTGGCGGCCTGTGCAATAACAGCGCGGATGCCATAGCGTCCCATATTGGCTTGGTTCAAATAAGGGTGATTATTGGGTAAAATACGAACAGAATTGAAAACAACAGCAATTAAAAATGCAAAATATCCAAATCCAGACCCAAATAGCTCTTTTATTTGGGGCATAATACCGGGTAATAAGGCATATTGAGCGACGCTTTTCGCGCGTATTTTACCCTTTAATATTCCTTGCGTATCAGTTGTCATATTGTTTTTAAAATGCCCTTATAAAAGAATTACCCCTAACAAACTTAGTATATCACAGTGATTTAGGCAGATACCAATTTTGACGAAAATGTGGCTTTACCCTTACCTTAGAGTAAGGCATAGAGAAGTAATAACACACTGATAGTAAAGGAAATATTAAGGCTTGAACAGCCTGAATTCCTTTAGGCTAGCCTGCTTTACGTAATGGCTTATATTTGAGGCGTTGCGGCGTATCCGATTCTTGACCCAAGCGGCGCTTACGGTCTTCTTCGTATTCGGCGTAATTTCCTTCGAACCAAACGACTTGCGAATCGCCTTCAAAGGCCAATATATGTGTCGCTAAACGGTCGAGGAATGAACGATCATGCGAAATGACAACCACACATCCTGCAAAGCTTTCAAGGGCTTCCTCAAGCGCTGAGAGTGTTTCAGTATCTAAATCGTTTGTTGGTTCATCGAGGAGGAGCACGTTTGAGCCGCTTTTAAGCATTTTTGCCAAATGCACACGGTTTCTCTCTCCGCCTGAGAGCTGGCCCACTTTTTTCTGTTGGTTCGGGCCGCGGAAATTAAAGGCAGAAACATAAGCGCGGCTTTGCATTTCAATTTTACCAAGCTTCAGAATGTCATTACCGTCAGAAATTTCTTCCCAGACGTTTTTATTAGGATCAAGAGCATCACGGCTCTGATCGACATAGCCAAGTTTTACGGTGTCACCGACGTTAAATTCGCCGCTGTCAGGTTTTTCAATTTCAGTAATCATTTTAAACAATGTTGTTTTACCCGCGCCGTTCGCGCCGATAATCCCGACAATACCGCCAGGGGGAAGTTTAAATGATAAGTCCTCAATAAGAAGGCGCTCACCAAAACCTTTGCTGATATGTTTGGCTTCAATCACAAGGTCACCAAGGCGCGGCGGCGTTGGGATAACGATTTGCGCTTCGCGTGTTGTGCGCGCTTCTGATTCATTGAGTAACTCTTCATAAGAGGCAATACGTGCTTTTGATTTGGATTGGCGGGCTTTTGCGCCTTGTCTGATCCATTCGAGTTCGCGGGTCAACGTTTTTTGGCGAGCGGCTTCTTTTTTGTCTTCCATATCCATACGTTTGGCTTTGGTTTCAAGATAAGCAGAATAATTGCCTTCATAAGGAATGCCTGACCCACGGTCAATTTCGAGAATCCAGCCTGTCACATTATCGAGGAAGTAACGATCGTGCGTGACCATAACAACTGTACCTGCGTAATCTGCCAAAAAGCGTTGTAGCCAAGATACGCTCTCAGCGTCTAAGTGGTTGGTTGGTTCATCAAGAAGGAGCATATCTGGTTTTTCAAGCAAAAGACGGCACAGCGCAACACGGCGTTTTTCGCCGCCTGATAACGTCGTTACATCAGCGTCTTTGGGGGGGCAGCGCAGCGCGTCCATGGCCATTTCAACGGCGCGATCAAGTTCCCAGCCATCAACAGCGTCAATTTTTTCTTGTAAATCACCCATTTCCAGCAAAAGTGCGTCCATATCACAGTCAGGATCCGCCATTTCAGCGCCAATCGCGTTGTAACGGTCAATAAGAACTTTGGTTTCACCCATTCCTTCCATGATGTTTTCAAACACGGTTTTGCTGGCATCCAGCTCTGGTTCTTGTTGTAAATAACCAACACGCACACCTTCAGCGGCCCATGCTTCGCCTGTGTATTCTTTATCAATACCCGCCATGATCTTAAGTAAGGTAGATTTTCCCGCGCCATTTGGCCCCAAAACCCCAATTTTAGAGCCCGGCATGAAGCTTAATGTCACTCCATTGAGAATGTTTTTTCCGCCCGCATAATTTTTGCTGAGAGCTTTCATCACATAGACATATTGATAAGACGCCATTTTAAATCCTTTGTTAATAAATCTAAGCTTTCAATAAACAGTCTGCCTTTGTTACCTCTATGAAACTGAAACTTTGCAGGCTTATCGAATTAGCATATAGTCGTTTAGCATAATGGCCCTATAATCCAAAAGTAAAAATAACAGCATAAGAGAAAGTTTATTGATCATGTCAGGCGGGAATAGCTCAAAAGACTCATTAGAAGAAGCAACACGCGGTAGAGCAAGGTTTTCAACCCATGCAAAATCGCTGGGCGCTGCGGGTTTTATTAGCCCTTATGATGAGGATCAGCCGGCAGATTTCCTCTCACGGCCAGGTCAAACGGCTATTGTTAATCCTCCCGCTGGCGGTCTTGAGGATTTTGAGATTGGTGTGGCGTGGGATAATGTGACCCCAAAGTCAAAGAAAAAAGGATTTTTACAAAAATTGTTAAGTAAAAACAATCAATCGAGCGGCGCGCCCAAAGGGGTGGATTTGGATATTGGATGTCTTTACGAGCTCGAAAACGGTAAGCGCGGGGCGATACAGGCCTTTGGTGATATGTATGGTAATGCCCATGAAGAACCGTTTATCTCCCTATCAGGGGATGAAAAAACGGGGGACGCTGAAGGGCATGATGAAGTGATCTTGGTCAATGGATCGCATTGGGGTAAAATCAAGCGTCTTGTGATTTATCTCTATATTTATGGTGGTGCGCCCAATTGGGAATATGTGAAGCCTCAAATCCAAGTGCGCGTGCCCCATGAAAACCCTATGGTTGTTACCCTTAATGCCAAGCGAGAAGAACTTGCAGTTTGCGCGGTGGCTGGATTAGAAAATATTCGCGGAGGGATTAAAATGACTAATTATCTTGAATACTTTCCTGGACATGCCGAGATGGACCGCGCTTTTGGTTTTGGATTACAATGGGCAGACGGTAAAAAATAGGGTATATAAACGCTCAATAAGAAATTTCACCCCTAAATTTTGAAATAAATGGAAACTATGGACACACAACTTCTGATCTTATCCCTTGGCGCGCTTGGCTTTGGCATGTATTTGCTCTTTAAGGGCGGGGATTGGACGATTGATGCTGCGGTTTACATTGCGCGTAAATTTGGGGTTTCGCCGCTTGTTATTGGTTTCACGATTGTGGCTTTTGGGACATCACTGCCTGAATTGCTTGTTTCGGTGAATGCTAACCTTACTGGCTCCCCCGGTATTGCGATTGGTAATGTAATCGGATCTAATATTGCCAATATCCTTTTTGTTGTGGGTGTTACGGCCTTTTTTGGGACAATGGTTGCCTCAAAACGGGCAATAACACGTGACCTTGTTATGATGATGCTTGCGACAATTTGGATGATGTATCTGATGACATCAGGAACGATTAGCGCGATGGCAGGGGGTGGTATGATCGCCGTTTTGCTTGCCTATGTAATCTGGCAATACACCATGGCGTCAAAAGGCAAGATTGAATTTGAAGAGCCCGAAATCCCTGAGTATAAGAATATATTTATGGCTGTAATTTTCTTGGCGCTCGGCCTTGCCGCTATTGCGATTGGGGCAGAGTTTTTGGTGCGCGGGGCAAAAACAGCGGCGGCTATTATAGGCGTGCCTGAAGATGTTATTGGCTTGAGTGTGATTGCCGTCGGGACATCTTTGCCAGAGCTTTCAACCTGTATAATTGCAGCAATGAAAAAACAAACGGATATTATTATTGGTAATATTGTTGGATCAAATGTCTTTAATATTTTGATGATTATCGGTCTTACCGCTATCGTAAAACCAATCGATAACACGGCTATTGCCGCCCAAGTTGTTAGCCTTGATATGTGGGTTATGTTTGGTGTGGCGGCTCTGTTTTCTGTGCTTTTACTCACCTATGGGCGCATTAATAAGTTTATCGGCGGTGTTTTTGTCACGGGATATGTTGCCTATATTGGATTGATATATGCCATTTACTTGGCAAAAGATGTTGTGCACTTACCGAGCTAATAAAAAGGATAAAGACGACCGATGGATGATGATTTAAACCCTTCCTTGAATGAGCTAGATGATCGATATGATATGACGCCTGAGGAACAGGCTCAGCTTGAAGAGGAGAAGCTTTTTGCAGTCGCGCAAGTGGGCCCAAAAAATAAAATATCGCGCGGTGATGAAATTAATATTACCCATAAAGATCCGACAATGCGCCAAGTTCTGATTGGGCTTGGATGGGATATGAAAAAATTTGAAGCAGAGCCCTTAGACCTAGATGCTAGTGTTTTTCTCCTGAACATTCATGATAAAACCCGTATCGATGAGGACTTTATTTTTTATAATAATTCCCAAGGCGGTGATAATTCTGTGCGCCATTTAGGCGATAACAGAACGGGCGCTGGGGATGGAGATGATGAGCAAATCCTTATAGATCTCAATACAATACCGCTTGATGTTGCCACGATTATTTTTGTCCTGTCTATCTATGATGAAGAATATCAAAATCCTGATTTTTCAATGGTAAAAAATGTTTACTTCCGTGTGGTTAATCAAGACCGTGATCACGAGCTTTTTCGTTATGAGCTCGAAGAAGAACTCAACGGAAATGCGGGTCTTATTATTGCCCGTATGGAACGTATTGGGGGGGAGTGGCTTTTCCGTGCTATAGGTGAAACCGTAGAAGGCGGTCTAAGTCAGATAGCAAGAAATTACGATATTATTGTGGCGGAGGATGTTGTTCGTTAATGTCTTTTAACGACCCATGCCGCCCTTCATCCCTAAGGCGGGATTTGTTTTTACTTTGGGTGATTTGTTTGAACCACCTGTTGACCGACCGCCAAACTTCTCAGTCCCTTTCATTTCACGTGCAAGAAGATCGTCAATATCGGGAATGTTACCCATGACTAGTTCTTGGACACAGGCCCGGAAAAAATTGCAGCTTTTTCCCTCCCAATCGTACCCTGTATTATTAACGGCATCATTTCTGATTTTTACATCAAGAACATCCCATTTGCTCGCCGTAGATGGGCGTGCCCAAAGCCAAAAAATCTGTTCTATTGGTTTTTCATCACCTTGGGGTGAATTGCGGAGAAATTGCATTTCCGCTTCAATTTCATCGGCGTCATTATTCATGCGCACTTCGGCGCTACAGGTGATACCCTTTTCATCGTCATAAGCAGACCACGGAGATGTCTCGTAAGCCGATAATTCATAGCCGACCCCTAAAGCATCCATTAATTCTTTGAAAGTAACTCTCATAACATTATTATACGGGAAAAATCCCATAAAACCCTAGTTTTTTGCTATTTCTTGCACTTTTACGGCTAAATTATCATCTTTATCAAACAAGATTGTCAGATTTTGACCCATGTGTACGTCTTTTGACGCTTTTATGATAGCTTTATTCTCATCCATGACAACGCTATAGCCGCGTTTAAGCACAGATTTAAACGATAGGCTCTCTAGCATACGGTTTAAACCATCCATAGATGTCTGTTTGTCTTTTAATAAGCGCGGCGCGGTTTTGATGAGGCGCTCTGATTGATATTGCACTAATTGGGCTGCGGATTTTATACGATCGGAAGGGCTTTTGAGTCTGCCAAAAAGGCGCGCCGCCTGATTGTCTTTCACCGCCACATTTTGCCGCAGAGCGTTATTCAGCTTATCGCCTAAATGGTCGATAGCCTGCACTTTGGTATCTAAAATTTGCGACGGTTTACCGAGCTTGGCAATTTGGGTTTCAAGAATATTTTGGCGATTATTTATGATACGCCCGACAGCGCCGATGAGGCGGTTTTGATCTTCATTTATTTGTGCCATCAGGTCGATGCGCCGTGGCACCGCCATTTCAGCAGCTCCCGTTGGTGTAGGGGCGCGAAGATCGCAGGCATAATCAATCAGCGTTGTGTCAGTTTCATGCCCAACAGCCGAAATAATTGGAATGACCGAATTAGCCGCCGCGCGAACAACGATTTCTTCGTTAAACGCCATGAGGTCTTCGAGTGAACCACCGCCGCGGGCTACAATTAATAAATCGGGGCGGGGAAGACTTAACCCATCGAAATTATTAAAGCCCTCAATCGCCCGTGCGATTTGTTGGGCTGCGCCCTCCCCTTGGACGCTGACGGGCCAGAGCAATACATGGCGCGGAAAGCGGTCTTTCAGGCGGTGCATGATGTCTTGGATAACGGCGCCCGTTGGTGATGTAATAACGCCGATGGTTTGGGGTAAAAACGGCAGACGTTTTTTTCGCGCCGCATCAAATAACCCTTCAGCCGCTAATTTTTTACGCCGATCTTCAAGCATCTTTAAAAGCGCGCCTTCGCCAGCGATTTCCATCGAATCAATAATGATTTGATAGCGTGAGCTTTTAGGATAGCTCGACACTTTTCCCGTCACGATAACGTCCATGCCCTCTTCGGGCTTCATGGACAGTTTACTCATTGTTCCGCGCCAACAGATGATATTGATATTGGCGTTTTCGTCCTTAATATCACCATATAAATGACCAGAGCCAGCAAGTTTTAGCCCCTGTAGCTCCCCGCGTATACGAATGCGGCCATAGGTTTCTTCGAGCGTGCGTTTAAGAGAATTAGCAAGCTCAGATACGCTCATTTCTGGTACATTGCTGTGCATCTTTTGGGCAGGCTCTGTTGATGCTTTGGCGCTGTGTGTGAATAAATCTTCTGTGCTCATGGGGATAATGGTATAGTTTTGGTCATCAGATAACAATACTGATCACAGTGTAAATTATCTGAAAAATTCAATAAGTCGCGTTTATCTTAAAAACATCTTATGCAGCGAAGATTAAAATGACTAAATCCTATTTAAGCCTTTTAGGCGAAACAGAAACGCATTGCGTCCAATCAATGCTTGATACGATCCAATGGTCCAACAGTGATGCGGCGGCAATTGAGCAAGTTTCAGTTGAGTATATAGAGCGCATTAGAAAAACGCGCCGCAAAACAGGAAGTCTTGAATCTTTTTTTGAACAATATGGCTTGAATACCCAAGAGGGTTTGGCGCTTATGGCGCTTTCCGAAGCGTTGCTTCGTATTCCTGATTCCGAGACGGCGAATGCTCTTATTCGTGATAAAGTTTCGGGTACGGACTGGCTTAAAAATATTGGTGATAAAAAAGATTGGATGACACGCGCTGCTGGTCTTGGTCTTAAAATTACAAGCGGCACGATGAACAGCTTGTTTTCTAAAATGGGTCAGCCTGTTATTCGTGAAGCGATGATGCGGGCCATGCAAATGATGGGTCAGCAATTTGTGATTGGTGAAGATCTTAAAGATGCCGCCAAAACAGCTATCAAATTAGAAGAGCAAGGGTATCGTCTATCTTATGATGTGTTGGGTGAAGGCGCCCGCACAATGGAAGATGCACAGCGTTATTTTAATGGATATCGCGAGACGCTTCAGGGGCTTATTGCCTCCATGCCTGAGCAAGATTTTGAAAAACAAAAGCCGGGAATTTCAGTCAAGCTCTCTGCGCTTCATCCGCGTTTTGAGTATGCGCAAAAAGCAATATGCGTTCCCTATCTAATCGATAAAATTTTTCAGCTTTGTATCATGGCGGCAAGTGCAGGCGTAACGCTGACTGTTGATGCTGAAGAAGTATCACGCTTAAGTATTACACTTGACGTTGTTGAAGGGGTCTGTGAAAAGCTGTCGCATGAGCGCGGTATTAATGAGTGGCCTGGGTTTGGTTTAGCGGTACAAGCCTATCAAAAATGCGCACTTGATGTTATCGATCATATTCTTGTTTTAAGTAAAAAATATAAACGCAAAATCCAAGTGCGCCTTGTGAAGGGAGCCTATTGGGATAGTGAGATCAAACACGCTCAAGAGCTTGGCCTATCAGGCTTTCCTGTTTATACGCGTAAAACGAATACAGATGTTTCGTATATTTTATGCGCGCAAAAGATGCTCAATAACCGTGAGCATCTTTATCCGATGTTTGGGACGCATAATGCCCATACGGTGGCAAGTATTTTGCATTTTGCAGGAATGGGCGATCAAAAGATTAAAGGGTATGAATTTCAAAAACTTTATGGCATGGGGGACGCCCTTTATGCGCAGGTCAAAGAAGATCATGCTGTGCTTGTGACCTCTTATGCACCGATTGGGAATTACGCTGATTTATTGCCGTATCTTGTGCGGCGTATGTTAGAAAATGGAGCAAATTCGTCGTTTGTTAATAAGCTTTACAATAAAGAGTTTGCGCCTGAGGCAATTGCTATTGATCCGGTCAAACAGTCCCGTGAAAACGCGTTAAAATCACATCCCAACATAAAAATGCCGTCTCATTTATTTGGCGATAAACGTCTTAATTCAAAGGGAATTGATCTGTCGAATGAAAACGAAGTAGAAAAACTTTTAGCTGATATCGCGAAATTTAACGATCGGAAATATGATGCTTTTCCTCTCATAGAAAGCACAATCCATAAAACCAATCAGGTTGAAAAAGTATATTCCCCAATTGATACCAACATGCATTTGGGCGGGGTTCATTTTACAACAACAGATTTGATTGATAAGGCTTTTGCATCTGCCAAGCAGGGCCATGCGCTTTGGTCTAAAATATCAGTCACAGATCGCGCGGCGGTTATGACCAAGCTTGCTATTCGTCTTGAGCAAAACACGGCAGAGCTTGCAGGCTTGCTTATTCGAGAGGGTGGAAAAACGATCCCAGATGCGATTGGTGAAGTGCGTGAAGCGGTTGATTTTTGCCGTTATTATGCGCGGCGTGGCATTCTTGATTTTGCCGAAGAAGGCATGATTCTTCCAAGCCCAACAGGTGAAGAAAATATTTATAAGATGCAAAGCCGCGGTGTTTTTGTCTGTATCAGTCCATGGAATTTTCCGCTGGCTATATTCTTAGGGCAAATCACAGCGGCCTTGATGGCAGGCAATAGTGTTATCGCCAAACCTGCAGAACAAACAAGCTTGATTGGTATGCTTGCTATTCGGCTTTTATTTCAGGCGGGCTTGCCGCCCAATGTCATTACATACTTGCCTGGCGATGGCAATATTGGCGCTGCGTTGGTTGACCACAAAGATGTTGCTGGCGTTGCTTTTACAGGCTCCACCGATGTTGCAAAATCAATTCAAGGGACGCTTGCAAATAATAAAGGCCCAATTGTACCGCTCATTGCCGAAACAGGGGGGCAAAACGCAATTATTGCAGATTCGTCTGCCCTTACCGAGCAGTTGGTTGATGATGTCATTTTGAGCGCCTTTGGCTCTGCTGGGCAGAGATGTTCAGCAGCGCGTATTTTATTCATCCAAGACGATGTGGCGGATAAGACAATCAAAATGTTACGAGGGGCAATGGCTCTGCTGAAAATAGGGCATCCCGCCCAGCTTTCAACGGATATAGGCCCTGTCATTGATATGGAGGCCAAAGCCGCGCTTCAACATCACAAAACGAGGCTGAAAGGGTTTGGTAAAGAAATTGAGACTGTGGCACTAGAGGAAACATTGTCGAATGAGGGTACGTATTTTGCGCCTATAGCGTATGAAATTGATAGTATAGAGCATCTTGAAAAAGAGGTTTTTGGCCCTGTTTTGCATGTTGTGCGTTATAAAGCAGGTGATATTGATGCCGTGATAGATCAAATTAATGCGCTCGGCTATGGGCTTACATTTGGAGTTCACAGCCGTATTCAGAGCTTTATTGATAAAGTAACTAGGCGCGTACGCGCGGGTAATGTGTACGTAAATCGCGGGATAATTGGCGCCGTTGTTGGTGCGCAGCCCTTTGGTGGGCAAGGGCTTTCTGGTACAGGGCCTAAAGCTGGTGGGCCGCGTTATCTTCATGCCTTTGGCGTAGAGCAGGTGATTAGCACGGATACAACGGCGGCAGGGGGGAATGCCTCCCTTGTCATGCTCGATGAATAAGTTATAGTGCCTTCTTTGTTAAATGGTTATCGGTAAAAAGGTAGATATGAAAATTTTATTGGTTGGATCAGGGGGGCGCGAACATGCCCTCGCATGGGCGATTGCAAAATCGCCGCGCTGTTCAAAACTTTATTGTGCTCCTGGTAATGCAGGCATCGAGGATCAGGCAGAGTTGGTTGATATTGGCGCAGAAGATATAAAGCGCCTTGTCGCTTTTGCGAAATCGAATGCTATTGATTTTGTTGTCGTTGGCCCAGAAGCGCCGCTCGTTGATGGGCTTGTTGATGCCCTTCAAAAAGAAGATATTCCAGCGTTTGGCCCAAAAGCAAACGCAGCGATTCTTGAGGGGTCAAAAGGGTTTATGAAAGACCTTTGTGCAAAATACAATATTCCGACTGCCAAATATGGACGCTTTCATAATTTAGATAAAGCAACGGCGTTTGTTCATGAACTTGGCGCGCCAATCGTGATTAAAGCCGATGGTCTTGCCGCAGGTAAAGGTGTTATTATTGCACAAACAATCGATGAAGCTATTGAAGCCATTGAAGATATGCTGTCAGGGCACGCTTTTGGACTGGCCGGCAGTGAGCTTGTTATCGAAGAATTTATGGATGGAGAGGAGCTCAGTTATTTTGCCATTGCAGATGGTAAAACATTTATCCCTTTTGCCTCTGCACAAGATCATAAGCGTGTTTTTGATGGTGATAAAGGTCCAAATACGGGCGGCATGGGCGCGTATTCTCCCGCCCATTTTATGACGCCAGAACTTGAAGAAAAAATCATTGAAACTATCATTAAGCCTACAGTTGCAGGGATGGAAGCCGAAGGGTGTCCGTTTGCTGGTGTGCTTTATGCGGGTTTGATGGTCGTTGATGGCACGCCTAAGCTTATTGAATATAATGCCCGTTTTGGTGACCCAGAAACACAGCCGATTTTGATGCGCCTTCAAAGCGATATTGTAGATGTTCTTTACGCGTCCGCAACGCAAACGCTTGATACACTTGCGTCCTTAAAATGGTCTGATGATGCAACGCTTTGTGTTGTGATGGCGGCAAATGGTTATCCGGGTGCGTATGAAAAAGGAACACCGATAAGCGGATTGAATGCCCTGAATGACATGGATGATGTTCGTTTATTTCACGCTGGCACGTTAAAAGATAATAGTGGCGCTGTGGTGAATGTTGGCGGCCGTGTGCTCAATATAGTAGGTAAGGCCCCAACAATTGAGATGGCGCAAAAACGTGCTTATGAAGGGGTATCCAAAATTGATTGGCCTGATGGTTTTTGCCGTAGCGACATTGGATGGCGCGCAGTTAAAGCATTAAAAGAAAAAGCAGTATAATAAATTATCGACGTTTTTTGAAAAATTCTTTCAACAACGCGCTTGAGTGTTCGGCCATAAGGCCGTGCTGTGTTTCTATTTTATGATGGCATGTGGGTTGATCAAAAAATTTTGCGCCATGTAAAACGCCGCCGCCTTTGGCGTCAATTGCCCCGATAACAATTTTTTCAATTCGTGCAAAGGCAATCGCAGCCGCGCACATGGTGCAAGGCTCTAAAGTTACATAAAGTGTTGTGTTCGGAATACGCTGGCTATGCGCGGCGCTACAGGCGCGGCGGATACATAAAATTTCGGCGTGGGCGGTCGGGTCATGGCGCTCAATCGTTTCATTGCCCGCAATACTGAGGATGTTGCCTGTTAAATTATCAACCAAAACAGCGCCAATTGGTACTTCCTCACGTTTTGCGGCCTGCTTGGCCTGCAATAGCGCTTGCTCCATGAAGAATTCAGGCGTGCAATAGGACGAATTATCTGTCATAAGATGTCATAATGGATAAATTAGATAAAAGTAAAGCGTCTTCATCATCAAACAAAAATGAGGAGACTTCTAAAAAAGAACGAATCGCGAAAGTTATGGCGCGTGCGGGCCTTTGCTCACGCCGTGATGCCGAAAAGTGGATTGAATCAGGGAGCGTTGAAGTGAACGGGAATGTGCTTGTGACACCCGCGCATACTGTCGGGCCAGAGGACAAGATTGTCGTAGATGGCAAGATTTTGCCAACACACGAGCGTACGCGTTTGTTTTTATACCACAAGCCAGCGGGATTGGTAACAACACGCCGTGATGAACAAGGGCGGACCACCATATTTGATAAATTCCCAGCAGAATTTCCGCGTACGGTAAGCGTAGGGCGTCTTGATATTAATACGGAGGGCTTATTGCTTTTGACCAATGATGGTGAGCTGTCGCGTTATCTGGAGCTGCCGCAAACAGGCATTAGTCGTACGTACCGCGTTCGTGTCCATGGTAAGGTCTATCAAGACCGTCTTGATAACCTTAAAAAAGGGATACGATATGATGGTGTACGTTATGGGTCGATTGATGCCCGTCTTGATGAGGGTGAAAAAAAAGAGGGCTCTAACGCTTGGCTGAATGTCACCTTGCGTGAAGGCAAAAATCGTGAAGTTCGTAAAGTGATGGACGCAGTTGGTTTAACGGTAAATCGTCTTATCCGCACGAGTTATGGCCCGTTTCACCTTGGAAATTTAGACCGCGGGGCGATTTTAGAGGTAAAATATAGCCAGCTTATCTCTATGCTCCCAGAGTATTTTAAAAAATAAGAGAATTTTATGCGTATCACAGGCGGTATTTATAGATCACTTAAAATAAATACGCCCAAAAATGATGCTGTACGCCCGACAAGTGATAAAGTGCGCCAAGCGCTCTTTAATATGCTCAATTCTAGGGGTGTTGTACGTGATGCAATTGTTATTGATGGATTTTGTGGGACGGGCGCGTTGGGGTTAGAGGCGCTATCCCAAGGCGCATTATATTGTATTTTTATAGATCAGGCGAAGCCTTCGATTGACTTAACGCGTCAAAATATAGCGTCATTAGACGTACAATCTCAATCAATCGTTTTGATGCAAGATAGCACGAAGTTAAAACAGCGCGGCGATGACATCCCCAAAGCAAGTCTTGTATTCCTTGACCCCCCTTATAAAAAGGGCTTGGTTGAGATGTGTTTAAGGACTCTCCAAGCAGGGGACTGGCTAGATACGGATGCCTTTATTGTTATTGAAATGGCCAAGGATGAGGTGCTGAATTACCCAATTTTTATACAAGAATCCAAAAAAACATACGGCGATACGCAAATTATTTTGGGGCGTTTAAAACCCGCCGAAATAGATAAAGTATAAAAGCGCGCAGCCCAGCAAGACACGATAAATAGCAAATGGTTTAAAGGTATATTTTTGAAGCCATTTCATCATAATCGCAATTGATACCCAGCCTGTAATGAATGATAGCGCAACGCCAATCAACACATTGCGCCCAAGGTCAATATCACCCGACTCATACAGATCAAGGGCGCTTAAAGTTCCCGCACCGCCAATCGCAACGATGGAAAGTAATAAAGAAAAGCGCGCCGCATCAACGCGGGTGTATCCCAAAAAACGCGCCGTTGTCATCGTGATGCCAGAGCGGCTTGTCCCAGGGATGAGGGCTAAAGCCTGCGATAGGCCGATTAAGCTGGCGTGAAGCCAATTCATTTTTTCTAAATGCCTGTACGCTTTTGAGTATTTGTCGCTCATCCATAGAACAATCCCGAATATGAGAGTCATCCATGCCATGATTTCTAAAAGACATAAAAACGATGGCTCTATTTTATTAACGATAAAACCAATAATGATAACAGGAATGGAGCCGATGGCGACGTTACGCATCATACGAAATCCCTCACTATGGGGACGGTGTACGCTTTTTGTCATAGACCAGAGGTCTTTGTAAAAATATGAAATAACCGCCAAAAGTGTCCCGACATGAACGGCGACATCCAGCATGCGGTTTTGGCTCCAGCACAAATCAATGGTGCTGTTACCCATTAGGTAATGACCTAAAACAAGATGGCCGCTTGAACTGACTGGCAAAAACTCAGTCAGGCCTTGGATAATTGCTAAAATAACAATAGTATGAAGCATAAGAATTTCGTGTAAGTTGTTTCGGCCACACAATAAGGTATTATAAGGGCATGGTCTATCTATTTGGTTTTATAGGATTGATTTTGGGGTTTGGCGCTGGCCTTGGCGTGATTAATGTTTTTTTGCATAATTACTCGCGTAAACAATTGCAAACGGATAAAGGTCTTTGGTGGACATATGGCCTTGCCGTATGGGTTTTTGCGGGGCTTGGCTGCTGGCTTGGTTTATTTATTTTTGATCGTTACTTTTAATCTTTTTAACATTTCTTGGAGGAAATAATGAAATACTTACTGATGGCTTTGGCATTTTTTGCCGTTTCAATTGCGCCCGCAAAGGCAGAAGTTGAGGACTATGATTTTGATAAAGCGCATACGCAAATTTTATTTTTTGTAGATCATTTGGGTTTTTCAAAATCCCAAGGTGAATTTCATGAGTATGATGGGATGTTTTCTTTTAATAGAAGCGAGCCTGAAAAATCATCTGTTGAAATATCAATTCAAACAAACAGCATTGATATGGATGATAAAAAATGGAATGAGCACATGAAAAATGAAGATTTTTTTAATGTCGAAAAATTCCCAACCATGAATTTTAAAAGCACAGCTATTGAATTAACAGGTGACAATACAGCAAAGCTCACAGGTGATTTGACTATTTTAGAAACAACAAAACCTGTAACCTTAGATGTTATTTTTAATAAAGCAGCGAAGCACCCGTTTAATGGAAAATATGTTGCGGGGTTTTCTGCCAAGACAAAAATTAAACGCTCTGACTTCGAAATGAATTATGGATTGCCTCTAGTCGGTGATGAGGTTGATATTATGATTGAGGTTGAAGGAGTTCGCCGTGGCGGTGATGTTGTCAATCAATAATGACCTTAAAAAACACTCATAGTAATTATGGCCTGATTGCCCGATTTTTTCATTGGGCAATCGCATTTATTATTTTAGGGCTTATATGTGTTGGTTTTTACATGACAAGCCTTGCTTATAGTCCAGAGAAAATACAGCTATACGGCACGCATAAATCTTTTGGGCTTCTTGTCTTGTGGCTTGCAGGATTACGCTTAATTTGGCGTCAATTTTCAAAACCACCGACGCAAGATTTGGGACATAAACTTTGGGAGAAGATTTTGGCGCGTGCCGCCCATTTCTTGCTTTATGTTGCCATGATCGGCATGCCATTGACGGGCTGGTTGATGTCGTCTGCTGGTGAATATCCTGTTCCATTTTTTGGTCTTGATATGCCTGACTTGGTTGGTAAGAACCCATCGCTCGCCATGATTATGAAAGAAGCGCATGAGGTTATTGCCTTCATTTTAATTGGCGTTATCGCGTTACATGCTATGGGGGCATTGAAGCATCATTTTATGGATAAGGATGATACGTTCAAAAGAATGGCTGGGGCTGCTACGTCTATAAAAGCGACAATTGTAATAATAATTTTGGCGATCTTTTTTGCTGTGGTTGGATATCTTTTTGTGACTTCGCCAAAAGAGTATAAGCAGAAAATAACGAGTGATACTATCGCTTCTGAAATTGCTGTTACGCAGGTGACAGATATTGCTTCGACTGTTCAGCGATGGGTGATTAGTCCCAAAGACACAGCGCTTACTTTTCAAGCGAGCGTCATGGGTAAGGAATTTACAGGCCGCTTTAATGATATAGATGGTGATATTTATTTTGATCCAAATAATTTAGAGAGCTCAAAAATAAAGATTATTATTCAAACAGGTTCATTGGATAGTGATGACAAGGAACGTGATGAGCAAATGAAAAGTGCTGAGTGGTTTTACATTAGCAGTTATCCAGAGGCTGTTTTTGAAAGCATAGCGTTTGAGCCTGCCTTGGAAGGGCAATTTATCGCTGTGGGGCATTTAACCATTCGTGATATTACGATGCCCGTGACGTTGCCTTTTACGCTGGAGTTAAAAGAAAATGGAACGCAAGCTCATGTCAAAGGGATGGCTGCCCTTAATCGTTTGGATTTTGGTTTGGGGCAAGGGCAATGGAGCGAAACAGACACTGTTGGGGCAGATGTTCGCGTCAAAATCGACTTGAAGGCTGAGGCGCAAAACTGATTACTAAAAAACGAGGAAAAGAGCCTTATCAGGGGTTTAGGGGGCTATTCTTTCTTTTCACACTAGGGTAAAGTATTTTCATGAGAACACTCTATCATCTATGGTTGCATCCTTTCTCCCGTAAAGTTCGGCTGGTTTTAGCCGAAAAAGGGTTGCAATTTGATGGTAAGATCGAAAAAATATGGGAACGCCGCACAGATTTTTTGGCGATGAACCCAGCTGGAGACGTTCCTGTCCTCGTTGAGCCAGATGGAACAACGCTGTCAAACTCCCAAGTCATTTGTGAATATCTTGAGGAAGTTTATCCAGAGCATAATCTTCTAGGTTCTGACCCGATACAACGCGCCGAAACGCGCCGCCTTGTGGGTTGGTTTGATGTCAAATTTAACCGTGAAGTGTCTGACAATCTGCTTGGAGAAAAGCTTATGAAGCCGATGCTAAAGCTTGGTGAGCCTCATGGCCCATCAATCCGCGCGGGTCATGCGAATATTCATTACCATTTGGATTATATTGGCTTTTTGACCGAAAAGAGGACATGGCTTGCAGGGGATAGTTTTTCATTGGCGGATATTGCCGCCGCCTCGCATTTATCGGCTGTTGATTACATCGGTGATGTTCCATGGGAAGAACATCAATCGGCACATGATTGGTATTCCCGCGTTAAATCACGCCCAAGCTTTAAGCCTTTATTGGAAGAGCGTATCCCGGGATTTACCCCTTCTGAACACTACGAAAATGTAGATTTTTAAGGTTTTATCTTCATTATGACTCAAAAGAGCAAAAGACTATTTTGTTTTGGATATGGGTATGTCTGTGACTATCTTGGTCATGCGTTGCAAGAGCGTGGCAATTGGACATTATCTGGGACGACGCGTGATATGGATCGGCGTAACGTGCTCATGTCACGGCGTGTCCGTTCACATATTTTCGATAACGAACACCCACTCTCTGACCCTGATAAAATTTTACGGGATGTTACACATTTGCTTGTGACAGCGCCGCCTGATCAATGGGGCGCACCCGCTTTTCGTATGCATGCCGAAGATGTTATCAAAATGCCGAATTTGGAGTGGCTTGGTTATCTCTCAACGACGGGTGTCTATGGCGACCGAAATGGGGGGTATGTTGATGAAGAATCAGAATTAAACCCCACCAATGCACGTGGTGAGAAACGGATGCGCGCCGAAAAACAATGGTTGTCACTTTTCCATTCTTATAATATCCCAACGCATGTTTTTCGCTTATCTGGTATTTACGGGCCGGGGCGCAGTGCGCTTGATTCTATTCGCGCTGGTGTGGCCCGCCGTATTGATAAACCGGGGCATAAGTTTAACCGCATTCATGTCGAAGATATTGTGCAGGTATTGCTCGCGTCATTCGACAAACCAAATCCAGGAGCTGCTTATAACCTTGCGGATGATTATCCCGCGCCAAGCCAAGAAGTGATTGCGTACGCCTGCGAGCTACTGGGAATGCCAATTCCCCCGTTATTGCCGTTTGATCAAGCAGATTTAGCGCCGATGGCTCTAAGCTTTTATAAAGACAATAAAGTTGTTTTGAATAACCGCATTAAGCAAGAGCTGGGTGTAACCTTAAAGTACCCAGATTTTAGGGCAGGTCTTCGAGGTTGTTTAGAGGCGGAGCGATACGCTCAAGAGCTTGAGAGTAAGCAAGCCTAAGCGTTACTGAACGATTGCCTTATGTGGCAAATGGATGGTTACTATCGTCCCGACATCAAGAGTAGATTCAATTTTTAAACTTCCCCCATGTGCCTGCGCGAGTTCTTTCGTAATGGCAAGGCCAAGGCCAGAGCCTTCGTGCTCGCGGGTGTAGGAGCAACCCACTTGCTCAAAAGGCTGGGTGATATTGGCAAGTTTATTGGCAGGAATACCAATCCCTTCATCGCTGACTTTAATCGAGATTCCTTTAGTGAAATCACAACAAGACAGAATAATTTGCCCGTTTTGTTTTGAAAACTTCACCGCGTTTGATAAGAGATTTAAAATCATCTGCATAACGGCGCGCCGATCAGCAACGATTTCAAGGCCTTCGTTTTGAATGTCGCAGATTAATTTTAGATTAGAGTCAAGGGCGCGGCTTTCAATCATGTGTAGGGCAAGCTTGATTGTTTTGGCGAGATTAAATTTCTCAAGATGCAGTTCATATTTACCGGCTTCAATCTTAGACATATCTAAAATATCGCTGATAAGGTCAAGAAGATGCTCTCCACTTTCGCGGATGCCTCCAATATATTCAACGTAACGCTCATTTCCTATTGGCCCTAATAATTGATGCTGCATCATTTCAGAAAAACCGATAATGGCATTTAAGGGTGTGCGTAGCTCGTGGCTCATATTGGCTAAAAACTGACTTTTGGCATTATACGCCCGCTCGGCATTTTCTTTTGCCTGCATTAAGTCTTTTTCACGTAAGACAGTTTCAGTAACATCATGCATAATGCCATATAGTGCTTGTACGTCTTCTTCTTCGTCAATATCGCAGCGCCCTTCGCATCGAATATAGCGCACCTCACCATCGGGTCGTGTCAGGCGAAAATCAATATCATAATCATTTTGTTCAATAATGGCGCGCTGAAAGACTTGTGTCATACGCCCCGCATCATCACGAAAGATCATTGCGTTGACATTATCAAGCGTTGGCACAAAGCTATCTTTTTCGATGCCAAAGATATTATAAATCTCGGTCGATAAAATGAGATTATCCGCCCCAACAGGCCAGCGCCAATGTCCCATATGGGCTATTGCTTCGGCCTCTTGTAAATCTTTGCGTTGCTTTTTAAGAAGCTCTTTTTGTTGTTTAATGGCGGTGATATCGCGCCCCAAGAAAAAGAGCTGATTGTTCTCACCTTTAATTTGCCATTGCACCCAATGCACTTTGCCAGATTTGGATATGGTTTTGGCATCAAAATCATAGGCCG
Organism: Alphaproteobacteria bacterium; assembly: GCA_009995595.1. GTDB lineage: Bacteria > Pseudomonadota > Alphaproteobacteria > Micavibrionales > Micavibrionaceae. The sequence goes on from JAACPE010000002.1 coordinate 325,318, forward strand.
CATTACCCGCATAATAATTTGTTTCTTCAAAAGACTGCCTTAAGTCTTGCAGCGCCCTATGTACAAATGGGCGGTCTTCTTCGTGAATAATATCAAGAAAGCTTAGCGTTGAAATTTGATCGCGCTTAACGCCGATTATTTTATAAAAAGCAGCATTGGCATAAATGCCTTCGCCCTCATCATTGGTGATAAGGCAGGCATCGTGCGACATATCAATAAACGGATGGGTGTCATATTGATTTGATGGGTTTGTTTTCTTTTGTTCTTTTTTTACTTTGATTTTTTCGGCAATAAAATCTTTTAACTTGGCGCGTGCTGTGACTTCTTCGGCTGATGCAATAAGGTAGCGCTGCCCTGCTGGCATATCGATCCAGTCAAACTGCAAAGCAGGTTTTTTGTTTGTTGGGGCAATCGTCACAATTTGTAAATTTTGCGCGCCTTCATTAATTTCATCAGGTGACATCCCATCAAAGAGCACTTCAAATGCTTCTCCGCTAATATCGCTATCATAGCCACATAGGGCAACAAAGCTTGGCGTGGCAAAAAGGACAATGCCGTTTTCATCAGTGATCAGGCGCGCAGAATCATCGCTCGCGCCGTGCGTTATAGCAGGCGCTTTGTTTTTTGTGGTCTTAGCTGCACTAAAGCTTTGTTTCGATTTTTTGTTCGTGACGGCCATCATATCGCAATGTTGAATAATAAAAGAATCAGGGGAACCCCTTATATATACCATAATGTAAAATAGCTGGCTTCACCACATAAAAAAGGGCCGCCTGTTTTGGCAGCCCTCTTAGGAAGTCAATAAAATGGATTTAGGTTAGTACTTAACGCTACAGCCATATGGTTTTGTTGAGGCAACTTCGATTGGTGTGCCTGCTTCTAAAGCGTTTACAGCGGCCATTACATAATTTGTTGCACCATCAATTGCTGAAGATTTAAAGCTTGAGTCACTGTCAATTGCGCCCGTATAGGCAATTTTACCTTCAGCGTCGATCACAAACATGTGCGGCGTTGTTTTGGCGTCGTATAAACGACCAATATCGCCTGAGGCATCAAGAAGATGCGCCGTTGCATTTGCCCCTTGTTCAGCTGCAATCGCGTTTGCCTGCTCAGCAGTTACATGGCCTTGCTTGCCTTCTGCTGAGGAATGAATAGCGAGCCAAACAACACCTTTATCTGTTGCTTCTTTTTGAAGTTTTTGCATGTTGCCGACACTGTAATGTTTTACAACATAAGGACATTCATTGTTTGTCCACTCAAGTACAACGGTTTTTCCTTTAAAGTCTGATAATTTGTGCTCTACGCCATTTGAGTCTGTGGCTGTAAAGTCTGGGGCCATATCGCCTGCTTGTGGCGCAGCGTGGGCAGAAGGGGCAAATGCGATAAAAGCAAAAGCCGCTATAAGTGTTAAAATTGATTTCATGTTTTTAATCTCCTTTAGATTAATTGTATCTTTGAGTACATCAATTGTAGTCTTTGAAACCACTCAAAGTTAGTTAAATATAAGTAACCTATACTCTATTCGTCTATTATCTCGAAATAGTTTCAAAAATAATTTGATTCGTTAAAATTTGTGGCAATAAAATGGGCTCTGGCCGCACGCCTTGGTCGTTTGGCGCAGGATAAAAGACATAGAGGGGAACACCATTACGGCCAAACTTCTCCAAATATTGTGAAATTTCGGCGTTTTTATTGGTCCAATCGCCTTTCACGTATTGAATATTTTTATCCTCGAAAAGTGCAATCGTTTTATCGGTTCTGAGCGCAATGCGCTCATTTACTTTACACGTAATGCACCATGCGGCGGTCATATTCACAAAAACAGGATCTTTGGTTTTAAGTAATGACGATAAAGTTGATGGCGAATAGTCATGATATTCTTTCATCTCGCCGCCGCCATGCCAAAGTGGAAAGAGCGCGCCGATAATGGCAATTATTAAAAACGCTTTTTTGAATAACGATCCAACAGGGCCTTTAGGGGTTCGTTTTATCATCCATAACCCAAATGCAATAGCGATCATGCCGAGTAAGGCGAAGAAAATAGCATTTTCACTGGCTTGTTGTGTGAGCACCCAAAGGAGCCAGGCCGCCGTGATAAACATAGGGAAAGACAAAAACTGTCTGAATGTTTCCATCCATACGCCTGGTCGGGGTAATTTATGACGTAAAGCTGGAATATAGCATAAAAGCAAATACGGCAAAGCCAAACCAAATCCAAGCCCGAGAAATACCAAAAGCGATACAAAAGCGTTTTGTGTCAGCGCAAAGCCAATCGCACCGCCCATGAAGGGCGCCGTGCAAGGCGTTGCCACGAGTGTCGCCAAAACACCTGTCCAAAATGCGCCGCCATGGCCTGATTTGTTAGCAAATTTTTGGCCAATGTTGCCAAAGCGCCCGCCAAATTCAAAAAAGCCACTGAGGTTTAAGCCAATAATAAAGACAAGATAAGCAAGAGCGATAATGACCGAAGGGCTTTGGAGTTGAAAGCCCCACCCAATTTGTGCGCCGCCAGATTTAAGGGCAACCAATATGCTGGCTATAAGCCCAAAGCTGACTAAAATACCAGCTGTGTAACTAAGGCCATAGGCACGGGCTTTTTTTTCCTCTTTATCGCCAAGCTGAATAAGGCTAAGCGCCTTCATAGAGAGCACTGGGAAAACGCAGGGCATAAGGTTGAGGACAAGGCCCCCTAAGACGGCGAGAAAAAGCGCCTGAATAAAATTAAGAGACGCGGCCGCAGAGGCGCTTGCAGATGTTGAGACGCTCAACTCTAAGCCTGCGCGTTTACCATCTTGATCCGTGTAGGCAACAACGAAGGGGAAATTGGGTACCTCTGAAATTGCCCGATCGCCTCGTTTATGGGTGAGCGTTAGGCCATCATTTGTTTTAACGACTTGCGTTGTTGAGGTGTTATCAATCAATCCCCATTCAATTGGGAGCAAATTAATATTTTGAATGTCACCAAACTGCGCTGGATTATCATGAGGGATGGTAATGACAATATCGCCTTCTTCTTCGGAGAAGGTCGCAAGGACATCAGAAACAATTGGTCGTTTTGCCTTGGCCTTGGCAATAAACTCTGGCTCAGCGGCTTGATCCCCATTCAGGATCAGCGTCCCTATATGAGATTCAGGGATGCAGATTTCATGGCATACCAATAAATCAATTGAGGCGTTTAAAGTAATAGGTCCAGCAGGTAAATTTGCTGGTAGCGTGAGGTCTTGGATAAGGGTTGTTTGACCTTCATGCCCATAATTGGTAAGCGGATCATAAGGAATAATTTTTGGAATGGGGTGTAACGTTGGGCCAAACGAAAAGCCCTCGGGTGCGTCCCATTTGATTTCTAAGGGCGTGCCAGAATCGCCGGGGTTTTGCCAATAAGTGTGCCATTGGGGGTAAATGTTTTTAACAATCCCAATTGTCACCGTATCACCGCCAGAAACTTGGGTTTTATCGGCCTTAATATCAATTAAAACATATTGATCGGGCTCATTTTCATCAGGCAAAGCCTGCGCGGCCGGCGAATATCCCACAAGCAGGGCGCTCATAATAAGTGTAGAAAAAAGCGTGGTGAAAAAATTCATAAGGACTCCCAAAACATAATGTAGCTGACTATAGTTTCGTTTAGCCTTTAAGGAAAGTTACAAAACAGAAAGCGTTTGACCATGCCTGATGCCACGATAGATAATCAAAATGCCCCCGATTGGAAACCTAGCAGACCAGAGGGAACTATTTTATATGATTTCATGCAGAAAATGGCTAAAAAATATGAAAACAATACCATTTTAACTGATTATTCGGTATTTTTTAACTGGTCTATCGAAAATTTAGAGGGGTTTTGGTCTGAATTTTGGGATTATGCGCAAATTATAGGGGAAAAAGGCGATTTAATCCTTCAAAACCCTGAAAAAATGACGGGATCGCAGTTTTTTCCAAATGGTAGTCTTAATTACGCGCAAAACTTGCTCAAAAAGCGTGATTCTGATGCTGCTATGATTTTTATGGATGAGAAAGAGCGCGAACGTACACTGTCTTATGATGATCTTTACACCCAAGTGAGCTTATGGCGGCAAGCGCTTGTAAAGGCTGGTGTCGTTAAGGGTGACCGTGTTGCGGCGCTCATGCCCAATATGCCCGAAACGATTATAGCAACCCTTGCCACGGCAAGCCTTGGGGCGATTTGGTCGTCGGCATCCCCTGATTTTGGTGTGCAAGGCATATTGGATCGATTTGGTCAAATTGAGCCAAAGGTTTTTATTGCTGTTGATGGATATTATTACGGCGGTAAAACAATCGATTGTTTAATAAAGATAAAAGACGTACAGCAAACGTTAACAACGCTCACACAAACCATCATTGTGCCATTTGTCAGTGATGCTCCTGATCTTCTGGGAATGAAAAATACAAAGACGGTGCATGAGTTGTTTGAGGGCTTCGTGGCGCAAAATATTGTGTTTGAGCAAGTGCCTTTTAATCACCCGCTATTTATCATGTTTTCATCGGGAACAACGGGCGTTCCAAAATGTATTGTTCATGGTCATGGCGGTACGTTGATACAACATGTTAAAGAACATCGCTTGCAATGTGATATCCGTGCAGGGGATTCAATTTTCTATTTTACGACTTGCGGCTGGATGATGTGGAATTGGCTGGTGACAGGCTTGGCCAGTGGGGCCACACTGCTTTTGTATGACGGTAATCCGTTTTACCCAGACCCTCTTGTTTTGTGGCGTTTCACGGCAAAGCATAAGGCGACCTTGTTTGGCACATCGGCAAAATATATTGACGCGCTAAAGGCACATGATATTCGTCCTAAAGAAAAGACTAATTTATCGCATCTCAAAATTATTACATCCACTGGCTCGCCGCTTGTTCATGAGAGCTTTGATTATATTTACGAGCATATAAAAAAAGACGTACATATTTCTTCAATCTCTGGCGGTACGGATATTGTATCGTGTTTTGTTCTAGGCAATCCCATATCCCCTGTGTGGCGCGGAGAGATACAGGGCGCTGGTCTGGGCTTAGCGGTTGATGTCTTTGATGATAAAGGTAAAGTTTTACCCAAAGGCGCTGGAAGCGGGGAGCTTGTTTGTACGCGCCCTTTTCCGTGCATGCCGATTGCCTTTTGGAATGATCCTGAGGGGGTAAAGTACAAAAAAGCCTATTTTGAAAAATATGACAATATTTGGTGTCATGGGGACTGGATTGAGCGCACGCACAATGGAGGTTTAATTATTCATGGGCGTTCGGATGCCACACTGAATCCGGGGGGTGTTCGTATTGGGACAGCCGAAATTTATCGCCAAGTCGAACAAGTACCGCAAGTAATAGAGAGTATTGCGGTTGGTCAAAATTGGGATGGTGATGTCCGCGTTATTTTATTTGTTATCTTAAAAGAGGGTGTCACGCTGGACGAAGCCCTTATTAAAGAGATTAAAACGAAAATCCGAAGCGGCGCTTCACCACGACACGTTCCTGCTAAAATTATTCAGGTGAGTGATATCCCCAAAACCAAATCGGGTAAAATGACAGAGCTTGCGGTGAAAGATGTCATTCATGGGCGGCCTATTCAAAATAGCGAGGCACTTGCTAATCCAGAAGCGCTCGCGCTTTATAGAGAACTGGAGGCTTTGAAGTCTTGACCATTTTAAGACAAATAAGGTAAACAATCACATGCAAGACCAAAGGAGCGACAATTATAAAAAACAGGCTGAAAAATTTAGGCCTCTTTTACAAAACCTGACCAAAAACCCTGGGGCAGAAATGCTTCGCTATGGGTGGCGCATGCAAGATGTTATCTCTTTGGGCCAAGGTGAGGGTTGTGCGCCCACACCAGATTTCATCAATGAAGCGACTTATACCGCTCTTAAAAACGGTAAAACCCATTATGGCCCCGTTTTGGGACAGCCCGCTTTGCGCGATGAAATAAGCACCTATTACAAGAACATATTTAACCTTAATATCCCCTCTAACCGTGTTTTTATAACGGGATCGGGTACAACAGCAATGCATTTGGCGCTGACCTCTATCTTGGATGTAGGGGACGAAGTCGTTGCCGTTACACCCATTTGGAAAAATCTTTTGGGCGCCGTTGAGATTGCGCAGGCTAAAACGCATACCGTTGCGCTAGAATTTACTGAAGGTGCTGGTTGGCGCCTTGATATTGATAAACTATTGGCTGCTTGCACCCCTCTTACAAAGGCAGTCTTAATTGTGAGCCCCTCTAACCCCACAGGGTGGGTGATGAGTAAAGCCGAAATGCAGCGCGTGATTGATTTTACACGTGAGCGCGGCATATGGATTGTGTCAGATGAGGTTTACAATCGCTCTTTGTATGGACAAAATCACGCGCCAAGCTTTTTGGAAGTTGCCAATAACGATGATCTGGTTTTAACGGTCAATAGCTTTTCAAAAGCATGGGCGATGACAGGTTGGCGCTTGGGCTGGCTTGTTGGCCCTTCTTTTTCTGAGGGGATTATACGTGATTTAGCGCTTTATGATAATATGGGTCCGCCAACTTTCACACAATTTGGCGGGATCGAAGCACTCAAAAATGGGGAGGCTTTTATCCAAGAGCAAATGAAGATGTGGCAGGAAAACCTTAATTACCTGTATGACCGTTTATCCGCTAATCCCAAGATTAGCCTGGAAAAGCCAATATCCACTTTTTATGCCTTTTTTAAAGTAAAAGGCGAGGATGATTGTTTGGATCTGGCCAAACGCTTTATTGATGAGGGCGGCGTGAGCTTGGCACCTGGCTGTGCTTTTGGTCATGATAGTAAGGGGTGGATAAGGCTTTGTTTTGCTGTTTCACGCACAAAGCTTGAAAAAGCTCTAGACCGCATAGAAAAAGTAATTGGGGCATAAATCATGAGTATGAGAGGATATTTCGGTATCGGCGTTGAAGGAATCACCAAGGAGGCTAATTTAGGCAATCTTGTCCGCTCCGCCCATGCCTTTGGGGCGAGCTTCTTCTTTGTTATCCGGCCGCAAATTGATGTCCATAAGGTGCGTGTTTCTGACACCTCTGGGGCATTCGACCATATGCCCTTTCATGTTTGGGAGAGTGTTGAGGATATGGATTTGCCGCAAGGGTGTCAGCTTGTGGGGATAGAATTCATGGAAAGCTCTGTGGAGCTTCCTAGTTTTCGTCATCCGACGCGCGCGGCTTATATTTTAGGGCCTGAGATGGGGGATTTGTCCCCTGAAGTGCTTGCTAAAACAGCCCATGTCATTAAAATTCCTATGAAATTTTGTGTCAATGTTGGCGTTGCAGGGGCGTTAACAATGTATGATCGTCTTATTTCTATGGGAAAATTTGCCGAGCGCCCTGTTAAGGCGGGTGGCCCTGAGCTGTTAGTTGATAACGCTTCAAGTCCAAGCCGCCCTCACAGGCGAAAAATGCGGGGTGTTAAAGAATAAATGGCTGATTTTCGTATTTTATACCCACAGAAAAAGCCCTTAAATTTGCCATTATTGGTTTATAAAACTGCTGATAGCGTATAAATTAGTCGCTAAGATTTATATTACAGAAACTGAACTAAAACAAAGGATCTTCAAATGCGTTTTCGTTTTTCAATTTACACGCTCGCTTTATGCGCGGTGATGAGTGTTTCATCTGCTGCACAAGCGTCAGAGCCTCGCCTTTTGGGCACTTTCGGTGATTGGTCTGCTTATACCTTTAAAGAAAACGGTAAGACAGTGTGCTATATGGCCTCACAGCCCCAAAAAGCAGAGGGGGATTATACAAAACGCGGCGACGTCTATGCACTTATTACGCACCGCCCTGCAGAAAATACAAAAAATGTTTTTAGCTATATTGCTGGCTATCCCTACAAACCAGGAGCAGACGTGACTGTGAATGCCAATAGCACAACTTTCAAGCTATTCTCTCAAGATGATACAGCGTGGACACCGGATGCGGCTGCCGATAACGCGATCACTGCTGCTATCCGTCAGGGAAGCAATATGATCGTAAAAGGCTATTCAAAGCGCGGTACGCTCACGACTGATACATTTAGTTTGAAAGGCTCAGGCGCAGCGTATGACGCTATTTCTAAGGAATGTGGGCTTTAATAGGCTGTATTTTATGGTAAAATTGGCACAAATTAGAGAGATTAGTAAATTAACCTTAATTATTTTGTGAAAAAGTTGATATTGAAACAAAAAACATGCTAAGTCAGAGCCAACAAAACGGTGCTAAAGAACGACGATGTCCTGCGGGACAGGACGTTTATAAAAAATAATATGAGTAAAATAAACAACATAGCGATGGTTTGTTTGACTTGCATGCGATTTACAATTGCCGCTGTTGCAAAGTTGATGCGTATCCGTCACCGTCATTTCTTCACCAAAGAAAATAATATCCGCATGCGTTATCTTGCGGTTGTTGCGATCTTGACTTTTGGGGGATTGACGGCTCTTAATTCTGTGCAGCGCCATGTAACATCGGCTGTTCCTGACATGTCTGTCGCATCGATAGACTTAAATGCGTTAGAGCCTGCATTGGGCATTGAGGGCAGCGAGGAAGAAGCCAAGGGCTTTTTTGATCATATCTCTCTTGCCAATATTATGACGAATGCCCCAACGCATCCAAGTGAACGTATTATCACAATTGAGCCAGGCGATGCCCTTGGTGTTGTTTTGGAGCGCGAAGGGGTCGGTGAAGATACACCAAAAGCGATTAAAGCGATTGCAGAGCATGTCGACCCGCGCTATATCCGCGCTGGCCAAAAAATTCACCTGAATTTTGAACCCGATGATCAAGCAACGGGCTTTAAATTTGCTAGCCTTAAAATGAAGCTTGATCCATTGAAAACGGTTGTTCTAAAAAAACAGGACGAAGAGATTATTGCCGAGCTTGACGAAAAAGAAGTGTCCCGCACTATTCAGGCGAAAAAAGCACAAATTGAAACATCATTGTATGGATCAGCGGCCAAGGCAGGAATACCGAAAACTGTTGTTGCCGATGCGATGCGTATTTACTCATGGAACGTTGATTTTCAGCGTGATTTGCGCCGCGGTGATACAATTGAAGTGATGTATGAAAGTTTTGAAACGCAAGATGGTTATGTTGCCAAAACAGGCAATGTGCTTTTCGCAAATTTGACACTGGGTGGGCGTGAAATACCACTTTATCGCTTTGACATGGCTGATGGCCGCACTGATTATTTCCAGCCAACAGGCTGGAGCATCAAGCGCACCTTGATGAAAACACCTATTGATGGGGCGCGTATGTCCTCAGGTTACGGTCTGCGCCGCCACCCTGTTTTGGGGTATAACAAAATGCACCGTGGTATCGACTTTGCTGCCCCAACAGGTACGCCAATTTATGCGGCGGGTGATGGTAAAGTTGAAAAAGCGGGCTGGTTTAGCTCCTTTGGTAAATATGTGCGTATTCGTCACAACGCATCGCTCAAAACGGCTTATGCCCATATGAGCAAAATCAAAGTGTCTGAAGGACAGCGTGTGAAGCAAGGTGATGTTATTGGCTATGTTGGCACAACTGGCCGTTCTACAGGCGCTCATTTGCATTATGAAGTTATCCTTGATGGGCAGCAGGTTAATCCGCGCTCTGTTAAAGTCCCAACAGGTGAGAAGCTTGCAGGAAATGAGTTGAATAAATTTAAAACTGTAATGAGAGATATAGACCGTCAATTTGTTGCCCTTCTTAATACGAAGAAATTTGCACAAATAACTGATAATGAGCCTTCTGATTTAAACTAAACAGCTTAGGGTCTAGCTCTCTTTTTTCGGCGCGCTTGAAAAGCCACAAACCCAAAAAAACATAAAAAGATTCCTGCCATCGAAAACCAGAAAAGAGCATATTGTTTATGTTTGTTACGTGGATACCATTTGTCATCCAATGGTATCACTTTATCAAATCGTGGATATGTTTGTGCTGTATAAAGAATGTACGGGGCAACATTTTCTAGGGCTTGATAGGTCGCAATCTCATCAATATCAAGCTTGCTCCAAATACCGTTTTCAGGACTGTTATTAGGTGTGTATTTGTTCCAATCGGGCTTTCTTATAATCCCAGTAAAGGAGACGTCGCTTGGCGCTTCAATGCCCGTTAAGCTCTGTGTTTCCTCGTTTTCAATAAAGCCACGCTGCACTAAAATAATTTTACCCATATCCCCATTTATAGCTATAGGGGTCACAACATGATAGCCAATCTTGCCTTCTTGTGGTTTAGGACCAAAGAGCATTTGCTTGCCTGTAAGGGGCTTGCCCGTTACTTGGCCATACATCAGGGTTTGATTGTTCAATGAAGCCTGTATGAGGTCTTGGTGGGTGTATTGCTGTGGAGATGCTATTTGATAGAGGGCATCCAGCTCCTTTATGATGTTTTGCTTCCATGCCATGCGCTGGACTTGCCATGTCCCTAAAGTAACCATAACAAAAGTGCCGCCCAGTAAAAACGTGGCGGCAACAATTGTACGTAAAGGCTTATTCATTATAAAGGATTAATGGGCTGCGGCAGTTGAGCCTAGGCTGCCCCACCAGTAAATGGCTACGAAAAGGAACAGCCATACAACATCAACAAAATGCCAATACCATGCGGCGGCTTCAAATCCAAAATGCTTTTCTTTGCTAAAATGCCCTTTTTTCGCACGAATCCAGCAAACGGCTAGAAAGACCGTACCAACAAAAACGTGAAAGCCGTGAAAACCTGTCGCCATAAAGAACGTTGAAGGATAAATACCTTCCGTAAATCCAAAGGTTACATGAGTGTATTCATAGACTTGGAAGCCAAGAAAAAATATCCCAAGACCGACGGTTATACCAAGAGCCTTGATCATTTCATCAATCTTACCTTCTAAAATAGCATGGTGCGCCCAAGTAGCGGTGCAGCCAGAGAGAAGAAGGATAAGTGTCATCATAAGCGGTAAATCAAATGCAGGGACAGTTTCGATCCCTGTTGGCGGCCAATGCCCCCCAGTGTGCTCAATACGAGCAGGCATGTTGGCCTGATCGGGGAACAGGCTGGCATCAAAAAATGCCCAGAAAAATGCCACGAAGAACATGACTTCTGAGGCAATGAAAAGTGCCATACCATAACGCATCCCAATTTCAACGATGGGTGTGTGCGCTTTTTCAACTGTGGTTTCATGAATAACATCTTTCCACCAGCCAAACATACAGCCAAGGACAGATATAATCCCAAAGGCCACGCCCCAAAGGCCGATAGAAAAATCACCAATTTTGGCTTCATGCATGTATAAAACAGCGCCAATAGCCAAAAGCATACCTGCAAAAGATGATAATAAAGGCCATGGGCTAGGGTTTACGATATGATAAGGGTGGCGTTTACCCGTTGTTCCATATTCGATTAAATCAGCCATTAAGTGAGTTCCTTGTATCTAAAAGAGTAATAACAGAGTGCTTATACCAAATTATTCCGCATTGTAAAACGCTTCTAGCGCCTCATCAAGTTCCTTTGTTTCTGCCTTAAAGAAACTGTATGAAAGGGTGATTGTGCTCACATCTTCCATGCCACGATCTTCCATGATGGCGGGGTCGATATAAAAGGCTACGGGCATATTCATACTTTCACCGGGTTTCAATGTTTGCTCAGCAAAGCAAAAACATTGTGTTTTGTGAAAATATTGTCCTGCCTTTAAGGGGGTGACGTTATAAACGGCAGTACCTGTCACAGGTGCGCTCGCTTTATTTTGAGCAATAAAATTGATAAGGCCTTGTCCGCCGACATTCACCTCGACACTGCGTTTTTCAGGTTCAAACGACCATGGTAATTGATTGGAGGTGTCAGCATTGAATTTGATTGTAATTTGGCGGTCAAATTGCTTTTCAGGCAAGCTGTCACTGACTTGCGTTGTTCCGCCAAATCCCGTTACACGGCAAAATAGATCATAAAGTGGGACAGATGCGAATGCGAGCGCCCCCATAGCAAAGACAATCCCTAAAACTGATACAAGAACACGGGTGTTTTTATTCATCATAAAGTACGCTCAACGGTTAAAGGCCCAAAGCTTTGCTTGGTTGGCATCACTTCGAGGGTGTTAACATTAACATGAGGGGGGAGCGTTGCTGCCCAGACAACTGTCTCTGCAACATCTTCTGCCGTTAACGGTGTTGTATTGGCATACACTAATGCGGCCTTTCTTGTATCACCTTTAAAGCGCGCCACTGAAAAAGCTGTTTCGGCAATGCCGGGTTCAATATTTGTTACGCGTACATTTGTCCCTTGTAAATCTGCGCGGATAGATAGAGAAAACATTTTAACAAACGCCTTCACGGCGTTATAAACGTTACCACCTGGATAAGGCCAGTTTCCTGCGATTGAACCAATATTGATGACATGGCCCGCCTTGCGGCTCACCATCCCCGATAAAATGTGACGGGTAATACGCACGAGTGAGGTGTTGTTCATCTCAATCATGGTTTCCCAATCGTCAAGGTCGGCCTCGTATGCTTTATCAAGACCAAGTGCGCCGCCCGCATTATTGATTAAAAGATCAATATTTTGAAATTCAGAAGGAATAGCCCCAATAGCCCTGAGCGTTGCAGCTTTATCACAGATATCAAAGATTAGCGGATAGGTTGGAACATCAAGGGCCGCGCAAAGGGCCTCTACTTTTTCTTGAGAGCGCCCATGGACAATAATTTTTGACCCTAATGCAGCAAAACGATTGGCAAAGGCGTTACCAAAGCCACCTGTTGCCCCAGTAATCAGAACACATTGCGGTATGTGAGTGGGGTAACTATGACGCATTATACATCTTCACCATGGTGACAATCCAAATGAGAGCAATCCACCCAAAGATTAAAGCCAGAACAGTATAGTTTTTACTTTTCTTTTTATTATGCAATTCATCATGTGGCATTGTGGCCTCCTAAATTTTAATTTGATCAATCATAAGCGCCAAGAAAATGGCAAAAAGATAAAATACAGAATATCCAAACATGAGTTTAGCGCTTTTAAGGGTCTTGTCTTTAAGTACGCGGATTGCCGTAAAAAGGAAAAAACCACTGAGAGCAAAAGCGGCAACACCGTAAAGTAAACCTGATGTTCCTAAAAAATAAGGTGTAATAGATAGGGGAAGTAGAATGATTGTATAGATAATCATTTGGATTTTGGTGTGATGCTCACCGTGTGTCACGGGGAGCATTGGTACTTTTGCGCGTTTATAATCTTCATTTGCAAAAAGAGAGAGCGCCCAAAAATGCGGCGGTGTCCAAATAAAGATAATAGCAAACAGTGCGATTGAGGTGAGCGTAATGTCACCTGTAACGGCCGCCCAGCCAATCATCGGCGGAAAAGCGCCTGCTGCGCCGCCAATAACGATATTTTGCGGTGTTTTGCGTTTAAGCCACATGGTGTAAACCACAACATAAAATAAATTTGCAAACGCTAATAAACCCGCCGCAACCCAGTTCAGGGCAACGCCCATCGTTAGGACAGAAAGGACGGATAGAACAATCCCAAAGCTTAAAGCCTCGTCGGGATGCATTTTACCCATGGGCAAAGGGCGGGTTTTGGTACGGTTCATGATGGCGTCAATATCGCGGTCATACCACATGTTAATTGCCCCTGCAGCGCCCGCGTTAATTGCAAGGCAGAGCATTGCAACGAAGCTCAAAAACCAGTTCATATCCGAAAAGCCAGGGGCAACCCAAAGCCCTGCAAAACCGCTAAAAATAACGAGGCTCATCACGCGGGGCTTTAAAAGGGCAAAATAATCTCCCACACTGGCATTCATTTCTGAAGCCTGCGTTATTGAAACGGCAGTATTTTGCGCAATTGTCATAGGTTTCTTTACCATTTATAGGCACTGACGCAAAGGCAATTTGGATAAAATGACCAAGGTTTAATAATGTAAAATACGTTTTTGCGTGGTTTCATCAATTGGGGCATAAGTCACGACGGTTTGGGCAATTAATTCAAAGAATCTTGATTTGTTTTCAGAAGAAGAAAATTCAAAGCCCATAAGCGCCCGCCCAATCGCCTCCCCTGAATAGGCATAATTAAAATAACAAATATTGGTAACAGGCGAGACCTTGCGTAAGAGATCACGAAGTGCGCCTTTACGTTCAGGGAATTTTACGTTTAGAAAAACGGGATCTTTAAAAAGAGCAGGGTTATAGTTAATAATTTTATATTGAATATCGGGCTGTTTTGAAATGTTTTCAAAGGCGACATGATCGGCCTTTAAACGGTCTTCAAGGGCTTTAAAATCATCTTTCATGCCATCTATGGCAATAGTTTGCCACGCCTTGCTTTCATGAATTTTGCCGTACATGAATTCAGAGACATTCAGGTCTTTAAAATATGTTTCCAAAATATTTAAGAGGGCGCCCTCGCGTTCAGGCAGTTCAATGCGGTAATAACGCCGTTTATTCGCGCCAACGGCAGATTTTCCTGCAATTAAAGAGAGCTTGTTAAAATCCATATTGGCGCCGCAAATAATGCAAAGGACTTTTTTACCGTTCATTATGTCGCCATGTGTTTCGGCATATTTGTTTAAGCCTGCTATACCCATCGCGCCAGAGGGTTCAGGGATCAAGCGCTTGGCATTCCAGAGCTGCTGTATGGCGGCGGATACTTCATCGTTGCTGACAGTAATAAACTCATCAATGGTTTGAGAGCAAATCTCAAATGTCAGATCGCCTGGGCGTGTTACTGCTGTGCCGTCACAAAATGTATCAACGCTCTCTAGGGTGATGGGCTTTCCTGCATCAACGGAAGCCTTCATTGAGGCTTGATCCACGCCTTCAACGCCGATAATTTTAATATCGGGGTAGTGTTTCTTAAGCCACGCCGAAACAGCGCTAGCCATACCACCGCCACCAATTTGAAGGAAGCAATAATCAAAAGGCGTATCAGAGTCACTGATCACCTCGTCGGCAATCAAGGCCTGACCTGCCATGGTATACAGATCATCAAACGGGTGAATATAGGTATACCCTGTTTCAGCGACATATTTTTTGGCGGCGTCACCTGCAGCGTTATAATTATCACCTTCTAAGATAAGTTCAACAAAATCGCCACCATGTTTTTGTACGGCCTTTTGTTTCATCAAGGGGGCGGCAAGAGGCATAAAGATTTTAGCCTGAATGCCAAGTTTGCGGGCGGCTAAGGCAACGCCTTGGGCATGGTTTCCGGCACTGGCAGCGACAATTGTTTCGCATCCCGTATTGCGATGATGATTGAGAACGGCGTTATATCCGCCGCGCCATTTATAGGCATTAATAGGCCCTAGATCCTCACGCTTGATATACACATCAAAGTTTTCACCATTTAAAGTGATTTTCTCTAATGGAGTTGGGTCGCCAACTTTGTAAATCTCAGCTTTCGCCTTTGGAATCTCAGCAAATAGTTTTTCAAGGAGCGTTTCAGTCATGAGGAGTAAAAAAGCAGGTTTTTGCTCCACAAGCAATAGAAAAGCGGGCAGTAAAAAAGCCCCGATCTTTTTTAGAAGAAGGGGGCTTTTTGGGAATTCATTGCCGCTAGGTTATTTAACCGTTGGCTGAATTTCAAATTGGTGAAATGGCGGCGGTGATGACAATGTCCATTCTAGGGTCATCACTTGTGGCTCGATATTCCAGTAATTCGCTTCGGCTTTACGGCCAAAGAACATGGTGTAGAACACAATCCCAATAAAGATCAGAACACTCACCCCTGTCATATAGGCGCCTAATGTTGAGACATAATTCCAAAGGTGGTAGCCGTAATCCTGGGCCATAATCCACTGAATTTTCTCAATAGGGTTAACAAGCATACCTTGAAGATGCTCTGGTGGAAGGGGCGCAGGGTAATCGACATACTGACGCGGCATACCAGCAAGACCAAGGAAGTGCTGTGGGAAGAAGACCAAGTTTACGCCAACAAAAGTCACAAAGAAGTGAATTTTACCTGCGACCTCTGGGTACATACGCCCTGATATTTTACCAATCCAGTAGTAATAACCCGCAAACAACGCAAAGACAGCGCCAAGGGACAATACGTAATGGAAGTGCGCTACAACATAATAGGTATCATGTAGTGATGTATCCATACCCGCATTGGCCAAAACAACCCCTGTGACACCGCCAACGGTGAACAAGAAGATAAAGCCAAGCGCCCAAAGCATTGGTGTTGGGAAGCGAAGCGAGCCACCCCACATTGTTGCAATCCAAGAAAAAATCTTGATCCCTGTCGGAACGGCAATAATCAAGGTTGCAGCAGTAAAGTAGGCTTGTGTGTTGACGGAAATACCAGAAGTATACATGTGGTGCGCCCACACAATAAAGCCTACAAAACCAATCGCGACCATCGCATATGCCATACCGAGATAGCCAAAAACTGGTTTTTTCGAAAAGCTGGAAACAATGTGCGAGACAATACCAAAGGCAGGCAAGATCATGATGTACACTTCAGGGTGACCAAAGAACCAGAATAAGTGCTGGTACAAAATAGGATCACCACCACCAGCAGGATCAAAGAACGCCGTGCCAAAGTTGCGGTCAGTCAATAACATCGTGATTGCGCCGCCAAGAACAGGCAAGGACAAGACAAGCAAGAAACTTGTGACCAACATCGCCCAAACAAAAAGCGGCATTTTATGTAGGGTCATGCCTGGAGCACGCATATTAAATATTGTTGTGATGAAGTTTGCTGCCCCTAAGATTGAGCTTGCGCCTGCAAGGTGAAGAGCGAAAATAGCCATGTCCACGGCCATACCGGGATGCCCCATACTGGAGAGAGGCGGATAAACCGTCCACCCCGTTCCGGCCCCTGTCACATCACCAGGTGCGCCAGAAACGAATACAGATAGAAGCAATAGAAGGAAAGCAGGAACAATCAGCCAGAATGAAATATTATTTAAACGTGGGAATGCCATATCTGGCGCACCAATCATAAGCGGTACAAACCAGTTTCCAAATCCGCCAATAAGGCCGGGCATCACTACGAAAAAGACCATGATCAGGCCGTGCGCAGTAATCCAAACATTCCACATTTGACCGTTTTCAGCCAATTGCAAACCCGGATCGCCGAGTTCGTGGCGCATCATCATAGAAAACCATCCCCCGATAAGCCCCGCAAGGATGGAGAAGATGATGTAAAGTGTTCCGATATCTTTATGGTTTGTTGAACAGAACCAACGTGAGAAAAATCCTGGTTTGTGATCAGCCATTACTGCGCTCCCTCATAAGATGCGATAGTTAGAATTTTATTATTATCATTTGCCGCGAATTCTTCTTTGGCTTTAATCAGCCATTCTTGAAACTCTTCTTTTGTGACAGCGTGCACTTCTATGGGCATATAGGCATGGTTGACACCACAAATTTGTGAGCATTGACCGTAATAAATGCCTGGCTTGTCAATACGAACCCATGTTGAGTTCAAACGCCCTGGTACGGCATCTTTCTTGAATCCAAAGGCGGGGATCGTGAATGAATGAATAACGTCTGCGGATGTCACAAGAATTTCTATATTTGTATCAATTGGTAAAACTACTTTTGTGTCTGTAGAAAGCAAGCGTTTCTCGCCTTTAGAATAATCAATGTCTTTTTCAGGAATCATATAGGACAGAAACTCTAACCCCTCGTGATCCATATATTCATAACCCCAATGCCATTGGTACCCTGTTACTTTCAGAGTCATTTCAATGTTATCAGAACGATCTAAATAATAGAGCATTTTGAAAGAAGGAAACGCGATAACGGCAACGATAAGCGCTGGAATAAGGGTCCATACAATTTCCAGCGGGACGTTATGCGTTGTTTTGCTGGGTTTGGGGTTTGATTTTTCATTATAACGAATAGCAACCCAGATGAGTAAAACTGTAACAAAAGCAACGATAGCCGCTATCAGAAGGAGTAATCCAAAATGGAAATCAACGATACGCTCCATCTGCGGCGTTGCTGGGTCTTTTAGTCCTAGTTGTGTCGGCTTAGGCGCATTATTTGCTGATGCACTTCCAATTGGCAGCGTCATAAAGTAAGCAAAAAGAGCAAGATAAAATTTTTGTATCATTATTTTTCTCTGATTTTTTTATAAAGATAGGTACAATCTCTAAGACAATACCTAATTTCTGGACTTTCTTACAGTTAAATTAGCGCAATGAAAAGTTAAAATGTGAGCAAACGCTCTAACAATTCTTAGAGGGAGAGTAATTAATTATGGTGACATCGCTTTATGCAGGGGTACTGGGGCTTTTGTTTGTAGGACTAAGCGTTTTTACAATTCTAGGGCGGTTTAAACATAGAGTGTCTATGGGCGATGGCGGCAATGAGGATATGCTTAAGCGCATTCGCTTGCATGGTAACTTTGCCGAATACGTGCCGCTCGCTCTAATTCTTATTTTACTCACTGAGCTTGGCAATACTTCATCATATGTTGTTCATGCCCTGGGCGCTCTTTTGGTTTCGGGGCGTGTTTTTCATGCCCTGGGGCTCTACAATGTTGCGCCTATTAATAAAAGCCGCCAAATTGGTATGGCTTGTACGTTTTTTGTACTGATAATTGGCTCAATCGCATCAATTTGGACTTATTTCTAAGCTTTGAGCAATTATGAGCGCTTTTATGACCGCAGTCTCACTGCGTAAGATCGTATTACCCAGTGTAACAGGGATTGATTTTTGGGCTATTTGATCACGTTCTTCTTTTGTAAATCCGCCCTCTGGGCCAATTAAAATAGCTATATTGCTGTTAGAGTGATCTTGCATAACGGCTACTATAGGTTGGGCATCATATCTTTCTATGCAGGATATAACTGGAACAGTTTTATCCCATTTGCTCAAAAGCGTATCCCATTTTTGAAGTGTGTGAAGGGAAGGAATCTCAAGGCGTTCGCATTGTTCGGCGGCCTCGAAAATCTGCGCTTTTAAGCGATCTTCTCTAATTTTACGCACTTCGGTGTTTTGGGTGAGGATGGGGTGAAAATCTGTAGCCCCTAGTTCAACCGCTTTTTCTATCAGCCAATCCATACGTTGTTTTTTAATGGGCGCAAATAGCAAATGGATACGCCGCGCCAATTGAGGTTGCTCTAAAAGTTGTTGCGTGATCTGAATAGTTGCACTTTTTTTTGATTGAACGGATAGGATCCCAAGCCATTCGCCGTCCTTGCCATTAAAAAGACGTATCTGATCGCCTTGATTACGGCGCAAGACGTTGATTAAATAATGCGCTTGCGCGGGTTCTAGGTCTATGACACCATTTTGTGCAAGGCTATTGTCAACAAATAGCCTTGGTAACTTAAATGTTTCATCAGTGTTGATGGGCAAATTCATAAAGCGATTGTGCACGATGACCCATACAGATATCAAGACAGAAGGTATAATTTCTTATTTGCCAAAAACGTGGCGCCCTTATTTGCTGCTCATGCGGATAGACCGTCCAATTGGATGGTGGCTTTTATTATTGCCAGGTTGGTGGAGTATTGCTCTGGCTTCGGGTGGGTTTGAAGGCATGTATTGGCGACATTGGTATTACATGGTGCTGTTCTTCTTTGGGGCCATTTTGATGCGTGGGGCAGGGTGCATTGTCAATGATATATGGGATAAAGACCTTGATGCCCAAGTAGAGCGTACGCGTCTTCGCCCTATTGCGGCGGGCGTGGTTGAAATTTACCAAGCGTACGCTTTTTTATTTTTCATTCTCTTCACTGGGCTCATTATTCTTTTACAAATGCCATGGATTACATTTTGGCTAGGCGTGTTCTCCCTTGTGTTTATTGGAACATATCCATATATGAAAAGGATTACATGGTGGCCACAGGCTTTTTTAGGTATTACTTTTAATTTTGGCGCGCTGATGGGCTGGTCGGCAATAACAAGTAATTTATCGCTCACTCCTGTTTTACTCTATGCGGCCTGCTTCTTTTGGACGTTGGGGTATGACACTGTGTACGCGCACCAAGACAAAAAGGATGATGCTTTGATCGGTATTAAATCCACAGCGCTTTTATTTGGAAAGCGAAGCAAGATTTACGTAGCGGCATTTTATACCCTTACAATGATTTTATTGGTCACCGCTATGATAAATGCAGGTGCGGGGCATATCAGCTTACTGCTAATGACATTGCCTGCTATTCATTTGATACGCCAAATGATGGACTGGCGGATTAATAGCCCGGAAAGTGCGCTCAAAATTTTTAAATCAAACAGGAACTTTGGCCTGCTTGTTCTTATCTGTATGCTTTTAAGCGGTCTTGCTACAAACGCGTCTTAGCCGCCATATAGGTTTCTTAATCGTTGCTCGGCGATAATCAACATTGACATATCCATGCTTGGTGCTCGTCTTAACTCATCGAATAAAGGCTGTAAAAGAGCTGCCTGCGCTCCGCGTGAATCAATCCAGTCTGAAACAATATGGTGTTTCTTGCTATTGTTTCCTTTTTTGATTTCACGCTGCATATCTTTGAGGATACGAATAGTGAGGTTTGCCTGACAGGTATATAGCTGATCGACAAGCCCTTCAATTGCTTGCGCGGACCAATGATTATCAGCAGGAAGATAGCGTGCTTTTTGTCGCATCCAATCCAGATGAAAATGTTCCCCAAGCTCAAAATAAACACCTGCCGTGAGGTTAATATCAAATTTATTATCAACCGAAATACGGATAATGTCACAAGCAGAACCCAAAATCGGCATCATCGAAATATCGTGCGATAGATCCTTTGATAAACCGTTATTGATACCGTTTTGTGTCAGGTTTTGGATGGTTTTTAACAGTTCT
Organism: Alphaproteobacteria bacterium; assembly: GCA_009995595.1. Taxonomy (GTDB): domain Bacteria; phylum Pseudomonadota; class Alphaproteobacteria; order Micavibrionales; family Micavibrionaceae. Next base: position 346,007 of record JAACPE010000002.1, read on the forward strand.
TTTGGAACAACATCATCTAAATGCCCTTTGACCGCCTTAATACCATCTTCAAACCGTTCAATGTCACGGTTAATCTCAAGCTTACGGCCAAAGCGGGTGAGGAACCATGTCACTGCGCGCTCTACCATACGGGCTGTCTCGCGTAAGGCGTTTAATTGAACTGCTGCAGGGACTTTCCCGTCAAGCGCTTCGATGCTTGTCCAAATATCACGTAGGCCAAAAGCTTCGCGGACAATAATGTACGCTTTTGCGACTTCCTCAGCGCTCGCGCCGCATTTATTCATGCGGTCCATAAGGAAGGAAGGGCCCATACGGTTTACAATGCCATTGGCCAGAGTTGTCGCAATAATTTCATTTTTAAGGCGGTGCCCTAAAATTTCATTCGGATAGCTTTGTGCAAGAACTGCCGGGAAATAACGCAGTAAGCGTTCTTCCATAGCTTTCGTATCCACGATATCACTTTTTAAGAGCGTTTCGGTGTACGCAATTTTTGCATAAGATTGCAAAACGCTAAGCTCTGGGCGGGTTAAGCCTTTTCCTACGCTTTGACGTCGTTTGAGCTCTTCGTCACTTGGTAAATATTCAATCTTACGGTTTAGATTGGCGTGTTTTTCTAAGTAAGAAATTAGTCTGATTTGATCGCCCAAACTTTCTGCCGACTGCAATTCCATCAGGCTTATACCTTGTGCCTGTTGGTAGTTATTACGAAGCACGTGGCTGGCCACGCTTTCGGTCATAGACGAGAGAAGCTTGTTACGTTTAGGGATATCCATTTTGTATTTTGGATTATTCATCACATCAACAAGCAAGATTTTAATGTTTACCTCATCATCAGATGACGCTACGCCGCCAGCATTATCAATATAATCTGCATTAAGGCGGCCCCCACTTTGGGCGTACTCAATACGCGCTTTTTGCGTGATAGCAAGGTTAGCACCTTCGCCAATTACATTGGCGCGGATTTCAGAAGCATTCACGCGTAATGTGTCATTCCCTTTGTCACCAACATCGGCATGGTTTTCATCCGTTGCTTTGACATATGTGCCAATTCCGCCAAACCATAAAAGGTCTGTACGTGCTTTGAGCACATAACGGATAAGTTGGTTAGGCGTTAAGCTGTCTTCCTTGATGTCGAATACCTTTTTGATTTCAGGTGTGAGGTTAAGCTTTTTATCCTTACGGGAGAAAATACGTCCTCCTTCAGAGAGCAATTTGGTGTTGTAAGCATCCCAACCTTTGACCTCTTTAAATAAACGTGTACGCTCTTTGAAGGTTTTTGCTGTATCAGGGTTGGGATCACAAAATATATGCAGGTGATTAAATGCCCCGATAAGGCGAATATGTTCTGATAGCAACATACCGTTACCAAAGACATCACCGCCCATATCGCCAACACCAATAACATCAAAATCTTGTGTTTGAATGTCATGGTTAAGCTCACGGAAGTGACGCTTGACTGATTCCCATGCACCGCGCGCGGTAATACCCATCACTTTGTGGTCATACCCCGCTGAGCCACCAGAGGCGAACGCATCACCCAGCCAGAAACTATATTCCGCGGATAGACTATTTGCTATATCAGAAAAGCTTGCTGTCCCCTTATCTGCTGCTACAACAAGATATGGATCATCTTCGTCATAACGATGCACATCTTTTGGTGGTACAATTTTTGTGCCAACGCGATTATCAGTGATATCCAAAAGCCCGCGAATAAATGTTTTATAACATTCGATTCCTTCTGCTTGGAAAGCCTCGCGTCCACCATCAGTCGGGGGGTTTTTGACTACAAAGCCCCCTTTGGCACCCATGGGAATAATAACCGCATTTTTGACTTGCTGCGCCTTCATGAGGCCAAGGACCTCAGTTCTGAAGTCTTCATGTCGATCAGACCAGCGTAAGCCGCCGCGGGCAATTTTATCACCGCGTAAGTGCACGCCTTCAACGCGCGCCGAATAAACAAATATTTCTTTATAAGGTTTTGGTTCTGGTAGTTCGGCAATTTCTTTGCTTTCCAGTTTGATAGACAGGTAAGACTTGGTATTGCCTTGCTCATCTTTTTGGAAAAAGTTTGTGCGAAGAGACGCCCCAATAATGTTCACAATACTGCGTAAAATGCGGTCATGGTCGAGGCTATCGACGCGTTCAAGCGCATCATTGATTTCCTTAACAATACTATCTGTACGGCGTGATTTCTTCGACGGATCAAATTTATCCTTGAACAGTTCAATAATCAGCTTCCCAATTTCAGGGTAGCTTGTGATGGCTGTTTCCATGTAAGGCAAGCTGAATGGATATCCTGTCTGGCGCAGGTAATGGACATAGGTCCGCAAGATCATAATATCCTGCCAGTTCATTTGTGCCATAAAAGAAAGCTTGTTGAGGCTGTCATTTTCAACCTCTAGGCGCCATGTCTTTTTAAAAACTGTTTCAAAGGGCTCTTTTGTTTTTTTGATATCGACGGCGCTATTTTTATCGGAAGGCTCTAGGAAGAAATCATGAACCCAGATATTGTCTTTAAAACGTGCGGGTTTTACTTCGGCTGGGCGCTCTGTGATAACGCGCAATCCCATATTTTCTAAAATGGGGAGAACATCAGATAGTGCGAGCGGCGTGCCGGCGCGATACATTTTTAAGCCGACATCATTTCCGTCTTGATAGAGATCAAGGTCTATATCTTGTCCGTCAATAATGCTTTCGATCTTTTTAATATCATGCAGCGCACTTTTAACGTCATAGCGTTCTTGGTAACTTGTAGGGAAGGCTTTGAGATAACGCTCAATATATTTATTGGCCTTGTCATTGTCCTCAATCGTTTTATCCAGATGATCCCGAAGCTGTTCAGGCCATAATTTACCAACATCACGCAAAACCTCTTGAAGTTCGGCTGTTTTAAACTTCGGCGGTTCTTTAAGGCTGTTGATATCAATTTGGAAGACAACACGGGATAGCGGCGAGTCATCTTGAAGCACTTGGAAGTTCGTGCATTTTCCACCCAAATGGCTTTCTAGTATATCTGTAAAGCGCATACGCAAGCGGGTATCATATTTCTCGCGTGGTACGTACACAAGCGCGGAGATATAACGCCCAAATGGGTCTGTACGTGTATAGAGCGCAATTTGAGGGCGCTCTTGTAGACGCAAAATGCTTGTTGCATGTTTAAAGAGTGTTTCTTCACCCATCTGTAGGATTTCATCGCGCGGATATTTCTCTAAGATATGCTTGAGCGCTTTATGATTATGGCTCGCATGCAAAAATTTTGCTTTTTGGATAACATTATCCACCTTCATACGCAGATAGGGAATATCCCCAACACTGCGGGAATAGGTAACAGAGGTAAACAAACCGATAAACAGGATTTCACCGATAATATTACCTTTTGTGTCATATTTTTTAACGGCAATCGCATCAAGGGGTACGCGGCGATGCACTGTCGAGAGCTTATTGACCTTAGAAATAGTTAGGGGGCCTTGTTTTTTACGCACTTCTTGTTGGGCATCGCTCAACGCCTTACGAGCTTCGTTCACGTATACAGGTTTGATTTCATCACGTAGCAAGCCATAGCTTGACCCTTTTGTGATCTGGCTAGAAATTTTGCCGTCTTTAGTTGTGATTTTATATTCACGATATCCAAGCAAGGTGAAGTTATCATTATGCATATAATCCAAGAATTCCTGACATTCGTGAACATAACGCGCATCATATTTTTTGGGCGCATTATCAAGAACCTTTTTTGCATCCTGAAGTTTGCCGCGAATGATAAGCCAATCTTGGTTGGCGTAACGCGCATCTTGAAGGACGCGCAGTATACCCATTTCAAGTTCTTCGCATTGTTCTTGGGTGATGGTGCGATGTAACTCGATATGAATATGGGATTGGGCTTTTGTATTTTTCTTTGGCTCTAAGTGGAAAGACTCGGCTTTACCCTTGCTGTCACGGACAACATGGACAATAGGGTGAATAAAAACGGCAATTTGGTATTTTTGGCGAATGACTTCTGCAACAACAGAGTCAACCAAAAACGCCATATCATCATTAACAATATCAATAATCGTACGGTCATCATCCCATCCATTTTTCTTTACAGTTGGGGTGTAAACATTAATCCCAACAGTATTGGGGCTGCGGTTGAGTGTGAGTTTTAGATGATTTTCAATCGTTGCCGCATAATTTGCACCTGTTATATTTTTCAGATCATCTGTCGGGATCTTGGCGCTAAACGCTGATAAAATTTGCGTACTAAGCGTTTTCGTTTTAGGGGAGAGAAGCTTTTTGGCTTCATCGACGAGTTTTTTTGACATATTGATTATCACCGCTGATATATTTGATTTTTAAAAATATTAGGCTTAATTCATGGCGCTTACAAGGTTTGTTTACACGGGCATACCGTGTTTGATAAGCGGCGCATGAAAAGTGGAGTAAGGCTGAGGTTGCGTTAGTTTGCTAAATCAATCACAAGGCGCTGACCACTGCCAGAGAGTGCTTTGAGGGAGTCTTGATAAGCGATAGATGTATTTTTCTTAAGCTGAATAATCATCATACTGCCCGCCCCATTTTCTTTGGCCTCAACTTTATAAGAGGCAATCACAGGATTGTTTATTGATTTGCTTATGGCTGCTGTCCAATTAGCATTAGGCAGGTCAATCACTAAAATCTTTTCATTGTTATCAAGATCCGCTGTGAAGGGGGTCTTGGTGTTTGCATCTAAAACTATGCGGGCTTTACCAGGATGCGTGCCTACACGGACATTATAGACAGAGGCAACCCCGCCTGCAACAGGAGGGGTTGTTATTATTTCTTGTTTAGGCGCGGTAATTTTTTGCGCGTTTGGCATAATATTATTGGTTGTTTGGGGCTCTTGTAATGCCTGGGGGGCAGCCATTGCAGGCGCTGGGAAAGGCTCGGCCACGGTAAGAGTTTCAAGCTGACCAATCAAGTCTTGGATGTCTTGTTCGATAGAGATAAGACGATCGATTGAGGGGCGCACCGTATCAAAATCATTGCGCATATCCTGAACAGCCCGCTCCAGGCGATCAAGACGGGCATCATCACCGCGTAAGTTTTGAGAAAATAAATTATTTGTATTCATACCACGCGGGGGCGCCATATCGTCTTCATCTGCTAAAACAGACTCAAAGCGCGGCTCAGGGGGATTGTCTTTATTTCCACCAAATGGATTGCTTATCATGCCGCACGCGCTCACGCCTAAGATCATAGATAAAAATAGCGTTGACTGCGCAAATGGGCGCAAAAACACTCTTGATTGATCTTTAATAAGGGGCATAATTTCCATATGAATGGCACGGATTCCGTTAATAATTATACGATTCTATGCTATCCCACACGAAGCGCAATAAGCTATTGGTACTGCTGTATTTTTTTCAACAGATTGTTTACATTTTATACACAGAGTTATCCAGTAATACGTCTTGGCTTTAGAGATTGGTGAGTTTTTGAATAAACTCGGCTTCAGCCCATCCTTCAAACGCGCCAATTTTCTTTTCATGCAGAGATAAATCGGGTTTGAGGATATATGTTTCAGGCAGACGGAAGGTTTGGAATATATTTTGCGATATTGTTTTATCCGTATCACGCACGATCAAAAAATTATCAGGTAAAGGAGTTTTTAGGCCTTTTAGAAAGCGTTCAATATCAGTTTTATTCTTATCTGTTGTTATGGCTATGACGGTTACATACTCTTTTGTTTGCTGCGCCATCTTAATAATCTCAGGGAACTCAACAAGGCAAGGCGCGCACCACGTCGCCCAAAAATGCAAAATAACCACGCGGCCCTTATAATCGTATAGCTCCACAATTTTGCTATTCAAAAGTTCAAAGGAAATATTGTCAACATAAGGTTCATGAGCCACCCCACGCGTCGTTTCTTGATTTTGTATTGTTGGTGTAAAAAGAGGAGGCTCTCTATGATGTTGCCAATAGGTCCAAATACCCGCTGCCGCGATAAAAAGGGTGAGCAAGAATAGATTTATTTTCATGCTGCTTTTTTTCTTGCCGTTACTGCTAGCGTTGTAATCACTACAATTTCAAAGGTACAAAAAAGGGCGATGGATGCGGCAATTCCCTCAATAAACCCATAAGAGTGTAGTCCGACGCTCAGTAAGTTCACCCCAAACCACGCAAGGGTCACAATAATGTTAATAAAGGCCATGCCAACTATAAAGCCAAACTCTCTGAGATGCCCGCTAATGCGGCTGTGAATAAGCCAGATAAGCCAGAGGACAATAAGTAATGCGCCGTTTTCTTTTGGGTCCCATCCCCAAAAACGCCCCCATGACTGGTCTGCCCATATCCCGCCTAAAATTGTGCCCACGGTTGTAAATAATAACGCAAAAATGGCGATCATTATCGTGTTGTTAAATGTTTTTTGAATTGTTGTGGTGTTCGTGTTCTTTATTTTTTGAAAAAGATAAAGATGAGCAAAACATCCCGCCAAAACACAAAAGCCATAGCCGATTGTGATACATAAAACATGAACAGCCAGCCAGAAATTTGTATTTAAAACAGCAACCAATGTTGGCATAGAGTTGGTGTCTTTAAGCCCATAGGAAATAAATAAAAGGCTAACACTTGAAAGCGCGCCAATAATAATAGATTGAACGCGCCCTTCATGTTTTTGTTTCAGCGCCATGATGAACATAACGCCGGCGCAAATAAGCGATACAAATAAGAGCGACTCATAAAGCGTCCCTACGGGGGGGCGCTCTAAAATAATAACGCGAAAAATGATGAATATAGTATGGCTGATTAACCCGCCTATAAAGACAGCCGTCAAGACATGTTGCAGTGGTTCAATTTTGATTTTTTGTCCAAGCGGACTAAAGAGAGATGCGCCGATTATAAGACATAGACCATAAAGCCACGCAGCCATCTCTTTAAACGGGAGTAGATTGAAATAAGTTTCTACTTTGACGCTTTTGATTTCGCCTTGATCAACGTAGGTTTTTATATCGTTGTGCGCCGCTTGTACGGATTGCCTCCATAAATCTTGGTCTTTGTTTTGATATGCGCGCGCCATATCCGTCCAATGTGACAAATAAGCCCCACTTTTGGGCGTTCCTTTTCCATTGAGGAGCATATCCCATGGAGAAACCCACTCAACCCAATTATCATTCAACTGGGTTGGAATAATACGGAAGAGCACATTATTTATGCCTGCCTGTTCAATCACATCAAGCTGAAACGATGCCGCAGATTGTTTGAGCTCTTCGGGTGAGTATGTGGCGGGGTCCATGCCTTTTTTGTCAATAATGTTTTTGACTGCTAAATCATTATCCTGCTGATTTTTCTTTAAATCAAGATAGGTCATGCTGGTGTTTTCATTATCAAGATCAATCGGAAGCGGAAGGATAGCGGTCAAAGAACGAAGGAGCTGTGTAAATAAAATATAACTTTGATAGAGCGTCATAAACTGCTCTTGGTCTTGACTCCAATTTTGCTCATCAGTATCTAAAAGCTGTCTTATTTGCGCGCTTTTGCTATCCACTATGGTGGCTAGTTCTAAATAATTAATAAAACGCGTTTTTTCGTCTATACCTTGAATATTTTTTATGGCGGCAACATAAAAAATAGGACGCTCCATAGCCCTTGCTGGATCAAAAATAGTTTCTAGCAGCCATCTATTAGCGTTTAATCCATCAATAGAGCGTCTGCCTGAAATTTTTTCTAATAAGATCGAAGAAAAGCTATCAATAGGTTTCAGGCGGCCTTCATACAATATGGGGAGAGAAGACCAATGTGATAGACTTAAGGCCTTGTCTTCTTTGGCCTGTACAAGCCCACTTTGTAAAAAAAAGAAAACTAAAACAAAAAAAGTAACTATGATCTGTTTCATGCTTCACGCCTTTTAGGCTGTTTTAGTTTCAGCGCCGTATGAAGTGCCATCCCTAAAAATATAATTAGGCACGATATATAAGGAAAAGCATGACCAATATTTTGCACAACACTTAAAACTGTTACTTCTTTATTGGGGTGCTGAACGAATGAGGATTGGTAAAACGTGTAGCCTTTATAACGCGCTGGCTCGTTCATGCGAATGGTCACGGGCCATTCAACGCCATTATCGTTAATCACAATATCTGATTCAAATCCTTGCGCTTTTGCTGTACCAGGATAAGTAATCTTTCTAAAATCTTGAAGTGCAATTGAAAAGGGCAAAGGGTTTTGTGCGCGCCCCAAGGTTAATGTGTATGACTCTCCATCATGCTCAAACGTCATGGTGTTTGAAACACTCTCCATAAGGATATAATAGCCATCAGCCTCTTGGGACACATTTTTAAGGCTAAAGCCAAGGCCCGCTAAATTAGTTTCTGCCTCTTTTTCAAGGGGGATTTTGATAAGATTGACTTTTTGTGCAAGACCATGGGCGCGCTCTGCCAATTCCTCCTCTTGAAACGTCATGCTGCAATTATCGCAGATGTAATCAATTGATAACTCAAAAGGTAGGGGCGCCTCTTGAAGGCCATAATCGCCTTTACTCATTGAAAAGGGAGCCACAATGATCACTTCATTTTCTCTGCTGAGGGTGAAAATGCGCTCCCGATATTCTGAAACGTTTGCCACTGTTTCCCCTTCGGGTATGACCATAAAGCCTTCATGGGCAAAGCGCGCTGTTACTAATCCGCCGAGTAAAAGCAAAAGAACACCAAAATGCGTCAGAATAATACCCGCATGGTTTAAACTCCATTGACTAAAGAATATGAATTTAACCGTCAGCGTTAAGAATATTGCACCCAGGGTCATCAACCCGCCAGGCAATGGAATAGGGCCAACCCACAAAAACCATGAGTTAAAGTAAATTTGGGTCACTTCATAAATGCCCATATTTTTTTGAGCAATCGTACCCAAAAACAGCAAAACCATAAGCCATGGCAGAGCATAAAACAAAATATGCGGTTTTGCCGCAAATCTGAGCATCTTCTGTGAGGATTGAAACAAGTTCATGCTCTTTGATTAAAGCGGATAGGCCGAATTATCAATATTTTTCGGGACAATAAAAAAAATTTAACCTGATCTAAACGGGTAAGGTGACGGTTTGATCTGGGGACTATGTCCTGTTTGGCCAATATCGATGGCCTGCACTCTGCCATAAACCTGATCCACAAACGAGTGTGATGGTGTGAGCGCTATATCATCCAGCATACACGCAAGTCCCATTAAATAGGCCTTATCAGGGTGCAGACATAACTCATGCTTTAAGCGCTGATAACAATCAATGGCTGGCTCACGGCCTCTAAGCCATTGCCATATGGCGTTACGGTTTGATCCTTCAGGGTGATAGCCGCATATAAAGGCTTTGCCGCCATTTGAGCCGACCTTAATGCGGGCGCTCATAATCTTCTCTAAACCATTATCTAAAGATAGCTTAACCAAGGGCGTCGCCCCAATTTTTAAAAGGGCGCTCTCATCCATGCCATTACCACCCCAATAAAGGGCAGGAAATTTTTCGCCATTCGTTAAATGCTGCATTTCGACAATTGTTGCCGAATTTGCTGTCCCATCATAAGGCGGGGCAATAGGAAGACTGCCATAAGCGACCGTGTTATAAAAACTTAAACCCTGGCCTGTTGTGCGTTCAGCCCCTTGGAAATTAATATCAGAAAATGCGGCGTAAGATCCCATGCAAATCCCCGCGTAAAAGCCCCCATCATGCGTGTAACGTTGAATATTTTCTATTCCTTGATGCCCTAATGCCTTTTTAACAGCTGTAAAGCGACCGCCGCCTAATACAAAAAGACGGGCGCGCTCAGGGGAAAGTTTTGATCCCTCGATCACGTCTTGCGCGCCGATATATTGAATATCAAACCCATGAGTTTGTAACGCCATACTAAGGGAGCGTTTAAGGTTTTCAAAGCTTGATGTCACCGTACCGGGGCCGTTATAAATATAAACAATCATGACTTATTGGCTTTCTATCAGACGCTCAAACGGCATAGATGCGCCTTGCGTAAGCTTATGAGCAAGGCTTTGTTTTAGATCATTCTCTCTTTGCGTGTCAAAGTTATAGTCGATAAGCATGTCAGGCATCACTTCAAAATGCACTCCTGATAAAAGGGCGCGCCCTTTGCCGACCGCGCAAGAAATAAGGGCAGGCGGGGTATTTTCAATGTCCGCATAAGTGGCCAAAACCGTTATGTTTTCGCTGTTTTTAAAATTAAAAAAACACCCGCCCCAATATAAAACTGGCAGCATATGACCTTGTTTATTTATAGTGGTCACCGCCGCACTGTGAAGGCTTGTATCATAGGGCTTAGCAATCTCCTTCAGGCAGCCAATCGCAGTCCCTTTGACAAAACCTAGCTCCCTTGGCCCGCAAATTGCGGTTTGCGTCCCTTTTTGAAATTCTATATCCGCGCAGCCATAATAAGCGCCAGCACATATCCCAAGATAGGTTCCACCATTTTCAACATACCGTCTAATTTCTGCATTGCCCTTGCCGTTTAGTTTTTGTGTGTAAGGAATGTCCGCGCCCCCGGGCATGACAAAAAAATCGGCGCTTTGTGGAATACCATGATCAATAATATCCTGCGCCGTCACCAAGGTCACTTGATAATCTTTAAAATAATGTCGGGCGCTTAAAATGCTAAATGCGCTTGCGCCTGTGTCACAATAAAGGAGGATTTTTTGCATCATGCTCAGAGCTTAAAAGACTATTACGATAAAAGCGAATTATTCAGAGTCTTTATTCCAAAGCCACGCAGCGCCGCGCACGCCAGAGGAATCGCCGTGAATAGGGGGCTTTAATTTCGTATGAATATAATCAGAAAAGATATACTTCCCCCATACTTTTGGCACTTCGTCATAAAGGGTGCTCACATTGCCCATGCCGCCGCCAAGAACAATAACATCGGGATCAAGAAGGTTAATAACATTCCCAAGACCCCTTGCTAAACGATCAACATAACGGGTTAAGGCGGCAACTGCTTTTGGCTCTTTAAGGCGTGCATTTTTCATGACATCATGTGTAGTCAGGTTTTCCCCTGTGACGCGCTGATAATCAAGCTTAAAACCAGTCCCAGAAAGCCATAATTCTTGGCAATTGCGCCGCCCACAATAACAAATAGGTCCTGGCATTTCATTCCAGTCTTTATCATGTGTAATATTCGGATAGAGTGGGTTTTCTTCGGCAAGACTTTCAAATTTTTCAGGCTTGAAATTATTGGGAACATAGATGCGCGGATTAGGGAGCGGATTATGCCCCCATTCCCCGCCAATACCATTAACACCCATGAGTGGTTTGCCGTTAATCACAACGCCGCCGCCACATCCTGTGCCGATAATGACGCCAAAGACAACGTCTGCTCCTTGCGCCGCGCCATCGGTTGCTTCGGATACGGCAAAGCAATTGGCATCATTTTGAAAGCGTATTTCACGCTTTAATATGGCTTCAAGGTCCTCTTTTAAAGGCTTGCCATTCATCCAAACGGAGTTAGAATTCTTAATACTGCCCGTATCTTTTGACACTGACCCCGGAATACCCATACCAAGCGTGCCTATTTGACCTAGGTTTTTTTCTGCCTCAAGGACTAGCGCTTCAAAGCTCTCTAATGTCTTTTGATAGTCATCGCGAACAGTCGCAATACGCTTGCGATATAGCTCTTTTCCGTTATGAGCATTTAGGCCAATAATCTCTGTTTTCGTGCCACCAAAATCAATGCCAAGGCGTAAGTTTGTATCTGTCATCAGGAAACTTTAAGCGGCAGAATTTAATCTGGCAATAGTTTGTGCATATTTGGGGTCTAAAAGCATAGCGCTTGCCGTCGTCTCACATCCAAATTTATTTTTTATCTCTTGGTGTATTTGGGCATATAAAATGGCTGATAAAGCCTCATTTTGGTTAGAGAGAGGAATTGTAGGGCGATTATTAAAATCTATAAGGCGTACGTTATCAGCTTCGCGGCAAATCCCTGATTGTGTCTCTATGACACGTACAGGTTTATCATCCCTGTTAATCATACAATGCACGTTGCCTTTAGACAGGTTAATGCTCTCACCTGTTTTGACAGTGTAGATTGCACCGTCAGAAATAACTGTGAGAGTCCCTTCAATCACTTCCCATCGCTCTTTACGGCCCCTATGTCGCTGCAGTGACAACATAAATCCTGATTTCACTGTAATATCTTTTTTAACAACATCACTGTTAGCGTCAAACTCACCAATTTGCGCCTCTAGAACGATATTCTGTCCCCAAGGGGAGCTTACATTTACCCCAATAGCATATCCGTTTTGCCCCTTAAGGACGTCCTGTTCAGCTTGCGCTAGGAAATCAAGATCGGCGTTTTCAAACGCAAGATCGTAAGCGCAAGTGGCTTCGATAACGTCTAAATTTGCAGGATCATAAAAATTGTAATGAGGGTTTAATATTTCCTGCAACCTCATATTAATTGCTAGCCGCTTTTAGGGCATCATCATAAATTTGCGTGATCTGGATTGACACAATATGATTCATGACATCCGCTTTATCAGGCAAGGCAGATTGCGCGCCAACAGACGTACAGGCCAGAGATCCCGCAACTGATGCCCATTTGAGGGCCGTCTCAAAATCTTCTCCTTGGTCCAATGCCGCGCAAAAATACCCTGCATGGGCATCGCCCGCGCCAACGGTATCAATGGGTTTGATCTTCAAAGAGGGGATCTTAAGCGCGCCCTCTTGCGTGCATACAATAGAGCCTTCAGGGCCAAGTGTAATAATGCAAGTTAGGTCATATTGTTCTTTTAGTGCTCTAGAAAATGCCAGTTTATCCTCGGCAGTCATGCCAAGCTGCTGAGCAAGAAGGGCGGCTTCATGTTCATTGAGGATTATGTAATCTAAATTATTGAGCAGTGTCTCCGATAGTTTTGCCGTTGCGGGGGCAAAGTTTAAAACCGTTTTCGCACCATTATTTTTGGCACGAATGATCAGTTTTTCCGTCTCTGTAATAGGAAGCTCTCCTTGTAACAATAAAATAGAGTCGGCGTTCAAATATTTATTCGGGACAGTGCTCTCCTTGGCGTGAAGGTTTGCCCCTTGAGAGACAACAATACGGTGCGTTCCGTCTGTTTCATCGACAAAAATCGTAGCAAGACCAGAGGGCATATCCAAGGTTTGAATGCCTGATACATCAACGCCACATTTGGCAAGGTTTTTATACATTTGGCGCCCATGGCCGCCATCACCCAGTGCCCCAAAAAAGCGAACTTGTGACCCTGCTTTGGCCGCTGCAACGGCTTGGTTTGCACCTTTACCGCCTGGTGCTTCTTGGTGCGTGTCCAAAAAAAGTGCTGTATCACGCGGAGGCAAATCAGGCTGGTGGAAAAAAATATCAAGTACGTTGGAACCAAATACAATAATCATCTTAAAAACCTTAGCTTATGTCCATAATATGAGCGATAGCTAAGGCCTTTCAGGACATATTGTCAAGAAATACGTTATTGTTTTGAAGGCGAGCCTAAATTTGCGGCTAGTGATCTTATTTGTCCCGTAGGAGACGCAGCTTCGTATTTGTCATTAAGATAAACAGGTGCTTGGAATGATGGTTTTTGCTCAGGATAAAAGCCTGTGTTCATCCAATTAAGCGCTGCAGGGGCATCAACCATAGATGTGACAACAATGTCAGCGCCAGCATTCATGAGGGCTCTGGCCTGTTCAGGTTTATTATCATAAAAATCTGATGCGACTGTCCCTATAATACGATAAGCGTCATTTGCAGCTTTTGCTTTCTCAACACCAGACTTGCTGTCTTCAAAAATAACGGTTTCATCGGCGGCCCAATTATGGCCTAACGTCTCAAAATACGCATACTTGTTGGGGTAGCCATATCCGCTAATACGGCGATTATCTATGTCGGGAAATAAGCCGGCTAAGCCCGCATTCTCTCTCGTTGTCGGATTAATGGCACTCTCAAGGCAAACATTCATGCGGTCCGTAGGGCTTGTTGTACAAAGTGCACGGTTTTTACTACCACCTATTAACATATCAATCTGTTTAAGGGCGCTTTCAATACCAAAAATAGCATGAAACCCATCTCTGTAAGCTTGGATGGTAAGGTCTGTCCCTATTTTTCCAAGAACACTTCCGACAAGAGAAGCATCTGTATACGGCGCATTTGTTTTTGGGTCTGTTCCCGTTTTTTCGAATTCGTGGCGGATTGCATCAAGATCATTAATGCCAAATATTTGTTTAATGTCATCAAGAGGTAAATCATTTTCAGTAATGAGTTTGTCAAAAATGACATCGATCGAGGTGCCAGCAAAATATTTATAATCGCCAAGCGTTTGAACATCAAATTCAGGCTTTACTTGGTTGATAATGCTGTTTGCAAATTCTCTCAGGACACGTATGGCGACTTCTTCGCTATCAATATTGACGCCGTCATTGTCAAAAACAGCATATTTGATAGGTTTTCTGGCAGTATTAATCATTATAAGTCCTCTTTAAAAAAATAAAACTTAAGTTGTTTTTATTAATATGTCAAATATAGTATTTAATTTTAGTGTCTATTCGGTTTCATGGTCCATAAAAGACTGGGCATTTCACTGTAAAGAGCCATCGTACCTAGGCCATTAAGGTTAGTGTTGCCCTCATATATTCTAATAAAACTCTCTTTTAGAGACGTTGTTTCACCAAATTGGACATCAGGGCTGCCATAATAGGCTAATATGTTTGAAATGCCTGTCCTCAAAGAACTTTTTATTTCTGCTGGTATCCCTACCACACTTAAACATTGGCTGGGTGTAATCCCTCTATCTAAAAGGGGGCGGTAAAAAACGCGAGGTTCATGTGGGTTGCTCTTCAGAGCGGGGTTTTCATGCGGGTGCGTTTGAATAATCCCGCTCATACCTGCATGGGTAAAAATTTCAGTAATACCAAAACTAGCCAGTTTTTTTTGCGCTAAATCTGGATTTGTGTCAGTTATTAAAAAAAGGGGTGAGTTTGGCTCTTTTAGCCATTTCAGGGCCTCTTCAACGCGCTCCATTAACGCAAAAGGACGCGTTTGTCCATTGCCGCTAAAAATGGCGGTTTCATGTAAAACGACGGCTTGAAAAGAGTGACTAAAAACCATGGCGGGACTATGCCACGGTTTTTAAGTTATGTAAATAAAAAATGAGCGATATTTAGGAAATATAGGCCTTTACAGTTTCCCGTGTGCCTTTTTCGTTGAGGCTATCGAGAGCGTCTTGAATGGCGGTCACGAACTCATTGTTAAGCGGCAAGCGCGTACCAAAAATCTCTGTAATCCCAAGGATACTAATAGGACTACGCGGGTTGACTTGCATCGCTGCTGTCAATTGATTAGCGCGCGGGTCTTTAATCATAATCGCTTGAGTATTTTCATCGACACCAGTGAGGTATCTAAACCATCCTGCAAGGGCAAGGGCGGCCAATTTAATTGAGCCACCATGTTCCAACTGATATTCAATGCACGGCAAAATAGAATTGGGTATTTTGGCGGACCCATCTTCGGCAAGGCGCTGAACCTGATCTGATATAGCAGGGTTAGCAAAGCGTTTTATCAGCGTATCTTTGTATTTGTCTAAGTTAACGCCCGGTACATTTGGTACGCTTGGCGTCACATCCTGATCCATATACGCACGGACATATTGTGCAATCAAAGGATCATTCATCGCCTTGTCCACTTCACGATACCCCATCAGATAGGAAAGATAAGACAGAGCCGAGTGTGATCCATTTAAAAGACGCACTTTCATTTTTTCATAGGGATCAACATCTGCAACAAGCTGCACGCCTGCTTCTTCTAATTGCGGACGACCATTGACGAACTTATCTTCCAAAACCCATTGTCTATAATCTTCACAAACAACAGGCCATTTATCGGTGATCATGAATTTGTCACGGACAATGTCAATAATTGGCTGCGTTGTAACGGGGGTGATACGGTCAACCATGGCATTTGGGAAGGTTACATTATCTTGAATCCAGCGCGCAAGGTCTGTGTCAATTAGAGTGGCAAACTGAAGAACAAGCTTTTGCGTCAAATGCCCATTACCAGGCAAATTATCACATGACATAACAGTATAGGCGGAAATACCAGCCTCTTTACGCGCTTTTAACCCCGCAACAATATAACCCATCGCGGTTTTAGGGGCGCTTAAATCTTTTAAGTCTTCTTGAAGTAACGGATTGTTTTGGTCAAGGTTACCATCGGCCTTATAACAATATCCTTTTTCAGTCACAGTCAGCGATAAAATCTTCGTCATCGGATCGCTGAGCTTGTCTAATACTTTTTGTGTTTCTGTTGGTGCGTGGAGCACTTCAACCATTGATCCAATAACGCGGGCAACATCGCCGCTCGCTTGTCGTTCTAAAACAGTATAAAGCCCATCTTGGTTTTTAAGGGCGTTAATATTGTCTAAATCATTGGGCAATAAGCCAACACCGCAAATACCCCAATCGCCGCCAAAAAGGGAGAGCACATCATCCATGTAAACAGCCTGATGCGCGCGGTGAAAACCACCAACACTCATATGAACAATCCCACATTTTATTGTAGAGCGCTCGTAATTGGGAACAGGTGCATGCGCTGATATCTGCTCTAGCGTATTTTGATTAAGCGAGATAGGCATATTCGTTAAATTTGTTGCGGCTTGGGTCATGGTTATTCCTAAAAATTATTTTTATCTAGTGTAAGTCATAGAAGCCGCCATTTGCACCTGCGGCGCTCTAGTCTGTTGATTCACGCGTTCTATAGCCCCAACTACACCATGTTGTTGTATATTGTGCAAGTGCATAGTGACTGTATCCATAAAGCCTTTATGGCTTTGAAGCCCTGAAGAAAAGGCCCCGCTCATGGCTATTACAGGGTTAGGATTACCATTGCTATTTCTTGCTACTTGTTGAAGCCCTGATTCAACGGCGTGTACATCATTGATATCGAATTCGGCCTTATTATCATCAGTTCCCTTTAGATAATGTATCCAAGCAGCAGTAACAAACGCCACATGGTTGTAGCTTGTTTCTTTTGCGATGGCACTCTCAGCAGCGTCTAAAGCGCGAGGTTTAATTTTGCTTAAAGTCGCATTGCGGACAACACGAGAGTTTTCGTCATTTAACGCAGGGTTCTCTAATCTGCGGATAAGCAATTCTTTATAAAAAGTGAAGTCCACGTTTGAGATGGGCGTTAATGTATCTGAAACCTCACTCATAAAAGCAGAGACAAATTGACGAATAGTTTCATTACCCATTGCCTCGTGAACGCGATCATAACCAGCAAGTTTGCCAAGGGTGCCGACTGCCATGTGTCCGCCATTTAGCATACGCATTTTCATAGCTTTAAATGGGTTTACGTCAGGCGTAATTGTTGCCCCAACGGCATCAAGATCAGGCATTTCACCTGCAAAATTGTCCTCAATGACCCATTGCATAAACTCTTCTGTTTGAACAGGCCATTTATCAGAAATATGCCCTGCAGCCATAGAAAAATCTTTTTGCTGATCTGTCGTTGTAGGCACAATCCGATCAACCATCGTAGAGGGAAAAGCAACGTTATTCTCAATATATTTTCTTAAATGAGCAGACTTTTCTGCAGCATAGGCTAAAACAACGTTTCTCAATACGATACCATTGGCTTCAATATTATCACAAGAAATGATTGTTAATGGCGGTGCGCCAGAATTCATTCGCCTCTCTAGGGCGGCGACTAAATATCCGATAGCTGTATTAGGCTCATCAAGTGAGTTAAGACATTTTTTTATATCATCTCTATCAAAATCAAGTGTTCCTGTTTTAGGGTCATGGCCATACCCTTTTTCTGTGACAGTCATTGTTACGAGCTTCGTTTCGTGACTTGAGAGCACATCTAAAACTTTTTGTGGCTCTTCGCGTGCAACAATCATGTCTTTTATACATCCGATAACACGTGTTGGATTTGTTTTGCCATCTTGTTCTTTGAGCGTGTAAAGGTAATCTTGATCGGCCAGAGCGTCTCTCACACCTGAGGATATTAACCCCACCATAGTGACACCCCATTTAGGGTCGGTTTTGGCAATATCGTCGAGATAGCGAAGAACATGGCCTCGCCCAAAGTGACTTGGGCCTAAATGAACAACGCCAGATTTTAATTGGCTTCTATCGTATTGGGGAATTTGCGCCAAACCAGCTTCGGCTATTTGCTGCAAATTTGCGTTACAAAGAGGAACACCCATGATTGTTTATTTCCCAATACAATTTTATTTTGAAGACGTTAGAATAGATTCACATTAGTAATCAATAAAAATCTTTATGGCTATAATTTTTTATATGTTTTTCAATGACTTAGAAGATTAAATAATTTTCTGTAAAATAAAAATTGTTGCAAAACATTACAATTTTTATACTTTACGTAGGTCACGAATACACTAAGGTGTGGGATGAAATTAAAAAGGCGGCGTGTATGCGTATCTTGGTAATAGAAGACGATAAAGAAGTTTCTGCTTATATTCAAAAGGGTTTAAAGCAAGAGGGGCACACCGTCGACCATGCCGAGGACGGCAAGCAGGGTTTGTTCCTCGCAACCACTGAAACTTATGATATGCTGATTGTGGATCGTATGTTGCCAGAGCTTGATGGTTTAACTGTGATAAAAACGCTCCGTGGATCTGATAATCACACACCTGTTATAATATTGAGTGCGCTTGGCGATGTGGATGATAAGGTCAAGGGCCTTAAATCTGGCGGCGATGATTATCTCGTCAAACCATTTGCCTTTGCTGAATTATTGGCACGGATCGAGGTTCTTCATAAACGCAATAAACATCATGATGGCAGCACAGAGACTGTGCTGCACGCGGGCGACCTATCCCTTGATTTGTTATCACGTAAAGTTTCTCGCGGCGGCCATTCGATTGAGCTTCAATCGCGTGAGTTTAAATTGCTTGAATATATGTTACGCCACAAAAACCAAGTAGTGACACGTACCATGCTTCTTGAAAATGTTTGGGATTATCACTTTGACCCACAAACAAACGTCATTGATGTTCATATCAGCCGCTTGCGCGGTAAAATTGACAAAGATCATGAAACGCCTATCCTTCGCACCGTTCGCGGGTCTGGCTATATTATCGAAGATGCCTAAGACGCTATGCCTAATAAAAATTATGCCCGCGCTTATACGCGCAGCTCTAGCTTTCAAATGGCGCTATTCTTTACTTTATTATGCGGGATAACGGCCCTCATACTCGTTTATTTTGGTAATTATTTTAGCCGCGATCAATACGTCAAACAAACCGAGGCGGTATTGGAAACTGAAATAGATCATATCCGCCTATGGTCACGCACGGAAGATATTATCGCGAGCTTAAAGGGGCGTGACCGAGTTTTTTTATTCATCGATAAAGATAGTAAAATTATAGATGGTAATATACAACAAATTCCAAAAACAAGCTCTGTCCTTTCTGAAGGGACCATTTTATTTGAAAGTGCGGGTAACAAATACGCTGCAAAAATCGAAACATTTAATGATGGTCGGCGTTTATTGATCGGAGTTAACATTACGGATTTGACGCGAATCTATCAAAAGATGCAATTGCTGACATGGCTCAGTATTTTCTTAATTTTCCTCGTAATCCTTACCAGCTATATCATCAGTCAGTTTGTGGTCAAAGGCACTAATAGAATAGCGGTAACAGCACAGAAAATAATGGATACGGGAGATCTGTCTCGCCGTATTGAGCTCTCATCGAAATGGGATGATTTGGGGTATATGACCAATATTCTTAATAAATGTTTTGATCAGATTGAGCACTTAATGGATGGTATATCGCATGTTTCCGATAATATCGCCCATGATCTTAAAACACCATTGACGCGCCTACGTAATGATTTGGAAGACTTTAAAAAAGAAGCAGATCAATCAGAGAACACAAAACTTCACGCCCATGCTGATAAATTAATTAGCGAAGCAGACCATCTTTTAAATACGTTTAACGCTCTGCTTCGGATTGCCCGTATTGAGGCCGGTAAACAAAAAACAAAATTTTCTCCTGTGTCTCTCAAAAACGTGATTGATGATGCATTGGATCTTTATGATCCCCTCGCTGAAGATAAAAATATTGAGGTGACAAAAGATATTTCCGAGATGGTCATCAATGGCGACAAAGATTTACTCTTTCAACTTTTTGCCAACCTTATTGATAACGCCATAAAATTTACGCCAGAACAAGGCACTGTTGATATGAAAGCCAGCATATCAAAAGAATCTATTATATTTACTATCGCAGATAGTGGAGTGGGCGTGCCAGAAGATGACAAAAATAAAATCTTTGATCGTTTTTATCGAAGCGATAAAAGCCGCCATACACCAGGCAGTGGCCTTGGTTTGAGCATGGTAAAAGCTATTGTAGAGCTTCACCGTGGCACAATTGAATTCGAAGATAACAACCCCGGAACAAAAGTGAAAGTAAGGTTACCCTTGTGAGTGAACAAAAAATGAAAATTGCCATCATCGGCACAGGTATATCAGGAATGGGCGCGGCTTACTTGCTTAATCCGCATGCAGATATTACCGTCTATGAAAAAAATAATTATATTGGCGGTCATAGCCGTACGATCGATGTTACGCATAAAAAAACAGGAAAAACTGTACCCGTTGATACAGGGTTTATTGTCTTTAATTATCGTAATTATCCCAATCTCACAGAGCTCTTTGACTTGCTGAAAATCCCCGTTCAAAAAAGCGATATGTCTTTTGGGGCGAGCATTGCTAATGGTTGGCTTGAATATGGGAGCAAGGGTATGTTTGCGCAAAAGAAAAATTTCTTGCGCCCAAAATTTTGGAAGATGATTTTTGATATATTGAAATTTAACAAATACGCTGGGCGTTATTTAACCGATGATCGTGGGGTATCACTTGCAGCAGCCCTTGATGAAATGAAGATGGGGCAATGGTTTCGGGATTATTACTTGAAAGCGATGGGCGCAGCGATCTGGAGCTGTTCTGTCGAAACAATCGAAAAATTTCCTGCAAAAACTTTTATTCGTTTCTTTGAAAACCATGGTTTACTGACCATTAACGACCATCCGCAATGGTATACGGTCACAGGCGGCAGCCGCGAATATATCAAAACTCTGACAGAGGGCTTTAAAGATAAAATCATATTAAATTGTGCCGTAAAGGGCGTAAAACGCGATGGTGGTAAGATTTATATAACTGATAAAACAGGCGCGACAGAAATTTACGATCATGTATATTTTACGTGTCACGCGGACCAGACGCATAGAATGCTTGAGGATAAAGACCAAATAGAAGATAAAATCCTGGGGGCATTTTCCTATCAGAAAAATAGTATAGTTGTTCATAGCGATGAAAGCTTTATGCCCCATCACAAAAAGAGCTGGGCGAGTTGGATTTATCTCTCCACTGCAACCGATGATAAAAACGAGAGTGTTTGCCTGAGCTATTGGATGAATAACTTACAAGGGATCACGCCTGATGTTCCTGTCTTTGTTACCTTAAATACCGAGCGTGCACCAAAAGCTGATTTGGTCTATGATACCCATGAATTTGACCATCCCATTTTTGATGAAAAAGCGGTCAACGCCCAAGAGAAAATAGCAGATATTCAGGGCTATCAAAACTGCTGGTATGCTGGCGCGTATCAGCGATACGGCTTTCATGAAGATGGTCTGATGAGCGCGGTAAACGCAGTAAAGGCTATGGGTTTTGATATTCCATGGGAAAAATAAAACCAAAACCATTTACCCCTATATTAACACCGCAAATTTTATTTGGCGATGTTATGCACCGCCGGCTATTTCCCAAAATAAATGCATTTAATTACCGAATTTATTATCTCGCCTTGCCTCTTTCGCAAATACAAACGGTTAGAAGTTTAAAGATAAATAAATTTGCCCCGCTTAGTTTTTATACAAAAGACCATGGTGATAAAAATGCCGATGATCTCAACCAATGGCCGCGCGATATTCTCAAAAAATACAACGTGACTAAGGCAAATGGGGATATCATTCTTATTTGCATGCCGCGCATTATGGGCTATGTCTTTAATCCTATAAGCTATTGGCTATGTCTTGACACACAACATAACCTGCGCGCTGTAATCTGCGAGGTTAATAATACCTTTGGCCAAAGCCATTCTTATTTATGCGTGCATGAGGATGAAAGTATCATAACCCCCCAAGATCAAATGACCGCGCAAAAGATTTTTCATGTCTCCCCGTTCTTAAAACGGGAAGGGCATTACCAATTTCGTTTTGATTGGCGTGCGTTCGCAGATCAAGATGGCAAAAAACCCCGTTTTGACTCTTGGATTGATTACTACGCCGCCAGTGGAGAAAAACAGCTTGTGACAAGTTTGATTGGGCGCTTTGATCCTCTGGATAAGAAAAATCTAAAACGTGCCTTTTGGTGCTATCCTTTAGTAACATTTAAAGCAATAACGCTGATCCATTGGCAGGCACTGAAATTAATTGCTAAAGGCATAAAATATGTCCCAAAACCCCCGCAAAAGACTGAACGGATCAGCAAAGTGAGCAAATAAGCACCATTCTTACAAAGTTTTAAGATGAACGTAACGCGATGGTTATATAGAAAAGAATATAGTTATTAAAGAATAGGATTAAATATGATTGTTTCCCGCATTGCAGACCAGTTTTTGAGAAAACTCGATGGCCTTGAGTTTGGAACATTAGAGCTCGTGACCCCTGATGGTCAGCAGCGCTATTTCGAGGGCAAGAACCCCGGCCCAAAGGCAAGCATGATTGTGCATAGTTGGGATGTGATTAAAAACGTCATGGCACGTGGCGATATTGGCTTTGTTGAAAGTTACCGTGCCGGGCATTGTGAAACCCATAACCTACAAGATTTATTCGCATTAGCTCTTCACAATGAAAGGCATGTCAAAAAATATCTTTTCGGTAGCAGCGCGTATCAAATGATGGCGCGTCTATCTTATTTGCTTAAAGTAAATACCGTCAAGGGTAGCAAGCGTAACATTCACGCACATTATGATTTGGGTAATAGTTTTTATGATCTTTGGCTTGATCCATCCATGACTTATTCATCGGCGTTGTTTAAAACAGGCAAAGAGAGCATTGAGCAAGCACAACATAATAAATATGACCGTATTCTTGAACGCCTTGATACAAAATCAGGCAGTATTTTAGAGATTGGCTGCGGGTGGGGCGGCTTTGCAGAACGCGCGGCGCAACATGGTAATTTTGATATTAAAGGCATTACACTGTCCACTGAACAACATGCTTACGCCAAAAACCGGCTTGGTGATAAGGCCAATATTGTTATTGAGGATTACCGCCACCAACGCGGCAAATTTGATAATATCGTGTCTATCGAAATGTTTGAAGCCGTGGGAGAGAAATACTGGCCGACCTACTTTAACAAGGTTAAATCACTCATGGCTGATAATGGTAAAGCAGTCATTCAAACGATAACCATTGATGAAAAATATTTTGAACGCTATCGCCGCGGCGGTGATGCTATTCGTAGTTACATATTCCCAGGCGGCATGCTACCAAGCCCCACGCGTTTTAATCAAGAGGTGCAAAACGCAGGAATGAAAACAACTGATAGTTTCTATTTCGGACAAGACTACGCCAGAACGTTAGAAATCTGGCTCGATACCTTCGATGAAAAACAAAAAGAAATTAAAGCACTTGGCTTTGATAATAGCTTCATCCGCCTATGGCGTTTTTACCTTGCGGCGTGTATCGCTGGGTTTAAGACGGGGCGAATTAATGTTATGCAGGCAGAAATCACCCATGCGTAAAATACTTTTCATCCTTGGATTTTTGCTTGCAATATTCGGCTTTACCCCAAGCTATGCCGATGTCATAGAGAACATTAAAATCAACATCCCGCAAGCAGAGCCTGTCGGCAAAGGACGGCTGACATGGATGTTCTGGGATGTTTATGATGCCACACTTTATGCTCCCCAAGGGCATTATGATCTTACAAAGCCTTTCGCGCTAAGCTTAACTTATTTGCGTGATATTGAAGGGCGTGATATTGCTGATACCTCCGCAGAAGAAATGCGCCGCATCGGTATGAAAGACGAGGTGACACTCGCAACATGGCACAGTCAAATGCGACAAATTTTTCCCGACGTCGCGCAAGGTAAAAATATCACAGGTGTCTACCAACCCAATGGCACTTCCATTTTTTATGCAGATGGTGTTGAGATTGGCCGTTTAAATGACGCCGAATTTGGACGCTATTTTTTCGACATATGGCTGAGTGATAAAACACAAAAACCAACATTACGGGCTCAGCTTTTGGGGTCTAAATGACCACAACAGCAACAGAGCAATCTATAAGTAAACTAAGTCTTTTTGGATATGGGTTGCTTGCTGTACCGTTATCTTTTGCAGGTCTGCCCTTATACCTGCATGCCCCTGATTACTACGTGGCGGAGTTAGGGTTATCCTTATCCCTCATCGGTATTCTTATTCTTGCAATTCGTATCTTTGATGCTGTCCAAGACCCTATTATTGGTGTGCTCAGTGATAAGTATGCCAAACACCGCCTTCTTATAATAATGGGCTCGCTGGCGCTCTTGATAGTAAGTTTCACCATGGTTTTTCATCCACCGCAAACGCTCATTGCTTTATGGTTTGCAGTGAGCCTCACTCTGGCCTCAACTGCGTTTAGTATTTTAGGTATTAATCTTAATGCACTGGGAAGTTTATGGTCAAAGGACAGTGTTGAAAAAACACGTATTACGACATGGCGCGAGGGATTAGGGCTTATCGGGCTTTTAATAGCAGCAGTTTTGCCCGTTATTATTGATCTACATTATATGGCCTATACGCTTGTTGCACTTTGTCTTATTGCGGGCGCTGCCTTTTGGCGCTGGTCGCAAAAACAAAAAAATATAGTGCAGCAATCTTCTCATTTTAAGCTTGACCTTAAAAAACTAACACACCCGCAAATGCGCCGCTATTATGTTATTTATGCAATCAGTATGCTGGCCTCATCTATACCGGGCGTGCTGGTTATTTTCTTTGTGCGTGATTTATTAGACGCAGAAAATCTAACCGGATTATTTCTTATTCTTTATTTCGTATCAGGTGCGATAGGCATGCCTATTTGGCATCAAATATCTAAGCATAAAGATAAGATAACAGCGTGGTTTATCTCAATGATCTTGGCGATTGCGACATTTATCTGGGCATTTTTCTTAGGCGAGGGCGATGTGATTGCCTATGGCCTTGTTTGTTTTTTTTCTGGCTTGGCTCTCGGTGCAGAGCTTGCCCTACCTCCCGCTATTTTATCAGATTTAATTGATAATGAAAAAGATACAGAGCAAACATCACTATATTTTTCTGCTCAGGCCTTTTTGCTAAAGGCCACGTTTGCAGGCGGTAGCGGCCTAGCATTTTTAATTCTGGGGCAAACGGACTTTGTCCCTAATGGAGACAATAGCCAAAGCGATCTGATGGGATTAAGCTTTACTTATGCATTTTTACCCTGTCTGATTAAAATTGTGGCTATTGTTGCACTTTATTTTTGGATGAAATCTTTATCGTCTATGAAGGAAAAAACCAATGACCTTAAAATCAATACTGCTTCTAATAGGAGGAATCATCATGCTTAACGGCTGTTCAGCTCATAATCTAGCGCGTTACAAAGACGCAGAACCTAAAATGGATATCAAAGAATATTTTACAGGCCCAATTAAGGCATGGGGAATTATCCAAGACCGCAAAGGGCAGGTAACACGTCGTTTTGATGTGGACATGGTTGGTTCATGGGAGGGTGACATTGGCACGCTTGAAGAAGATTTTAAATATTATGATGGCGAAACGCAAAAGCGTATTTGGACCATTACAAAAACCGCAGAGGGTCAATATACTGGAACGGCTGGCGATATCCTTGACAAAGCTAATGGGGAGCTACAAGGAAACGCCGTTCGCTGGGCATATCGTATGGACTTACCTGTTGGCGGAAAAACATACCGTCTCACTTTTGATGATTGGATGTTCTTGATGAATGATGGCGTTCTTATTAACCGATCATATATCAAGAAATTTGGTATCACATTTGCAGAACTCACTTTGTTCATGCAAAAACAAGATGAAAAATAATGGATACTATTCAAGGAAAATATATCTGGATAATCGGCGCCAGTAGCGGGATCGGCGCTGATCTTGCACGCGAGCTTTCAGAGCGTGGCGCGACCTTGGCGCTTTCTGCGCGCAGTCAAGAAAAATTACAAAATCTTCAAAGCGAGCTTGGGCAGCATCACCTTGTTATGCCCTTAGATGTTTGTGATGCAAATGCGCTCAATAAGGCTGCACAAGAAATTCTTAAAAAATTTCCACGCCTTGATAGTGCGATTTCAATGGCCGCTATATATAATCCAGGCGCGATTAAAGATATGGATATCAATGAGGCGCATAATATTTTAAATGTGAATTTAAACGGGATGTTTAATTTTGTGCATGCCGCCTTACCTATTTTTCGCACCCAAAAATCAGGCCAGATCGTCCTATGTGGCAGTGTCGCAGGCTATCGTGGCTTACCAAATGGTCAGCCTTATAGCGCGTCCAAGGCTGCCGTCATTAACCTTGCTGAAAGTTTGCGCGCCGAAGAAAAAGACAATAATATTGATGTCAAAGTTATTAATCCGGGTTTTGTCAAAACGCCAATGACCGACCAAAATGATTTTGAAATGCCAATGATGATTGACTCAAATATCGCGGCAAAAGAAATAGCTGATGGGTTGATCAAGAAAAACTTCGAAATTCATTTTCCCAAGAAATTCACATTCATCATGAAAGTTATCAGGCTGATGCCTTCATCGCTTTATTTTATAATCTCAAATCAATTTAAGAAATAAAATCATCGTTTTCTAGGGTTTTGAGATCTATACGCTCTGGGCGAAGTCTTTTATTTTGTTCACGTTTTTTAGTATTCTCTATGGGGCTTAAAATTGCGTGTTTCATATCACGCCCATAAACACGTTTTCGCCACATGCGAAAGCTTGAGGGCTTCATATTGTCACGCATGATCCGTTTTACTTCTTTTTCTTTAAGTCCTGTTTGCGCCTCAATATCGTTAAATGATGCCTTATCATCCCACGCCAATTGAATAATTTCATGAATGTCTGTATCTTTCATGCCTATCCTTTCAGCAACTCTTCTACGGCGGATGTAATCTCTTTTGACATCGGGTCCACTTGTGATCCAAAACTTTTGGCCACTTGCCCGTTTTGATCAATAAGGAATTTGTGAAAATTCCAACGGGGCTTTGAAAACAACATCCCGCCTTTTTTCTCCGCTGCCGCCCAAGTAAAAAACGGATGTGCATCATCGCCTTTGGTTGAATATTTTGCCGCAACGGGGAAGGTCACGCCATATTGCTCTTTAACGAAGTTTTTAATCTCGTCCTCGCCTTTTGGCTCTTGTCCGCCAAAGTCATTGCAAGGCACGGCTAAAACCATAAAACCTTGCTCTTTATATTTTTGGTATAGGGCTTCCAAGCCCTCATACTGACCCGTAAAACCGCACAAGGACGCCGTATTCACTACTAAAAACGGCTTACCCTTAAAGTCGGCAAGGTTAATCGGCTTGCCATCGATCCCTTTAAAATCAAATTGATAGGCACTGGCTTTGGTCATTTGTATCTCGTCATTCTCTATGATGTCGTTGGCCTGTACTTGCGCTTGCATCACCATGCTAAAAAGCACGATAAAGGCACAAAAAGTAATTATTAATAAATATTTCATAGGTCAAATATACGCGTTTTTAACGCTCCCGCCACTTACAAAGCTGTAATAGAGCCGCCATCATCTTGTTATTGAGCCAAACAAAGCGGCATTATGCTATATTTTCCTTCCTTTTTTCGACTCTTTCCTATAGGTAGAAGGCGAAACAAAAAGATGCACGCCATTTTTAAAGGCGGAAAGAAGAAAAAATGACTGAAAAGCTTAGAAATATCGCCATTATTGCGCACGTTGACCACGGCAAAACAACTCTTATTGATGCCATGCTTAAACAAAGTGGTATGTTCCGTGAAAACGAGAATGTGGACACCTGTATGATGGACTCTAACGACCTTGAAAAAGAGCGTGGGATCACTATTTTGGCCAAGCCAACGTCCGTTCAATGGAAAAAAGGCAATGACACTTTGCGTATCAACATTATCGACACCCCTGGCCACGCCGATTTTGGCGGCGAGGTTGAGCGCGTTTTGCACATGGCAGACGGCGTTATCCTCCTCACGGATTCTGCTGAAGGCCCCATGCCGCAAACAAAATTCGTTTTGGGTAAAGCGCTAAAGCAAGGGCTGAAGCCTATCGTCATTATCAACAAAATTGACCGTCCCGATGGTCGTCCTGAAGAAGTGGTTGATGAAGTTTTTGATCTTTTTGTATCTTTAGATGCAACAGATGAGCAGCTTGATTTCCCAATCATGTATGCATCGGGCCGTAATGGTTGGTGTACAAAAGAACTTGATGATCCGCGCGAAAACCTTACCCCGCTTATGGATCTTATCGTTGAGCATGTTCCTGCGCCAAAAGGTGACAAAGATAAGCCGTTTGCGATGCTAGCTACACTTCTTGATTCAGACCCGTTCTTGGGACGTTGTTTAACTGGACGTGTTATCCAAGGCTCTGCAAAAATTAACGATGCTGTTAAATCAATCGACCTTGACGGCAAAATTGTTGAAAATGGCCGCCTGACAAAATTGATGATGTTTAATGGCACAAACCGTGTCCCAGTGGCAGAGGTTAAAGTCGGTGATATTATCTGTATTGCGGGTCTCGCCAAAACATCGGTTGCCGATACAATCGGTGCGCCTGCCTTAACTGAACCTGTCCAATCAACACCGATTGATCCGCCAACAATGGCCGTGATGATTTCGGTAAATGACTCTCCTTTTGCCGGTAAAGAAGGCACGAAAGTTACCTCAACCTTAATCCGTGAGCGCTTGCTTGCCGAAGCCGAAACAAACGTGGCAATCACTTTTTCTGAAAGTGAAAATAAAGACGCGTTTGAAATTGGGGGGCGCGGCGAATTGCAACTTGGCGTTTTGATTGAAACAATGCGCCGTGAAGGTTTTGAAATGATTGTCTCACGCCCTCGCGTTCTTTATCAAGAAATTGATGGTGAGCGTCACGAACCGATTGAAGAAATCACAATTGATGTGGATGAAGAATATTCATCAACGGTGGTTGATAAAATGAACCGCCGTAAGGCTGAAATGACCGATATGCGTTCTTCAGGTGCAGGTAAAACACGGATTACATTCTTAGCACCATCGCGCGGATTGATTGGGTATCAGTCACAGTTCTTAACGGACACGCGCGGTACTGGCGTTTTCAACCGTGTGTTCCATTCCTACCAGCCTCACAAAGGTCCAATCCCACAGCGCGGCAAAGGTGTTCTTATCTCTAATGATACGGGTTCTGCTGCCGCTTATGCGATCTTTAACTTGCAAGACCGCGGCGTGATGTTCATTGGCCATCAAAGCCTTGTTTATGAAGGTATGATTGTGGGCGAACATTCCCGTGAAAATGATTTAGAAGTGAACGTCCTTAAAGGGAAAAAGCTTACAAACATGCGTGCCTCAGGAACTGACGAAGCCGTCACCCTTGTGCCGCCGCGTCAAATGAGCTTAGAGGACATGATGTCATATGTGAACGAGGATGAGCTTCTTGAGGTTACACCAAAGAGCTTGCGTTTACGTAAGAAATTCTTGGTCGCCCACGAACGCAAAAAAGCCAGCCGCGAAGCGAGCTAACCCTCACAACTGATTTTGAAAGCCACCCTTAAAATTGTGAAGGGTGGCTTTTTTTATTTCTTATTTTAGGTATGCATTTTGCCAATTAGATTCATTAGAATATTTCTATAAATGGCGTTACCATAAATTTGGTCTTCAACCCCATGATCAATATTGGGGTTATCGTTAATTTCAATCACTATGACCTGTCCATTAGGGGTTGTTTTAAGATCAACACCATAAAGCCCATTGCCTATTAACTTGCAGGCCTTTAATGCCGTTTTAATGACATTTTGAGGTGTTTCTTCTATTGTCAGGCATTTATGGGCACCATAGATTTGCTTTTTCTTTTTTGATTCATGATTATAAATTTGCCAGTGGCCATTCGCCATAAAATATTGAACTGAAAAAATAGCTTGGTTATCTAAAACGCCAATTCGCCAATCAAATTCAGACGGCACATATTCTTGGCATAGTATGATTTCTGATTTTTTTAAAAGCCCTTGGGCCTGTGAGACCAAATCTTCTTTATTGTGAACTTTTACTATTCCTCTGGAAAAAGACCCATCAGGAATTTTTAAAACTTTAGGGTACTGCCCATCGCATTGGTAATCGGTTATTATTTTTTTGTCCAAAATTATTGTTTTTGGCGCGCCAATATTATTATTTTTTAACAGTTCATGCAGGTACACTTTATTACAACATTTGATAATTGATTCCGTATCATCAATACACGGAATTCTCTCTTTCTCTGCTTTTAGAGCAAATCTATACGTATAATTATTAATCGCTGTCGTGCTTCGAATAAGAAGGGCGTCGTATTCTAAAACAGAGGCTATATCATTTTTTGTAATAAGTTCTACGCGCGCCTCAAGCTTTTTTCCTTCACTTACAAATTTATTAAGCGCTGCTTTATTTGAGGGTGGAAAAGGATCAGATGGATCATGCAAAAGCCCAATCCAGTATTTTTCTACACTGTCTTTTTTGTTTTTTCTCCATGCCGATCCTGTAAATTTATGTAACGCGGAGTAAAACTTTTCGAGTTTGTCTTGTGTAATGGCGTTAAAGCCGAGCACATCTATATTCTTTATGTGCCATGATTTTCTCACAGTATGCTTTAGTTCGAATGACATAATCGGAAAGCGAAAAAGATCAAAAAGATATCGGCTAATAACTTCAATCTTTGGATTTTCATGCCGCCCAAAGAAAAAAATAAACTTTTTATTCGTGAACGATTCTATGTCATGTTCATCAGCTAGTATCTTTTTAATAAAATTGTTAATGTCCTCCAAATAGCTCGAATAGTTTCTTTTCCATTGTATATTAATAATATTGGATACATTGGGTATACAGTTTATTTTTCTGGCTTCTGCCATAAGCGACACATAATACCCTTTGCTAAGGTAATCATATTGGTTACTAAGGTTAATGATTCTCGCTTGTGATTTTGAAATATTGAAATCTTTGAGGGAACTGCGTAAGAATTGCGTTGTTGATAAGGCCACCCAATTTGGATCTTGTTTAATCAATTCAACTTTATCAGCGATGATAATATATTTTTTCATGATTGGTTCTTTATATTAACTCTTTTATAACCCGCACCCCATGACAACCATCGGGGTAATAGTTTTCTATTTGTTTTTGAATACGATATCCTCTTTCTTTATAAAAAGAGTAGTAGCGCTCTTTATCTGCACGAAACTCACTTATAATTGATTTGTATTTCTTATCTTTTAAATAATTTTCAATTAACTCAATAAAAGTGCTCCCAAAATTGTTTTGGCGATATTTGGGATTTATTGCTATTGAATAAAGCCGCGCTTTGTTGGAATTCTTGCGATATAAGACCGTCGCGGTGCCTATAATATCAGTATTATTTTCAATAATTAGAATGTCGCAACGGCCAAAATTTAATAAATAACGATATTGCCGTTTGGATGTTAGATGGTATTTGTCAGGCTCAAATCCCTTGTTTTCGACATCAATAAGGCTATCTAGGTCCTTTATAGTGGCTTTACGCAAATACTTGTTCTTTCAAAAAGTCTTTATTTTGATCAAAGGCTCTACAAGTTACTCATTTTTAAAGCTTAGTACTGAAATGCTGGTATGCCTTAATTTAGCCTCTTAATTTATTGTGTTTATTGCTAAAGTGATAGCGATATTAATACATATTCGGGCATGCGTTAAACGCATATATGATGAAAAATCTTTTGCCTTATAACAAAATACCTAAAACCCTAGAGTTTTTTTTCGCGTCTTTCCTCGGGGCGCATTTCACATAGGCTCAAAAAAATTATAGTTTACTCATTAGCAGGGTGTTCAAAATGATTTATTTCTTATCTTTTGAATTGGGTAGATAGGTTACATTGCCCGTATCAATCGTTTTATCGCTTGGGATGTCTTCAGGCTTGATTTCCATCATCGATTCTTTATCAGTGATTTTGTTTTTAATTAAGCGGCCAGATTGTTTTTTGATTGTGGCGTCAAATAAATGCCGCACGCCCCGCGCATTGGCAAAGCGCCCAATGTCATTACCTTTTATACTCTTTAAATGAAGCAGCAGTTTTTTCTCGGCGTCGCTATTTAAAATATAGTCACTTTCTGCCGCAAAAATTTTGAAAATTGCCACCATCGCCTCAGGCTTATAATCTTTAAATTCAATGTTGAGCGCAAAACGGGATCTAAGGCCTGGGTTCGACCTGACAAACTCTTCCATTTTATCTTTGTAGCCTGCGGCGATAACAATAAAACGTTCGTTGAAATCTTCCATAAACTTCATTAAAGAGGTCACGCTTTCACTACCATAATCCCACTGATTATCTGTGAGCGAATAGGCCTCATCAATAAATAATATCCCATCCAAAGCCGTATGGCAGGCAAGGTTTGTTTTGGACGCGGACCATCCTATGTATTCCCCAGTTAAAACGCTTTGATCGGCCTCAACCACATGGCCTTTTTTTAGGACGCCAATTTGATAGAATATATTTACTAATAATCGTGCAATATGGGTTTTGCCTGTCCCGGGATTGCCCAAAAACATCATGTGCATTCCTGTGGTTTTGCTTTTAAGGCCATATTCTTCACGTTTCTTTGTAATGAATGCGTAATCAATAATAGAACGAACTTCCTCTTTAATGTTCTCAAGCCCAGGAAGTTTATCAATAGGCTCAAGCAGTTGAGACATAAGTTCTTTTTGCTTTTCATCACTTTCGTTTAGATAAGAGTCATAGATATCTTGTTTAGCCTCAGGCTGGTGAATACGAACCCGAATAGGGGGCTTATAATCATCTTCAGGATGTTTGATAATATGATATCCATTTGCATCTTCTACGCTTCTATTGTTTTGAATATCAATTTTTTCAGAAAAAATAAGCTCACTCTCATTTATTTCTTTTAAATGTTCGTGTTTTTCAAAAACATATTTTTTATCGGAACTGACAAAAAACTGCATAGGGGAATGAGCACTGACATCGTGATGGTCTTGATGAATATCTATTTTATCAGCCTCAGATCCGTAATGTTCCAGCCATTCTATAGCCTCATCATGCCCCCCATCGGCGGCCGTTTTTATAAGCTCTAAACCCTTCGCCTCGTCTTTTGTTATGCCTTCCCCTTCGATGTAACAGTAGCCAAGGCAATAGCAAAGCGTGTGATAAATTGGGATTGAAAACAAATCGCTAATTTCTGCTTTTTCATACCCCTCCTTCCAAACTTCAAAGGCACTCTTGGTATCTGTTTTTCCTGGACCTGGTCCAAAAAGCCAAATTCCTTCCAGATAGTAACCGCCAATATAATTAAGCTGTTTACAGCGAGCTGCAAATTCCAGCGCTTTTGCACTATGTCTATAGCGGGGAAAGCTGTCATCGTCATAACTTTCCGTTTCGCCATAATAAGAGGCATAAAGATACATACCATGCTTATGACTTGATAAGGCCAAACCTTCTAAAAGCAATAAGCCTTTTGAAGGGCGTAAATATTTTGCTTTGTTGGAAATAAACTCATGCTCACCATATTTCTCGCGATAATCATCATTCAAGAATGTAAAATCACCTCGATAAATCTGCGCTAAAACAGCCGTAGCATCTTGATTACCTGAATCATGCGCTTTTTCGATATGGGCGATGGCTTGTTCTTTGGTAATTTTGTATTCATCACCATAAAAGAGGCCAAAATAGCCCAAAATAAAATCAGTCTCAGGCGTGCTGCTCTTTTTCGCATAATCTTTTGCCAAATTCACAAGCCCAGATTCATCCTTGATGAGATTGCTGTTGGGCGCTTTGGGGTATAAAAGGGACTGAATATACTTAATTTTGGCTGAATCAAGAGTCTGCATTGTCTAAGGAACACTTTCTATATTATTAAAACAAAGGCCAAAAAAAATATACCATTTACGAATGGATGAATACAAATTTGACAAAAGGCCAGTATTTTAGCCCGTAGGGGGTTGAATAATCATGCGTTTTGTGCATACTAAAATTGCATTAAATGAATATAAATGCATTGCTTGGCGGCAATAGGGCAACTCAAATCTGATACGAGAGGCTCGACATGACTTACATGATCATATTTTTATTTTTACTTCTTCTTTTAGACCTTGTTCTAAAAATAAGGGAACGTTGCAGTGGAAGCGCTCGTTTTAACGGCAAGGCCGACTAAGCACTGTAAAAGAAGCCCCATATTTCACAATAAAGCCCTTGAAACTCTTGTTTTGCGCCTCTATAACAGGGGCGGAAGATCGGCGCGGGCGAAATCTCGCTGGACTCGGTCAGGTCAGAAATGAAGCAGCCGCAGGTGAATTTTTTCGGGTCGCTGTCCGGTCTTCCACTTTCATTCCCTAAATCATGAATTTACTGTAATACGCGCCCATGAATCATTGCGTGGCTCTTTGAATCATTCTACAAATAGATCATGTCAGATCCATCGCAAAAACATGAACAAGAAGCATATCGCGTCCTTGCGCGTAAATACCGTCCCCAAAATTTTGATGATTTAATCGGCCAAGATGCCCTTGTGCGTACACTGAAAAATGCCATTGAATCGGGGCGTATTGCTCATGCCTTTATGCTGACAGGTATTCGCGGTGTGGGTAAAACGACAACGGCGCGTATTATCGCCAAGGCGCTCAATTACACAGGAGCGGACGGCATGGCGGGGCCAACAACAGGCGATACGTCTGATTGTGATATTTGCAGAGCCATATCCGAAGACCGCCATCCCGATGTCATGGAAATGGACGCAGCGTCCCGTACAGGGATTGATGATATTCGTGAAATTTTGGACGGTGTACGTTATGCCCCCACCTCTGCGCGCTATAAAGTGTATATTATTGACGAGGTGCACATGCTTTCAAAGCAGGCGTTTAACGCGCTTTTGAAAACACTCGAAGAGCCACCCGAGCACGTGAAATTCATTTTTGCGACCACTGAAATCCGCAAAGTACCCATTACCGTCCTTTCAAGATGTCAGCGTTTTGACCTGCGCCGTATCGAGGCCGATGAGCTTGCCCGATATTACGGTGAAATAGCAGGCAAAGAAAACGCAACAATAGAGGACGAAGCGCTGTCGCTTATTGCCCGCGCCGCCGATGGCTCGGTGCGTGATGGTTTAAGCTTGCTTGACCAATCAATTGCCCTTGGGGATGGCGCGGTCACGGGAGTGCAAGTTAAAGATATGCTCGGTCTTGCTGATCGCGGACGTATCCTTGATCTTCTTGAATCGGCTCTCAAAGGGCAGAGCAAGGAGTCGCTAGACATCATGGAAAATCTCTATCGTGATGGTGCCGACCCGATTGTGGTACTTCAAGACATGCTTGATTTTACCCATGCCTTGACCAAGGTTAAAGCACTCCCCAAACTGCCCGACACACAACTTGCTGTGACAAAAGATGAGCGTGACCGTTTAAATGTAATGGCAGGCAATCTTTCAATGCCCAGTTTGGGACGCACTTGGCAATTGCTTTTAAAAGGGATGGGCGAAGTTCGTACTGCGCCGCACCCGCTGAAGGCGGCAGAGATGATTATCTTACGCCTCCTATACGCCGCAGATTTACCTGATCCAGCAGAACTTATTAAGAAACTCCAACTTGACCCGCCCGCCAATAATGCGGCAGCGCAGCACGGTGCTTCAACCCCGAGCCAAGCGTCCACGCCCGTTGCTATGAAACCCGCTCAAGCATCATCAACGCAAGCGCAAACCCTTGCTCCAACAGCTATGGTGCAAACACAAACAAAAATGGTAGAAACAAACGCGCCGCGTCTTGATAGTTTGGCGAGTATTGTCGCAGCGCTTAATGAAAATCAAATGCAGGTTTTGGCGGGGCAAGTCACCTACTACGTTCATCTTGTAAAAATGAGTGACGGCCTGCTTGAAATATCACTCGCGGAAAACGCGCCGCAAAAACTCACCCAAGATTTGACCCAAGGTCTCAAACAAATCAGCAATACACGCTGGATTGTCACTATATCCAATAAGCAAGGCGCGCCAACATTGGCACAACAAGCCGAGGCAGCCGATCAAGAAAAACGTGCACAATTGATGCAAGAGCCGCTGATCCAAAATATCCTAAGCACCTTTGACGGTGCGCAGATTAAAAAAATTCACCCTAAAAACTAAGATGATAAAAATAAGAGGACGATATGAACATTCAAAAAATGATGCAGCAAGCTAAAGAAATGCAAACAAAAATGGCGCAAATGCAAGATAAGCTTGGCGATATAATTGTTGAGGGCTCTGCTGGAGGTGGCCTTGTGAAGGTATCAATGAGCTGTAAAGGTGACGTTAAATCAATTTATATTGACCCTTCTATTTTAAATCCAGAAGAAAAAGAAATCGCCGAAGACCTGATTAAGGCAGCTCTCAACGACGCCAAGTCAAAAGCTGATCAAACCATGGCTGATGAAACCCAAAAAATGATGAGCGACATGGGTTTACCCGCAGGCATGCAACTGCCGTTTTAAAGGATAAAAACTTATGAAACTTGCAACGTGGAATATTAATTCTGTGCGCTTGCGTGCGCCTATTGTACTTGATTATATGGCATCGCATGCGCCTGATATTTTATGCTTGCAAGAGACAAAATGCCCTGATGATCTTTTCCCGCTCGATCTATTTCATGCGGCGGGGTATGAGCATATACACATGAGCGGCATGAAGGGGTATAACGGCGTTTGTATCTTTTCAAAAATTCCTTTCAAAAACTCTGCTGTTCACTCCCGTGTGGGCAAAGATGATTGCCGTCACATCGAGGTGTCATTTGATGGGTTTGATCTGCATAACCTCTATATCCCCGCTGGAGGTGATGAGCCTGATCGTGCGATAAACGAAAAATTCGGTCATAAGCTCGATTTTGTTGATGAAATGACTTCGTTTTTTTCTAAAAAATATACATCTAAAAAACCAGTTATTGTTGTGGGAGATTTTAATATTGCCCCACGCGAGCATGATGTTTGGTCATCCAAACAATTACAAAAAGTTGTGTCGCATACACCAATAGAATTAGAGCGATTAGAGAAAATGTATAACACACTTGATTGGGTTGATGCCGTGCGTCATTTTGTTCCCGATGAAGAAAAATGTTATTCGTGGTGGTCGTATCGCAATCGTGATTGGAAACAATCAAACCGTGGGCGCCGCCTTGATCACATTTGGGTAACGCCACCTTTAAAAGACAAACTTAAATCCTATGATATTCATGCAACCGCCCGCGATTTTGAAAAACCATCCGACCATGTGCCTGTCATGGTAGAGATTGATCTTTAGTTTTTAATCTGACCCGCAGCAATAATATCACCCGAGCCATTTTGGGTTTGTGCAATTATAACATAACCCGCAGCATTCTCTTTAATCTCGTAAGATATGCGTTTAGCCTCTCCATCCCATGTCCCTAGCGGTGTAATAGCTGTCACAGGATTAGTGTATGAAACAGTACGCCCTGTGTTCTCACCAATTGGGATTTTTTGAGTATGCTTATTCGCATGCGAAATTAGCAAGAGCGCCACAGGCGATGACAGGCCTTCTTTTTGCGGCAGAGTAATATCAAGAACCCCCTCATTATTAATAATACGAATAGGCAAGACATGATTATCCTGAAAGGCTTTATGAATTATTTTGTTCACTTGTCCTGTTTGATTGCCAACCACATCATAAACACCATTAATGACCATTTGCGGTGTATACGGGCCACGGCTTTTCAGGCTACGCGTATAATCACGCTGGCGGCGCGTACAAAAATCTTGGGACAGTGTATCTTCCCAATGAAGATGATTCCAATAAGTCACATTGCAACTAAGGGCAATGATGTTTTTATTTTCTGAGAGCTCTCCTAATAATTTATCTGCTGGTGGACAAGACGAGCAGCTTTGGGATGTAAATAATTCTACAATAACTGGCGAGTGACCAGTGTCAGCTGATTTTGCGAGTGCGCTTGTCATGATTTGAAGAAACAAAAAACCAGCAAAACTGGCGCAAATAAACAATAAAAAACGCATGTGATCCCTTTGAATAAGTATTTTAATGCTCATTCGGGATAGGAATCTATTTTGTTACATCATCGGTAAATAAGGCTTTTGAAACATAATTAGAGAATAATAACCGAAATCTTTATAGCCGAGCGCCGTGTATGCTTTTTCTGAGGCTTCATTTTGCGAAAAGATAACAGTTTTCTTTTTCTCCCACCTGTCTCTTGCAACCAATAAAATAGAGGCGACGATCGGGCTTGCAAAACCTTTTGTTCTGTTTTCTGGGCTCACCCATACGACACTGGGCTGAACTGTATCGTCAGTAACGGCGTTAAATCCCGAAAAGGCGACAGGTTTTTCTTGATACTCAAACAACCAATATTTGCCATTACTCATAAAATCCTCAACATCGCGGGCAATACGCGCGCGCGATGTTTCATTATCCTGCCCGGAACCAAATTCCATTTCATAATCAAAACGCCATTTCATCATAAGATCACGGTCTTGCTCTTTGGGGTCACGGCGATAAAAATCTGGGTCATGGCATAAGGCAGGGACTTTTAAATCCTTAAGGGACATGGCCAAAAGATGCTCTTTTGAATTAACCGTGCGTGGCCACTCTTGTATATCCATGACTTCAATTAATTCTTGAGCTTGATCAAATGACCCTAAAATACCGCGAATGCTTCGCCCTGAATTAAAGGCATTTTTGATAACAGCTTGGCTTAATTCTGCAATACCGTCCTTTGCCTCAATCATAACATTGCCATTCCAATAATGGGCGATCACGCCCACTAATTTCCCATCACGAAACGCGCCAAAATGATCCCCTTGGTTGGGTAATCCTCGATAAGTAAGGCCAGCAATGGCAATGTGAGAGCGCATAAACATGCAGCTCTCAGCATGTTTTTCTAAAAATACATCGGTATCAATACGATCAGAGCTATTTAATTGACGCACTAAAATCATAGTCAAAGCATAGCATTTTTGGGGTCAAAAATCCTAAAAGTCTGTGCAGCGCCCACGGTTTTCCCAATCGCCATAGCGCGTAGGCTCTGGCCCATTAGTACCACCAAATTCCTCTGGCATAATCTCTGGCGTCATTGGGGGCAGGGGGTTGGTGTCTTGCGGCGCTTTTTCTTTTGTCTGTTTTGTGTTTTCTACACTTGGTTTTTTATCACTCATGGTTACAATGCCTCTCATGGATGTTTTAGAAATAAAAGAGCTTACACCGCTTCGCAAAAAGATTGATGCGCTTGATGATCAAATTATTGATTTATTGGGACAGCGTCTAGGCATTATTCATGAAGTTTCTGTCATAAAGGCACAACAAGACATCGCGCCCGTTCTCGAAGATCGCGTGATTCAAGTCCGTGAACGTGCCGTCCAACGCGCTGTCGCCCTTGGGTATGATGCCGATTTTATACGCGGGCTCTACCAAGATTTGATTGATTATTCCTGCCATGTGGAACAATCCTATAAAGATAAAAACAATAAGGCTCTTCACATACAGAAAGATCAGGCATGACCGATCCACAAATGATAACGCCTGCGGGAGAGGGGCTCGAATCACGCCGCATCGCATATGAAATCCTCGAAAGCGTACTAATCCAAAAACAGCCCCTTGATCATATGCTCGAAAGTCATAAGGCCTTTAATAGCCTTAATACGCAAGATCGCGGCTTTGCCCGTATGCTGATTTCTACTACTTTGCGCCGCAAGGGGCAGCTTGATGATCTTATTATGCGCGCTATTACCCAAGATAAACCGCTCCACCCTGAACACCTTCGTTTGTTGCTTTATATTGGGATCGTTCAGATTCTCTTTATGGATGTCTCTGATCACGCCGCCGTCAATGTCACCGTAGAGCTTGCCAAAATGCTTGGTTTTGAACGTCAAAAAGGCCTGATTAACGCCGTCCTTCGGCGCATGACGAGCGAGGGTGCAGAATGGATAAAACGTCAAGACCCCGTTCAGGCCAATATACCGCCATGGCTTTTATCATTATGGATTGATTCTTATGGCCTGTCGGGCGCGGCGCAAATCGCTGAAAGTTGCCTGTCTGAGGCCTCCCTTGATATCTCTGTCAAAGATCCCAAAATGAAGCTCAATTGGGCACAAGCGCTGGAAGCCACTATCTTGCCGACGGGTTCTCTGCGCCGCTCTGGTGGGGGAAATGTCGTCCATTTGCAGGGCTTTGATGAAGGCGCGTGGTGGATACAAGATGCCTCTGCCGCGCTCCCTGTGACGTTAATGGGGGACGTACAGGGCAAAACAGTGATTGATCTTTGCGCCGCCCCTGGCGGTAAAACGGCGCAGCTTGCTGCTGCTGGCGCAACAGTCCTTGCCG
Organism: Alphaproteobacteria bacterium; assembly: GCA_009995595.1. Classification (GTDB taxonomy): domain Bacteria; phylum Pseudomonadota; class Alphaproteobacteria; order Micavibrionales; family Micavibrionaceae. Next base: position 386,500 of record JAACPE010000002.1, read on the forward strand.
TTGACCGCGCCGCCAAACGCCTCAATATCCTGAAAGAAAACATGGCCCGCCTTGGCCTATCAAGCCATGTTCAAACCCATGTTGGTGATGGCGGCGAGTGGCTCCCTAAAGAGCCTGTCGATATCGTTCTTCTTGATGCACCATGTTCTGCGACGGGTACAATCCGCCGCCACCCTGATGTTATGCACCTTAAATCCAAAAGGGATGTGGAACAGCTTTGCAAAGTTCAAGCACGTCTTTTGGATAATGCTGCCAAAATGCTTAAATCAGGCGGCATGCTTATTTATTGTACCTGCTCCCTTCAAACCGAAGAGGGCGAAGACCAAGTGGGACGGTTCTTACACGACCACGCTGATTTTAAACGTCTTCCCATCACTGCGCCCGAAATCAACGATTCGCCTTTACTCATTAACGAAGAGGGTGAGCTTCGAATCCTACCCCATCACCTTGCCGCTCATGGTGGTATGGATGGTTTTTTTATCAGCCGTTTGATTAAAAGTTAAATTAGCGCATGGCCATAACGAGGCTGTCGGTTGGAGGAGGGCGAATATCTTGACCATCGCCGCGCTCATATATTTGGTCAGCCAGACAATGCACGCCGAAAAAAGCCATTGTTTGCGAGGCATTTTCAACCCATTCTTGTATCAATAAGCGTTGATCGTCCCTATATTCTGGGGTTTGTAATGCATGTGTGTAAGAGCTATAGCCTGATACATTCCAATTGGAACTAAATCCACCCTCAATAATCCGCACTAAATCCCCATTTGAGTTAAGTTGAGCGCTCACAGATTGCTGATTCACATGAAAATATCCGCCGCCTTCATTCCACATCACCCGCGCCGTAAAGCTATGGGTAATGCTCTGGACAGGTTTGTCTTGTTTTTGGGTGATAACTGACAAAGATACCCTAAAATTGCCACCAATATCTGCGACTTCTGAAACCTCACCATATTGCGGATAGTCAGGCCGCGCAAGGCGAACAGGCACGGCCTTTAGAGCCATATCAATGCAAGATGCTGTCTGTGGATCTAATATTTGAAATGGCTCTGCTGCGACCTGCCCCGCCATCATAAAAGATGCAAGTAAAGTTGAATGAACCAATCTATCTATACTCATTAAACAATGCACCCATACCCTTTAAGCATAACCATAAAGCGTAAAAATCACCCTCGTCAAGTTTAGAAAATTTGCACTGTGGATAAAATCTCTATACACTGGAAATAATAGGCATTCGCCTGATTCTATTAAATGATTTTCCGCTGAGATGACCCTTCCTTCGTCCCAATCGAAAGTGAGCCCGCATGACATATGATATAAAAATTTCCCCTTCCATCCTTTCTGCTGATTTTGGTCATTTGGCCGATGAGATCGCCGCTATAGACAAGGCAGGAGCGGATTATATTCATATTGATGTGATGGATGGGCATTTTGTCCCTAATATTTCATTTGGGGCGCCTGTTTATAAATGCGTACGTTCGGCTTCTAAAAAGATATTCGATGTCCACCTTATGATATCCCCCACAGATGCTTACCTCAAAGATTTTGCAGACGCGGGCGCCGATATCATTACCGTCCATGCCGAAGCAGGGCCGCATCTTCATCGCTCGCTTCAAACCATTAAGGCGCTCGGTAAAAAAGCGGGCGTCGCAATTAACCTTACAACACCTAATGATGTGCTGATATCTGTCATGGATATGGTTGACCTTATTTTGGTCATGACTATTAACCCAGGCTTCGGGGGACAGGCCTTTGTCCCTGCGTCCCTAAAAAAGATAGCAGACGTACGCCGCCGCATAACTGAATCAGGGCGCATGATTGACCTTGAGGTGGATGGTGGAATTACCCCTTTAACAGCCAAACAAGTGATTGACGCTGGCGCAAATGTTCTGGTTGCAGGAACCGCTATCTTCAAAGATGGGCCTGCAAAATACGCTGAAAACATCGCGGCAATCAGGGGCTAAAATTTTCTAATGACTCTGCTTCGCACCCTTCATCAAAGCATACGGACACAAGCAGGTCGCTTGGCCTATAACTCACCGTTCTATAACTGGAGCCTTGGGGGAAGTGTCCCGCCTAAAATGTTATTTAGTCCAACAGATGTTTGGAAAGGCAAATGTGATGATGCCCGCTGGCTTTTAAATTCTGGTGCATTTTCAATTGGCGGCGATCGTTTAGAACTGCATAACGCCAATTGGCACCCCGAAGGCGTCAGTGATATTTGGATCAAACACATACACAGCTTTGACTGGTTACGGGATTTACGCAGTTTAGGCGGGCATGATGGACGTCGCGGCGCTCGCTTGATGGTGATGAGTTGGATCGAAACCCATGATCATTGGCACGAGGATTATTGGCGCACTGATATACTAGGTCGCCGCCTTGCGAACTGGTTTGCGGGCTATGATTTTTTTGGTGAAAGTGCTGATGATTATTTCCAAGAGGCGTTTATGGATAGCGCTATCCGTCAGCTTCGCCATTTACGCCGCTCTTTATCAGGCAGTATTTATGGTCTTGATTTACTGTACGCCATAAAGGGGCTCATCTATGGCGGCCTTGTTTTTGAAGGGCGCGAAGAATATCTGGAGCATGGGCTTCATATCCTCGATACACAAATCGACAAACAAATCCTAAGCGATGGCGGTCATATAAGCCGCAACCCTGAGCAACTGCTTCAGTCTGTTCAAATTTTGATTGATATACGTACGGCGCTTCGTCAAGGCGGCTATCCTCCTATAGAGAAAATTCAGCACGGACTTGACCGAGCAGTACAGGCTATAAGATTCTTGCGCCACAGCGACGGCAATTTCGCGCTGTTTCATAACGCCCAAGAAAACACCGATGATACAATCAAATCTGTTTTAATGCACGCAGGCGTACGGGCGCGCGCACTGAAATCCTTGCCCCATACAGGCTATGAAAAAGTGGTCGAAGGGCGCTCTATCCTCATCATGGACACGGGCAAACCAGCAAGCTGGCCGTATGATTGTGATGCCCATATTGCGCCTCTAGCATTTGAGTTTTCTCACGGGCGTGAGCGTATTTTTGTTAATTGCGGCAGTCATCCGACCTCCACCGATTGGCAAGACGCGTTACGATCTACCCCCGCGCACAACACAGTTATTATTGATGATCGCAATATTTGCGACCTTCACGATGACGGACGCGTACGTTATCGTCCGAAAATTGTTGAAGTTAGCCGTGATGATAAACGCGGCTCAACCCTTATAGATGCAAGCCATGACGGCTACGTTCCTCAAAACGGCATTGTCCACCGCCGCCGTTTATATCTGGCAAATAAGGGATTTGACTTTCGTGGTGAAGAAACCCTGACATGCATGCTTGGCCTCGCTAAACCGCATTGTGTTGCCATACGATTTCATCTGCACCCTGATGCCAAGGTATCTTTGGTTAAAAAAGGCCGTGAGGCGCTCATTCGTCTTAACAACGGCGTAGGCTGGCGTTTCACCGTCGAAGGGGGGGAATTGGCTATGGATAATAGTGTTTATTTAGGGTCTGGCATTCGCCCCCGTAAAACCAAGCAATTGGTGATTACAGGCACGATGGAAACAGACCGCCGCCAATTTAAATGGGCCTTGCAAAAAGAGGGGGCTTAATTCCCTATAAATTGAAACAGCCTATTATACCCTGTTGGTAAAATATGGGGGCCAATAGAATCTATCCTGACATTCTCATCACCAGCCTTGGTTGATTCTCTGTCGAGATAAATAGTCGGGCCTGTCTGACCTACACTTCCTGTTATGAAATCCTCACGCGTTGAAAAACTAAAAGAAGACATTAAAGAGAGCCTCTCATAATCTTGCTGTGAATATAATTCTTCATGTTGGGGCAATCCTGCTGGACTAAGTCCAGTGAAGGGAATACCCCAAAAAGCTTTGGCGTGTAATCCGTGTATTCCTCCAAGGGAATAACCAATGGATTCATAACGACTTTCTTGCCCTGCAATTTCTTTAACATCCGTTATAAACTGATAGAGCGCCCCCATCTGACGGTTCACAATACCCAATCGCGCTTCTACACCTGTGAGAAGGTCATCCCATGCCTGCCATGGGTTTTCATCAGGCGTATTTATGCTATCGTACCAAGGTTTTGACATGCCATTAAAGACAAAAACAATATTATTGTCCCCTACCTCCATGTAAGCACTCGCGGTAAAACCCGTCTCATCATCATCAACATGAAAAATACGATTAAATACACGTCCTGTTTCAGGGATTGTTATCACCTCGGCGCGGCTGTCGCCGCCTTCAATATAAAAATGAGCGCTTGAATAAGGATCGAGTGTCGGAAACTGCTCTGAGATTTCAAAATCAATTGGGTCTGGAAGGGCATCATGATTATGATCATTTGTTGCTACATCGATATAAGCGGCAACAACCCCTGATGACGCAAGAGCAAATAAACTGCCAAATGTATACGCGCTATATTTAAACATTTTCACAAAATTATCCCTAACATTATTGTATATGGCCAAAGACCATAACAATATAAATTATGTAAATCAATAGTAATAAATTTGTTCTTGTATTGTTCTGATTTTCAGCTATCCTAAAATGATAAATTTTGTTTGATAATAAAAGCGTACACGTAACCTTTTATTTTTTGAGCAAACAAACTGGGTTAGCGAATTTTCTATATATAACAATAGGTTATGTATGGGCTTGAGAAATATAAAGGACGAAATACAACAAAATGGGCAAATCAACAACTTCTTATGTTTGTCAATCCTGTGGCTCAGTTTACCCAAAATGGGCTGGTAAATGTGAGGGCTGCGGCGAATGGAATTCACTCTCCGAAGAAGTGCGCGAAGCCAGTATTCCAAAAGGGATGAATTCAACCCGAAAAGGCAAAAATATAGGCTTTGTTCCCTTAAAACCCGACGCCAATAAAACCAAAATCCCCCGTCATGTTACTGGCCTTAATGAATTTGACCGTGTGACGGGCGGCGGCCTTGTTAATGGCTCGGCTATTCTTATTGGCGGTGACCCAGGTATTGGAAAATCCACTTTACTGCTTCAGGTTGTTTGTAAACTTGCTTTGGCTGGTAAAAAATGTGTGTACGTGTCTGGTGAAGAATCAACAGATCAGGTGAGTTTGCGGGCAGAGCGTCTCGGTCTTGCCGACGCTCCTGTTGATTTGGCGGCGGCGACATCTGTTCGCGATATTGTTGCGACAATGGAAGATGCCAGCAATCCGATGGACCTCATCGTCATCGACTCTATTCAAACCATGTATGTCGATAACGTTGAGAGCGCACCCGGAACAGTGACCCAAGTCCGTACCTCCGCTCAAGAGCTTGTGCGCGTCGCCAAAAAACGGGGTATTTGTATCTTGTTTGTTGGCCATGTTACAAAAGACGGTCAAATCGCTGGGCCGCGTGTCCTAGAGCATATTGTTGATGCCGTCCTTTATTTTGAAGGCGATCGTGGGCATCAATTTCGTATTTTACGCACCGTCAAAAACCGTTTTGGCCCAACAGATGAGATTGGCGTTTTTGAAATGGCGCAAGAAGGTCTGGTTGAGGTTGCAAACCCATCAGAGCTCTTTTTGGCGCAGCGCCAAGAAAATATTGCAGGCAGCGCTGTTTTGGCTGGTCTTGAAGGAACGCGCCCTGTTCTGGTTGAGGTGCAGGCACTCGTTGCACCGTCAGGTCTGGGGAACCCGCGCCGTGCTGTGATTGGCTGGGACTCCAATCGCCTTGCGATGGTTCTGGCAGTTTTAGAATCGCGCTGCGGTATGACATTTTCTGATTGTGATATCTTTTTAAATATTGCGGGCGGGATCCGTATCTCTGAACCTGCCGCAGATTTGGCCGTTGCCGCCGCTCTTATTAGCTCCCATACAGGACAAGCCTTGCCGCGTCATTGTGTCTTCTTTGGTGAGGTTGGCTTATCAGGCGAAATTCGCGGTGTTGCCCAACCTGATTTACGCATTAAAGAGGCCGCTAAACTTGGTTTTGAACAGGCGATCATGCCAGCGCCTCAAAAAGCGCAAAAATCGGGTAAATTCCCTCTTAACGTTGATCAAGTTGACCATTTGAGCGAACTTGTTACCCGCTTTAGTGGGGCACGCCGCGCGGCATAATAAGCTGAGAAAGCCGCGCACGCTTATTTGCTTGATTACACAGCTAAAATTACCTAAGAATAGCCATGATCATAGATATCGTCGTTGCCGCTGTTGTCGTCATTTCCGCAATTATTTCATTTTTGCGCGGTTTTATCCGCGAAGTTCTTACAATTGCCGGCGTGATTGGCGGGCTTGCAGCGGCCTATTTCTTTGGCCCACATTTATCACCAACTTTTCAGGGTTGGTTTGGCGTTCGTCCCGATGACGAAGACGTTGCCAAACTTTTTGATCTTATTCCAATGGATATCGTCGCAAGCGTCACGGCTTATGCGTCCATTTTCGTACTCTTTGTCATCATTATTTCCGTGATCAGCCATTTTACAGCGGGCGCTATAAAAGCAATGGGACTTGGGCCAGTTGACCGCTCATTAGGCGTTATATTTGGTATTACGCGCGCGATTGTTTTACTTGGTTTGATTTACTTACCTTTCCATTTATTAATGCCTGCAGGCACGAAAGCGGATCTTTTTGAAAAAAGCCGTACGCACATGTTTATTGAAAAAACCTCTGTTTTCTTGGCTGGCTTTTTGCCGAGTTCTTCGGAAGTTGAAGAAAAAATTGAAAAAGTTGCCGATGAAAAATTAGAAACGCAGCTCAAAAATAAACTCATGGAGCAAGACCTTTTAAAAGGTGCGGAAGATATAAAAGTGAGACTTAAAAGTAATCAAAGTGAGACAGGCTATAAAGACGAACAGCGCGGAGAGCTAGAGCAACTTTTTGAAGAAAAAATTCCTTCTTCAGAAGATGAACCTGCACCTGATGCGTTAATTATAAGCGAGTAAGAAAACTATAAAAAGAGCGGTGTATTATGTGTGGTATTGTCGGTATTTATGAACAAATTCCTGTAAACCAAGATCTTTATGATGCGCTAACAGTTCTGCAACATCGCGGTCAGGATGCAGCAGGCATTGTGACGGAAGAAAATGGTAAATTTTATTTACGGAAAAGCAATGGGCTTGTACGTGATGTATTCCACACGCGCCACATGAAAAACCTAAAAGGGACTATCGGTATTGGTCATGTCCGTTATCCGACAGCAGGAACGTCAAATGTTTCTGAATCACAGCCTCTCTATGTTAATTCACCTTATGGTATTGTCCTTGCCCATAATGGAAATTTAACGAACCATGAACAGCTTGCAGAAGAATTATTCCGCGCCGATCACCGTCACTTAAATACTAATTCAGACTCAGAAGTGCTGCTCAATATTTTTGCCCACGAGTTACAAAAGCAAAATAAGCTTACCATTACCAAAGACGATATTTTCGAGGCGGTTGAAGGTCTGCATCAACGCTGCCGCGGTGCGTACGCGGTTGTGGCGATGATTTCAAACTACGGCCTTATTGCCTTTCGTGATCCGCACGGCATTCGCCCGCTCATTTATGGAGAGCGAGATGGCGATAATGAACAAAAAGAATATATGTTTGCCTCTGAGAGCGTTGCCTTAGATGCCCTTGGCTTTGACGTTGTGCGCGACCTAGAGCCTGGTGAAATTATGTATGTTGATAAGAAGGGTGTTTTATCACATTACACGCCGAAGACAAACAAAGCGCATACGCCATGCATTTTTGAATATGTTTATTTCGCCCGTCCCGACACGATGATGGAGGGCAGTTCGGTTTATAAAGCACGTGTACGTATGGGTGAATATCTGGCAGATAAAATTCTGAGGGAAATGCCAAACCATGATATTGATGTCGTTATCCCTATCCCTGAATCAAGTCGCCCAAGTGCTATGGAGCTTGCTGTACGTCTTGGTGTAAAATTTCGCGAAGGGTTTATTAAAAACCGTTATATTGGTCGCACGTTTATTATGCCTGGGCAAACACAGCGTGAAAAATCGGTAAAACAAAAATTGAACCCAATAGAATTAGAATTTCAGGGCCGCAACGTTTTGCTGGTCGATGATTCAATCGTGCGCGGTACAACATGCCAGCAAATTATTGATATGGCGCGTAATGCGGGTGCGAAAAAAGTATACTTTGCCTCTGCCGCGCCGCCGCTACGCTATCCTAACGTGTACGGTATTGATATGCCTGTCAAATCAGAGCTGATTGCTCATGGAAAAACAGATAAAGAAATTGAAAAAGCAATAGGTGCAGATTGGCTCATTTATCAGGATTTAGGTGATTTGATTAAGGCTGTTATCCCGAGTGACGAGCCAGAGAATAGCCGAATGTTTGATTGTTCAGTTTTTGATGGGAAATATGTCACCGATGACATTGACGAGTCATACCTTGTTCATTTGGAAGAAATTAGAAATGATAAAGCCAAAAAAATGAATGGCGAGCATGATAGTCCTGAACTTGTAGATGTTCACGAGAGCTTTTAAACGTTTTTATAATGACCCATCTTGTAAACTTATCCAATAAAATTGCCCTTATAACAGGTGCTTCACGCGGTATTGGTGCGGCAGTTGCAAAGGTGTACGCCAGTGCAGGCGCACATGTTATTTTATTGGCACGCAATGTCAGCGGCCTTGAAAAAGTTGACGACGAAATCAAATCAAGCGGCGGCAAAGCAACATTAATGCCTGTGGATTTATTGAAGCTCGATGCACTAGAAAATTTAGGCCCCATGCTTTATGAGCGTTTTGGTAAACTTGATATTTTTGTTGGTAATGCAGGTATGCTCGGTACTTTGGGGCCACTGGCTCAGGCTGATCCCAAAGAGTTTGAAAAAGTGATAGATATCAATCTAATGGCAAATTATCGTTTGATACGAACGCTCGATCCTCTCTTGCGTGCTTCTGATAACGGGCGCGCTATTTTTGTCTCAACGGGGGCGGGTGTTACACAAGGCCGCGGATATTGGGGTGCCTATGCGGTGAGTAAAGCAGGGCTTGAAACTATGGCGCGTGTTTATGCCGATGAAACAGCGCAGACTAATTTACGCGTCAATGTTATTGATCCAGGTGCAGTGCGTACGGAAATGCGTAAAAGTGCAAAACCAGGCGAAGATCCTATGAGCTTGCCTGCCCCTGATGATATCACGCAAGAGTTCTTAAATCTTGCTGCATATAATTGCACAAAACACGGTGAGATCGTCCGTATTGGTTAGGTTTTACTTTACTTTTTTGATAACATTTCAGGATTTGAAATTTCAAGCGTACGTGTTGGGAAGGGGATTGTGATTCCATCTTGATCCAACTGTTCTTTTATCGCTTTTAGTAAATCCCATTGGACAGCAAAATAATCATCAGTTTTAGTCCAAACACGCACTATGATATCAACCGATGATGCGCCCATACCTCCGACGGCAATAAGAGGCTCTTTACCTTTTGTATCGATAAGACGTTTTTCTTTTTTAAGGACTTTTTCGATTGTTTTGAATGCTTTGTTGAGATCATCACCATAAGAAACGCCAATTTTAAAATCTTGTCTACGTTGTTTATTACGGGAATAATTGGTGATCTCTGTGCCCCAGATTTTGCTATTGGGTGCAAAAACATATTTGTTATCTGGCGTGTTTAGTTCTGTGCTGAATAATCCAAGCGCAGCAACTGTGCCGCCCACAGAGCCAAACTCGATATAATCTCCAACCTTAAAGGGACGTAAGATTAACATCATTGTGCCGGCAGCCACGTTGCTGAGTGTTCCTTGTAAAGCCAAACCAATAGCAAGACCCGCTGCGCCAAGAACAGCGAGTAAGCTTGCTGTTTGAACGCCAAATTGACCAAGGACGGCAATAAGCGAGACAGCCATAATCGCATATTTAACAAAACCGCCGAGGAAACTGGCAATTGTTTTATCAAGCCTATCTAATTTCTTAATACGTTTAGAAACGAAACCGCCAATAACCCAGCCTGCAATAAGGATGGCGAGCGCTGATATAACGCGCATACCCCAAAAAATTGTGAGCTCTGCCCATTGTGACATTTCTCCTGTACTGCTTGTTAAAAAGCCAAAGTCCATGATAAGTCTCCTTTATTGCTTAGTTTTATTTTTTGACGCGGCTATTTGGTTTGTCTTGGAATGGGTTTTTACTGGCGCGCAATAAAAGACGTACGGCAATTCCTTCTAAACCGAAATCCTCACGAATGGCATTGGTGAGATAGCGCTTGTAACTGCTCGGAAGTTCCTTGGGCTGTGATAACCATAGGGAAAATGTTGGTGGGCGAATATTAATTTGTGTAATATATTTTAAACGGTTTGGACGACCTTCACATAAAGGCGCAGGATGCTGACTTTCTCGCGCGGCGAGCCATCTGTTCATTTTACCTGTTGAAACGCGCTTATTCCATATTTCGTACGTATCTAAAACGCATTGCATAAGATAACCAAGATTGCGGCCATTAAGCGCAGAAATCGTAACTGTCGGCACACGGCGCACTTGGGCAAGAGATGTTTCGAGTTTGTAATTCAGTTCTGCCAACACTTCTTCTTTGTTTGTGACTTTGTCCCATTTGTTTACAGCAATAATCATCGCTCTCCCTTCGTCAAGGACGTGACCAGCGATTTGTAAATCTTGTTTTTCCATGATCATACTGGCGTCAATCACGACGATAACCACTTGGGCAAGACGAATGGCGCGCATTGAATCTTCAACGGCCATGCGCTCGATTTTTTCGTTCACACGAGATTTTTTACGCATACCCGCCGTATCGACTAGGCGCATTTTTGTCCCGTTAAACTCCCAATCAACGGCGATAGCATCGCGGGTTATGCCAGCCTCTGGTCCTGTCATCACGCGGTTATCTTGGAGTAATGAATTTAAAAGTGTTGATTTTCCAACGTTAGGGCGACCAACAATGGCAATTTTAATTGGCTTGTCTGAATCGTCCTTTAGCTCTAACTCTGCAAAGTCAAAGTCCTCGTTATCCTCAAGATCATCAATATCAAAATGCGGCACGATGTTATCATCATCGTTCTCTGCTATTACTTTTTCAGGGAAATAAGGCTCAAAGGCGTGGTAGAGGTCTTCGATGCCAAAACCATGCGCTGATGAAATAGGCACTGGGTCACCAAACCCTAGTGAATAAGCCTCTGCCATACCGGCGGCGGCGGCGTTTTCATGCTCACATTTATTAACGGCAAGAACGACAGGTTTTTTTTGTTTTCTGAGCCAGCCTGCGAAATGTTCATCGCTCGGCGTTAATCCTTGCCTGCCATCAATCATAAAGAGAATGGCATCAGCGCGTTTAAGGGCTTCTTCTGTTTGTCTACGCATGCGTCCTTCGATGGAGTCATCAAAAGATTCTTCCAGGCCCGCCGTGTCCAAAATTGTAACAGGCACATCAATAAGCCACCCTGGCGCTTGTCTCCAATCGCGGGTGACTCCTGGCGTATCGTCAATAATCGCTAGCTGCTTACCCGCAAGGCGGTTAAACAAGGTCGATTTGCCTACATTAGGGCGTCCGATAATAGCGATTGTAAAGCTCATAGGGCCTCTTGTACGCGATTGCTCGCGTAACTTCAAGAAGGAGTTAGTCTTTGGATGGATAAAGCTTTTTTACTGGTAAGCGAGCAATGTACCATCTTCGCCCAAAAGGTAGAGGATTTCATTGGCAACAATTGGGGCAATACGCACGTTTTTGCCTGATTTCCACTCGCGGATCATCTCACCGTTAAGCGGGTTGATTTCAGCAACGCGCCCACCTGAGCCAGCTAGAATAAGGCGGCTTCCTGCCATGACAGGGCCAGTCCAGATGATAGGATCTTCACGTTTTTCTGCATTTTCAAATTTTTTCAGCGCTGTCATCCAAAAAATTGCGCCTGTGATTTTGTTCATGGCGATGACTTCATTTTCAGAGGTCAGGACATACACAACATCGCCCGCAATCCAAGGCATTTCTTTACCAGTTATATCGCGTTGCCAGAGTCGATTGCCTGTACGTTTGTCAATAGCGGCCATTTTTCCGCCAAAGCTGATACCAAGAATAATCTCTCCATCAATAACAGGGAGTGCGCGAATGTCCGCCAGCCCAGAAATGCCGCCCAAACGAAGGGAGCGTGACAAATTATCCTGCCATGCTACTGCCCCGTTCTCGACACGAAGGGCGAGAATGTCGCCTGATGAAAGGCCGGGCACGACAATGTCGTTATCGGCGGCGGGGCTTGCTGCGCCGAGTAGCCCGGCGCTTTCGCCGATAGAGTTATATTCCCATATTAATGCCCCATTGCCAGCATTAAGCGCAATAACTGAATTATTGAGTAAGGACACAAAAACGCGGCCTTGCATAATTGTAGGGGCGGCGCGTGATGGCGCAATTGTCGCGGCGCGCCAGACAATTTCCCCCGAGTTAGGGTTGATTGCGAGTACTTCGTTGTAGCCTGCAGTCACATAAAGCGTGCCATCAGAAAAGGCGATACCGCCACCGATGACTTCTTCGTCTTCAAGCGGGCTTTTTACACTGGCCTGCCAGAGGCGTTTGCCAGAGGCGGCGATATAGGCGCTTAAGTTTGATCTGGTATCAAGGGTGAATACTTTACCATCAGCCACAATAGGCTGCGCGGTAAGGGGAATACGCCCTGACCCATCGCCAATATCAGCAGTCCAGATACGTTTTGGCGCATTGGCAGTAAACGCCATGTTTTGCATGATATGGGATGGATAGCCGCCTGCCTGAGGCCAGAACATATTTTTATAGACGGCAGGTATTACAATATTGGAAGCATCTTCCGTGTTTTCCGCATTAATAAGCTCTCTCTCAAGATCAAGGATTGAGATGCGATCACCTTTTAGGGGCGCGGCATCATCATCCGTTGAGCAGCCCGCTACAATAAAGGCGTAAAGAAGAAAGAGAGGGAGAAGGGATTTCATCATTTTTGAATCCAATTTCATAAGGTTAATTTGTTTGTGTTTCTTGGGGCGCTTGTTTTTCAGCTCCAGCCTCAGACTCAGGTCTGTTTAATTCTGCTTTTTGACTATACACCGCATAGAGCGCGTCTGCTTGCTGTTTTATTCCTGCAGGAATGGCATCATTGTCTTTAAAGACAGCAAGATGAGCAAGTGCCTTGGTGTAATCTTGTTTTTCATGAGCATAAAAAGTGGCAGATTCCAAATTGGCATGCCAGTAAAAGGCAGCCTTTGGGTTGTTGGATAGTTTTTTGAGGTAATCTATTCTGCCTTCATCTTTTCCAAAGCGAACCGCCAGAACGCTGGCGAGATCGCGCAGGTTGTCTGGTGATGATTTTTGGCGGGCGATGGTTTCATAAATGGCGGCGGCATCTTCAATTTTTTGGTCTTTTAAGAGTAAAGCGGCTTGGCTAAGTTGGGCTATCACTTTATGGCCTGTTCGAGTATCTTGGACAAAGGCTTCTATTGCGGCACCTGTATCTTCAGCCTCAAGAGCTTTCATGAGGGCAGCAGTTTCGGTTTTATTGCGGTTAGCATCCCAGCTTTTGTAAAAGCTTGTCGCTCCTGTGCTCGCGATGAGGACGATAATAGCCGTGATGATCGTATTTTTATACTCATGCCAGAATTTTTCTATTTTTTCTTGCTTAAGGGCTTCGTCCACTTCTTGAAAAATATCAACCATTACAAATCCTTATGTTTCATGCGTTTGAATATTGGGCATAGTCTAGCCAAAATAGCGCGGCTTTCCAGTAAAAATATGGTATAATACAAAAATGTCGATAAAGCCACCAAGCCAAAAAATTGGGTATACTCGCCACGAGTTTCGTTCCATTTTTCAGGTTTACAGCCAGAATGTCTATTCTGGGCTTTTTAAGGACTTTTCTTTCACTGAAGTTCATGGACGATATTTCATCTCTTTTCGGGAAGAAGCAGGAAAAACGCCATTGATAACTATTGAAAAGCAAAAATTAGGGCCAGATCGTGCCCTTTTTATTGCAACATCACCAGGGCCGCGCAATACAATCGTTGAAATCGCTCGCAGTGAGAAAATTGATGCTTTTGTAAGACAACTGCGCACCAAAATCGAATCTTTTCGCGAAGGGCGCAGCCTTAAAGGTGAAAATGTTGCAACAATGATATAACGCACGCTCTAATTCTTTTCACGCGCATGAAACTCCTATAAGATGTGCCACGAATGTAGCTCTTTGAGGAGAAATGTGCTTATGGACAAAATCACAGTTAAAAATCCAATTGTCGAAATGGATGGCGATGAAATGACCCGTATCATCTGGCAGATGATTAAGGATAAGTTCATTCACCCTTATCTTGATATCGATTTGAAATACTATGATTTATCAATCCAAAACCGTGATGCAACAGATGACCAAGTCACCAAAGACGCAGCGCATGCGATATTAGAGCACGGCGTTGGGATTAAATGTGCGACCATCACCCCTGATGAGGCAAGGGTAAAAGAATTTGCCCTTAAGAAAATGTGGAAATCACCCAACGGGACAATTCGTAATATTTTGGGTGGCACTGTTTTCCGCGAGCCTATTGTTACAAGTAACGTGCCAAAATATGTTCCCGGTTGGGAAAAGCCGATGGTTGTGGGGCGTCATGCGTTTGGCGATCAGTATAAGGCAACGGATGTTAAAATTCCTGGCGCAGGTAAGCTAAAAATGGTGTTCGAGCCTAAAGAGGGTGAAACGCAGAGTTGGGATATTTTTGAGTTTGAAAGCCCGGGCGTGGCCATGGGCATGTATAATGTCGATGACTCCATCAAAGGTTTTGCGCGCTCTTGTTTTAACTATGGTTTGCAGCGCAAGTACCCAGTTTATCTTTCCACTAAAAACACTATCTTGAAACAATATGATGGAAAATTCATGGAGATTTTCCAAGATATTTATGATGCCGAGTTTAAGGCTGAGTTTGAAAAACATCATTTATGGTACGAGCACCGCTTAATTGATGACATGGTTGCTTTTGCCATTAAATCAAATGGTGGTTTTGTTTGGGCGTGCAAAAATTATGATGGTGATGTGCAATCTGATATCGTAGCACAAGGCTTTGGTTCCTTGGGCCTCATGACCTCTGTACTTTTAACGCCTGACGGTAAAATTGTTGAGGCCGAAGCGGCCCACGGTACAGTGACGCGCCATTATAGAGAACATCAAAAAGGAAAAGAAACGTCAACCAATCCAATTGCCTCGATTTTTGCATGGACGCGCGGTTTGAAATATCGCGGTGAATTCGATAAGACTCCTGACGTTGTAAAATTTGCAGATGCGCTGGAGCAGGCCTGTATTGAAACGGTTGAAGCAGGGCATATGACCAAAGATTTGGCCTTATTGGTTGGTAAAGATTGCCCTTGGTTGACAACAGGGCAGTATATGGACAAAGTCAGCGCTCACTTCAAAGAAAAGATGACAGCATGAATAAAATTCTAATAACGCTCCTCGCCCTAATGACGGCAATGCCTGCCGTGGCCAAAACCTATGATAAAGATTATTTTGGCGAGACAACCATCCATAAAGCAGTCTTTGAGGACACACTTATTCATTTGGCACGTCATAACGAGCTCGGTTTTGTGGAACTGCGCGCGGCTAATCCTGAACTTGATCCATGGATACCGGGGGCGGGTGCAAAGATTATTCTACCCAAAAAACACATTCTTCCGGATGCACCGCGTGAGGGAATTGTGATTAACCTTTCTGAAATGCGTTTGTTTTATTTTAAAGACGCGGGCAAGGCTCCGATTACATACCCTATCAGTATTGGGCGTGAAGGGCTAAGCACGCCGCAAGGCACAACCTCTATCGTGCGTAAAAAAGATGGCCCGACATGGCGACCAACACCGCGCATGCGCGAAGAAGATCCTGAATTACCTGAAGCTGTTGGCCCTGGTCCTGATAACCCATTGGGTACGCATGCCATGTATTTGGGATGGCCGCAATATCTTATCCATGGCACCAATAAGCCTTATGGGATTGGCCGGCGTGTCAGTAGTGGCTGTATTCGTATGTATCCCGAGAGTATTAAGGCGTTATTCCCTCAAGTTCCTGTTGGTACGAAAGTAACGGTTGTTGATCAGGCCATAAAAGTGGGTTGGATTGATGATAAAATGTTTATCGAAGTTCACCCTAACCAAGAACAATCGCTCGCGATTGAAGAAAATGGTGTACTTAAATCTTATGAAGTGACTGCGGATGATATGAAGCGCATTACAAAAAAAGCAGGCCAGTATGCGGACCGTATTGATTGGGAGGCAGTTCGTGATGCTGTGAAAAATCATAGCGGTTTCCCCGTTGCTGTTTTAGATAAAAATAAAGAGCCAGGGCAGAGCGTTAAAGATGAGCTTCAAGCGTTGCTTGAGGAAGCGAAGCTCGAAGAGGATGAGGTATTGCAAGCTCAAGAAGTGAAGGCCGTTGAAGCCAAAGCACCAGATAGTCATATTTATGAAGAAAGTGCGACACCTGAAAAACCTGCTACTAAGCCTAAAGTTAATAAGCTCAACACAAAGCCAGCGCGCGATACATCAATGACGTTTAATAACTAAGCACGCTTATCATTTTTGTGTGTTTATTTTTGTGAGAAGGCGTAGATGATGATAAAAATTGTTGGCGCATAGAGCGGCGCTAATTTTAGGATATAGCGCCACTTTGCCACAATAAAGAGCGAGAAGAATGACAACACAATACTACCGAGCCAAATGTAAGTGGCGCGGGTAATCATCGCGTTGCCAAAACCATCAGGAATTTTCTCAACATCAATTATATTCATTAACGTCAGCACATTGGCCATGAGTGGCACGAGTGAGAACCCAATAAGCCCGATGACGATAAACCCAAGTATTTTTATGATCCAATCCATGACGAATATGATGCCTTAACTTATTTGATTTAGAAACTAAAAAATCTATATATAAAATCAGACATAAAAAAAGGCCGCCAGTACAGGCAGCCTTTTCAAATTATTTTTGAAAACTTATTTAACTTGACGGCTTTCAAATACTGGCTCGGCGCTACGCATTGGTGCAGGACGAACAGCATTGTTTTTACCGACTGTACGCTCTTCAGCGTATGGTGCTTGAAGCATTGAACCATTTAGGTCATTGTCTGAGTAGCCTTGAGTTGAACATGCAGCAACAGCAACAGTTGAACCAAGAACAAGTGCAGTCATAAGAAATTTTTTCATCGTAATATCCTTCTTGCCTTATTTAAGTTGTTGTGACAGGTAAGCTGTCTTAAAATAACCTCCTGTCACCAGAAAGCTACAACTCTTATACATCAGTTTATAAATTTGATAAGTGTTTTTTAAAAGTTTTCTCATTTTTTCAACTGTTTTGAATAAAAAAAGTTCCAAAATCAACGTGTTAGCCTTATCCGTTCTGATTTTTTTCAACTTTAGAGAAGTATTGATCAATGCTCTGAGTAAGGGCAGAAGCCATTTTGCGGCGATAAGCAGGGGTTGACAATAAATCTACATCCTTTTTATTAGACATAAAACCCATTTCAATTAAAACAGACGGGATATCTGGAGCTTTTAGGACAGCAAAGCCAGCATATCGATGAGTTCTACCTAAAATAGGGATATTATTGTTTTTTAAGGTATCTACAACGATATTGGCAAAAAACTTTGACTGATTCATGGTGTCACGCATAGCTAGATCAAGAAGAATATCGGAAACCTCTTTATCTTCATGGCTTAGATCAATCCCTGCGATCAGGTCTGCGCGGTTTTCGCGGGCAGCAAGTTTTGCTGTTTGTGCATCAGAAGCTTTATTGGATAATGTATAAATTGATGCACCGCGGACAGAGGAATCGGCAATCGAATCTGCATGCAGGGAAATAAACATATCCGCTTCTTTTGAACGGGCGATGTTAACGCGTTGATGAAGTTTAATAAACGTGTCGTTATTGCGGGTCAGATGAACCCGATAACGTCCGGTTTTTTCAAGTTGTTCTTTCAGCTCTAAAGCCGCGGCAAGCGTTACTTTTTTCTCAAAGACATTGTTCTGGCCAATCGAACCTGGATCAGGGCCACCATGACCCGCATCGATAACGATCAGAGGTTTACGTATAGGCGATTTTGCTACAGGTGTGGGTTTTGATGCTAGGCTATGAGCGGGCTTATGTGTAGGGGTGATTATTGTAGAGGGGGCAACAATACGCTCAGGCGCGTCAATGATGATGTTGTTTGCTTGTTGTGTGTCAGTGATCATATTATTATCCAGTGCGCCATAATGATTGGATTTGGAATCATTGAAGGCGTTTACAGACACGCTTTTAAAATCAATGACCAAGCGGTCGGGGTTTGCTCCCGCTTTTGCTAAAAGGAAAGCGGACTGGATGGCGATCGGTGAGGCCATGTCTATTACAAGACGTGACATAGTATTATTTAAAGTGCCTGTGCGGATGTCTCTAATTGCAGTGCCTTTAGGTTTTGATACTTGGCCTGCTTTCCAGTCATAGCGCGGCAGGTCAACGACGAGGCGATAGGGGTTTTCAAGGACAAAAGCTTTAAAATCTGCGCTTTGATCTAGCTCGACCACCATACGTACTTTATCAGGATGAACTCCAAAACGCACGGAATCAATGGTTAAGGCCTGTGCTTTGTGAGAGGAGAGACATCCTATCAGGCACAGAAAAACAGCGAGAATAAAAAGCTTATGAGACAAGGTGAGCATTAAAAAGTGAATATCAATATGAAAAGAGGACAAATGAAAAATTCTTTTATTATTACGCGATGATTACGCCATAAGAAAGGCAGAATTACTTTTTTGTTATTTTTAATGTGCCGCGGTGCATTTAGCGCTTGTAAGTTTTTGGGTCTATTTGTATTGTGCCTTTGCGACACGTTGTAGCTTTAGCATAGAGTATTGATTTAATTGAATTTTAAGGGTTTCGCTAGCTATGACGGATGAATAAAAACCTGTTAGGTTTTTTGTTCCGGCGCCGAAATAAACAAGAATAACGCTATATGTGATTGTTTTTGTCATATCGGTTCATAGGGGTAGTGACATCATAAATCCCCCGGACAAACTAGACAGATAACATAATGCGCTCTTTGCGCCCATGTTTTATGGAATTGTCGCGCCGTAAAAACAGGCAGCAATGACGTGCATCTATTTGTGCCCCCGCGCACGAGGAATGACACATGACAAAAAAAATGCTCATAGACGCCACGCATGAAGAAGAAACACGCGTTGCCGTCGTCGAAAATAACCGCCTGATTGAATTTGATTATGAAAGCCAGGTTCGTAGACAACTTAAAGGCAATATTTATCTTGCAAAAGTGACGCGGGTTGAACCCTCACTGCAGGCGGCTTTTGTAAACTTTGGTGGAAACCGCCACGGTTTTCTTCCATTTTCTGAAATTCACCCTGATTACTTCAAAATCCCTGTTGATGACAGAGAAGCGCTTATAGCAGCGCAAAAAGAAGCGCTTGAAGAGCATGATGAGATTTTCAGCGATGATGCTGCCGATGACAGCGACGATGACTCTGCGCCCGATGAAGACATCGCCGATGATGTGACTGTGCGTGGTGAGATTATTGATGTTGAAGACGATGATCGTGATGATGTCGAAGAAGTTGGTGGATCAGACAAGCCTCTAAAAGAAGAGGAAGAAGAGGCGCTGGATGAGGCGGAAACATCTTTAAGTAAAACTAAGAAAAGGCCCGTTAAGAAAGTGGTCAAAAAAACTTCCAAAAAACAAGAGGAAGAAGATGATTCCGAGCCAGTGCCTGATGAAGAGACAATAGGCAATCTAAAGCCAGATGATAACGAAAAATCTGATGAAGAATTAGATGCCGAAGCGGCAGCAAAATTAGCAGATAATCCTGACTCCAATGATGAATATGCAAATGGCGAAAATCGTGAGCGTTCACGGGGCAGGGGGCGCGGACGTTATAATAATAAAGGTCGTGCTAAGGGCCGTATGCCAATGCGTGCCAAACGCGATGAAAAATATGAAGAGTCGGGCCGTGATTCTGGTAAGCCTTTCCGCTTTAATTTGCATCACCGTTACAAAATTCAAGAGGTCGTAAAGCGTGGTCAAATCATGCTTATACAAGTGTCTAAAGAAGAGCGCGGTAATAAAGGCGCGGCGGTGACAACTTATTTATCTTTACCTGGTCGTTACTGTGTTCTCATGCCAAACAGTCCGCGCGGCGGCGGTGTGAGCCGTAAGATTGGTAATTACAAAGACCGGCGCAAAATGCGTGATATTCTTAAAGAGCTAGAAGTTCCTGAAGGGATGTCAGTGATTTTAAGAACGGCGGGTGTTGCAAGAACGGGAACAGAGATCAAGCGTGACCTTGATTATCTAACGCGCCTTTGGAACACAATTCGTGAGGAAACATTACAATCAACTGCGCCTGCTGTGATTAATGAAGAAGGCAATCTTATTAAGCGCTCCATTCGTGATATTTACACACGTGATGTTGAATCAATTGAGGTTGCTGGATCAAAAGGGTACAAAGCAGCAAAGAAAACGATGCAGCTTTTGATCCCATCACATGCCAAGAAAGTGATTGAATATAAGGACGACAAAGTGCCGCTCTTTCATCGCTATCAGGTTGAACGCCAAATCGCTGATATTGGCGAAACAACAGCAAAATTGAAATCAGGCGGCTATTTGGTTATCAATCCGACAGAAGCGCTTGTATCTATTGATGTGAACTCAGGAAAAGCAACAAAAGAGCGTCATATCGAAGAAACGGCGCTTAAGACCAATCTTGAATCAGCAGATGAAGTGGCGCGTCAATTACGTTTGCGTGATTTGGGCGGCCTTGTTGTAATTGATTTTATTGATATGGAAGATCGCCGAAACAACCGTAAAGTGGAACAGCGCCTGCGTGATGCGTTATCAATTGATCGCGCGCGTATACAAGTAGGCCGCATTTCATCGTTTGGTTTGCTTGAGCTATCGCGTCAGCGCTTAAACCCGAGTTTGACCGAAGCGCAGTTTGAGCCATGCGCCCATTGTCAGGGGCGAGGATCGACAATGACTCTCGATTTTGCTGCGATTACAGCACTTCGTGGTATTGAGGAGCTTGGTATTCATGGCAAAGTAAAAGAGCTATCGCTTTTGCTACCGAATAATGTCGCCGTTTATATTTTGAACAAGAAACGCGATATGTTAACCGATATTGAAGCGCGCTATGATTTCAAAGTGCATATTAATGTTGATGATGAACTACGCCCATCAGAATATCGTGTTGATGTGATTGAAGGGGATAAAAACGCCGTTCAAAAGGCAAAAGCGGAAAGCGCTAAACAAGCGACGCAACAAAAACAACAACCCAAAGTGCAGCCTAAAGCACAGCCAAAAGTGCAGGATGATGAAGAAGGCGAAGAAAAACCGAAGAAGGGTCGTCGTCGTGGCCGACGTGGTGGGCGCCGTCGTAACAAAAATAATGAGCAAAATGGTGAGCAAAATAACACGGTAAATACCGATAAATCTTTAGATGTGGCCAATGAGAAGGATCCGCTTGTTCCATCAAATGATGAAAAGGGCGATGAAAAGCTGGTCGAAAAAGAGATAAAAAAGCGTACAGCGAGAAAGCCTCAAGAATCAAAAAATGACTCTGAAGGGATGCAGGGTTCTGACACCAAAGAGCCTGTGAAAAAGCCTGCGAAGAAAGCGGCCATTAAAAAAGTAGCTAAAACATCGAAAAAGACGACTGAGACGGATCAAAAATCACCGTCAAATGATACAAAATCTGAGGGTAGTGTAGAAATGCGCGACCGTTCAGAGTACGAAGTTGTCAATGAGGCCCCTAAAAAGAAGAAAAAGGGCTGGTGGAATCGTTTAGTTGAGTAGAAGCGATTTCAATAACCTGTATTTTAAAAGGGTCAGTCACGGCCCTTTTTTATTGAATTAAGATTTATAATCAATGGCTTATAAGAACACCGCACATATTCTCTCAAAATAGATAAAATTGTAGATAAAGTTTAATTGAATTTAAGCTTTATTGTTTAACATAATAATTGAGACATAGTAGAGACAGATTTTTACAGATCACTTAAGCATGATGAGTAAAGTTTACATTATCTCTCTTGGGTTGGCTAACCGCATGCCCCGCATAAGCCAGCCATTATAACAAGATAGGTGATACCCCTTGGCCACTGGTAGAAACCAGTGGCCTCTCTTTTTACAACCGCCACTGTTAGAAACCAGCGGCTTTTTTGGGCGTGATCAAAAAGCCTTTTTATTGCCTTAAACAAATATCTATTTCTGTGTTAATTTGCGTTTAGATGATTAGAATGTGATCATAATAAAAAAGGATGTTTTTATGTTTTTAAAGCCAATCAAAATTTCTGTTATTACTGCTTTGTCCCTGCTGCTTGTTATGCCTGCGTTTGCACAAGACGTGAAAAAGGAAGATAAAAAAGAAGAGCCAAAAGAAATAACAACACCTGTTACAGAATGGGTTGCCGCAGAAAATAAATTGATTGCAACTTTGTCTGAAAAAGACAAGGAGACATTCTTTATTGTTCGAAATAAGCATAGCGTTGTTCGGTCTTTACGCGTTGTACGTGATGATATCGGAAATGCCGTGAAGGGGTGCGGTAAAGAAAACCCTGATTTGAAAAAAGATATGGATGCGCGTTTTAAAGATTGGCAAGACGCAGTAATGCCCATTTTAAAAGAGGCGGATAAATTTCTAAAGGAGGAAATTGATAGCCAAAAAGTTGTTTATCCTTCTGATTTTAAATACGTGCTCAAGCTCAATGATAAAGCTTATGAGTACGGCAATAGCAAAATGGATAAGCGCGTTTTGACAGATGAAAAAAGCTGTAATAAATTAATGGAGAGTATGGATCGCTCTGAAAATGAATTGATTACCTTGCTCCAAGAAATTCTGTTGCCTGAAGAGGTTGTTCGTGAGCGCTTAGAGCAGCAGAGAAAAAATGAAGAAGCTGAGGCTTCATCCTCAAAGAGCTAAGATTTAGTAATGCGCATTTTACAAGTGATGGCGGGCGGTGAGCATGGCGGCGCTGAGATGGCGTTTGTCGATATGTGCATTGCCATGAAACAAGCGGGCGTTGAGGTGCAAGTTGTTACACGTGCTAACAAAACTCGCATTCCCTTATTACAGGCGGCGGGTCTTAAGGTTGATACACTGCCCTTTGGGGGTCCCATTGATAAAATAACGCCGTTTTTGATGACGCGCATTATTAAAAAGTTTGAACCTGATATTGTACAAACATGGATGTCACGCGGCGCGCAAAAAGTGCTTCATTGGACAAAAACGAAAACGGATAAGCCCTATATTAATGTGGCGCGTTTGGGCGGGTATTACCCGCTTAAGCACTTTAAAAACTCGGATTTCTTTATCACAATTACACCTGATATAGGGCGGCATTTAAAAGAAAGCGGTGTCGATGAAGCCCGCGTTCGGTTCATCCAAAACTTTGCAGAAACCGAAAATGATGCAACCCCTGTTTCGCGAGGAGATTTAAAAACACCAAAAGACGCGCTTGTTTTATTAACGCTCGCCCGTCTTCATGAAAGCAAGGCGATTGATGTTGTTTTAAAGGCGCTGCAAGATTTGCCAAACGCTTATCTATGGGTGGCAGGCGAAGGCCCGTTGCGCGGGGAGCTTGAAGACCTTGCAAAAAATTTGAGTGTTTATGATCGAGTAAGGTTTTTAGGGTGGCGTACAGACCGCAGTGCGCTGTTACAGGCGGCTGATATTTGTTTATTTACATCACGCTATGAGCCTTTTGGGACGGTATTTGCACAAAGCTGGGCGAGTAAAACGCCTGTTATCGTGACCAAAACAAATGGCCCCTCACAGTTTTGTGAAGATGGCGTTGATAGTATCATGATTGAGATTGATGATAAAAATGCGATGGTTGCTGCAATCCATAAAATTGCGAACGATAAAGTATTACAGATGAATTTGGTAAATAATGGGTATAAAAAATACCTTGATCAATTTACCAAAGAAAAATCAGTTGGGGCGTATCTCGACTATTATCAGCAGATACTATATCAGCAAAATTTATCAAACAGCGTGAGTGCCGCGTCTTAAGCGATGCAGCCAATAGACGAGTAACCCCAAGAGGATAAAAGCCCCGGCCTGATGGGCGGCGGCTAATGGAATGGCAACCATGCTTAATAGGGTTGTGATACCCAAAATAACTTGTAACGCCATCATGCCCGCTAAGGCTTTGCTCTTTATGCGCCATGCGAAACTGAGAACAATGACAGCGGTTACAATAGCAATCCAGCGATGGGTGAATTGCACCGATACAGGCTCAAAAAGAATACTGCTTATGCTATTAAGCTCATGCGGAATAAGTTTATCACCCATTAAGGGCCATGTATTGTAAACCAGTCCCGCATCAAGCCCCGCAACAAACGCCCCCCACACAACAGTTACAAAAGTAAAGCCAAACGCAATCCAGCCATGGCGTTTTATACAGAATGAGAGATTATCGGATTTGTTCCCATTTAGGTCAAAAGCAAGCCAAAGCAGATAACAAAAGATCAATGCTGCAAGGGATAAATGCGCTGCCAAACGGAAATGACTGACAGAGGGACGATCAATAAGGCCGCTTTGAACCATGTACCAGCCCATCAAGCCCTGACATCCGCCAAGAAGAAGGCCGATAAATAATTTTATCTTGAACCCTTTGGGGATTTTCTTGGTTAAAAGGAAATAGGAAAAAGGAACGGCGTAAACAAGCCCTATTAAGCGTCCCCAAACACGGTGAAACCATTCCCAAAAGAAGATATTTTTAAACTCATCAAGGCTCATCCCAAAATTTTTCTTCTGATATTCCGGGCTTGCGCGGTAGAGGTTGAACTCCTCCTGCCACTGGGCTTCGTTTAATGGCGGGATTGTCCCTGTGATGGGTTGCCATTCGACCATAGAGAGCCCGCTTTCGGTTAGGCGTGTAATCGCACCGATAATAGCCATTGCAAATACCATGAAGGCCGTAAAATAAAGCCAATTAGCAATCGCTTTATTGGTTTTTTGTGTCATGTTTTTAATGGTTTCAGGCATTGACAAACTCTTTCTATAAACGCATTTATAGTCTCGTTATGAGCGAAATTGAACAAAAGAATTATGAAACTGATGTAATCATTATTGGCGCAGGCCCCGTTGGCCTTTTTGCCGTGTTCGAGCTTGGTCTTTTGGATATGAAAGCCCATTTGATTGATATTCTGGATCGCCCAGGAGGCCAATGCGCGGAGCTTTATCCAGAAAAGCCTATCTATGATATTCCTGCTTTTCCTGTCATTACGGGGCAAGAGCTAACCAATAATTTGCTGAAACAAATTGAGCCGTTTTCACCAACATTCCATCTTAATCAAATGGCGGTTGCGATGAGTAAGCTTGAGAATGGGCGCTGGCAGGTTACAACCGATGACAATAAAGTGATTGAGGCGCCTGTTGTTGTGATTGCGGCAGGCGGTGGTTCTTTCATGCCGAAAAAACCTAGCATTCCAAACCTTGAAGAGTATGAAGGTAAATCTGTGTTTTATGCCGTGCGCCGAATGGAGCAGTTTCGCGGTAAGAATTTATTAATTGCGGGGGGCGGCGATTCTGCGCTGGATTGGACTTTAAATTTGCAGCCTTTGGCTTCAAAGCTTGCCCTTGTTCATCGCCGTGATGATTTTCGCGCCGCCCCTGATAGCGTTTCAAAAATGCGCCATTTGGTTGAGGCTGAGAAAATGAAGCTTCATATTGGCGATATTAAAGAACTTCATGGTCATAATGGACAATTAGAGAGTGTGACTGTTGCACCCAAAGAGGGCGAGCCGTTTCAGGTAGAGTGCGACACCTTGCTTGCGTTTTATGGTTTGACTATGAAGCTTGGTCCGATTGCAGATTTTGGCCTTAACCTGAATGAAAACCTTATTCCCGTTGATACAGAGAAATTTGAAACGAGCACGCAGGGAATTTTCTCAATCGGAGATATTAATACTTACCCTGGTAAGCTAAAGCTTATCCTCTCAGGTTTTCACGAGGGTGCATTGATGGCGCAGCAAGCCTTTAGGTATGTCTATCCTGATCGTAAATTGCGGTTTCAATACACAACTTCGTCCACGAACTTGCAAGAAAAACTTGGCGTGAATGAGAAAGCCGCCTAAGTTAGCCAGATGCTTCCTTTAAATATCATCGACGCCGCGCAATATGCCTATAAAATTGTCTGGCAAGAGCGCCATTATCTTCTAAAGCTAGCTTTTGTGCCGCTTATTATTAAACTACTCTGTTTTTTTGCAGCGGTACATTTTGATGATTCAAATAGTATTATCCGCCTCAGCCTATTTATGTTGCCAGCTTATTTCGCCGAAGGTTGGATGTTGTGTCATTTTGTTGCGCTTATGACCAAGGGACAACGCTGGCCGATGATGATGACCGGCAATCAAGCTCAGGATCTAAAAACAGCAAAACGGCGCGGGCGTCCGCTTGTTGCGGGAATTCTTGGCTTTGTTCTGATTAACATGGCGATGGCGCTTTATTTTCAGACGTTCACAAACTTTGTACCACCTGAAATGTTGGCAGGTGAAGCTGTTGACCCTAATGCACTACCGCCGCAAAACGCATTTATAATAACGATGATGTTTGTGCTCATGATTGTAGTGTTTAAATATGTGTGGCTTTACATACCCCTTGCCAGTGATGCAGGCTTAATGCCTTATATTCATAAAACACGCGGGTTTATGATGTCGCTTCGTTTTATTGCCTTATGGGTGCTTTGCTTTTTACCGACAATTTTCATTATGCAAGTATTCATGTCTTTGGTTTCTTTTCAAGGTAATGGAGAGCATGTAAATTACGCAGCGGGGCTTATTCGCGTCCTGCTCGATACAGTCAAAAATTTGATTTGCACAGCGGGATTTACCTTTGTCATGTTGCAATTATTTAATGGTCAGCAAAAAGGGGGTAAGTTATGAAAATATTTGTGACAGATCCTGATGGTATAGAGCATGAGCTTGAGGCGTTAGAGGGATGGCGCGTAATGGAGATTATTAAAGATTATGGTCTGCCTTTAAAGGCCGAATGCGGTGGTGCCTGTTGCTGTGCGACCTGTCATGTGTACGTGTCCGAAGAATGGATTGGTAAGCTGTTTGAAATGCGCGAAGACGAAGAAGACATGCTTGATGAGGCCATGGAAGTGCGAGATAACTCACGCCTATCTTGTCAGATATTAATGTCTGAGGCACTAGATGGGCTAAAGGTCACGATTGCTCCAGGGACGGAGATTTAACTACTGCAGAGTGAGTTCAACATCGACGACTCGGCGTGAATTCGGGCCGATAAGTTCTTTTTTTGCGATGTAGACTGAATGGAGTGAGCCTTCGATCTTTTTCTCCCAAAAATGTAAAAAGCCATAAAGTTTAGGAAATTTGGGCGCAATATCATAGTTTTGCCAAATGAATTCTTGGAGCAAAGAAGGGCAATCAGGCATGTGATAGAAGATTTGTGCTGTCGTCAGGCGAAAGCCCATTAACTGAAGCTCTAACTCTTTTGGACTATAGGTTTTATTCCCACTCATTGCTTCATTTTAACACAAAATATCTTGAAATTAAAAATAGAAAAGCGTATAGATTTAGCACTCTCTTATTGGGAGTGCTAACACGCTCATGGTGAGGTGTTAGATAATTTAATCAAATCAAAGTCTTAAAAGGAGACCAGATATGAAATTTCGTCCTTTGCACGATAGAGTATTGCTTCGCCGCATAGAGCAGGAAGCCAAAACCGCTGGTGGAATTATTATTCCAGATACAGCGAAAGAAAAACCGATGGAAGGTGAAATTGTTGCCGTTGGAACGGGACATGTAAACGACAATGGTGATGTCCGTCCGCTTGATGTCAAAAAAGGCGACCGCGTCATTTTCTCAAAATGGGCTGGTACAGAAGTACAAGTCAACGGTGAAGAGCTTATGGTAATGAAAGAGTCCGATATTATCGGCGTCATTGCTGCTTAATTAAATTAACCAAATTAGACATTTAAAGGAGAAAAACCAATGTCAGCTAAAGATGTAAAATTTAACGAGGATGCTCGTGATGAAATGATGAAAGGCGTTGATATTATTGCCAATGCCGTCAAAGTAACATTGGGACCAAAAGGTCGTAATGTTGTGATCCAAAAATCATTCGGTGCGCCGCGTACTACCAAAGACGGTGTATCTGTCGCAAAAGAAATTACCTTAAAAAACCCACGCCAAAATGTTGGTGCGCAGCTTATTCGTGAAGTAGCTTCAAAAGCTGTTGAACATGCTGGTGATGGTACAACAACAGCAACTGTTTTGGCGCAAGCGATTTGCCGCGAAGGCATGAAAGCTGTTTCTGCGGGCCGCAACCCAATGGACCTTAAACGCGGTATTGAAGCAGCTGTGATTGCAGTTGTTGCAGACCTTAAAAAACGTGCCAAAGATGTTAAAACTAATGAAGAGATCAAGCAAGTTGGTACGATCTCTGCTAATGGTGACATTGAAATTGGTTCGATGCTTGCAGAAGCAATGGATAAAGTTGGTAATGAAGGTGTTATTTCTGTTGAAGAAGCAAAATCACTTCATAACGAACTTGAAGTTGTAGAAGGCATGCAGTTTGATCGTGGTTACTTGTCACCTTACTTTGTGACAAATGGCGACAAGATGACTTGTGAGCTTGAAAACCCATTCATTCTTTTCCATGAAGCAAAATTGGGCAATCTCCAATCAATGCTTCCTGTTCTTGAAGCGGTCGTACAATCTGGTCGTCCACTTTTGATTATTGCTGAAGACATTGAAGGTGAAGCGCTTGCTACATTGGTTGTCAACAAACTACGCGGCGGCTTAAAAGTTGCGGCTGTTAAGGCCCCTGGCTTTGGTGATCGTCGTAAGGCGATGATGGAAGACATGGCAATCTTAACAGGTGGTCAAGTTGTCTCAGAAGACCTTGGTATCAAGCTTGAGAATGTGACGTTGGATATGCTTGGAACAGCCAAGAAAGTTCAAATCACAAAAGAAGCCACAACGATCATTGACGGTGCTGGTGATAAAGCTGGTATTGACGGTCGTGTGAAGCAAATCCGCGCACAAATCGAAGAAACATCTTCAGATTACGACAAGGAAAAACTTCAAGAGCGTTTGGCTAAACTCGCAGGCGGCGTTGCTGTCCTTCGTATTGGCGGCGCAACAGAAGTTGAAGTGAAAGAACGCAAAGACCGCGTTGATGATGCAATGCATGCAACACGCGCCGCTGTTGAAGAAGGCATTATTGCTGGTGGTGGTACTGCTCTTCTTTATGCATCACGTGCGCTGGATGGTATGAAGGTTGAGAACGAAGACCAACAAGTTGGTATTGAGATCATCCGCCGTGCCCTACAAGCACCAATCCGTCAGATCGTCCAGAATGCGGGCGCTGAAGGGTCAATCGTTGTTGGTAAATTGCTTGAGCAAAAAGACACTAACCATGGTTTTGATGCGCAAAACGACAATTATGTCGACATGATCAAAGCAGGTATCATTGATCCTGTGAAGGTTGTGCGTATTGCTCTTCAAGATGCGGCGTCAGTTGCAGGTCTTATGATCACAACTGAAGCGGTTATCACTGATATGCCTCAAGATGATAAAGATATCCCTGCTATGCCTGACATGGGCGGTATGGGTGGAATGGGCGGTATGGGCTTCTAAGCTCACGCTTCATACAAAAGAATTAAAAAAGGCCGAGGAGAAATTCTCGGCCTTTTTGTTTGATATTAAGATTCAAATCTTGGTTTTCCCATAGTGTGGGATTTATTTTTGCCATTAGTGATGTAGTGATGCTCTTACCTGATCATGTGATGTCAGGTCATTAGCAATTAATTTCTGTGCTAACTCCCAACTCCAATCTCTGGCCTTTGCGATATAGCGGTCACGGTTTTCTGGTGTTATGTCCCTAAAAGCCCACTCAAATCTTTTGCTGAGAGTATTTGCACCTTGCATTTTAAACCAAATAACGGGGCTGTTGGTACACGCGGTATTAAACTTAGTTTGGACATCGTTCTCTCCAGCGTTTTAATTTCGTTTTTTCTTCAAAAATATTGCGGCCCAAATAGGTGGCAACGTAAAAGACGTTCATAAGGCTGGGATTTTTAAGATAATTGTATGACATTATAGCTCTCCTTGGGCGTTTGCGTTTTAAGCGCATCAGGAAAAGACTTTAATTTTAATGAGGCATAAAAAAAGCGACCCTGTTTGGATCGCCGTTTCAGATGACCCAAGGTATGATTGCCATTCATGACCGCATTTCTCTTTAATTTGAGAAACCACCTTGCCCCTTCCATAATGGGTCGGCAGGTTGGTAAAGATCGAGATCTTTTCTTAATACAAATACAGGATACAAAATTTCACAAAATTTTCAATAACTATTTTTAGTGTGTTTCGTTTTTTTCTTATTTGGCGTTCATCGTAAAATGTTCTAGGCTCATGTTTATGAATTTTATGACTTACCTTCTTGGCGTTTTCTTAATATGTGTTGTCTATGTGGGCGCATATGCCCTTTTGAATGTGTATTCGCGTGATCGTGTCATGAACGATATTATTACGGCTATTGATGAGCGTGATGCAAATGCGCTTGAAGATCGTGTTCAGTTTGATGCGCTGGCGAGCACCGTGAAAGAACGCTTGCAGGGTAAGGTAAATGATCTATCAATCGTAGACCATTACGCTCAACCAGAATTTATTGAGCCACTTTTTAGTATGAAAGAGCGCTATTTCCCAGAGTATGAAGCAAAAGATTTTGTGCGTGATTTTGCATTTGATGGTCCTTTTCGGTTTTCTGTGATGATGGGGTATCCCAAGAAGCAGGGGAGCGGGGAGATTACGACTTTAAATGAATCAATCTCTCAAGTTCTGGTTTTTTTCCGCCTTGAAGGATGGACATGGAAAATTTATAAGGCTGATATGCCTGATTTTTTAGTACCAAAGAATAAATTTACGCCAGAGCAAGTTATTGCGCGTTATGGCGCTGCGCCTGTGGCTGAATAATGCCAGAGCTCCCCGAAGTTGAAACCGTGATGCGGGGGTTAGAGCCCGCCATGGTAGGTCAAAAGATAGCTTTCGTTAATAAACGCCGCCCAGATTTACGTGTTCCTTTCCCAAAAAATATCAAATCTGTCCTAGAGGGGGCGCGCGTTCTCAATATGACGCGCCGTGCGAAGTATATTCTTATCCATACAGATCAAAGCCATGTGCTTGTTATCCATTTGGGCATGTCGGGGCGTATTTTGATTGAAACAAATAGGGATTATAAGCCGCAAAAGCATGATCACATTATTTTAACCATGGCTGATAAAACTCAAATTATTTACAATGATCCGCGCCGTTTTGGCATGATCTTTTTTGTTAAAAACGGCGAATTTGAAATCCATAAGGCTTTTAAAGATATGGGGCCAGAGCCTTTGGGTAATGATTTTAATGCCCCCGTTTTACAGGCTCGGTTAAAGGGTAAGACGACCTCTATAAAGCAAGCGCTATTGGATCAGCGCGTTGTCGTGGGACTTGGGAATATATACGCGTGTGAAGCGCTCTATGAGGCAGGTATTAGCCCACAAGCTGCGGCGGGCAGTATCTCCCTCGCGCGGCTTGAGGTTTTAACACAGAAAATTAAGAATGTTCTCAAACGGGCAATTGATGCGGGGGGCAGCTCTTTAAGAGATTATCGCCAAGCCAGTGGGGAATTAGGCTATTTTCAGCATTCCTTTTTAGTTTATGATAGAGAGGGGCAGGTTTGTAAAATTTGTGCCTCTAA
The DNA here is from genome assembly GCA_009995595.1 of Alphaproteobacteria bacterium. Lineage (GTDB taxonomy): Bacteria > Pseudomonadota > Alphaproteobacteria > Micavibrionales > Micavibrionaceae. The sequence goes on from JAACPE010000002.1 coordinate 418,187, forward strand.
AAAGCCAATTCAACGTATTGTGCAATCGGGGCGCTCAACTTTTTTTTGTAGTACTTGTCAGAAACGGTAAAAAAATGAAACAGTTATGCAGGGTTATTTTGCTATTCGGTTTACTGCTGATGCCAATAAGTACACAGGCGCAGACAGTTTTTTTTCAAACTTTGTATGATGTGCCTGTTATGAACGGATTGAGCGAATTGCCTGAAATGGCACTTTCTTACGATAAAATGGAGGGGCGTGTCGCCAGTGTAACGGCAACTTATGAAAGTAAAGATATATCAGAGGTCTACGCCTTTTATAATAAAGTTTTGCCTGAATTTGGCTGGAGCCGGCAAGCAGAGGGCGTTTATGTCCGTGAGGGCGAAATTCTTACAATAAGCCGCGATTGGATGGGTGAAGGGTGGTTGGTAACGTTTTCCCTCAATCCCACTAAAATCCTCAAATAATAGGGCTTTTTGGTGAGGGCGATGGGTTTGAGTCCATTTTTGCCCTAAATTTCCGCCAAATGTCCTTGACAATTGGGCTTTACCTCCGTAAAACACTGCAATCTCAAGGTGTTTGAGGCAGCGCAAATAGGCGCTTTATAAAATAAAAAAGAATAACTATAAAACGTATTGGAAAAATAAAATGGCAAATCATGCTTCCGCCAAAACCCGTATTCGTCGTAATGATCGCCGTGCCGTCATTAATGGTGCGCGACGTAACCGTATTCGTACATTCATCAAAAAGATCGAAATGGCTATTGCTGATGGTAATGCAACAGATGCTCAAGTGGCACTTAAAAATGCGCAGCCAGAAATTCTGCGCGGTGTTGCAAAAGGGCTAATTCATAAAAATACGGCAGGCAGAAAACTGTCACGTTTAAGTGCAGCGATCAAAAGAATTAAAGGTTAGTTTTTTAAACAACTTTAATTTTTTCTAAACAAAAAAATAATTTATAAAAAGCTGATAAACATTGTTTGTCAGCTTTTTTGTTTTAATGCCGTTCGTTTAAAATTCTTCACACCAAGGACATTTCTATTTTTGATAAAAACGAATGAATCTTTCTTTTTTTCATGTTCTGTTTTTATCCCCATTGCCTAATAAAAAAAATCTGTTTAGGTTCATTTTTAAGTTGCTAACAACAAATTTTAGTTTTAAGAATTTTGGAGTAGCTTTTTGGGGGAAAACTCCTCGTGGCAATTTTTGCCGCAATTGCTTTTGTAAAAAGTGCACTTTTTTAAAGTGAGAGTTAGAGGACACGATTTAATTTTACATCTGCACTCGTTAGATGAAATTTAATCCAAACCTTTTTTAAATCGTTGATTAAAGACAATGCCATGTAAAAGCTTATGCTTTTGCAAACCCTTTTTTATTGCCTTTTGCCAACAAAATACATGTTTAATTTTATATTATGAGTGGAGAAAAATAATATGCCTAAAATAAGTGCGGACAAAACCGTTACGACAAATTCATCAGATGGTGTTGATTACAGTGCCCAAACGCTAGCACCATCAAAAGAGATTATGAGTGTTTGGAAGGATGTCTATAAGGCCCTTCGTGGTGAATTTGGTGAAGCGGTATTTCGCAGCTGGCTTAAGCCTTTAACGTTGCAGGCATGTTATCACGGCACTTTAGAGGTGTCAGTGCCAACACGGTTTATGAAAGATTGGATTGGAACGCACTATTCAAAACGTATGTTAGAAATGTGTGTTGAGAAAGACCCGAGTATTAAGCGTCTTGAAATTGTTGTTGTGCAAGGCGCTATTTTCTCGGATGAAAGTGATTCTGAAAAGAATAAAAAATCAAATGAAAATAAAACTCCAAAAGCGGATCAATTTGAAATTGCCTCTCCCCTGGATGAGCGTTTCACATTCGATAGTTTCGTCGTGGGTAAGCCAAATGCGCTAGCGCATGCTGCGGCGCGCCGTGTTGTTGAAAGCGCAACTGTTCCGTTTAACCCGCTCTTTATTTACGGCGGTGTTGGTTTAGGTAAAACACATTTGATGCATGCTATTGCCCGTACTATTGGGGATCAATCTCCTGAGAAACAAGTGATGTATCTTTCAGCTGAAAAATTTATGTATCAGTTTGTGAAAGCATTACGCTCGAATGAGACAATGGCGTTTAAAGAATTTTTCCGATCAGTAGACGTTCTTATGATTGATGATATTCAATTCATCGCAGGTAAGGAATCAACACAAGAAGAATTCTTCCATACGTTCAATGCGCTAGTTGATCAAAATAAACAAATTATTATTTCTGCTGATAAGGCGCCGAGTGACCTCACTGGTTTAGATGAGCGTTTAAGATCGCGTCTTGCATGGGGTTTGGTTGCTGATATTCAACCATCAACATACGACCTTCGTCTTGGTATTGTTAAAACCAAGCGTGAGCAGCTACAAGTAGAGATGCCAGACGCTGTGCTTGAGTTCTTGGCATTGAAGGTGACTTCTAACATTCGTGAGCTTGAGGGTGCTTTGAACCGTATCGTGGCCCATGCTGAAGTGTCTAAAAACCCCATAACGCTTGAGAGCACACAGGATGTTCTCCAGGACCTCCTTCGTTCGCATGATCGCCGTATCACAATTGATGAAATACAGCGCAAAGTGGCAGAACATTATAATATCCGCCTTTCTGATATGCATTCAGCGCGCAGAGCCCGTCAAGTAGCGCGTCCGCGTCAGGTGGCAATGTACCTTGCTAAACAGCTGACAGCACGTTCATTGCCGGAAATTGGACGTAAGTTTGGTGGGCGTGACCATACAACGGTTATGCATGCTGTGCGTAAGATTGAAGAACTGACGGGCGAAGATCCATCTTTCGCACAAGATGTGGAGCTAATCCGCCGCGGCTTGACGGGTTAATTCTGCTTATTTGAATACCTTTAAATCTCCTAAGGTTATAATGGGGCTTCTTTTAAAATAAGGAGCCCCATTTTTTATGCGTTATTGGGGAAAACAATGGGGTAAAAAGCAATAAAAAGGTTGGTGTGCCTAGTGTCTGTGATATATTGAGCGTATATTCAGTAATAATATAAACAGATTAATTATGGAACCTTTATCATGAAGCTTAGTATAGACCGCACAGCCCTGTTACGTTGCTTGAACCACGTTCAAAGCGCTGTTGAGAAACGCAATACGATACCGATTCTTTCGAATGTCTTGATGAAGGCTGATGATGGTGTTTTATCGCTTGCCACCACTGATATGGATATGGAAATAAACGAAGCTGTTGCGGCGCAGGTCATTGAGCCAGGCGCGACAACTGTCCCTGCGGGAACATTATTTGATATTGTTAAAAAGCTTGGTGATGACGCGCAGGTTGAATTGACCCTTGATCAGGGCGGTAACCAGATGAGTATTAAATCTGGTCGATCTAACTTTAAATTGGCTTGTCTCCCTGTTGCTGATTTTCCTGAAATTGGACAGGGCGAACTCCCTGTATCTTTCTCAATTCCTTCAAATGATTTACGCGCGCTCATTGATCGCACGCGTTTTGCGATGAGCACAGAAGAAACACGTTATTACTTAAATGGTATTTACATTCATGCTTCAGACAAAGAGGGTGTCAAAGTCCTTCGCGCTGTTGCAACAGATGGTCACCGTTTGGCGCGTTTTGAAATGCCATTGCCTGATGGGGCTGCTGAAATGCCGGGCGTTATTGTGCCGCGTAAGGCTGTTGCTGAGCTTCGTAAGCTTATCGAAGAAGCGGGCGATTCGATCCAAATTACGATGTCTGAGAGCAAAATACGCTTTACCTTTGATCATATTGTCCTGACATCGAAACTCATTGATGGAACATTCCCTGATTACCAACGCGTTATCCCACAGGGAAATGACAAGATTGTTGAGCTTAATCCCAAGGCGTTTAGCTCTGCGATTGATCGTGTGTCGACTATTTCCGATGGAAAATCACGCGCTGTCAAAATTACCTTTGCGGGCAAAACTATGACACTTTCCGCGAGCACGCCTGATGCGGGTAGTGCGACAGAGGATCTTGAGATTAATGGAAATGATAACATCGAGATTGGCTTTAACGCCCGTTATTTGATGGATATTACATCACAAATTGAAGGAGATGGTTGCCGCTTAACATTAGCGGACGGGGCGTCCCCGACGATTATCGAAGATACTAGTGATGGGTCAGCGCTTTATGTGCTTATGCCGCTACGCGTATAATCATCAGGCGTGTCTTATCTCTCACAATTAAAGATTGGGCATTTTAGATGCTATGAAAAGGCCGTTTTAGACGGCCTTTCTTCTGGGTTGATTGTGCTTTACGGGGCGAATGGGGCTGGAAAGACCAATGTGCTGGAGGCGGTTTCCATGCTTTCGCCTGGTCGCGGCCTTCGCAGTGCCAAGACAAGTGATCTGCAAAGGCGTGAAAGTAACAGTGCTTGGGGCGTTTATGGCGTTTGCGAAACACGCGCTGGTCCTGTGAAACTTGGAACGGGATATGAGGCGCTTAAGGATAAGCGTGTTATTCGGATTAATGGCGCTGATGCGAAATCACAAAATGCACTCTCTGATTTTATCGCTTGTATTTGGCTGACGCCGCAAATGGATCGTTTGTTTATTGAGGGCGCGGGAACACGCCGCCGCTTTTTTGATCGCCTTGTTTTTGCTTTTGATGCGGGACATGCTGGCCGGGTTGCACGCTATGAAAATGCGATGCGCCAGCGTTCAAAATTATTACAAGAAGGAGGCGCTGATCCTGCTTGGATTAAGTCATTAGAGCTGCAAATGGCAGAAACGGGCATTGCGATTGTCGCGGCACGTCTTGATTTCACTGTAAAACTTGCGCAGTCCTGCGATAAAGTGGATGAGGCTGAGGAGGCATTTTTTCCTAAGGCAAAAATTATTATTCAAGGAACAATTGAAGAATTGCTCCAAAAATTACCCGCAATTGAGGTTGAGGAGATGTTTGCTTATCAGTTAGAGCAATCGCGTGCTAGGGATTGTCGGGCAGGAGGTGCAGCAACAGGGCCTCATAAATCGGATATGGCGGTGACATATATCGCCAAAAATATGCCTGCCGCCCATTGTTCAACAGGGGAGCAAAAGGCACTTTTGATTACCATCATTATTGCCCATGGCCGTTTAATGGCGGCGGAGCGAGGGGCTGCACCTATTTTGTTATTAGACGAGGTAGCGGCGCATCTTGATGAAGCGCGGCGTGCGGCTTTATTTGATATCCTTATTGCACTAGGTGGGCAGGTTTGGATGACGGGAACAGATGTTTCCCTTTTTGATTCTATTGCCCAAAAGGCGCAGTTTTTTAAAGTAGACTCAGCTACGGTAGAGCCAATGGAGAATATATCCTAAGTCTTTGAAATTACTGCATTATATTTGTGAAAAAGATTGGTTTTTTCCTGTCCATTATCTGGGGGCAATGCTATAAATATGCATTAACTTATAGCCGCAGAATTCTGCGCTTTTTCACCAATATTGGATGATTTAAACATGGGTAAAGCAGCCGAAAAAATGACTTCAGAAAAGATAGTACAATCACAAGAGGATATCGACAAAAACGCCGCCAATTACGGCGCGGATTCGATTAAAGTTTTGCGTGGCCTTGATGCGGTGCGTAAGCGTCCGGGTATGTATATTGGTGATACGGATGATGGGTCTGGCCTGCATCATATGGTTTATGAAGTCGTCGATAACGCGATTGATGAGAGCTTAGCGGGTCATTGTGACCGTGTTGATGTAATTTTAAATGCCGATGGGTCGGTCACTGTAAAAGATAATGGTCGCGGTATTCCTGTTGATGAGCACCCAGAGGAAAAAGTCTCTGCGGCGCAAGTGATCATGACACAGCTTCACGCTGGCGGTAAATTTGACCAAAACTCTTATAAAGTATCTGGTGGTTTACATGGTGTGGGTGTGTCGGTTGTGAACGCACTCTCTGAATTTCTTGATCTGACAATTCGCCGTGAAGGTAAAGAATGGACGATGCGCTTTACGCATGGTGATGCAGGGGAGGATTTAAAGCCTGTTCGTAATTTGGAAAAAGGCGAACGTAATGGAACGTCCATCACCTTTTTGCCATCCACCGAGACATTTACAAATGTCGAGTTTGATTTTGAAACGCTCGAAGATCGCTTGCGTGAATTGGCGTTTTTGAACTCTGGCGTTAATATTTATCTGACCGATGATCGCGGGGAAGAGCCACGTGTAACGCATCTTCATTATGAAGGTGGTATCGAGAGCTTTGTTCAATACCTAAACCGCTCTAAAAAATCACTCTTAAAAGAGCCTATTTCTATTAATGCCTCGGATGATGCAAACGGAATTACTGTTGAAGTATCTATGGAATGGACAGATGCTTATCATGAAAAGATGCTCTGTTTTACTAATAATATTCCTCAACGCGATGGTGGAACGCATTTACAGGGTTTTCGCTCGGCGCTTACACGCGTGATTACAAAATATGCCGATGAAAAAGGAATCACGAAAAAAGAAAAAATTAAGATGACGGGCGATGATATGCGCGAGGGAATGACTTGTGTGCTCTCTGTCAAAGTGCCTGACCCTAAATTTTCATCGCAAACAAAAGATAAGCTTGTTTCTTCAGAAGTGCGCCCTGTTGTTGAGGCGGCAATGAATGAATATTTGGGAACGTGGTTCGAAGAAAATCCAACCGAAGCCAAAATTATAGTCAGTAAAATTGTTGAAGCTGCAAGCGCCCGAGAGGCTGCGCGTAGAGCGCGTGATTTAACACGCCGTAAAGGGGTGATGGATATTTCCAATCTTCCTGGAAAGCTTGCTGATTGCCAATCAAAAGATCCTGCTGATTCTGAAATATTTATTGTTGAGGGAGATTCTGCGGGCGGTTCTGCAAAACAGGCGCGCAGCCGTAAGACTCAAGCTATCTTGCCATTACGCGGTAAAATTTTAAATACGGAGCGGGCGCGTTTTGATAAAATGTTGGCCTCTGAACAAGTGGGAACGCTTATCACCGCTCTGGGCACTGGCATTGGGCCGGAAGAATTTGATGTCGACAAGGTGCGCTATCATAAAATTGTTATCATGACCGATGCGGACGTTGACGGATCGCATATTCGCACGCTCCTGCTTACTTTCTTTTTCCGTTATACCCCGCAATTAATCGAGCGCGGCTATCTCTATATTGCTCAACCACCCCTTTATAAAGTAAAGCGCGGCAATAGCGGCGAAACCTATTTAAAAGATGATGCTGAAATGGAGGCCTATCTTATTGATGCGGCGCTTTCTGACCTTAAGCTTCGTGCCTCAAGCGGTGTGGAGCGTGCGGGCAATGATCTGCGGGATCTTTTGTTTTCTATTCGAAATGTTCGTGGCTCAATCGAGGCATTAATGCGCAAAACCCCTAATCAAAGCCTGATCGAGCAGGCCGCGATTATTGGTGCGTTTAATAAAACAATTTTGGAAGATGCGGTGCTTGGTCAAAAATTTGCTGATCATTTGGCGGATCGTTTAAATGGTATTGCCATGAAAAATGAGAAGACATGGAAAGGTGAGTTTACACCCGTGGGCGGTTATGTCCTTAGCCGCACAATACGCGGCGTGAGTGAACAAGCGCGTATCAGCGCAGAACAAATCCGTTCAGCCGAAGCGCGTAATTTGAATAAAGCCCATAAAATGCTTGAAGAAAACTTCCTTGAAGGGGCGGAGATTATTGTTGGTGACAAAACTATCGCCAAGATGAGCGGCCCTGTTGGCTTTTTTAAATCTGTGCTTGAGCAGGGGAAAAAAGGCCTTCAAATGCAGCGCTATAAGGGTCTTGGGGAAATGAACCCAGAACAGCTTTGGGAAACCACTCTTGATCCAGAGGCGCGCGTTTTGTTGCAAGTCACCGTGAAAGACGCCGAGAAAGCATCAGAGCTTTTCGCGACCCTCATGGGCGACGTCGTCGAGCCCCGCCGTGACTTCATTCAGGAGAACGCCCTCAAAGCGGCGGTTGATGCTTAGTTATGGTTTATAATTTGCTGCTTGGTTTAGGGGCTTTGATAGCTTCCCTTTTAATATTTTATTTTGTACTGTCAAAGATAAATGAAGCGTTTACTGACCATTTTTCTGATCAAGAAAAAGAGAACGAACGCCACTCTTCCCCAACAGATAAGCAATTAAAGTGGAGTATTATTCATATCAGGCAAGATTTGAGCTTGTTAATAGGTTTGATATCAGTTGTTATAACCGTATTAATATACATAGCAATTGTACAAACCTTTAAATAAGTTTTATTCAGTCTAAAATTTTAATTCATAATATAGTTTCCATTTGTTAAGGAATAATCGTTACTAAAAATTAATATGACATCACTCACACAAAAATTATCGGCTCTTGTTGGGGCGGCGTTTGAGGGGCAGGGGCTTGCTAAAGAGCTAGGGCTTGTTCGTGTTTCTGATCGTCCTGATTTGGCGCAATATCAATGCAATGGCGCGATGGCGGCGGCGAAACAGGCGAAGAAAAACCCGCGTGAAGTGGCACAGAATATCCTTGATGCGCTTGAAGGTAACGCCGCGTTCTCAAAATTAGAAATCGCGGGTCCAGGGTTTATTAACCTTAATATCACGGATGATTTTTTAAAATCTCATATAGAGGGCAGCCAAAATTTTGGCGTGACAGCGATTTCGCCTTCTGAAAAAGTTGTGCTTGATTATGGCGGCCCGAATATTGCTAAGGCAATGCATGTTGGGCATTTACGCGCCGCAATTATTGGCGATTCCGTGCGTCGTATCATGTTATTTGCGGGATATGATGTCCTTGGTGATGTGCATATGGGTGATTGGGGCACGCATATGGGTATGCTGATTGCCGATTATTTGCGTCTGGATGAGGCCCATCTTGTTTTAGAGACAGATATAAATGACGCCGCCTCTGTTCATGCCTTGATGGAAGATATGGCGGCGCGCTATCCTAAGGCCTCAGGTGAGGCAAAAGAAAACGCAAGCTTAAAGGCTGAGGCATTAGAGGCGACCGTAAAATTACAAAATAGAGAGCAGCCCTATTACGGGATTTGGGAAAAAATCCGTGATGTATCTGTTGCAGGGATGAAGGAAACTTATGCCCGTCTTGGTGTCCATTTTGATCTATGGAAGGGTGAAGCCGATGTGCATGATTATATTGCCCCCATGGTTGAGGAGATGAAGACCAAAGGTATCGCTGAGGAAAGTGACGGCGCGCTTGTTGTTCATGTCGTTGATGAAGACGATAACAAGAAAATTCCGCCTATGATTTTGTACAAACGCGATGGTGCGGTCATGTATGGCACTACCGATTGCGCGACCATTGTTGAGCGCGTGAAACTCTATAATCCGAGTAAGATGGTCTATGTCGTTGATCAACGCCAAGCGCTCCATTTTGAACAAGTGTTTCGCGCCGTTCGCAAAGCAGACATAGTAAATGATCATACCGAACTCACGCATGCGGGTTTTGGTACGATGAACGGTAAAGATGGCAAGCCCTTTAAAACCCGCGAAGGTGGGGTCATGCGCCTTGAAGATCTTATACAAATGGCAACAGACAAAGCGTATGCGCGCCTTGATGAGGCAAACTTGGCGGCGGATATGGACGCGCATGAGCGTAGCGATGTCGCGCACAAGGTTGCGATTGCAGCCATTAAATTTGCCGATTTACAAAACCAACGCCAAGCTGATTATGTTTTTGATCTTGACCGCTTAACAAGCTTTGAGGGTAAAACCGGCCCTTATCTCCTCTATCAAGCGGTGCGGATTAAGTCGCTTTTGAATAAGGCGCGTGATGCAGGCATTACCCTTGAAGGTGAGTTAATTGTTGAGGAAGGTAATCGTGAATTATTGCTTTTGATGACGCAGTTTCCCGAGGCCTTGCAGCTTTCGATTAATGGATATGCGCCGCATCATCTTTGTGAGTATGTTTTTAAAATGGCTCAGGCCTTCAGCTCGTTTTACGGTAACTGTCATATTTTGTCAGAAGCAGACGAAGCGCTTAAAGTAAGCCGTCTGAAGCTGTGTGAAATGACGGTAGCGCAGCTTGAAAAAATATTAGAGCTTTTGGGTATCTATGCACCAACGCGGATGTGATAAGGAATATATTGGCGCGACTGGCCAGTAGGTTCCTCTGGCTTTGGTTTTTTGGCGATACGAGCTTTGCGTCCGCGTTTTTGAGGGCGCACTTTTTTCCCGAGTTTTAATTCTAACTTATCAAGAAATGTATCTGTGCCGCGCGGCCTTCCTGTCTGAAGATGGGTTTGAATATCTTTAAGCTCTGCCGCTTCCATAGGGCGGTTTAAAAACTCATCCCAATTATGAACATTTGTGAATTGCGGTAGGGGGGTTAAAAAAGGATCATTTATTATTTTGATACGGTTTTTTGCACTGCTCCAAAGGTAGCTTTCTGGCTTTGGGGCAATTTTTGAAGTGACGGGCATGGTCTCGATAAACCGAAGCGCTCTAAGGGAGTGCTCATCATCACAGACATAAGAGAAAAAACGGTCTTGAAAAAGATGGCCGCGCCACTCATTGCGCTTATTAATCATGTTGGTATAACGCCGATGAGTTTCACCAATAGCGCGCGCCAAAAGATCAGAGTCCTTGGGCACAGCAAGCAAATGGATTTGGTTTGGCATGAGGCAATAGCTTGCGATTTTAATGTCAAAGCGCTCACATTGCTCTTTTAATAAATCCAAATAGGCCTGAAAGTCCCCTTTTTCAAAAAAAACAGGCTCACCGCGATTGCCACGTTGCGTGATGTGGTGGGGGGTATAATCAAGAGTGATGCGGGCCTGGCGTGCCATTTGAGACGATTCCTGTTTTTGTCATTGTGAGGAGGCCGAATGGCTGACACGGCAATCTATAGAGGTGACCTGTTAAAAAGACTGCTTTGCTGAGCTCGCAATGACGTTTGCGATTAATTAAACATCATTAGACTCTGATTTGCAGAATCTGTCAATTCCTATCCTGTCCCTTTTATCGCGCTAATAATGTATGGTAGTAATGGTAACCATAACTAGGAAAACCTGTATTAGATCCTTCAACGCAATAGCTGTATTTTCCATTTGTATAGCTACCTGGGGACATACCATGCACGAATGGTGTAAAACTTCCGCGATATTTTGAAGATGAGGTTGATGCAAATCGGCTGGAGGCCTTTGGGGGATCGCCACTAGGTTGGTTATCAACACCAAGTAGATTGTTGATTTGAATGCAAATATCTTTGTTAATGTAAAAATGATATAGTAATAATTCAGAATATAGTCTTCTTTCAGGACCAGTTTCAGGGCAATTTTGCCCAATATTTTGTACGCATGTGCCGTTGAAAAACACAGGTTTTCCTGATGTTAGCCAGCCATCAAAATGAGTCAATGTTGAAAAATTAGGGTCATAGTAGCTTTTTGGAAACACTTTAAAGTTAATTTTACCCCCATTATCATTAAAGATATGGCAAGAGAAATTTGCAGGAGATCCAGAATTACTGTAACCACCTTCAACGGAGTTTTCAAAACTTATTTGTGATTCTGCGCAGCCATTTCTTCTTACACGTCCAATTGCAGCTTCTACTAAATTTGAGTATTCAATCAAATTTTGGGCAGCAATTTTCGCCTGTTGTTTAGTGAGGTTCCCCGTTCCTTTATTAGCGCTTTTTGAAAAAGTATAGCCCAGAGCGCCAAAGAGAACGACGGCAATAAAGATGATGACAAAAACGTTACCAGATTGGGCGTTATCTTGTTTAGTTTTATTCTGCGGCATCAATAAAACCATCATTGCCAGATTGGAATAAAGATTGTTTTAATCCTGCGCCTGCTTCGGTCAAAATTTTCTTTGCTTCTGGATCAATTGTCCCAAAAGGGATAACTTTTTCAATTGGCGCTTGTGCCGCTGGCGTTACTGGCGGCGCTACAGGCGCGCTCATAGGTTGCTGTACCACAGGTGGCACTAATGTTGGTTGTATTGGTGCTGAGCTCATTGGCGGGGCCGTTGGCGGTGGCGCATTTAGTGGCGGGCTTGAGACCAAAGGCGGTATTTTGGATGTAACAGGTTGTTGTACGGGCGGAATAGGTTTAATGGCTTGTGGCGCGGTTGATCCTGGGCTCATAAGTTCTCTGCGGGCTTCTTGCGCCTCAGTTGGGAATTTATCAGCGTGCAAAGAGGCAAGAGCCACAATGCCATGATCAACGACGTCACTGCATTTTTCGGCGCCTAGTTTATAGCCATTGCAGATTGTTGTGATTTCAATCGGTGTTTCAACGGCAACATCTGCCTTTTGCGCCGTCCATGTTTTACTAACAAGGCGATCACGCAGTTTGGTGATCTGGTCAGAATGTTTGACAGCCGTTTCATTGGGGGGCGGTAATGACAGATATCGTGTGACGCGCATCGCCTTGGCATGGCCGGGGTTAGAGTAGAAAATATTCAACTCTAAAACATCCATGGCAAAAGAAACGATCGCTTCCCCTTCTTTCATGTTTTTCAAGTCATCGTAGTCGGCACGTGTTCCTGTGTCGATACCCACTTGTTGTGTATCGTGATAAGAGCCTGTCGACATACCGCCAGAAAGCTGAAGGCTGGAAACCTTCGCAATATAATCTTTTCCGATGTGGTTTTCAAAAAACTCACGGGTTTGGGTTGGGTCTTGAAGTTTACCAAATATCTTAATGTTACAGTTCGCTGTAATAGAGCGTGCTTCTTCTTTTACGCGTTTTTCCATAGCCTGTAAGTCCTGCGCGGAAAAGATAAGACAAAATCCAAGTGAACGCGCTTGCGCCGCCATAACGGCCATACCTTGCGCGGTATAATAACCAACCTCGTCAAAGACAACCATAAAAGGCGTCGCGGAATGTGTTGGTTTGTTCTCAATAACGCTCGCACTCTCCCCTTCTAAAGTAGAGCCGAGGGTTGAGCCCATCATCCCTTTAATTGTGGCCGCAATAATTTTACCAAGGTTGGCCGTTTCATCCCCTGATTTTTCAAGGGCAGGAATAAGTGTAATCATAATACGGCGGTTCAGGACAACATCAACCATATCAATATCAGCTGAGGCTGTTTCAAAAATATAACCGTAATCATCACCCAATGATTGCAGGGCGCGTGTAAACTGCATGGTCAAATAACCGTGCTGCTGGTGAATAGTGTTTGTGTCCACCATTGGCTGATCAGGGCCGAGGGGCTTTTCTTTTCCTTGGTCATCAAAGGCATCTTCAATATAACCAGGCAATGTTTCCAGATATCCTGTAATCCCCTCACGAATTTTTTCGGGTAGCGTTTCATCACGCGACATACGAATAACGTATTTTAACCCGAGATAGGTACGGATGGAGTTAACAGATAGAGGGAAATCTTGTTTATCGCGTTTAAAAGTAAGAGCTGGCATGACGGAGCTCAAAAGAGAAACTGCACGCTCTTTCCACATCGCGTTGTCGCCCTCAGCCTCCGGCATCAAAGAGACAAGCATCTGTGTTAAATAAGAGGCAGAGCCACTCGAAAACGGGTTCAAGGTGTTTGATGGTGAACGTCCATCGGAGTTACCCGTCATATAGTTCAAAACTAATAGATCGTCATCGCGGCCAAAACGTCGCACAAGTGATGACAAAGAGGACCACAAATCGGTATCGGCTTTACCATCAATATAAACAAAGCCAGATCCCCATGACAAAGCGCTTGTTACAAAAGATTTGAGCCCCTCTGTTTTACCAGAGCCTGTTGTTCCGAGGTAAAGAATATGTGTTCTTGCGTCTGAATTACTATACCAAACTTGTTGTTTTGTTCTTTTTTCGTTTCCGATAAAAAGAATCCCCTCAGCTTCCCCATTTTTACCAGCGCCTATATTATTTTTATCTTTATACGGAGAGCCAACTGGCATCTTACCGGGAAGGGTGCGGTCTCTTGTTTTTAACCACCAAAAGAAAAAAAGATATCCAATAAAAATTAAATCCCCAAAATAAGCGGCGGCTTTGGGCATAAAGAAAAAACTCATTGCGCCAATTAGGCAAACAGCAAAGGCATAGCTAGGCTGGGCAATAGATTCCCCAAAACGGACATAGAGAGGACGAATGTCTCGTATAACATCCTTCTTACCATATCCATATTTTTTCCGATCGAGAGCCATTCTTTAGCTTACCTTATAAACCTTTAAACTTAACTAAAACCCTTGTAAAAAATCATCAGCAGACATAGGCACACCTGTTTGTGGCTGTGACGGGTCAACTGCGCCTTGGGTTGTTAAGGCGCGTGTTTCAAATGATTGTGAGGAGGGCATTGATTGCGTCCAAAAATAATAGACGATCCCAATAACAAGAAGTGTTGAGAGTAAGGCAACAACCCCCCTATTATTTGCAGGGGCGGCAACGGGGTTCGGTGCTTCTTTTTTTGATTTGGGTTCTTTTTCTTTTACTGGCGTGGCCGATTTACTTTTATTTGTTTTTAAAGCTTCTGAAACCATCAGTAGTGCGGACAGCGCCTTTTCTTTAGTCTCAAATTGACCAATAACGTCTGGTTTTGCACGCGTTGATTTTTTTACCATTAATGCAAAACTTTTATTTTCTTTTTTAACCTCGAAAGACGAGTCTTTGGCTTTTTCTAAATCAAGGCGCCAGACTTTTGGCTCAATCGCATCGGGTAATGAAACGATAAGGCAGTCGTCATTGATTGCCGCAGAGGCAAGAGGCGCGGTGTCTTTCTTTTTTAAAAATCCCATCATTATTCCTTTTAAATCTCTATGCTGTCTTAACTTTTTTGATGCCGCGTTTTGTGGAGGCGCTGTAATCAAGTGTTGGTATAGGGCGCGCATTGCTATCGGCCATATAGTCGACAATCGCAGTTACTGCATCTTGAACCTTTGGCCTTGGTATCGGGCGCTTGGCTCTTTTTTCTTCTTTGAAGTGTGCCATCGCACCAACGGCTTCCATGTGATGCGATTGGCGCCCAAGGTTATTCAGAGGGTACCAAAGCAAACGATCATGCCCGCGCAGCCATACAAATTGTGCGGGCGCCATAACGCCTCCCTCTTCGCGCGCTGTGAGCAAGGCGCGAAGCAAAGCCGTTGTTGTCCAGGCATGTTGATTACAGTTTTTTAGAACAGGCCCTGCAAGCTCTTTATCCTTTAAAACACGGTTAGCTTCTTTTAAGATGTCTGGATTTTTGTTCATTTGGAACCCTTTTTCATGATCCCAACACATGGCAAGCTTACTCATTAAGTTATCGCTTTTAACGCGTTCTCTCGCGGCCTTATAACAGCAAGCGGCTAAAAGAATTTTTTCATAATTTTTGAGCGCCTTTGGCCCAGCCCAGCGGCGCCCTAATTGTTTGGCAAAAGCGTCAAAGCATGCGTCTTGATTGATGACGCCATCAGGCACAGGGATTTGGTTATAAGCGAGCCATTCTTCCGGCCCTAATGCCTCTGCAAATAAGGGAAGTTCAACAGGCACCGGAGAGCCTGGCGGCCTCGGCTTCATTTTGGAAGGGTTAAAATTGTTAAACGGGCTAATTACAGGGAAGGCTTTAGATTGGAAATTCATAAAGCTATCTAAGTTAAAAATATCTGTATATTGTGTCCCTGGTCCGCGCGTGTAAGTCCAAAGGCCAATTAAAATAATAACACCCGCAAAAAACCATTTCATGGGCAGAAGGGCAAGTGATGTCATACCTGCCAAAATACCAACATCTAGTTTTTCCACTGGATAGGCTTTTGTTGCTTCCATCCAGTCTTTAAGGTTGACTGTTTTACCGTTTAAAAGAGTGACCATATAGTCATCACTCACAAAGAGGGATACAATCCACATCTCCCAGTATCTTAGCCATCGAAGAGAATTGTTAATTTCGTCCTCGAGAATAAAATAGTAAATAACCCATAAAAAGACCGCTAGGACGCCCAATATAAGCGCCCAGCCAATAGCCTTTTCCGACATTCCATCTGCTTTACCGTCAGACATTTAAAAAGTCTTTTCTTTCAATTATTTACAGGTTTGACCCTTTGTGAAAATACATTAATATCTTATCAGAAATCAAAAAATATTGCCAATTTGTATTATTGTAATTTTTTTTAATAAAAATACTGTTCAAACCAATATTTTTTTGTTAATTTCCTGCCACTTTGACGGAACATACTGTCAAAGCTTTAGATTGTGCGCCGCAATAGCTCAGTTGGTAGAGCAGTTGATTTGTAATCATCAGGCCCCGGGTTCGAATCCTGGTTGCGGCACCACTTTTTAATAACCGCACTTATAAATGTTGGGGTATGGCCAAGCGGTAAGGCATCGGTTTTTGGTATCGACATCCTAGGTTCGAATCCTAGTACCCCAGCCATTTTTCTATTTAAGATATATTTAAATATATTTCCTTTTAAATTCAGTAACTTACTTAAACAACATTTTAAAATTTTAGTGTCTTGTTAACACTTTTGTGGCATACTGTAATGTGCGATGAGAATAATCGTAGGTAAGAAGGATTCTTATGATAGGAAATGTTGGTAATCTTTTATCATCAACACAACTAAGCGTATTAAAAACAATTCAGCAGACAACTGCTGATATTAACCGTGCGCAGCTCGCGCTCGCCACGGGTAAAAATGTGCAATCTGCAATCGATGCCCCCCAAAATTTCTTTGCGAGTCAATCACTCTTTTTTCAGGCAGATGATCTGAACACACTCCTTGATGGTATCGGAACAAGCGTGCGCACCCTTCAAGAGGCCAATAATGGTATTGAAGCCATTCTAAAGCTAGTGGATCAGGCTGAAGCGCTCGTGAATGAGGGGCTGCTTGAGTTATTTCCCAGAACGGATGAAATACCTGATGCGGAGGCTATTCAGTATATTCTGGATAGAAATCCAGATAAGGCTTATTTAGCATCAACAAATAACTTTTATCAAAATACGACGGATTTTGCGGGATGGTTTGAGGCGCGCGATAATGCGGCTCAAGCTGGCCTTAATGGCGTACCTGAATTAAGAGGACATTTGGCGACAATTACATCCCAAGAAGAAAACGACTTTGTTTTCAACTTGTTAACAGCTACCAGCTGGTTGGGGGGGAGTGATGATGCCGTAGAGGGAGAGTGGCGCTGGACGGAAGGCCCAGAGGCAGGTCAGCAGTTTTGGCAAGGTCTGGCGGGTGGAAGCGCGGTAAACGGCGCCTATACAAACTGGGGAGCAGGTGAGCCTAATCAGTTTTTTGGTCCGGGAAACCCTGAAAACTTTGCCCACATGCGCGCCGATGGCCGTTGGAATGATTTGCCGGCTACACAAAACTTGAATTACATTATTGAATGGGGCGGCGACCTTTTGGTTCAAAATCCCGATATTAATGTTTCAAGCGATGCGATGGATTATCGCCGTGATTTTTTGGCAATTATTGACCAAATAGAAGAGATTTCAATCGATGCCAGCTATAGAGGTGTGCAGCTTTTACGAAATGATGCCCTAGAGACGACTTTTTAACCGTGATAGCCGCAGTAAGCTTGAAACCGAAGGCATGGACGCAAGCATGGAAGGCCTTGGGCTGACCAATGATAATTTTATCAGTAAAATTGAAATGACAAAAATACTCGGCCAATTACAAGAGGCGCGTGAGACCCTTCGTGACTATAGCGCCAGCATACAAACTGACCTGCGCGTTATTGAAACGCGGCGCGATTTTATACAAAAAAACGTTAACACCTTTCAAGCAGGGGGCGATGACCTGATTCTTGCGGATTTAAATGAAAAGGGGAGTCAAATCTTGGCTCTACAGACCCGCCAACTGATCCAATTTGAAACGCTATCTTTTACCTCTAATCTTAATATTTTAGATTTGTTCTCCTGATTATAACAAGAGTTGCTAACAAATGTAATTTTAGCTCTATAAAATAAGTACTTACCCCTTGACAGGAGGGGCAAAAACCTCTTTTTATGCTATCTGAATTTGCCTGCTTAAAGGGTATTCCGTGGAGGGATGGTCGAGTGGTTAATGGCAGCGGACTGTAACTCCGCCCGCGAAAGCGTACACAGGTTCAAATCCTGTTCCCTCCACCATTTTATGATCTTCAGCATTATTTTATATAATTCTTTATGTGGGTAAAAAACTTATATAAAGGATATTTTTGACAGGCTTCAAGAGCTACAATTTTTTTCCCTCACAAAATCCCTTAAAATTAACTTTTCGAAACGCCAAGAAAGAGCTAACAAGATATTATGAGCTTTGAAATTTTTCTTGCGACAGCGCCAGGTTTGGAAAACTTGCTTTACGACGAAGTGCGCGGCAAGGGGTTTAAGAGGGTAAAAGCGACTAAAGGTGGTGTCACGATTGAGGGGGATTGGCCTGAAGTATGGCGCGCTAATTTATGGGTGCGCGGCGCTTCGCGCGTTTTGGCACGAATAGCGTCATTTCAGGTCTTACATCTTGCGGAGCTAGAGGTTCTAGCCCGAGAAGTTCCGTGGAGTGATGTCCTTAATCCTGAGCATTCTTTTCGTGTTGAGGTGAGTTGTTCTAGATCACGCATATATCACTCGGGAGCCGCGGCTGAGCGTATAGAACGCGCAATCAGCGATATCTTAAAAGTTGAGCCTTCATCAGATTCTGAGATAACGGTTATGGCGCGTATTGATCATGATAGATGCACTTTAAGTATCGACACATCAGGTGCATTACTACATAAACGTGGCTATAAGACTGCTATCAACAAAGCACCGATGCGCGAAAATATGGCCGCGCTTTTTCTTCAGCAATGCGGTTATAAAGGGACAGAGCCTGTCTTTGACCCTATGTGTGGTTCTGGCACCTTTGTAATTGAGGCCGCTGAAATAGCAGCACGTTTAAATCCAGGAAGGTTAAGGAATTTTGCCTTTGAAAAGCTAGTGACCTTTGACAGCCAAGCTTGGGAAAATATGCGTAGTGTTACAAGGCATGGGGTAACTGGCATTAATTTTTATGGGAGTGACCGCGATGACGGCGCGGTGAAAATGAGTGCTGAAAATGCTGCGCGCGCAGGCGTGGATGAGCTAACAGAATTTAAACTGCAAACAATCAGTGATATAATTCCGCCTATTAGCACGCCAGGCCTTGTTATTATAAACCCACCCTATGGCGGGCGTATCGGAGACAAGCATAAACTTTTGCCTTTATATCAAACCTTAGGAAAGGTTCTGCGTGAGCGCTTTGCAGGCTGGCGCATTGGTATTATTACAACTGATAAATCTTTAGCGCAATCGACAGCCTTGCCGTTTTTGCCATTAAGTGCACCAGTCCAGCATGGTGGCTTACGCGTCAATTTGTTTCACACAGGGGTACTTGAATAGTTATTGGGTAATCATCTTAATTAAACGATGATGTTGCCGTCAGTAAAAATTGTGCCGGGGTCTAGACCCGTTAAGCCACTAATTTGTAAAATCGTTGTAGAACTAGACCTGCCTATATTCCTATTTGCATCGACTTGAAAAAGCTTATTATCGCCAACTTCTTTAAGATTGGAACTAAATTCAAAATTCTTAAGTATCTATGTCTTAGGGATAATCACATTAATATTTAAAATCAATAACTTATGTATTTCCATGATAACAGCCGTTTATTATTCTTTAATACATTTTAGCTAAAATTGTAAGTATATTAAAGGTGTGCGGGATCACCCGAGCATTCTTACTAATTCGTTAAATAGGCTGGCAATTGTGAGTACATTTGATTTATACATTGATCTAAGCAGCATCTACACTGGCACTGCGCCAGCGTTTGAGGTGTTGCTGGATGGTGAGGTTGTCTCGAGTTTCTCCGTGGGCTCAAGCTTTACCAACACCACCTTGTCCCTCTCCTATTTGGGTGATGCACCGCGCTCTTTGTCTTTTCGGTTTAATGATTATAACGGCGAGGTTAATCGCTCTGTCACGATTAATGAGGTGCGCATTAATGGCACGCCCGCAGCGCTGGGCAGTTTAAGCAAAGGCGTGCTGCTGCAAGGCCAGGAATCACAACTGAATATCGCCGCCGAGCAGGCAAGCTTTGGTATCCCGGGGCCAGCCTCCAGCCCTGATGCGATTATCAATGGCACAGCAGGGGCGGATAATCTGAACGGTACAACTGGCGATGATACGATCAATGGCTTTGATGGGATTGACTATATCAAGGCAGGAAGCGGCAATGATCTGGTCA
>JAACPE010000008.1 GCA_009995595.1 Alphaproteobacteria bacterium
TGGCTTCCTCAAATAAACGGCGTTGTCCGCACCTATGAGTGCATGATCCCCGCGCTTGAATCCATGGGTCATCGCGTGCGCGTCATCGGGCCAAGTGATTTTAAATTCACCATACCCTGCCCTAGCTATAGCGAAATAAAGCTTGCTCTTTTTGCTTATAGACCACTCAAAAAGATGATAGAGGATCACACTCCAGACACCATCCATATCGCCACCGAAGGGCCGCTTGGTATTGCCGCGCAAAAATATTGTACCCGTCATGGTATCCCTTATTCAACGAGCTATCACACGCAGTTCCCTGACTACGTCAAGGCACGCGTTGAAAAAATATGTAAGCCTTTGGCAAGTTTCTCTTATGACTTTTCGATCAAAAAAATTGTAAAATTCCACAGCGCCGCACAAAGCGTCTTGGTCACAACGCAAAGTATGAAAGACCAACTCATCGATTGGGGCGTCACATCCCCCATTCACCTTTTCACGCGCGGCGTTGACCAAAATATTTTTAACGCCGTCAATAATCCTGATATTTTTAAAGACCTCCCTAAGCCCATCGCCCTTTACGTCGGGCGCGTTGCCATTGAAAAAAATATTGATGCGTTTTTACAAATGCCCTGGGCGGGGTCAAAAGTAATCGTTGGTGCAGGGCCAGAAATTGACCGCCTTCGGAAACACTATCCTGATGCCCTTTTCACTGGCAAAAAAACAGGCACCGATTTGGCCGCCCATTATCAAAGTGCCGATGTCTTTGTGTTTCCATCCAAAACCGACACGTTCGGCATGGTGATGATCGAGGCACTCTCCTGCGGCCTGCCCATAGCCGCCTATCCTGTCACGGGACCAAAAGACATTGTAACAGAGCCTCTTTTAGGCACCCTGCATGATCATTTATCCACTGCGGCAGAAGCGATTTTGAAAGAAAATATCCCCGAGGGTGATAAAAACAAAAAAAAGAGAGAAAAATATGTCAAAATGCGCTATAGTTGGGCTCTCGCGGCAGAGCAATTTATTGCGGCCTGCCCCGTTTATAAAAAATAATATAAATCAATGGCTTAACCACATTAAGGGACGATATAATGGCGCATATTCTTTTGGTTGATGATGACGTTGCAATGTTGGAGTTTGTAAAAGGATCGCTTCAAAATGCGGGCTTTACCGTGACCTCGATGACCAACGGCGATGATGCCTATGCGTTTTTGTCCACATCCCCAGATATCGACCTGCTTTTAACCGATATCGTGATGAACGGTATGGACGGTCTTGCGCTTGCCGAAAAAGCAAAGAAGATGGCTCCAGACCTTAAAATCATGTTTATGACTGGCTTTACCGCCATGGCTCCCGCAGAGCGCGTTGGCGGCGCCCAAGTGATGGCAAAGCCGCTCCACCTTAAAGACCTTGTGGCGCATGTTCACTTACAATTACAAGCCATGGCGTAATTTGAATTAAACACGTTAAAAACACTAGTTTTTGCAAAAAAAGCTTGAAAAAATACGCTAATTTCTATTTTGTGTGAGTTCCGCTTTATACGGTTAAATAAAGTGGGCGGTTAGCTCAGTGGTAGAGCACTTGCTCGACACGCAAGGGGTCACAGGTTCAAGTCCCGTACCGCCCACCATTTTAAAACTTCTGCCTAGACTTCAACTGATCATTATCATTGGCAACCGCTGTGCCCTCAATTTTATCGCCATCATTGGCAAGATCAAAAATCATAGCAAGTTCATCACAACCCCCATAGGCCATGCTCACCGCACGGGAATAGAGCCATTGATGCAAAAAATCGCTATCACTGAAATTAATTTTAGACATAAAAATCCTTACGCTTTAGAAGAAATTCAAACAGTTTTGAATTACGTTTCGTTGAAGAAGGCTGTTATACGGGGCAAGGTTTAACAAAAAGTTAAAAAAGTGAATAAATTCATTTATAAGGATAATTTATTCACAGGTTTTAAAAATAACAATTGCCTGTGTTTTTTAAACACATAAGATGCCGCTATGAATTTCCTAACAAGCAGACTCAAATTTTTAAAAAAGCCCTCTAAAAATGTTTTCTGGGCCTGGGTTATTTATCAGGCCATTAAGGGTACGCTCACAACGACATTTATATGGGTGCCGCTAATTTACCTATGGTGGACGGGAAGCTAAAACCCGCTCACATCCAATCGTATAGCACCCTTTTGCGACAATCACGCCATTTAGTATTTATTAATAGAATCGCGCTATTATTGTAACTGTATTCCCCATACATATTTAGTTTCGGGAGGTCTAGTTCCCAATTAAGAAACCCGCGGGCAGATTTTACTCTGCACCGCGGGCTCTGTGGTGGGGAAACTTTTTTAATTCTTTTAAATTACTTTTTAGTTGCCTACAACTTTGATAACTGGAGACGATACAGATAGCGCAGCAGATCTTTGACCAAACCTTCCATCAAGATTTTGTCTATTTTTAGCAGGTTCACTTGCGCGCACAGATTCTTCTCTAAATTCTATTCTAGTAAAACCATACTTACTGCCCGAAGTTTTTTGTTCCTCAGGTTTGAATAAGGTACAGGGTAATAAAGAACTTCCTGGATACACATCTGCAGCAAGTTCATCTTCAAACATAATTGAAAAGGCAGCACATTCTTCTAACAGGTAATCAGTAGAGTATTGCTGAAATTTTCCGAAATCAAAATCACCAGAAATACCTTCTCTTTTTTGCATTCTACTCCAAAAAGATTTAACTTCTTCTTCTACTGCTTGGCTAACCGAAGAGTCATTTCTATGTATATCGGCAACACGATCTCTATGAACTAAATATTCATCCCTAGACGTCCAATCACTCCATCTTTTTACTTCAAAACGATCGCTCTGACGCATACCTATATTAATATTTCGTTTGATCCACTCATCACCTAAGCGTCTAGCATGAGCATAGGCCTCTTTAGGAGTTTCCCCTTCGAACAAGTAATTGTGTCTTTGTAAAGTATCGTTTACACAAATAATAATACGATCAAAATTATCCATTGCCCATTGCATTGTAGCTTTGAACTTAGGATGTTCATGATTTGGTTTACCAACGCTGATATGAAAACGTGCTGTTTTATGGTCTTTATATCCATCTGCACGCTTAACTTTTACAGAGATTACTGCTTCTTCGGAATTATCATTCCCTATAGCAATACCATTGAAATCTAATGGCTTAGAAGCGTTCATTTGATGTACTCTCCACTGGTTGTTCTAATATGCTCCAAAGCATATTAAATGTATTACGTTGTATCTCAGCATTAATAGGGTCAACTCTGATTGATGCCCTTAACACATTAGAGGTTTCATTAGCTATTCTATCTCCATAGACTAAAGTCACTCTGTTAATAAAAAATCCCTTTTTAATATAACGGTATTCCTCTAGAGGCCCCATCATATAAGTATTACCTTCTTCAATGAGCTGACGCATTTTTATGCCTTCATTTCTCATCTGCCTGTATTTATCGTTTACTTTCTTTGATGATACCTTGTCATCTGAATACATAATTAAAAGCTCAGGATTTTTGTGACCTTTTAATTGCTCTGACACATCTTCTAATATTTTAAGATATGTCTCTTCATGGGTATCAGTCTCAATAAAGAAAATAGGGTTTAAATTTCTTTTTACACCATCATTCTCTGTAAACTCTACACCCTCGCGCTCATAGAACCGCTGTATGTCCGTAAGCCGAGTGCCTGACACATCGCTTTGGCCGCTTTCTATTTTTGACAGTGTGTTGGCAGCTATCCCTAAATACTCGGCTACATGCCCTTGGGAAACATCCAACATCGCTCTCGCGGCTCTCATTTGTGTCGGCGTAATCATTCTTGTTTTCTTTCTTAATCGCGTTGAGTTTAAACTCTTAACGAAAAGTTAACATGAATATTGCGTCCTTTATAGCAGGATAATTTAGCATTGCAAGGGATTTTTTTCATATTCTTGTAAGAAAATTCTCCTTTCGGGGGATAAAACTCACTTTTTTAACCATTTATTAACTTTTTATCTTTACATTTTCTCATATCGCAACTATTATGAAAAACATAAAGGAACCCAAATGACCCTAATAACCCTATCAGCGAATAACGTCACCCCAATGTTTTCGCCGGCAATGAAAAGAGAATTCATGGCACAGCAACCCAAAACACAAACACAAGAGCTTTCGATCTTTGATGTAAAAGAGCTTTACGATCTCGCTTACGATCAAAAAGCAAAAGGCGCGAGCGCAGAAAAATTTCAGGCTTTAATGGCTGATGCCCTACAATTGGATATGGCTTATCGCCGCCAGCTCGCCAAGAATAACCCTTACAGACAAATCAAGCGCAGCGCAAACAAGCAAGAAAGCACAGAAACAAAAGTCGCTTAAGCATAAAGTTTACAGGTATCAATTATCCCCGATTGATTTAACCTCTCTACGAAACCCGTCGCAACAAACGACGGGTTTTTGTTTGTCATAAAAAACACTTCTTAAAATTCAAGATAAAGTTGAACTAAATCCGAATAGAAAAGACGTGTCACACGCGCCGATTCGCGCTATACTCATAGGATAAGGCGGCTTTCTTATCGCTGTATTCATTCTGATTTCATAAAATAAAGATCAAAACATGGTAACAAAACGAAACATCTATCTTTTCTTTGGCTTGCTCGCTTGCGCATATATATTTGTGTATTCTTATGCCAATGCCCAAGAGGTCACAAGCGCCCCTATCGCTGGCGGCATTTTTGATATTGCCCCCTCGGCAAGCGCAGATGTCATGGAAAGTAATGCCGCGTTTGATAGCGATATGACGCATCCTGTTTTATACCTTACGCCCGATAAATCGGAGCTTGTGCGCCTTGACCAAGACGCCGCCAGTGTAATTGTCGGCAACCCCAATCATCTCAGCGTGATGCTCGATACTCCCAACACCCTCGTTGTTGTGCCGCGCGCGCAAGGCGCTAGCTACTTTACCGTGATGGGCAAAGATGGCTCAATCCTCATGCAGCGCCACGCGATTGTTGGCGGTAATCAGCAAGACAATTATGTCCGTATCCGCCGAAGCTGCGGCGCGAATTCTGGCAATGACTGTCAGGAAACCAGCGTTTACTTCTGCCCCGATGTTTGTCACGAAGTGAGCCTGGACCAGCAAGCAAGCACTAGTCGCCGCCGATAAAATCACTTATACTGTTTTTCATTATTCACGCCTTAACTCTAAGGACCCATTCTAATGAAAAAATCATTGATCCTTCTTTCCCTGTGTGTCAGCACGATCGTGCTGCAGGCGTGCGCGTCTTCAGGTAAAACAGGAAGCTACAAAGCAAATAGTGGCGCCTATAATGCCGCGCCTTCATACGCCAGCGCCAATACCCCAATTGACCGCGCCGTCGAAAAAGCGCTGAAAAATGCACAAACAGATCAAGAGCGTCTTGAGATTTTAGGAAAAATGCACGCACGCGAACCCAATAACGAAGGGGTTGCTATTTCATATGCCCGCTCCTTGCGTGATGATGAACAAATCAATAAATCTTTTCGTGTCTTAGAACCCTTATCTCGACTAGAAAAACCAAGCGCCGATGTACTCACCGAAATGGCCATGACACAACTTGCCCTCGGTGACTTCAAAGGCGCCGAAGATAGCGCAGGCCGCGCCATTGAAATAAATGAAAAAGATGGCCGCGCCTATCTTGCGATGGGCACTGCCATGGACGCACAAAGCAAACATCAAGACGCCGAGATCGCCTTTCGTCAGGGCCTAGAATACACCAAAGGCGACCCTATTCCTTTACTCAACAACCTCGCTCTTAACTTGGCCTCACAAGGGCGTTTAGAGCAAGCACTCGATATCTTGGAAAAAGCAAAAGAAGAAGCACCAAACCGTATGGAGATTGAACGCAATCGCCGTATTATCTCTACGCTATTAGAAACCGCTGGTACACCGCCGCCCGCACCGTCAGCAAAACCAGCGCCCGTGCCCTCAGCAAAACCTGCAGCTTAACCGCCGCCAATACCCGCGGCGGATGCCTGAAGCCCCGCAGGGCCAAGGATAACAATAAAAAGCGCCGGCAAGAAAAATAAGATCATCGGCACAGTCAGCTTTGGCGGCAAAGCGGCCGCTTTTTCTTCGGCCTTTGACATACGGATATCGCGCAATTCCTCGGCCATAACCCGCAACGCATCCGATACCGATGTCCCATATTGTTCCGCCTGAATAAGCGCCGTTGCGAAAGATTTACCATACCCCCCAACACGCTTTCCAAAATCAGAGAGCGCCGTACGGCGATCATTTAACATCGCCATCTCCGCACTTAAAATACCCAGCTCCTCTGCCAATACTGGCGAGTACTCTGCCACTTCATCGGCTATGCGCTCCACTGTTTGTTCAAGCCCAATTCCCCCCTGTACACAAATCAACATCATATCAAGCGCATCAGGGAAACTAAGCGATAGTTCTTCTTGGCGTTTAATCGCCGCATTTTTAACAATAAGACGCGGCAAGAAAAACCCTGCAAAAGCCGCCCCCACTAATACAAAAAACTTAGCACCACTTGACGGTGGCTCCTCTGCGGCAGAGAGAATAAGCATCGAAAATAACACAAGGAAAATAGGCAGACCGATTTGTGTTGCAATATAGATAAGCGGCGCTTTTGGATTACGAATACCCGCCGTTAACAATTTTGCTCTTACTTTTTCACCAAGCTCCCCTGCTATTTGCTGCGCTCTAAAAAAAGCGGTCACAGATTCTTTGGCAGAAAGAGATTTATTATTTTTCTTGTCAAGACTGTTTTTTGTCGCCAGAAAAAGATCTTTTTTCTTTTTCTCAATCACATTTTTATAACGCGCTTTTTTCTCACCGCGCTGTAACATCGGAAAAACAAACGCGGCAAATGATCCCGCCGCTGCAAGGGCGGCAATCACTGTAATCATAAGCTCTGTCGTTATACCAAACATCTTTAAACCTTAAAGTTAATCATCTGTCGCATCACAAGACACCCCAACAACATCCACGTTACCGCGCATCCCAACATGAAACGCCCCGTTGGCTCATCAAAGAGCAATTGAATATATTCCCGGTTCACCGCATAAAGCGCAAGCGTCACAACAACAGGCAAAGCCCCGATGATCGCCGCTGATATTTTTGCTTCGGCGGACATTGTTTGTATTTTACGTTTGAGTTTAAAACGTGAGCGGATCACACCCGCCAAATTGCTTAAAACCTCAGAAAGGCTCGCTCCTGTTTGTGTCTGTATCGCAATAGCTGTTGCAAACATTTGCATTTCAGGAAGCGGCATACGCCTTGCTGATGCCGCCACTGCTTCGGGTAAAGGCACACCAATTTTTTGCTGATCATACACCCGGCCCATCTCATCGCCCATGGGTCCTGTAAATTCTCGCGCAACCATTTTAATGGCCTCACTTACAGGCATACCAGCCTTTAACAGGCGCATCATGGATTCAAGCGCATCTGCAAAATCTTCCATGAATTTTTTTTGGCGGCGCTTGGCTTTAAATTTTAAAAATAATTTTGGCAGTCCAAAAAAAGAAATAATCGAAACCATGACGATTAAAAATTTAGAAAGGCCGATGACCACGGCTAATAACGTCATGAGCACCGCAAAAATACTTGAATAAATCCAAAACTTTTTAACAGGCGTCTCCAAGCCGGCCTGCATAATAAGATCACTGATACTGGCATTTTTCTTCTTGGCTTCTTTTTCTTCATCTTGCAATTTATTGGCAAGATCAAAACGCTTTTGATCTCTGGATACCGTTTTATTTGCCTTTTTGTTAACGCTATAATCACTCCCTTGCACCACACGCATCATATGCGTGCGCCGTTGTGATTGCGTATTAAGAATAAGCAAGCTTGCAGTAATACCCATAATCAAAAAAATGAGGAGTGAGAGGATAATGGCGGTCATAATGTCCTAACCGTAGGCCTCCTCCATCGCATCAAGAACCAGATTCTCAACACCATATTGACGTGCTTTATCCCAAAATTTAGGGCGCATGCCTGTGGATTTTAATTCAGTAATCAACTTACCATTATCTTCTTCACCAATAAATTCCAGCTTAAAGAGATCTTGCATCGTGACCACATCTCCCTCCATACCCGTAATTTCAGAGATATGTGTTACCTTACGCGACCCATCTCTCAGGCGTTGCACCTGCAGCACAACATTAACCGCGGCCGATATCTGCTCACGCACCGCAACGATGGGCAGGTTTAATCCCCCCATCGCAATCATATTTTCCATACGCGATAAAGCCTCACGCGGATTGTTCGCGTGAACTGTTCCCATTGACCCATCGTGACCCGTGTTCATAGCTTGTAACAAATCAAATGCCTCTGGGCCACGCACCTCGCCCACTATAATACGTTCGGGGCGCATACGCAGACAGTTTTTCACCAAATCGCGCATTGTCACTTCACCCACCCCTTCAAGGTTCGGCGGGCGAGTCTCAAGGCGCACAACGTGCGGCTGTTGTAATTGAAGTTCACAGGCATCTTCACATGTAATAATACGCTCGCCCTGTTCAATATACCGCGTCAAGCAATTAAGCATCGTTGTCTTACCAGACCCCGTCCCGCCAGAAATAAGAACATTAACGCGGCACCGCCCAATCGCCATAATAAGTTTTGCAGCACTTGGCGTCATCGCACCAAATTCAAGCAATTTTTCAAGGGTCAATTTATCTTTTGTAAATTTACGAATAGTCATACACGCCCCATCAACGGCAAGCGGCGGGATAATAACATTCACACGCGATCCATCAGGCAAACGCGCGTCACAAATTGGCGATGATTCATCAACACGCCGACCAATAGCGCCCACAATGCGTTGGCATATTGTTGTTAAATGTTGATTGTCACGAAATTTAATACGGGCGCGTTCAATTTTTCCGCCCACCTCAATGTAAACAGTTTCAGGGCCGTTAATCATGATATCGGCAATATCATCGCGCTCCAATAATTCTTCCAATGGGCCAAAGCCGAGCATATCGTTCGAACATTCTTTGGCAATACGTGATAATTCCGCTGGCGTTAAATCTAAATTGCGAAAACGCGCAATTTCTTCAACCGCTGAAGCAACTTCCTCACGCGCTTCTTCAGATTTCATTCGCGCAAGCGCTTTAAGGTCAATCCCATCACGCAAATCAAGCCATATACGATTACGCGCGCGCTGCATACGAATAGAGGTCATAGATGTTGTATCTTCACCGCTTTCAAACTCTTGCGTGTCTTCATCAGATAATAAATCTTCTGAGTCCATTGATTTTTTTGGCTTACTCGACACTTCTGGCGCTGTGCTCTGGCTCTCTAGCTCTAAATCAGAAGGAGCATCAATTGACATCTCTATTGACGCCGCGCTCTGCATCGGCGGTGTAACTTTTTCAGGCTTCTTTGGGCCATCATAAGTCGGTATATCTAATCTCTCCTCTTTCCTCTCATGCTTTTGAACAGGTGAGGGCGGTGTCTTTTGAGGGGGATTTTTAGGTGGCGGCGCACCGTCTTTTTTCTTACCAAACATATCGCTCTACCCCTTTTTGATCTTACTCAGGAAGCTACCAATTACACCAAGATCAAGCGCATCACCCTTAACCGCAAGCGGCACAGACGATAAAACAGATTGCGCCACAGGTAAAAGACGTTCAATAAGCTCGCGCCCCGCCTTTTCTTGGTTCATTTTTTTACCTTCGTTTTCCGTGGTCAAAAATAATTTTGGATCAAACGGAATAGTGACCGATGGCTTTATCTCCAAAACATCGGCAATATCTTTTTTTGATACTTCTTTGGACGGCATAAGACCTTCCATGTTAATGACTAAATCAATATTTGATATTGACCCCCCATGCAAAACTTTAACTTCTTGCATTAAGGTACGCGCCGCACGCAAAGATGACAAAGTCGGCGTCGCCACAATCATAATTTCATGCGCGCGATTCATCACCATACGTTTTAAGGATGGGATTGCCCCCGATAGATCAATCAGCACAACGGGATAACTCGCCATCACCATATCAATCAGCTCTTCATATTGCGCCGCTTGGACGGATGGCTCTAACATGGCCTCTGATCCCGCCGCCAAAACAGATAGTTTTTCATTGGGTTTAAAAAGCATACGATCCAAAACATCAAAATCTTTTGAGGCGGCTGCTTTAACTGCCTCATGCAAATTTGTTGTTGGCTCAAACCCCATGCCAACAGGCATAGATGTCCAGCCCCCCGCCGCATCCATAAAAAATGTTTTTTGATCTAAATTTTCTGAAATGCCTAAAGCTAAGGCCTGCGTCAACGCTGATGTTCCAACGCCGCCTTTTGACCCAATGGTTGCGATCATACGACTTCCAACTGCGCCCAATTTCTCAATCAGCGATTGCGCTATAATCTCGGCAAGTGTTGCAAGAGGGACTGGCTTAACCAAATAATCACTCACCCCAATAGAGGTCAAATGACGGTATAAATTAATGTCATTCACTGGGCCAATAACAATGGCATTTGTACCTTCGTTACAGTATGCAGACAGCGCCTCTAAACGCCCGACAAAGCTATCATCTGTGACATCAGTTTCTAAAAGCACAAGTGTGGGCGACGACGCTTGCGTATACGCGCTTATCGCGCTCTCAACATCCCCTTCTTCGATGCTAATTGTCACACGGGCAAAACGCCAATCATTTTGTAATGAACGCGCAGCCTCAATTGTCTCTTTATCCTTGATAAAAAGATCGACGCGTGCCTCTGGAAGCAATATTGAAGTTTCTGTTGTCAAAATTAAGTTCGCCCTCTTTTAATCTGCTTTGATTATTCTGTCGTTAAATTCTCTCGCCCTAAAACGACCAACGGTTCACGTGGAGCGCCATTTTCATACCCATTGAGGATATTAGCCTCACGGCGACCGCTGCGCGGGCCAAGGCCATCATTGCCTTGTAAATCAGCAGGGTTGGCTATTTGTCGCGCCATCATTGTTTCAGTGCCACACCCAAATTGATAATCCCCTAAAAAACGTGACGTTTCATTATTATCCAAACCTGGGATCATCTTGCACCCTTGCGGCCCTTGCGCCCTGAGCGAGTCATAAGACACCATCAACGCAGGCTGCGCGCCCTTAATCGAAAGCGTTTCTGTAACAACGTCACGCACTCCTTTATGGGCTAAAACTGTTTTAATGCTCTGTAATTTTTGCACCGCGCTCATCGCCGTAAAACTTTTTGATGTTGGGTCAAACGCCATTGTTAGCTCTAACGGCCCCGTCCCATTTTTACTGTAACGCGCAGCGAGTGACTCAAGCATATCGTCGCTCAAATCGTTAAGCGCCACTTGTTCAATAATTGTTTCATTCACCAAAAGTGGCTTTTGTGTATTCATCATAGACGGCGTTGTTTGGGTACACGCCCCTAAAACAAATACAGAGAGAACAGTGGCTAACTTCAAATTTAAATTTTTCATCATTATAATTCCCTTATTCCGTCATATAACCAAAACCAAGTGTTTGGTTCATCATGGTTGATGGCGCTTTGTTACCATAAAGACGGTTTATATTTTTGCTAAAGACTGTCTGTAATTTATTTTCTTCACGCAATGGCATATCGCCCATGATATCGGCCTCGTCGATCATATGAGTCTCATCCATCAAATCACTTTCATCAATAAATGCGCCTTGCGCTTTCAACTGCTTTTCCAGAACAGTGTTTGTTTTGCTTGTTTCAAAAGTTGCTTGATTTTGGGCGAACGGCTCAACCAGATAAGGCGTAATCATAACAATCACTTCTGATTCATTACGGCGGAACGAGTCCGATTTAACCAAATCACCCACGACTGGAATATCCCCAATACCCGGCAGTTGCGACAGACCAGAAATTGAGTTCGACTGTATAAGACCCGCAATCATAAGCGTGCCTCCACTTGGAAGCTCAACCGTCGTATCCGCGCGGCGTACATTAAAGGTCGGCACGTTAATGCCGTTAAGCTGTAAATTTTGATCAAAAGATGTTGTCGATACTTCAGTATTTAATTGCAAGCTAATGCGGTTTTTAGACATCACAATCGGTTTAAAGTTAAGCGACACACCAAAAGGTTTAAATTCATAAATCAAATTTCCATTTTGATCGAGCGCCGTGGGAATAGGAAATTCTCCCCCTGCTAAAAATCCTGCTTGCTCACCTGAAATCGCCGTTAAGTTCGGCTCGGCCAGCGTGTTCAAAATCCCCTCTTGCTCCAGCGCACGACCAATAAAGCTCAGATTACCAAAATCGCCAGAGCTATAATTAAGCGCCGCTACGCCCAGCTGCACAGGACTCGCAAGCCCAAGACCCGCCGCCGTACCAAGCGTCGCTGCCAAATCACCAACGCCGCCACCACCAACAGAGTTGGCTTCAAGACCTAAATCTTTAAGGGCGCTTCTTGATGCTTCGACAATTTTTACACGCAGCATCACTTGTTGCTGTCCTTGGACACCAAGCATGTTGACGATAATGTCATCAATGGCGCGTCCCTCCATCCCTTGAATTTCACCTGCGTAATTGCCCACTAAATTAGAAATGGCATTTGATACTGCGGGTGTTGACACATCACCCGTTAAAATCACCTGATCTGTAAGCGCTCGAATACGCACATCCTCCATGGGATAAAGTTCTTTGATCATGGTCGATATTTTTTCAACATCAATTTGCACATGAACATTAATCTTACGGATAATATTACCCGCACGATCAAGCGCCATAATATTCGTATCACCAAGTGCAGACCCAACAATATAAAGGCGGTTTGACTTAACAGCCATCACATCGGCAACAGATGGATTGGCCACTAAAACATCGGCAACTTCACCGCCCACATCAATCATTTCTGCCTTACCCAGCATAATGTTTACTGTCGGCGTGCCAGAATATTGGCCAATAGTCGCAGGGTTAGATTTATCCGCATAAGCAGGCGCGGCCATCATCATGATGGCAAATAACCCTAAAAACACGTGCATATTTATTTTCTTCATAAGAAAATTCCCATTCTTTTTATTATTCTTCATTGTCAAACCCCGGCACCGTCATCAACGGGATAACATCATCGTTTGGATTATCTTGAACGTAAAAATCAACGCGTGTGCCTTGCTCAATTACATTACGGCCACGCACTTCTTCCATTTCACTACCATTATATACGCGCACTGCGCCGCTTGTACCGCCGCGCATATTTGATAAATCAGTCAGCACGCGGCTCATCTGAACATCTGTTGTCACATTATCTTGTGATAAGGGTGCTTCATCACCAATCCCGCGCGTTGCAAAACTTACATCGCCCATTTCATCCGCAAGCATTAACGTTTCCGCACCTTCTGGGCTAACCTCTAATGTTACAGTGGCTTTCTTAGCTGATTTCTTTTTGCTCTTTTTACTGTCTTCTTCGACAATACGTCTGCTTGATGCATTTTCATCAATCGCAAGAACACGTACATTTTCTAAAATTGTTTCACTGGCATAACGATTCACTAAACTTTGTGCATCTGGATTATCACGCGTATTGACCTGAACACGATATGTCACAATAACGTCAACAACATCACCCGGAATAATAAGGCGATCTGCGATGGTGTATTTATTAACTTCAATCCCAACGGCACGCATGCCTTTTGACACTTTGGCCGATAAAAATCCGCCTTCTTCTTCGACAACCGCAGACATATGAACAGGCTCACCCATTTTAATAGAACGCAATGCTTTACCTGAGATAACCTCCATTGGTGTTTGTTCGCCGTCTTGCACGATGGCACCGGGGAAAATCACATCTTGGGGCCATTTTTGCCATTTTAAATCGCCCTCTTTCAATTCACGGCCAACAGGAATGTCTTTTGCCGCCACCAAAACAGATTGCATGACTTGCGTGCTTTGGTCTTGTTTCTTACCCCCACCCAGCGCAGCCTGAATAAGAACCGCCACCAAAACTGCGATCACAAAACCACCAATAACAACGATTAAAACATTTTTATTCATTTTATTTCCTGACTAGATAAGACCCGAACGGGCAAGAAAAACACAGTAAAGACACACAAGAATATCGTTAAAACGCTGAACAGCGCATGTCCCACTTTATGGGGAATATATTAACAAAAGATAAATTCTGCCTCTTTGATCCGCCTCTTTTAATTCGTTAATCCAATAACGCCCTGCGGCGTAATATATCCTGTGTAAATAAACGCAATCATCGCGCCGATGGTAATGGCAATACCATAGGGCACATCGCGTTTGCCTTTTTGGGCGCGGCCAATCCAACTATCTTTATTGGGTTTTTTAACAGGTTGATGCTTATTTAAATACAGTGTCACAAGGCCAAGCACGCCGCCTGTAATGCCCATAAAGAACAAAAACGGGGCAATACCCCCCAAACCAACCCAAAGGGCATAAACACTACAAAGCTTCGCATCACCACCACCCAGCGCCTTGATCGCAAACAAGCCATAGGTAATAATAAAAACAGCGCCAAAGCTTATCAGGTGCGATGCCCACCCCTGAAAATAACCGCTTTCAGGCGCTAAAAAATGCACCGCCGCATAGGCCGGAACAAACGCAGCCAATATAAGCAGTGAGTATAAATTCGGGATAATTAACCCTTTAAAATCAGACCACGCTGCTGCAAAGCCAAAGCCGAGCGCGATGATGACACAAAATATGACCAGAAAAAGGACCATGTCTCTTTCAGCTTTCTTTTTAAATCGGGATTTGAGAAAAATGGATTGGGAGGGGTAGTCGAAAGCCTAATAAGGATAAGCCATAATCAGGCTTTCGAACTGAATTACAAATATAAAATTACTCAGCAAGCGCGCCGCTTAAGCCTTCAAATAACGTTCTTAATTCGCCACCAAAGGCAAATACAGCCGCTGAAATCAGAACTGCAATACCAGCCGCAATAAGGCCATATTCAATCGCTGTCGCGCCGTCTTCGTTTGTTGTGTAAGCTTGTGCTTTTGCAATAAGTTTAAGCATGTTTTAGTCTCCTTCGTTTACAATTTAATTTATTATTAAAGTTCTTATTAAACTTCTTTTTCTTAATTTTGGGTACCCACACTTCAATTAGACCATCGAAGATCAACCCCTAGATACTAGAATATAACATATCTTTTAATGCCGAGTTAAATAAATATCGCATTTTATACGTTTATGTAAATAATATGCATTATTTTGAAAAAAAGTTGCGTGTACCAAGTATAAACCCCTTTCTTGCTATTTCTTGATGTATAGATTGCTCAGCTCGCGGCTGATTTTTTCAAAGGCTTCGACCAAATCTTCTTGCGAAGGGGCATCATAATGCTGCGCGGGTGTAGAGGCACAATCCTCATACAACTGCTTCACATCACTATTTGAATCATCCAAATAAAACGTCACGGTATAGATAACAATTCCCTCCTCTTTCATGGCGTTACACACCTCCAAGAAGCGGTCATCTAAATCATCCGCATCAATATTATGCTCGTTTGTGTTGCCGTAGGCGGTATAAGCATGGTTCATGGTATGCACACCATCGGTCATCATAAGGACGGCTTTATCCCACCCTTTATCATCATAATCCGCGCCTTCAGTATAAGGTGCCTCGGGAGATAAAACACGCCAGCCCCAGACTAAACCATAATTTCCAAGTGTAAACCCATCAGCGCCCATATTATTAATGGCAACATTGAGGGAGTCTTGATCACTGGTTAACGGCACAATGGGTTGGCGCGGACAATGAAGATTTGGCCCATAATAATGGTTATAATAATCACCATAAGTCGTGAACGGCGAATACCTATAAACATTATTGGTATACCAATTATTCGTAGAGCCATTATGATCATATCGATACATCTCCCATGGCCCACTATGATCTTCGGTATCAAGCGGGTAATCCTCTGCAAGGACGCAGCCATGCCATTGCCCTTTGCGGCTACGGTCATACTCTAAATCATCTTCATCAATGCCATATTGACCTGAGCTATAGGGCGACTGGCCTGATACGTAACCCGCGTAAACATCATCTTGAGGTGGTATGACAAACGTGTCACCATAATCTTCACCATCAAAATCAATTCCCAATCCATACGGCCCAACATTGACAGAGGAGCTATAAGGAACAACCCCAATTCGGATATCATCGGGATCACCCGCCCGATCGAACAAAATTGAAATAAAGTTTTCAGAGGCTACTTTCAAACTTTGAATATTGTTATTAGTCGTCATAGACCCCGTATTATCCAAAACCAAAACAACCTCTAAACCACGCACTTCACGCTGCACAACCGTTTCAGAATCAACGCTGACATATTCAAATCCAAAAATCTTCATAAACGATGTTTCTAATTTCGCGTTGGCAATAACGGTTAATTCACTCCCATCCAGCGATACATTAACATCTGTTTTTGTTCCAATACGGCCTTCAGGATAATTGGCCTCTAAAAAATCACGCACAGTCTGCTCAATTGCCTCTTCATCATCGGAGGCAGAGGCCGCCGCCGCCAAAGCAGCCGCATCTAGCGCGGCAGACAATCTCGTTTTTACCAAATACGCCTGCGCCATATCAACGGTAACGCCAACCGATGTCACAACAACGGGAATTGTCATCCCAAATGCAATTGCCACAACGCCGCTACAACTGAGCAAAAAACGATGAAATTCATTTGTTTTATTTTTACTCTTTTTATTCATAGAACCCACCTGTTTATTTTTATTATTATTTTTTAGGCTGTTTAATTAAATCGGACAATCTTCACACGTCACAATAGCGCTTTTGCGCCCTCTGAGGACGGCTGTTTCTTGCATATTAAATTCACTGACAACAAAATTCGTAAAAAACGGTGTATATCGATAAACGACGCTCACAATAATCACACCCTCACCCTCTAACCCCAGATCTTCAGCGCGATTAATCAAGTTCTCCCCCTCTGCCATATTCTCGCTCACACGCCATATTTCAACAGGGTCTTCATCTTCATCAAATTCCACGCCGATAATATCGTATCCAAAACTATTATTTGTGTTGTTGTATGGGCGCAAGGCCATTTCCCCCGCAATCACAATATCGTCAATCAACTGCATATTAAGGACTTCATTACGCGTGACCAAATCTGCGATAATTTGCGAGGCGGAAATTGTCTTTTGGTTAACAATGACCCCCTGCCCCAAATCATAAACAGCCATAAGCATAGAGATCAAAACAGGAAACAAAATCGCCGTTTCTAACGCGGCAACTGCCTTTTCTTCGCGCCAAAGTCGCAGTAAACTCAAACGATGCTGAATAGTTTTTATCATCTTATTCATCAACAAAATCATAAGGTTCGGTTTGTAAGACAGTTGTCGAAAGCATAATACGGGCATTATCACCATTATTGGATAACATCACCCCCATCATCGGGGTCATAATAGGATAGCGATAGGCAACGCGTATCATCACCACATCATTGACATCACCTGCATCAAAGCTTTGATCTTGTAAATTTCCATCTTCGTCAAATGTTGGATCACCAAAATCTTGAGCATCCCCAAAGCTATCAAGGGCAACAACTTGGTATTGTAAATCATTACAATCAATAAAATTACGCGATGGCGTTATCGCCACCGTCCCACAAACGGCATCACGAAACGCTGCTTCACCGCCACCTTGCTGCACTTGGCCTGTTCTAATCAGGCGTGCGCCTTGGGACGTACCATACTCAATCAAGCTTTGCGTCGTGAACATCATCGCCATTTCAATAATCCCGATAATCATAAAAACAAAAGGAACGCCAATCAGGCTAAACTCAACCGCAGTTGTGCCGTCTTCTTTTCTAAACCATTGATTGATAGAACGTAATGCCATCTATACCGTATTTATGATTAATTTTAACTAAACCTAAAATGCAAAAGACATGCCCTGCATTCGCGATCGGCATGTCCTCAAACTCTTTTATCCACCTTCCATTATGCGCCTGCACTCTTTAAGAAAGTCTTAAAATCATGCCTCATGCATTTTTTGTTGCGATCCCAGTGCCGTCGCAAAGCCTTTTTCATCAAGAGTTTGCAGGCCATCAACCTCTTTACCCCAACGATCAATCAAGGCCTTTTTTTCCTTTTCAATACGCTTAAGACGCATTTCACTGCGCTGTACCAAAATTGCCGAGACAATTAACGTCACGCCCCAATCAATAATATACCCAACCGCTGCCGCGCTATACATAACAATAATTGTTTTTGGCTGAGCCAGTAAAGAAAGTGAATAATCCATTGAGTTGGCATGAAGCCAAACATCCAAAACATACGGGAAACACCCTGTAAAATTCATGACCCCAATCGTAAAGGTCTTATTTCTTCCAGGCTGGCGATCCACAACAAACGCAACCATTGTCGGGATCATCCCAACAAATAAAAGCGCTGTGGTGGGTATAAACACAATTAAAACGGCAATACCAATAATAAAAAAAAGCAGGTGTTTTAGCGATAATTTCTTCTGAGTTTTCTTAATTGGTCTTTTTTTCTTTTTGGCCATTATACTCTCCCCTTATAAATTCGCATTACTCGATAAAATCTTAAACGCAATTAAAAGGATTGATGCCATAGAGACAAACAATGCAATAAACGAGGCAATCTGACGCCCTGATTTAAGGCCATACCCTTTTTTCATCTTTAATTTTTCTTCAATAATGGTGCGTTCTTTCTCCAACGATTGAAATTCATCCATCGCCTGCTTAAAGGTATAAAAATCATTTTGATAAAGATGCTCATCTTCAAAAATAACTGCTAGGCGCGTCAAATCTCCAGTTGCCGCCACTTTTGTGACATGACGTTTTAGCGATTCGCGTTTTTGACGGTCATGAAAACGCTCATAAACTGGCGCAAATCGTTCTGCAATCCACGCCGCAAGGGCGGGAAAATCTTCTAATTGAGATCGTTTTTGAATAGTTGCCAAAACACGTACCTCACCCATCACCTGCTTATGCCGCTCATTCGCGCCCAGCTCAATGATATACGGATCAACATTTTTACGGTCTTTAACAGATAAAAACGCAATCATATGGCGATCCAAAAGCCGCTCTGGCCTAATCTTTTTCTTAGCAATATCATCAAGCGCACGCACCAAATCTTCTGGTTCAAGCACATAATGATCATCTAAAACATGACTAAAACACGGCGCGTCTTTGTCGAATGAATACAAGCATCGCTCAAGTCCTGACCCAATTTTTGTTTGCGAAATATAGGCACGCGCGCTATCAAATTTATTAATCAGTGCGCTTTGGTCAACACTTGGCTTTTGGCGAATAATTTGCAGCATAAAAACACCCTTAATCACTTCGATAAAGGGCTGTAAATCTTTTTTCAAAACATAGGCTTGACTAAATAATTTTCCAAATCCATCTGGCATGAATTTTAAACCATTATAGTCAATCGGCATATCAGGGTTGAGGGCAATAGCGACACGCGTAGCTAATTTTTTGGAGAAATTTTCTCCCCTACTGGAGGGCATATCATTTAATGTTGGCTCCATGCGCCCTCTGATAGATTTATCCTCCATCGCCCGATCCAGCCACATTTGAAGCTCACCATTATCAACAAGGCGCACCGCCTCTAGAGTGTTTTTGGATAAATCTTTGGCAAGTAATTCTGGGCGAATATATTTCTTCCCATTAAATTCAAGTGGACGGTTCGCCTTAATCCGTTTAGGTGATTGTTTCGGACTTAATCGCCGCCCATCCATCCACGCCTGAATTTCATCAAACCCCCAACGCTGATTTTTGTCATCATAAAGCAGGCCGCGTAACAGCTCAAGCACAGCGCCACTAAACCGATCACGGCTGATGAGCGTCGCATACGTTCCTTTTTCAATCTTACTGGCAATAATCTTCTCATCACTCGCCCCTTCCATTGGGTCAACAGTGCGTAAAATAACCGCTAAGGATACGCCAAAAGCATAAAGATCATCTTCAATCGTCCCAAGGCCACGCCCAACAGGGTCTGCCATCGCCCGCTCAATCGGCTCATACAGCGCAGGCAGCAAAGCCGAAGGCGGCGCGCTCATACATTCACCAAGGCGCACTTTATCTTTGGCCGCCGAGCCGCCATCAAAAATATTACCCGGCCAAATCTCCCCATGCACAATATCTTTATCCCGTAAATCCATCAAAACATGGATCATCGGCTTAATCACATTGGTTAAAACCGTCTCTGGCTTCCACCCCAAGGCAGGATATTTATTCGACCGATTAACAAGCGGCGCGCCAAGCGTGTCTTCAAAAATAAACGCATAATATTCCTTACCATCCGTCCATTTCACTTTGCCCGAGGCCACAATTTTCGCCATATCCGGATTAATAATCGCCGCATATTTATTCGCAATACTCGCACGCGGCGTTAAATGACGCGCACAAATAAGCGCAAATAAATTTACGGGAACCTTGCCACTACCTTGCGCTTTAAACGCCTTCACATCGCCTTTGTCTAATGCCGAAAGCGGGGTATCATACAAAATCAGAATATCTTTGTTGAGCCGCACCCCATTATCAGCCGCACGATTATCCGCCCCACTTATGTCATAAGATGGCGCTTGATCGATCACCGCATCAGGGTCATCTTGCTTAACATCATTTTTTACTGCAGAATCCATAGAACAACTCAATCATCAGAAATAAAAATACGCGAAAAAGCGGACATAAAGAAGGGGCGCTCAAAACAAATCAAGCACCCCTATAGTATCTTTGAATGACTTAAATGTAAATTAACCGCTTTATCGGCGCTTATTCACGTTAATCAATGAATAAATCCTGCATAAGAATTGTATCATCCCGCTCTGGACTGGTAGAAAGAAGGGCAACAGGCGCCTCAATCAATTCTTCAATATGCTTCACATATTTCACGGCCGCCGCAGGCAATTGTGCATAAGACCGTGCGCCATAGGTCGTTTCAGACCATCCAGGCATCGTTTCATATATAGGTTTGGCCTTAGCCTGCGCCGCGCAAGAGGCAGGCAAGTGATCAAATGTCTCCCCGTCAATCTCATAGCCCACACAGATTTTAAGCTCATCAAAACCATCTAAAACATCAAGCTTGGTGAGTGCAATACCATCAATACCGCCTGTTTTAATTGCTTGGCGTACCAAAACTGCATCAAACCAACCACAACGGCGCTTACGCCCTGTCGTTGTACCAAATTCATGACCGCGCTGGCCTAACATCTCCCCATCTGCATTTTCCTGTTCTGTTGGAAATGGCCCTGTCCCAACGCGTGTTGTATAGGCCTTTGTGATACCGAGCACATAATCAATCATCTTCGGCCCCACGCCCGCTCCTGCTGCGGCAGATCCTGCCACAGTATTGGACGATGTCACATACGGATATGTCCCATGATCAATATCAAGGAAATGGCCTTGCGCCCCTTCAAATAAAATTTTCTTTCCGGCCTTGTGCTCTTCATCGAGACGTTTCCAAGCCACACCGGAATATTTTAAAATCTCATCAGATACACTCATTAATTCTTCATACAGCGTTTCGGCGCTCAACGCTTGCGCGCCCCACCCTTTAAGCAAGATATTATGATGATCGAGCATCTTTTCAATTTTTTCCTTTAGCACATCAGGGTACGCCAAATCACAAACACGAATGCCGCGCCGCGCCACTTTATCTTCATAGGCAAGACCAATACCGCGCCCTGTTGTCCCTAATTTTTTCGCGCCGCGCGCTTCTTCCATCGCCTGATCCATGATCGAATGGACGGATAAAATCAAAGAGGCATTTTCAGCAAGCAAAAGGCTATCATGCGTGACTTCTAACCCTTGCGATTTAACTGTTTTGATTTCATTTAAAAGCGCATGCGGATCGACCACAACACCATTACCAATCACCGATAATTTGCCCGGACGCACAATTCCCGATGGCAATAAATGGAGCTTATACGTCGTGCCATCAATAACAAGCGTATGCCCCGCATTATGCCCACCTTGAAAACGTACAACAACGTCGGCCTCACTAGAGAGTACATCGACAATCTTGCCCTTACCCTCATCACCCCATTGTGACCCAATTACCGCAACATTTGCCATTTTGTTTTTTCCTTTTTTATAACTTGATAATCTCAGTGTTTATTCTTTAGAGCGAATGACTTTCTCGCCGCTTTTTTGTAACTCACGAATTTTCTTCCAGTCCATGTCATGATCCACAACTTGATACTCGTGACTTGTCACGCCTTTATACCCTTGCATCATACCATCCATATAAAGCGTGAACCCTGTGGCGCTTTCAACCTTATCAATCTGCTGGTACTGGATATCATATCGCCCGCCGCGCCCTAATTCACCGCGCACATCTTTTGAAAAAATCGTAAAGCTCACGCCTTTTTGATATTCAAATCCGCGCCGTTCAATCAAATCAAAGGTAATGTTAATATCCATAAGATCATACGCAATCAACGCCTTTGTCAATTGCGTATAAACAGCAATAAGGCGCTGAACCTGCGCCTGCGCGGCTTTGGGTAATTTTATTTTCTGAAGCGCCTGAACCGCCTCCTGCGCCATACCAGAAGCATCAAGCAAAGACACCAAAGTCTGGGCGGCTTTTGATTTTTTATGATCATCCAGGCCATCACGATCACGCTTTTGCAATAAAGCGTTGAGCGCATCACGCCCTTTCGCATCCAATTTATGATCATCGAAAATAATATCAGCAAGGCTCGGAATCGTCAGATCAATCGATAAATTCTTAATCTGCGCCGCGCTTAGCGCCTGAAGCGCAATCAGCGCAATTTCTGTATCATCCATGACGCTGCCCGCGCCAATAAGCTCGCACCCTACTTGGCAAAACTGCCGATCGGGGCGCAGTTGCGATGCCTTAACCCGCAAAACGTCCACCGCATAAGAAAGGCGAAGCGGTCTGTGTTCTGATTCTAATCGTGATCCTGCAATACGCGCAATTTGCGCCGTCGTATCAGCGCGGATCCCCATCATACGGCCCGAAACAGGGTCCATCATTCGAAACGTTTTACCACTTAACGATTGACCAGGCCCCGGCGCAAGCAGGCATTCTTCAAATTCAGCCAAAGGCGGTTTAATGCGTTGATAGCCAAATGCCTCAAAAACCCCCATGCAATTATTGATAATCACAGCCTCATTCTCTGCCTCAGGCGCGAGCAAGTCTTTCAGGCCATTGGGCAACAAGGACGGGTGTAAATCACTCATAATTACTAAAATATAGCTTTAAATTTATCTGATTAAACGTGGCTTCACTCTCGCCGAAACACGCTCTTTAATCAAGGGGTAATAAGCACCTGTTTTTACAATATGTAAATATTTGTGGCAGTCTTTTCATATGATCGCCCCATTAAAGCCTTAATAAAGCTTACAATGGCATCTACTCATTCATATTAACCCCAAGGAGGAAATGAATAATGTTTATTAAAGCAAAGCAGACTACCCTTTTAACCCTTGCGCTTTTAACAGCAGGGTCAGGCATGGCGCTTGCAAGCGAAGCCAATGCGCCCACGCCAAAAATGACCAAAGAAGTAACAGAGCTTGTCGGCTATAACGTGACCGAAAGCGTCACCTATCAAGGATTAAAAGAACACTCTTTTAATAAAATCGATGCAAATAGCGATGGAATGTTAACGGCAAAAGAAATGCAGCGTGGAACAAATCTTGAAAACAGCTATGATATCTTTTTGAATATGGATTCCAATAAAGACATGATGGTTAGCATTGAAGAATTCTCAAGCTATAATAAAACCAAGGGCAACACACAAATGCGCTCTACTCTAGAAAAAGAAAATGGGGAATTTCGTAGTGTAAAAGGCACAAATATCAAATCAAAACCAGTCGTTACAAAAGAATATTTTGAGGCCGTTAAGCCAAAAATCGTTAAAGAAGAAGCGATCAACTAATCAATTCTTCCTAAAAATAAAAGGGGCGCGTCATGCGCCTCTTTTTTATGCGCTCATAATTATGGTTTACGCGTATTGCTGAACGGCGGCGCAGACATGATCCACAGCTTCATTCACAAGGGTTAAGTCCTGCCCTTCGGCCATCACCCTAATAAGGGGCTCTGTCCCTGACGCGCGCACCAGAAGACGCCCATCATTAGAGAGCTTGGTTTCTGCCTCGCTGATTGCTTGCTTGACGCTGACCTCATCGAGGGGCTTGCCACTCGCATAGGTTACATTTTTCAGCACTTGCGGATAAGGGTCAAAAACATGACAAACCGCGCTCACTTTTTTTCCAGACTCTTTGACCGCCGCCAAAACCTGAAGCGCCGCAAGCAAACCATCGCCTGTTGTCCCAAAATCACTCAAGACAATATGCCCTGATTGCTCTCCGCCTAGATTGAAATCACCTTCACGCATTTTTTCAACGACATACCGATCCCCCACAGCAGTACGCAGCAGATGAATATCTTGCGATTGTAAAAACTTCTCTAGGCCCAAATTCGACATCACAGTGGCAACAACGGTGTTGTTTTTCAAAAAGCCTTGGCGCTGCTTCATCACCGCGAGCAAGGCCATCAGTTGATCTCCATCAACCACATCACCTTTTTCATCGACCACAATAAGACGGTCTGCATCGCCATCAAGGGCAATACCAATATCCGCACCGGTTTCAATCACTGTCTCTTGCAGATTTTTCGTTGATGTCGCGCCATATCCATCATTGATATTACGGCCATTGGGCTTATCACCGATTTTAATCAAATCCGCTTCCAACTCCCACAGCACTTGGGGGGCGACTTTATACGCCGCCCCATGGGCGCAATCTATGACAATTTTCATACCCTCAAGCGTCTCTCCTTTAGGGAAGCTTCGCTTGATATATTCTACATAACGTCCGGGCGCGTCATCAAGACGGCTGGCCTTACCGAGCTTATCTGCTGGCGGCAAAATACTCTCAAGGTCTTGGTCAATAGCGGCTTCAATCGCCAGTTCAATGTCATCAGAAAGCTTATACCCATCTGACCCAAAAAGCTTAATGCCATTAT
Organism: Alphaproteobacteria bacterium; assembly: GCA_009995595.1. Taxonomy (GTDB): domain Bacteria; phylum Pseudomonadota; class Alphaproteobacteria; order Micavibrionales; family Micavibrionaceae. Next base: position 24,923 of record JAACPE010000008.1, read on the forward strand.
CCTGATACGGGTTATGGGACGCCGAAATCATCACACCAATATCCGCGCGCAATGTACTGGTCAAACGTGCCACCGCCGGTGTCGGAATAGGGCCAGTTAAAATAACATCCATCCCCATGGAAACAAAACCAGACGCCATCGCTTGCTCTAACATATACCCTGAAAGGCGGGTGTCTTTACCAATCACAACACGGTTCATCGGCTTGCCTTGACTTCGCGCCCGCATCACATGCGCCGCCGCCATTGCAACCTTAAGCGCCATCCCGGCGGTCATCGGAAATTTATTCGCCGTCCCGCGAATACCATCAGTGCCAAAATATTGCCGTGTCATTGAAAAACCTATCGTGAAATAATGTATCGGATTTTACGCGCCTTGAGGCTGTTCGCTGGCGATACTCCCGCCTTTAGGTACAGAGGAGCGCGGACCTTTTGGTGTTGGCTCATCATCAATATCATCACGGATAATCGGTTTACCCGCCAATAAATCTTTGATCTCATCACCACTGAGTAATTCATACTCAAGCAAGCCTTTAGCAAGCAAATGAAGCTGATCGATATGATCACTCAAAATTTTCTGTGCGCGCGCATAAGCCGTTTCAACGATTAAACGTGTTTCACTGTCAACAACAGAAGCCGTCACATCAGACATCGTCTTAGCTTGGCCTGTATAAAAATCATCTTGGCTCGACCCATAACGAAGCGGGCCTAACTTATCAGACATACCCCATTCTGTGACCATGCGGCGCGCCGTATCGGTTGCCATTTGGATATCACTTGATGCGCCCGTTGTCACTTGGTCTGCGCCAAATATCATTTCTTCGGCAATCCGCCCGCCCATCGCCACCGATAAGTCGGCCTTTAGTTTTGCCCGTGACATCGAAATACGATCCCCCTCAGGAAGACGCATCACAAGGCCAAGCGCCCGACCACGCGGAATAATTGTGGCCTTATGAATAGGATCAGACTCTTTTTCATGAATAGCAACAATCGCGTGTCCCGCCTCATGATACGCTGTAAGCTTCTTCTCGTTTTCTGTCATGACCATGGATTTACGCTCTGCGCCCATCATGATCTTATCTTTTGCGCCTTCAAAATCTTCCATATTGACCGTGCGCTTATCTTTACGCGCCGCCAATAATGCAGCCTCATTAACCAAGTTCGCCAAATCCGCGCCAGAAAATCCAGGCGTTCCACGTGCCAAAACAGAAGCAGACACATTATTGCCAAGCGGCACTTTTTTCATGTGCACTTTCAAAATTTTCTCACGTCCCACAACATCAGGAAGCGGCACTGTCACCTGACGGTCAAAACGACCGGGGCGCAATAAAGCGGGATCAAGAACATCAGGACGGTTTGTGGCGGCAATCAAAATCACACCCTCTGTTGCTTCAAACCCGTCCATCTCAACCAAAAGCTGGTTCAATGTTTGCTCACGCTCATCATTTCCCCCGCCATGGCCATGGCCACGGTGACGCCCCACCGCATCAATTTCATCAATGAAAATAATACAAGGCGCGTTTTTCTTGGCCTGTTCAAACATATCACGCACGCGGCTTGCGCCCACACCGACAAACATTTCAACAAAGTCCGATCCTGAAATCGTAAAGAACGGCACTTCGGCCTCTCCTGCAACAGCGCGCGCCGTTAGCGTTTTACCCGTACCAGGCGGGCCAACAAGAAGCGCGCCTTTTGGAATTTTACCGCCCAAGCGCTGAAATTTTTGTGGGTCACGCAGAAATTCAACAATCTCTTGAAGCTCAACCTTGGCTTCGTCAATGCCCGCAACATCTTCAAATGTCACTCGGCCATGTTTTTCCGTTAGCAATTTTGCGCGTGATTTACCAAAGCCCATTGCACCGCCGCCGCCTTTGCCCTGCATCTGGCGCATGAAGAAAATCCAAACCCCAATAAGAAGCAACATTGGAAACCATGACAGAAGAATAGAAAAAGCACTAATTTGCTCTGGCGCTGGCTCTTCGGCTTTAATCCGCACCGCTGTACCATCAAGGCGCTCAACCACGTTCTCGCCACTAGGGACCATAACACTGAATTTTTTATCGCCTTCGGTATAATGACCCGTAATGTTTTGACCTTTAATCACAACATCAGCAACACGGCCTGCTTTGGCATCGGCCATAAAATCACTATACGCCAACTCATTGGCTGTTTCCGCCGATTGAATCATCTTGCTGTTTTGCATAAAATTAAGCAAAACCAAGACAAAAAGCCCAATACCAGCCCAAAAGAGAATATTATTTTTATTTTTCACGTCTTTTCCTTATGAAAATTTTACAAAACGATAGTGCTATTATCCTCATGAAACCTACGCCTTTTAGCAAAAAAAGCAAGCATTTCTGCGCGATTTAGCCATTATTGCAGATTAATAAACTGTAAGGATAAAAGGCTTTTACGGCAAAAGAATGTCTGAAATCGCATCCTCATCACCCAAATCATCGACCGCCCCGCCTGTTTGATCATCCTCTTGTAACGATATCTCATCACGCGGCGGATTTATTGCGGGTAAATTAAGCGGCTTTATTTCGGGCGGTAGCGGTTTTTCTTTTTGCCTGTCTGCTTTTTCATAGATGATGGTCATCCCAATCTTAAAAAGCTCTTTTTGCGCCAGCGCGACTTTGGCAACTGTCCCCTCTTTGAAAAAACCCAGATGCACCTCTACCTGCCCTTCTAAGAGGGCAAAGCGCCATTCTTCAGGGTAATTCCTACGTGCATTATTCTTCCAGATAAATTCCTCGCGTATCGGCGCGCCGAATTCTTTTTCCAAATCAATTTGCTCCTCAAGAAGCAAATCAAACCATTTTTGCGCGTTGGGATGCTGCTCATAAATATCAATCTGCCCCCGCACCAATTTATTATCCTCAAACTCATAACTGATTATGCTCTGTCTACCGCGGTAACGAATTTGATAAAACAGCGCATTCTCAACCTCTTGAAGAAACGGGGTGCGCTTTTTATATTCCAGCTCCTTGACCGCCTCCATCGGCACGCCCCAGACATAATCGCCAAAATCTCCCTCTAAATAGGTCAATTTTTTAAAGTTTTCAGGAAACCGATCAATAAACTGCGCCTGTACAGATGCCCCGCCCATCATTATAAAAAGGGCGAGGATAATAATCTTTGGCGCGATGTAGTTAATCAATCTCATGTTCTTGCTCTATCAATAATGCCCTCTTTTTAGGGTCAAACGCAAATAGACAATTGCCAAGACTGCGACGTTTCATCGCCTCCCCCTTTTGAATATGACGTTTTATCTCTTCAAACAACGCTTCAGCCTTTTCAAGGCGCACACCATACTCATCATGCTGCCTGAATTGATGAATGATTTTCAAAATAACCCGCAGGCCAATTTCATCCGGCCAGCCTCTAAATTTCTCACTATCAATCCGGATCCTATTGGCCGCCTCTCTACAGGCAAGCTCATCAAAGGCTTGATCCGTGATAAACTCAAGCGCCTTTTTGGCACGCGCCACTCTCTTGCTCAAACTGGCCGCCCGCTTTGACGAAAACCCCTCTTCCTCCAGCGCCTGTTCAATTTGCCGAAGGCGCGGGCGCAGATATCTATCATTTTCATTGCTCGGGTCTTGCACATAATTAATTTTCTGATCCGCGCAATACGCCACAATATCGGCTTTGGTTACCTCCAACAAAGGCCGCGCAATAACTAAATTTTCATTATAATCAATTATATCTTGCATCCCTGTTAAGCCATCAAGTCCGCTCCCTTTGGCAAGGCGTATCAAAAGCGTTTCGCGCTGATCATCTTGGTGATGGGCAACAAATAAAACAGATAGGCCTTGCACCTGGCAAAGATCAGCCATCAGAGCATACCGCGCCTTTCGCGCCTCTTGCATCACGGCTGTATTGGGCTTTTCTCCTTCCCATTTCAGGGCATGATGAACCATGTTTTTATAATCCGCGCACCATGTTTTCACCACTGCAATCTCATCAGCAGAGCTTGAGCGAAGCCCATGATCAACACTTAAAACATGAATCATTTTATCGGGGAAGATATGCGCCAGACCCTGCGCCAGTGCCATACTATCAGGGCCACCAGACACCCCAACGGCAAGCGCATTATGCTTAGCCATATTGGGATTATCATCGAAAAACTGATAAAGTGTCTTTTGAATCAAGGCCGAACTCCTCTTATGAATAAGAGCGCGTTACGACCCGCAACCAAGGCGTTCCATTTCCTGTACGCCGCGACTTAAAACAGGACCAGGGCCATCAGCGTGTTTTTTCGGCAACTGCCCAAGCGCCACGCACGCATCTTCGGTTTTACCCAACGCCGCCAAAGAAACGCCCAGCTTTAACAAATTATCAGGTGATTTTGGACTATCAGGATAAGAGCGATACCCTTCGGCAAAAGTACGCGCCGCCTTATCAAAATTGCCCTGCACATAGAATGTTTCACCAAGCCAGTATTTCGCGTTTGAGGCCAAGACATGGTCTTTATGAACCGCCAAGAAATCTTCAAATCCCTTTTGCGCCTGTGCGTAACTCTCATTTTTCAAATCTGCAAAGGCTTGTTCATATTGCAATGTCGGATCCCCTTCACCGCTATTGCCAGTAGACAAAGTTTGCATACGCGCGGGGATTTGACCGCCCAAAACACTTGTCCCAATTTGCGATGGTGTATTGCTCGCAACAGGCTGTGGCAAACCTGCATCATTTTGGATTGCGCCTTGCGTACTTGAGAAAACGCGGGTTCTTTCATTTTGTACAGGCGCGGCACTCGCAGAGTTTTGCGCGGCTTGCACGGCGTTCATCTGGTTTTGAATTTGATTGATTTGATATTGCTGTTCTTCAATACGTCCCGTCAACTCGCGAATTTGAGTCTCCAATTGCTGCAAACGAATTTCACCGTTGGCGATATTGCGGGCCGCCTCTTGCGCCGCCGCCTCATCGGGCATTTGCGTCAAAACAGGTTTCTCGCCCCGATACACGGCGCGGTTTAAGGTATCAAGCTCATTTTCCAAACGATTAAGCCGATTCAGCACATCATTAGACTGCGCATAAACGCCCGTAATAGGGGCGGCTGTATAAACAACCCCTGATAAAGAAAGGCACAGAAGCGTGTGCCCCCATGCCTTTTTTGTCTTCTTAAAATTCATCATTGCCTAATCTTAAGATGCTGATACCAACATCTTTCCTAAGTGTTTTAGGGTTACTGAATACGTGTCATACCACGGCGGTTTTGTGACCATGCTGATGGCCCATCGCCAATAACAGCAGGCTGCTCTTTACCATAGCTGATTGTGTTCAGACGGCGTGGGTCAACCCCCAATGAAACGAGATAGTTTTTAATCGCGTTTGCACGGCTTTCACCAAGCGCCAAGTTATACTCACGTGTTCCACGCTCGTCGGCATGACCTTCGATTGTAACATTTAATGATGAGTAGTTATTCAACCATCTGGCTTGTGATTCCGCAATCATACGGGCTTCACTGTTCAGGCTGTAGCTATCTGTATCAAAAAGGATACGGTCCCCTGCATTGATTGCAAAATCTTGCGCGCTGCCTGGAACAACAGATCCATCGACGCCGCCAACACTTGACCCATCAAAACCTGACCCATCAGGATAACCTACACCATCGCGCTCACTTAAGACCGCACCGGATGAATCCCCTAAATCTTTGTCTTTGCTCGAACAGGCTACGACACTCACACTGAGTAACATTATAAATAAAACACGGACAAGCATTATGACTCCTTATAAAAAAATAACCTGTTTGAAAACGCACGAATCGCACGTTGATTGGCACTATTAATATGACGAGAATACAGCGCTGGCAAGAGGCTACATAACAATACCTCCGTCTTTCCACATATTTGCCTTAATTGGAGGGCGTTTAGCCACGTTACGTCAAATTATTTTGAATTTCACGTAAAAAAATCTCCGCCTCATATCGGTCTGGGCCTGCTGGCGCTTTGGCGATATACTCTTCTAATTGCTCAATCGCCTTTTTAAGCTGCCCCGTGCGCGCATTCAAAACACCAGAATCAAGAAGCAAGCGATATTCATCAGGATCAATTTTCTGCAGCGCCTCAACGGTATTGAGCGCACCCTTATAATCTTCGGCCTCAATCTGACGCAGCTTGATATTATTTTGAAGTCTCACAAGCATTTGCCGCTTCGTGCTCGCCTCAAAATACGCTGTCGATAATTCTGCCTTCTCCCCTATAAGCTTTTTAAGCATCTGGCGTAAATCTGGCGCTTGCATCATTTTACACCCATCAAACGGATCAAAAACAAGGCGCTCGCCATGATGGTCAAGGCGGCAAATCACATGCGCGGGAAAAGAGAGCGCTCTCACATCAAATCCCACCGCCTGACCGACATGCACATAAAGTATAGCCAGCGCAATCGGTAAGCCTTTGCGCCGTTCAATCACACGAATGATATTGGCATTTTGCAAATCATCATAAGTCTGCAGATCCCCGCGATATTCATGTTCATCCGCAATAACATGTTTAAGCGCCGCAAGGCGCGTTCCCGCATCATCCGCACTTCCTGCTGTCATAAGCGCTTCAAAACGGGCTTTCGTTTGCACAATCATTTTCTCTATATGATGGTAATATTTTTCAACCGATAAATCGGGACTGTCTTGCGCCGCCAAAGAAATAGCCGCCATGACCAAGTCAAGATCTGCATCAGGCAAGCCGCCGACCTTAAACATGTACTCCCGAATAGCAGATGACTTAATAGCGGGCATCGTCTCCATAGGTATTATTTTCTGCAGCCAGCGGATCAGGCTTAATGTCCTCACCAGCAAATTTGACGTAGCTTACAACTTGTTTTACATTCGATATGGTTCGTGCCGTTTCGATGACTCGGTTAAGCTCCGCCTGACTTTGCGCATAACCCATCAAGTAAACAACTCCTTGCACTGTATCAATTGAGTAATTGATAGATTGCACCCCGCGGTCAATTGTAATGGCTGTTCTCAGGCGTGACGTAATCCATTTATCACGCACAAATCCCGTAAAGCCCTCACTATCGGCCACGCGAATTTCATTAATAACCTGCTTCACACCCTTGACCTGCCACGCAAGGCGAACGGCCTCAACGCGGTGATTGGGGTCTTGGACAACGCCCGTTATCAACACACGCCCCTGCTCCACCGTGGTCGATAATTTCCCAAACGTGCTAACATCATAATTAAGCCACGCGTCATTAATTTTGGCTTTAATCACCGTATCACTAACCGCGCCGCTAATGCCGCCTTCTTGCGCGGCGGCAATCCCCGTGCTCGCAGCGGCACCAACGGCAAGTCCCGTCACTGTACAACCCTGAAGCGCAAACGCACTAAGTGAAACTGTCGCTATAATAAGGGGTAATTTATAAGACATGAGGTATCCATTTATTATTAAGATGAAAAATTGAGTAAAAAGATTATGGCTCGATTTGCCATGCATTGTCTATATGTGTGACTGTGTTACCTGCCGATAATGGCGATTGAATGGCAATCACATCAAATCGTAAATCACATTGATTCGCCGCTTCACACTCTGATAAGAAAAAAAGCGCCGCATTTGCAATACGCATTTTCATTTTGGGCGTGATGGATTGAAGCGCCTGTTCTACAGTTACTCTCGCTTTAACCTCAATAAACGCAATCACATTTTTCTGACGGGCAATAATATCAATCTCTCCATATTTGGTTTTATACCGCTCGGATAAAATCTCATACCCATTGGCTTGTAGATATTTGACAGCTTGCGCTTCGCCAGCGACCCCGCGATCATAAGTGCGCTCTTTTTGGCCTAATCTCTTGGTCAAGGCCATTTCGCTTATTTACTCGCGAGCTTTAACGCCAGCGTATAAATCGCCCGCTTGGGCTTGCCTGACGCCTTGGCAACCATCTCCGCCGCATCACGCACAGACATCGTTTCCAGCGCTTTTATAATTTGCTGCTCAAGGCTTTCCGTTGACACAACAACCTCACCTTTGGGTGCAATCACCACAACAATCTCACCCTTAGGCGGGCCATTTTCGGTGTAATGCGCGATCACTTCTGAGAGCATACCACGGCGCACTTCTTCAAACATCTTGGTCAGCTCGCGCGTGACCGCCACTTCACGGTCTCCAAGAACTTGCATCATATCGGTCAAACTATCTGCCAAGCGCGGTCCTGTTTCATAAATCACAAGAGATCCCGGCGCGTCCGCCCACGCCTGAAGCGCCGTAATACGCGCCGCCGATTTTGGCGGTAAAAACCCAAGGAAGGAAAACTGGTTTGTTGGCAATCCAGAGAGCTGCACGCCACATAAAGCCGCGCTTGGCCCCGGCACAGAGGTAATATGCAAGCCCGCTTCAATCGCAAGGCGCACCAACTTATATCCCGGATCAGAAATAAGCGGCGTGCCCGCATCACTTAAAATAGCAACCGCCTGCCCGCTTTGCACGGCGGCGATAATATTTTCGCGCTGTTTATCACTACTATGGTCATTATAAACCTGCATCGGTTTTTTAAACCCATAAGCCCGAAGGAGCTTGCCTGTGACCCTAGTATCCTCACAAAGCACGATATCCGCGCCATTAAGCGTATCAAGGGCGCGAAATGTAATATCGCGCAAATTGCCAATCGGCGTAGCAATCAAATAAAGACCGGGTTTTAAATCACCATTAGGCTTACCGAGAGCAATAAAGTCATCAGGGTTCATATCATCTTCCGCCGTTTGCGTTTGCGCCGCTGGGCTCACCTTATTGACGATAGGTTGTGACCCATTTCGGGAAACCTCTTGTGAAGGCGCAGTATTATTTTGTAAGGTGCTTTTGATCATAACACTTTAATAGATAGCAGGCCTATGCTCGAAATTCACCGTCTTTCTTATGTTATCCTCTTATTTACTGCGCTCATTCTGTCAGGCGCCCTGTTGAGCGGCTGTAGTGAAAGCCTTCGCGCCGCCAAAACATGGGAAAATGCCTTGCCGAATGATCCCAATGATCCGACATCTAACAGGCCTAAAGAAATCGAAATCACGCGTATCAATCCGCTTGATAACAATAATATGCCCCGCCAAGCGGCCTTACCCGCCGTCAAAGTAGGCATCCTCCTTCCTTTATCCGGGCAAAACGCCGCGCTTGGCAATTCTATGTTACAGGCCGCGCAAATGGCTCTGTTCGAAATGGGCTATGAGAATTTTGAACTCATCCCCCGTGATACAAAAGGAAACGCATCGGGCGCCTCCGCCGCCGCGCAATCAGCAATTGATAATGGCGCGCAAATTCTGCTCGGCCCTGTCTTTGCCGATTCTGTGCGCGCCGCAAAAGCTGCTGCCGCGCCGCGCCGTATTAATGTGATTGCTTTTTCAACTGACTGGACACTCGCGGGCGATAACGCCTTTCTCATGGGCTTCATGCCCTTTGCTCAAGTGGAGCGCGTCACCGCATACGCCGTCCAAAAAGGCCATAAAAACTTTGGGCTTATCGCCCCGATGGATAAATACGGCGACGCCGCCGCCAAAGAGTTTGAAAAAAATGTTCTGGGCAGTGGCAATCAAATCACCCGACAACTCCGCTTTGTTTCTGGCACAAATGATTTATCCACGCAAATTGAAGCCTTTGCTCAAAACCCCGCCCCCATGGACGCGGTCTTTATTCCTGTTGGCGGCTTAACAGCTGAAACAATCGCGAGCACCTTAAGCTTTCATGGCATCACCCCCGATAAGGCCATCCGCATCGGCACGGGGCTATGGGAAGATGATCGCCTCGCCCGCGAGAAAAATTTAAGCGGCGCTATTTTTGCTGGCCCGTCCCCACGTATGCATAGCGAGTTTGAACGCCGCTACCAAAATCTATACAACGAAAAACCAGTGCGCCTTGCCTCGCTTGCTTATGATGCAACGGCGCTCACGGCTGTTCTTGCCAAATCGGGCAATGCGTCTTTTGACCGCGCTGCGATTATGAACCGCAATGGTTTTATCGGGACAGATGGTATTTTCAGATTTAAATCTAATGGCCTTGTTGATCGCGGATTATCGGTTATGGAATACAAACGCGGCGCCATCATCGAAGTAGCGCCCGCGCCGACAAGGTTTTAATAAACCTTATTCTGCAGAAATATGAGAGATGCCACTGTTCGGTGCGTCATTATCCTGATGGATTAGCGCGTCAGAAAGTGCGTTTTTCTTTTGTGCCATGCGGCGCTGCATTGATTCTAAAATTTTGCTGGCAACATTCACGCCCGACGCTTTTTCCAACCCCTTAAAGCCAGGAAATGTATTGGCTTCACAAATCGTATAGCCGCCGCCCTCATTAAACAGCAAATCAATACCGCCAATATCAATATCCAAAACCTGCGCCGTTTTTATCGCCATATCTATGGCATCCGCATCAGGGATAAATTCATGCACAGACGCGCCAGAGCTATAATTGGCCTTAAACCCGCCATCCTTGGCGCGGCGCTCCATTGACGCGATCACTTCACCATCTACAACAAAAAGGCGCAAATCCCGCCCCTTACTTTGGGCCACAAATTTTTGGAAAATTAATTGCAAGTTCGGGTTTGTTTCCCCCACCAATTCCATCAAGTCACGAAAGGCGCTTTGTGTTTCAATCAAAAACACACCAATACCCAGCGCGCCATTTAATGTTTTAACAACAACAGGAAAACCAATCCGATCTTCAACGAGTTTCATATCAACAGGGAATTTTGCCAGCATCGTGTCAGGGGTCGTAATCCCGCTTTCTGCCAAAATCTGATGCGTGTGCAACTTATCGCGCACCGTTTCAATCGTTTGCGCGCCATTATAAACATGCACCCCAAGCTGCTCTAACTGACGCACAATCGCGAGCGAGAAGTAACTATGATCGTGATGATTAAAATAAGGAAAAACAAAATCGGGAAGCGGCACCGCTTTGCCGTTAATCAAAATAGAATCCCGCGCATCATGCGATACCAGCAAATCAAATTGGTCAGGGCGTATCACCTTTACGGTAACATCCATTTTTTGCCCTTCGACCTGAAAACGGCGAACCTCGTGCGCTAGATCAGCGTTTGATTCAATATCATCTCCGTAGAGTATCCATACTTCCATGATTGTAACCCTTCTTTTCCCGCACACATTGAAACTGTGTTTATTATTACCCCCTGAATACCTAATTTTAGCCTAAAAAGCTAAAGAAAAAGTACAAATGAAAATGGAGGCTATTTATAAAATCCCCCTTGATCTTTAAAACCACTTGTTTATAAAGAATAAATCACGATAAATAAAACGAAGCGTTTTGTATTAAGAAAAATACAAAACATATAAAATAATAATCACAATCGCGCCATTCAATGGCGTCTATGAGGACATTATGAATCAATCTGCTCGCCATCTTTCTGAAAATGACATGGAAAACGACGAACCCCAGAAAAAATCTGGCCGCCCCAGATCAGAGGCATCAAAACGTGCAATCCTAGAAGCCACGCGCCGCCTTTTGACCCATACCTCCGTTCAAAAATTATCCATCGAAGCCATTGCAAAAAAAGCAGGCGTTGGCAAAACCACTATCTATCGCTGGTGGCCAAACAAGACATCTGTTGTCGTTGATGCCATTTTCTCTCAGCCTGCCTTTAATAATATCCTGCCCAGCCCAAACAGCGCTTCTGATGGAATACGCGCCCAAATTGAGCGCCTCGGCAGACAGCTAAGCGGTAAAAACGGTCGCACCGTGGCCGAAATTTTAGGCGAAGCCCAAGCCGAGCCTGACGCTCTCAGAATCTTTATCGACACGTTTTTACAAGACCGTTATAACACCCTCTCCTCCCTGATCGAGGCAGGAAAGCGCAACGGGGAATTCGCCGTTGATCTGGATACCGAAACAGCGATTGACGTGATCCTCGGCCCCATTTTCTTCCGCCTCATCAGCGGCCAAGAAATGGACGACGTTGTCACGCACCAAATGACACAGCTGCTTTTAAAAACATTAAGATAAAAGAGCGAAACCTTACCAAGACCCTGTATTCTTCATACTCACCCATGGCTCAGCTGGTGGTAAATGCGCGCCGCGTTGCAATAATTCAAACGAAATTCCATCGGGGCTTTTGATAAACGCCATATGACCATCGCGCGGCGGGCGATTAATTGTGACCCCCGCATCCATGAGCTTTTGACAGGTCTCATAAATATTATCGACGCGATAGGCCAAATGCCCAAAATTACGCCCGCCAGTATAGTCTTCTGTCTTACCCTGTTCATCGGGCCAATTGTAAGTCAGCTCTAATGTCGGAACTTTATTAACTTTGGCGGCTTGCGCATCATCACTGCCTGCCAAAAAAATCAGCGTAAAACGCCCCCCCTCATTTTCCATGCGCGATATCTCAACCATACCCATTTTGTTACAATAAAAATCAAGCGACTCATCAATATCCTTGATCCGGACCATCGTGTGTAAATATTGCATGATAATAACCTCTTATATAATGTGTTTGCGCGTAAACGTATCTTTTAAAGACAAACAGAATAGTCTAAACTTTGCGCATGGTTCAAACTTTCTCATTAGAAAACATAAATATCACCGCCCTTCAAACAAAATCGGTTGAATGGGTCGGGGCCAATATTCTGACCCTCGATTTTGGGGTTCAGATGGCGATTATTACACTATCGTTTATTGCCGCTTTTTTTATCAGAAAATACTCAAAACCAAGGCTGAACGATCTTTTAAATAAATTGACTATTCCCTATCGGCTGATTGAGGCGATGCGCAATATGCTGCGCCTTTTACTGCCTGCCATTTCGCTGATCTTCATCTTTTTGGGCACAAAAATTATTGACTTTGGCATGCTCGATATTTCGGTCACCTTCTCCGAAGTGGTGATGAAGCTTCTCTTTGCGTGGATCATCATTCGTATGCTGGTGCAACTGATTGAAAATCGCTTTGCCCGTAACATCTTTGCCCTCACCATTTGGGGGCTTGCGGCCTTAAGTATCTTTGGCGTGCTCGATGAAACCATGTCCACCCTTGATGCTATTGGTTTTAACATCGGTGAATTTCGCCTCTCTGCCTTAAGTGTGACCAAAGGCGTATTGGGGATTTTTATCCTCATGTATGGTGCCCTGTTTTTGGCCAACCTTGCCGATAAAAAACTGGCAGGCGTTCGAAGCTTAAACCCCTCCTCGCGCGTTCTGATTGCCAAAATTACCCGCGTTTTTCTTTTTATCTCCGCGCTTTTGATCGGGGTTACATCGGCGGGGATTGATCTCTCCCTTTTTGCCGTGTTTTCTGGAGCGGTCGGTTTGGGTATTGGTTTTGGCTTGCAAAAAGTCATTTCAAACCTCTTTAGCGGTATGCTTCTGTTAATGGATCAATCCATTAAGCCCGGCGATATCATTGAAATGGAAGGCACGTTTGGCTGGGTTAACCATATGGGCGCACGCTATACGGAGCTTGTGACGCGGGATAATAAATCCTACCTCGTCCCGAATGAAGAATTCATCACGCAGCAAGTGGTTAACTGGTCACACGGCAATACACTCGTGCGGATCGAAACAAGTTTTGGCGTGCATTATAATTCTGACCCGCATAAGGTCAAAGCCCTCGCCGTTGAAGCGGCCAAAAAACCAGACCGCGTGGTCGATAGTCCCGTGCCTGTCTGTCACTTGGTTGAATTTGGCGATAGCTCCCTCAACTTTGTTTTGCGTTACTGGATTAAAGACGCCGAAAAAGGGATCACGAATACGAAAGGCGATGTCATGCTAGCCCTATGGGATGCGTTTAAAGAACACGGAATCGAAATCCCTTATCCCCACCGCGAAGTGTTCGTGCATAAGAGTTAGAGTTTTACTTTTGGCACTGCAATGACCTGCCAGCCAAATTCAGTTCCGCCAAGGGAACACTCAAGCTTTTTGATTTCCGCTTTACAATCCCAATCCAGAGATATGCTCTGTCCTGTGGGTGTTGAGGATGAAGAGCCACTTGAATTAAGCTCATTGCGGCATAAAATAGCTCGTGTAAAAGCACCATCTAAACGACCATGCTCATCTGCTGGAAAGCAAGTCAGCACATCATCTTGTTTTTTAGGCTCCGTAACTTTTTCAAAAGTCACATCGGGAACATCCGCTAAATTAACACTCATCACACACCTCAACTTATTTTTAAATTATGTAAACCAAAAGAAGTGCATTGACAAGAAAATATTCTTTAAACGGCTATTTTTATCTTAAAAAAGACAGAATATTACAAAAAATAGCCCATTTTATAAAAAACACTTGACAATATAGGAATATAAGCCTAAAAGTTTTATTAAGATCGATCTGCGTAAGATCATCGGTGAGCGCAGGAAAATAGGCTTTCTCCTATTTTTAAATCCCCGCGTTAGACGGTTTTACGCCAAAACGGAACGCGCAAAAATGGGCGCGCCCTCTTTTTGTTAACCCAACGTGAAAGACAACACTTTCACGCACAAACCCTGCTCCCCTTATGGCTTATAAAAAACAACCAAGCACAAAAAAGCCCCGCCTTCCCAGACAGGGCTTTTTCATCATGTCTTTTTTTCGTCATTGCGATCAAAGCAAACCAATCTTAAAACGATCTTCGCAATAACACTAAAAGGCTACGCCGCTTGCTTCATCGCAACGCCGCCCATGGCCTGCTCTGCGGTTAAAATCGCTGAGGCTGCCTGAACAACGGAGGCCACTTTAACGGCGGCCTGAATCTGCTCTTTTGACACACCATGCGCTAAGAGCTGTTTTTCGTGCGCGTCAATACACATGCCACATCCATTAATCGCCGATACCGCCGTTGACCACAATTCAAAATCAATCTTATCCACCCCTGGATTACCAATCACGTTCATCCGAAGTCCCGCAGGCATTGTTTGATATTCCTTGTTTGATGCCAAGTGAACAAAACGGTAATAAATATTATTCATCGCCATAATAGATGCCGCGGCCTTTGCGCCATTGGCGGCTTCTGCTGAAAGATGGGTCATTGCTTCTGCGGCCACGTTCTGGATCACAAATTCATTACCACCTGCCATCGCAGAGGCCAAAAAAGTACCCCATAATTGTTGCGCCGATAATGTCTCATCATTGGCCAAAGACGATAGGTTTAATTTGATGTCTTTTGCGTAATCAGGAATGGCTTGTTTAATGGTTTCAATGCTCATTGTCTTCTCCTTTAATTAAAATTTAAAATTTATTGTTAACGACAACCGTTTCAAAATTTAAACGGCCACCGTGTTGAAACGGCTCTTCGCGGCGTTTACCAAGCGCGATAATCATGCCGATAATATGATCCTCGGGCAGATTAATAATCTCACCCACTGCCTCTTGGTCAAACCCAATCATCGGGCAAGTATCAAGCCCCATCGCAGACGCGTTGAGCATAAGCGATTCAGAAATAATCCCAACAGAGCGCAGCGCTTCGTCGCGCTGTATCCATTCACGCCCCTCATAAAAACTCTTAATCATGGGCACCATCATTTCTGATACGGCTTGCGGCGCATTATTCCAATACCGCTCAGGATTTTTTTCCCACGCTTTAACATCGGCACATAAAACAAGCAACTTTGATGCTTCAGTCACTTGCGCTTGATCCCATGCGGCGGCGCGAATTTTTTGGCGCGCTTCTTTATCCGTCACATCCACAAAACGCCAATGCTGAATATTAAATGATGATGGCGACTGCGTTGCAAGCTCAACAAGCGCTCTAAAATCAGCCTCGGAAATTACATACTCAGTGTCATATTTTTTAACAGCGCGGCGGCGTTCAATTGCTTGGGTAAGTTCCATTTTAAATCCTTTAAAATTGCCTGAAGTTAGTGGGAAGTATAAGAAGGAGCGATAAACTCCTTCTTATTTATTGATATTTAAAAACTAAGCTGCTTTTTTCTGCATCGCCATATCATTTGCAATTTTACTTGCATCAATTGTCTCACCACCAACTGGGCGGTTACAAGGGCAAAGCTCATCACTTTGAAGCGCATCAACAAGACGTAAAATCTCTTTTGGATTACGACCCACGTTTAATGAGTTCACAGACACTTGTTGAATAACATTATGCGGATCAACAATAAATGTTGCACGCAACGCAACGCCCGCTTGTTTATCACGCACGCCCAAACCGTCAAGAAGCGCGCCTGTAGTGTCAGCAAAGCTCCACTGGTTTAATTTTGCAAGGTCCGCGTGCTCACGGCGCCATGCCAATTTACAAAACTCGTTATCTGTTGATCCGCCCATAACAACACAATCACGATCAGCGAACTCTTCGTTCAATTTTGCAAACTCAACAATTTCAGTCGGGCATACAAAAGTGAAATCCTTTGGATAATAAAAAATAACTTTCCATTTGCCTTCAAAGCTATCTTGTGTGATTTCTTCAAACGCGCTGACGCCGTTTTCTTCGTGCATCATGAAACCAGGCTTTACGCCCATTACTGAAAATTCTGGTAATTTATCGCCAATTCCTAACATAGTATATCTCCTTTAAAAGATTTAAGTGTGTGAATGATGAGCTGACCTTAGCGCCGATTCAGGGGGTAAATCCAATGAATATTTCGCACATTATTAATCGTATAAATCGATTGATATAATAATTATAATGTGAAATATTCGATATATGAGTGCGCCCCCAACCCTAAAACAAATGCAATACCTGACGGCCTTAGCTCAAACAGGAAACTTCCATCAGGCTGCGGCGCTCTGTCATGTCTCACAATCAACGCTGAGCGCTGGCTTAAAGGAAATGGAAAATTTGCTTGGTCAAAATGTGCTTGATCGTCAAAACCGCAAAAAAACGACCCTCACCCCTTTTGGGCAAGAGGTTTTAAAAACCGCCAAGATTGTTTTAAATCAGGTTGATACGCTTGTGGCGCGCGCCCAAATGCTGAACAATCCGCTTTCAGGGCCTATGCGCCTAGGTTTGATCCCAACTATCGCACCGTATTTACTGCCCCATATTCTTCCCTCGCTTCAGGCCGAATTCCCAAATATGGAATTTCAAATCACTGAAGATTTAACGGCCAATTTAATCGAAAAATTAAATATGAATACTATCGATATGGCCATCATCGCTTTTCCCTATAACGTTACAGGATTTGAAAGCCAAATTTTCTACGAAGAGCCCTTTTACTGCGCCGCGCCTAAAGGCATTTTTAAGCAAAATGAATATATTAAAATCAGTGACTTAGCCGATAAAAACGTCTTGCTGCTAGAAGACGGTCACTGTCTACGCGATCATGCCCTGTCGGCATGCGCTCTACAAAATAAGGAGGACAAAAAAACCCTAAGCGCCACAAGCTTACTCACGCTCATTCAAATGGTCGCGCAAGGCCATGGCATAACGCTCTTGCCCGAAATGGTCACCAAACATAGCGCTTTACCGCCCAACATGGTCTTGCACCGTTTTAAAGGCCACATCCCAAAACGTATTATCGGCGCTATCTGGCGCGCCCAAAACCTCAATGGGGCAAATATCAAAGCAACGCTTCAAAGCCCTGCTCTCAAAACCGCGCATTAAATCATAGCCCCCTTTCATTCCCCCAACAATATCAATATGTTAAATATATGAAGGCGTGCAATAGTATTCATGTTTTGTTAAACTTCATCGGGTAAACTTATAGATGGAGAAGACTAT
>JAACPE010000003.1 GCA_009995595.1 Alphaproteobacteria bacterium
AAGGCGGCGCTGGTGATGACCTGATTAACGGCGATGAAGGGGATGATAACCTCTACGGCCAGGAAGGCAACGACACCATCAATGGCGGGGATGGGAATGACCTTCTTCATGGACAACTGGGTAATGATATCTTAAACGGCGGGGATGGGGATGATACGCTTTATGGCGATGCGTTTATGACAGCCATTGGTCAGGCGGGACAAGTCACCACAAACCAAACAAGCTCGGCGCAGTGGCATACGATTACGTTTGATGCGACAATTCTTTCACCTGTTATAAAATTAGCCATCAATACAACCAATGATGACGCCCCTGTAACCCTTCGTGTTCGTAATGTTACGAACACTGGATTTGAATGGCAGATGGATGAATATGAGTATTTAGATGGTATTCATGGAACAGAAACAATTTCGTGGTTGGCGATTGCTGCAGGCACCCACACATTAGATGATGGTACTATCATACAGGCAGGTACAACAACGGCAACGAATAATAATTTTACAACTGTCACATTTAACGCTGCATTTGAGAGCGCACCCGTCGTCATGTCACAGATCATGACAACCAACGAAGCCGATGCAGCAGTCCTGCATAATAGAAATAGATCCGCCACCGGCTTTCAGCTTCAGATAGAAGAGCAGGAAAGCTTTGGAACCGCGCATGCCACAGAAACAATCGGGTGGATTGCGATTGATAATGGCGGCAGCGCCACAACAGGGATCATTTCAAACGAAACACCCAATAATGTTAATCACAATTTTTCAACGATTAATTTCGGCAGTAGTTTTCCGGCAAGTACACCCGTTGTTCTGATCGACACACAGACCGAAAACGGCGGAAATCCGCAAATAGCAAGAGGCCAGAATCTTACATCATCAAGTATCCAAGTGAATATCGATGAAGAGCAATCCAATGATTCTGAAACTACGCATGTCAATGAGGTCGTTGGTTATTACGCCCTTACCGCGGGTCTTATTTACGCCGATAGTCTATCGGGTGATGATACGCTGCGCGGTGGTGCGGGGCTTGATACGCTGTATGGTGGTGATGGTGCGGACAGATTTGTTTTTGAAGCGGCGAGCGCCTATTTACAAACCGACATTATTCAAGATTTCAGATATTTCCAAAATGATGTGATTGATATTTCTGATTTAATATCAGGATTTAGTGGCACAATAAGCGACCATGTGCAATTTATTGATAGCGGCACAGACACAATCATACAAGTAGATGGGACAGGGTCTAGCGGGTTTCAAGATGTTGCGATTCTCAATGGCGTAACAGGTCTTAACGTCGATGCACTCTTTGCAGCAGGTAATATCGACGTTGTTTAGATTTTTATAAAATAGAAAACAAAATCAAGACTTTAATCTTTTTAAAATTCTCAAAATTTAACCTTTTTTGAGTTTTTTCATGCTATTGTATTCATAGGACATCGTATTTTAGATACGAAATTTATGGGCAAATATGGCAGATTTTTTTCTCACAATAGACGCATCCTCCGCCTATAGCGTGGACGCACCGCTATTGGAGATTTTGATTAACGGCAGTGTTGTGTCCTCAGCCACTATAACAAGTGGTTTTGGCGCCCAAACATTTTTACTTTCTTTTAATGGAAGCAGGCCTAATTCCCTCTCTTTTCGGTTTAACGATGGGTCAGCGGAGAGCGGTCGCTCTGTTACTTTGAATGCTATTCTCGTCAATGGTATCAATATTCAAGACACAAACCTAACCTCACTCGTGCTTCTTCAAAACGAAACAAGCGCGGTCAATATTGCCAACACAGATTATTTATATGGTCGGATACAGCCCACTATTGCTGAGCTGGGCACGCCCACCATTACGGGTACAAATGGTGATGAGCGTTATTATGGCACTGCGGGCGATGACATTATGCGTGGGCTGGGGGGTAATGATAAATTTATCGCTGGTGATGGTAATGATCGCCTGAATGGGGATGATGGCAATGACCATCTTATCGGTGAAGGTGGCAATGATTTAATATATGGTGGCCGCGGCAATGACCGCCTTGAAGGGGGCGATGGCGATGATTTGATTTATGGCCATAATGACAATGACACTATTTTTGGTAATAACGGACAAGATTTCATTCATGCCGGATCAGGCAATGATCGCGCCTATGGTGGGAATGATGATGATATTATTTTGGGTATGGCGGGCAATGACAGGCTTTATGGTGACGCTGGAAATGACCGTTTAGAGGGATCAAGTGGAAATGATTATCTGTATGGCGGTATTGGTGATGATTACCTCAATGGAGGCAATGGATTTGATATTCTATATGGGAATGAAGGAAACGATTTTCTAACCGCTGGAGCGGATGCCGATAGACTTTATGGCGGCGATGGCGATGATGAATTACGCGGCGGCGATGGCGATGACTGGCTTTATGGGGAAGATGGCATAGACGACTTAAGGGGCGGTAATGATGATGATTTTCTTCATGGGGGCGCTGGCGCCGATGATCTTCGGGGGGATGCGGGCAATGATATTTTAATTTACGACAGCGAGGATAACTTTTGGGGCGGCAGCGGGTTTGATTGGGTTGTGATGTTCCGCGGCGATACAAGCGACCTTGATTTTTCTGATACGCGTTTTAGAACGGGCATCGAGGGTATCAGCTTAGAGAATTGGAATGGCGCGGCGCAAACCAATAACCTCAACATTGAAATTGCCGATATTATTGCCAACTCGGACTTGCCGTATGTTTTTGTGGCGGGGGATAATGGCCTTGATACAGTGACCTCCAGTGATTTTGATATCTCTGACCGCGTGGTAGGTGATGTCACGCGCGGCGGGCGCACTTATGCGCTTTTTGATGGTGGCGCAACGGATTTATACGTCGAAATCGGCCTTGAGTTGAACGGTGTGACCATCGTATAACCAAAAACTTGAAATTTTTCAAAAATCAGCCTATATAATGCCCCTATGTTTAAAGTAGCTGCCCTATATCGCTTTGTGAGCCTCAATGACCTCCCTGCCCTGCAGTCGGAGATTAAAGCGCTATGCGAGGCACAGGACATCTGTGGGACAATCCTTCTCGCGCCTGAGGGGATTAATGGCACGGTTGGCGGCCCTGAAAAAGGGATCGATGCGCTTATTCTCTTGCTCGATCAAAAATTAGATATTTTTAAAGGCGAGGTGAAGTTTTCTACCGCGAGCGAAAAGCCGTTTCGCCGCATTAAAGTACGCCTAAAAAAAGAGATCGTGACCTTACGCGCGCCAGAAGCCGACCCGAATGTGACCGTTGGGACTTATGTTGACCCGCAAGAGTGGAACGCGTTAATGAATGACCCTGAGGTTACATTGATTGATACGCGTAATGATTATGAAACAGCCGTTGGTATTTTTGAAGGCGCGATTGATCCCAATATCAAAACATTTACAGAGTTTAAAGACTATGTTGCCAAAAACATGGACCCTGCCAAGCATAAAAAGGTCGCAATGTTTTGTACTGGTGGTATTCGGTGCGAAAAAGCATCAAGCTATATGCTGACCCAAGGATTTGAAGAAGTGTATCACCTGAAGGGCGGTATATTAAAATACCTTGAAACTGTGCCCAAAAGTGAGAGCCGTTGGAACGGTGAATGCTTTGTCTTTGACCGCCGCGTTGCCGTTGGCCATGGCCTTGAAGAAAGCCCGTATGAACTTTGCTATGGCTGTCGTTATCCTATTACAGAAGAAGACAAGCAGAGTAAAGCCTTTGAAAAAGGCGTTTCTTGCCCGCATTGTATTAATGACTTAACGCCCGAGCGCGCAGCGGCATTTCGGATGCGCCATCTGCAATTTATGAAGAATAAAGAATATTCTATTCGTGAATTTCAAGAGCAAGAACGCGCTTAAACCTTACCAGCGATTACCGCCACTAAAATCTGTAAACTGGCTGCGTGAGCCTGTTCCCCCATATTTTTCTGGCGTACTGTCGCAATAATAGGTTCGAAAATTTGTTTCTTTTTTGCGCCCTTGCGACCCATAACGATCATCTGATTTTTCTTCAACTTGAAAAGCGTAGGTTTCTTTACGTTTTAGATTTTTGGCGTCTGTCATATCAAGATCAACCGCGCAGCTTTGTCTGCTACCGCCTTTTTCTTTGACTATCACACGTTTTTTTCCGCCTTCGGGAGAAGATTTTATGTCTTTGACTGTACCGCAAATCAGCTCTTTTTTGCCGGATGTTTCAAAGCTGTATTTTCCTGATCCACCGAAACCTGCCATTTGTCACTCTCGCGTTATTACTATGCCTATACTATAACTTTACCGCGATGGCGGATATGAAAGCAAAAAAACGCACGATTAGTAAAAATAATCTATATTTATCAATGCCCTAAGCGTATTATTCTGTAAATCGTCCCCCTTGGCCATTGGCGCGATTATTCTGCCAATTCTTAAAGCGTTCACGCGCTTCTGGCGTTATACGCCGCGTATTACCATCCATAGAAGGAGAGAGTGAGCGCATCAAACCATGAGAGAGCGTTTTGCGTTCCTCTGCCGGTAAATCAGCCATGGCTTCACCCATTTTAAGGGCGCGTTCGCGAGCGATGGATTGACGGGCGGTCATCACATCATCAATCGCCTTTTCATAGGCGGCCTTGTCAAATTCAGGCGCGGCGATAATGTCTTTTAAGACAGTTGATGTTTCACGCACTTGTTGCAACTGCGGGCGAATATTCATGTCGGCTTTTGAGAATTTTTCTTTAATTTTCTCCCTTGCGGCTTCGCTGATTTGTGGCGCACTGGACTTATGGTCTTGGTGACGAAAGAAGGAAACCGTGACAAAAGAGAGCAGCACGACATTTAACAAAATGGAGAGTGTGACAATAATTTTTGCTGTTTTATGCATGTGTTTTATGACCTTTAGAGCCATCCCCCATCATCAAAAGTTAGAAAAGAAAAATAATCTGTTTGGTCAATCGCCTGCTCAACCGGTACCTGCAAGGCAAGCGCAAGACCGAGCAAGAGGCACGCCGCAAGAGCAAAGGCAGGGCGCGGCATGATAAACATATCGGAGAACTCGCTTAAGAATATTTCCCAAAAAGAGCGTTCAGGATGACGCGCGGCCGCTGCGATAATACGCGCTGATAAATTGCTGGAAGGATTTGGAACAAACCGGTTTTTGAGCATACCATCAATTGATTTTTCGTTTGTCATGCGTGTTTCTCCTTTTTGTCGTCTTCTATAAATCCTTGGTTATACAAGTCATTTTTAATGTTTTCTTTGGCGCGCATTAAAAGGGATTCCAGGGCTTTAAGCTTGACACCTATAATTTGCGCGGCCTCTTTATTTGTAATCCCCTCATCAAAACAAAGCGTGATCGCCAGCTTTTGCTTTTCAGGCAGTTGCATGATGGCTTTTTCTAATGCACTTTGTTTTTCGTTGTGAATGAGCGTGATATCCCCTTGCTCTTTTTCGTCAATGACGCTTTCCATTTGGTCGGAATAAACATGGCGTTTTGTCTTTTTAAATTGATCGCGGCATTGATTGATCACCACACGATAAAACCATGTTTTAAAGCTTGCCCCCTTGCCCTCTTTCCAGATATGGGGACGGTCCCAAATTTTTAAAAAACAAAGCTGCACAATATCTTCGGCCTCCTCCTTATTTTGCACCATCTTATAAGCGGCGCGGTAAAACAAATCAGAATGACGGCGCACAAGAATCGAAAAAGCATAATTATCATGCTGCTGAATACGCTGCATGAGGGCTTCATCGCTTTGTGCGTTTTCATTCATTAAAACGTCTTTCCGCGACTATAACTTATTGCACGCCTGCTTTATTATCGCTTTGTTCGCCGCGGCGCTGTTTTATTTCTTCGCGGCGTTTGGCGGCAGCTTCTTGCCTTTCAGCGCGAAAACGTTTCAGCTCTTCCATATCAATATAGTCATCGTTATTATAATTCATCTCATTAAATTGCTTCTTGGCATTAGCCATAAATTCTGTTTGCGTAATCAAACCATCACCATTGGGATCAAGCGCCATCAACTGACTTATATTCTTTTTCGCTTTTTCAGGGTATTGATCACCGTAGGGGGTAACTTCTTGCGCCAAGACGGGGATACTTTGTGCGATTAGGAAAAACGCCATAAGCGTTATTAATTTTTTCATCTTAAAATCCTTTTAAATACGATCTTGTTTTTTGTACGATTCAAAAGACAAAACCCTTCTCAATTTCTTTAAAAAAGAGTTTATCGCGTATCGGATTGATTTAAAAGAGGATTAGAATGTCTGGTCGATGGTCAAATTGCCGCTGGCGAGCAAATCAGACGCACCAGCGCCGCCTAAATCGTTGTAAATAAGCGCGGCGCGTCCAAAGGTCCCACCAATATCGCCATCAGCATTAACGCGCAAATCGGTTGTGCCGTTGCCTAAATCAATAAAGCGAACAAAGTCGTTAATGTCGCTCACCCCTGCCGTGTAGCCCTGAAGAATATTATCAAGGTTAATGATATCACCATTCGGGGTGTTAAAGTTATATATGCGCTCTGCCGCGGCATCTAGGACGTTTAGGATAAACACATCAATGCCCGCTGCCACATCACCATAGAGCCTATCACCACCATCCCCGCCGATCAGGATATCAAGCGTTCCTGAACCGGCATAGAGGTAGTCGCTTCCCGCGCCGCCATCAAGACGGTCATTACCGTTTTGTCCATAAAGGCGATCATTATCCGCGCCGCCAAATAGTGTATCATTTCCATTACCTCCATAGAGCGCGTCAAAGCCTGCATCGCCATAGATGGTATCATTGTCATTATCACCGTAAATTTTATCGCTGCCTTCATTTCCATACAGCACATCATCGCCATCACCGCCGCGAATGAAATCTCCTCCTAAACCGCCATAGACTACATCATCCCCTGCATCACCGTATAGTTGATCGTTACCATCATCCCCAAAAAGCGTGTCGTTATTGTTACCGCCACGCAATGTGTCATTGCCTGCGCCGCCCTCTAAACGGTCATTACCATCATCACCGAAAAGCGTGTCTGATTGGTCACCGCCATAAAGGGTATCATCCCCCGCGCCGCCTTCAAGAAGATCAAAGCCCGCATCACCATAGAGCGTGTCGTTATCTGCGCCGCCGCGTAAAATGTCATCTCCTGCTTCGCCGCGCAGCGTGTCCTGCCCCGCGCCGCCTTCGCCAACATCGGCGCCGTTTCCAAGGTTGATAATATCATCACCATCTTCCCCATAAACGCGGTCATTGCCTTGGTTATTGATATCAATATCATCATTGCCTGCGCCAAGATAAATAGTCGAAAACATATTTGTGAGCGTGCCGCCGATGACAACGCTATCATCGCCAAGGCCTGTATTTATTGTCCATGTATCAACATTATTTGAATTAAAGGCGACAACATTAGACGTTGTAATATTAATCGTATCATTTCCCGCGCCCGTATCAACGCGCCCGCGCATGGCATTGGTGATTGTGACATCAACGGCGCTAGAGGCTAAATCCTGATCGACATAAAGGGAGCGAAAACCCCCAAGCGTGATTTGGCGTAAATCATCGTTACGGATTGTCACAGTATCAATCGCATTCGTTTGTAAAACAGTGGCTGTTAGCGATACGGCGCTGCGATTAACGCTCAGGATATTTGTTGTTCCGCTTTGTCCGATATCGGCGCCTGTATAGGTGAAATCGCCTGCGGTGGTATTATCCACGCGGGTGGTAGCGCCCCCTGTAAAGCCTAGCGTCAGGCGACTATTGACGAATGTCCCCTGCCCGCCGCCTCCGGCGACATAAGAATTCAATTCGGCGCGGGTGTATGCGCCGTTTGAGAAAATGAAGTTTTCTATGTTTGAAATTGTATCCACAAATCCTTGCGCGGTATGCGTAAGGGTAACGGTGGCTGCATCAACAAGGTTAATAAGGAAATCAGCGATATTAAAGTTATAGGTTAGATTGTCCGTTCCCGCACCGCCGTCAATTGTATCATTGCCTGCGCTGCCTGTTATGGAGTCATTACCGCGTCCTGCGAATAAAATATTATTCGCATTATTCCCGGCAAGTGTATCGTTACCATCTCCTGTATAGAGGTTTTCAATGATAGTGCCGGGCTCTATCACAAAAATAGTATCTGCAATCGTGCCGCCAAAATTAAGATCGATCGAGGTATCCGTTGATACGGCTGCCGCATTAATTGTATCAACGCCGCCATCCGTATCACTTAAAAGCGTGCGTGCGCCTGATGATCCCGCATATTCATTGGTGTAGACATACAGATCATTGTTGCTTTGGGCCTTACCCAAAAACGAAAGTGACCAATCATTAAGCGTGCCAGCGTTACCGCTAACCGTATCTGTGATCGTAAGCGTCCACGTGCCCGCAGAGCCTTCGCCCCAATGCGCGGTTGAGCTAAAACCAAAATCAATACCGACTGTGCCGTAAATAGAAGTAAATGCGCCGTTATCAATGCGGTGCGCAAGAATACTATCTGTACCATCTGGCGAAGTGAGTGTAATGGTAAGATCACCAGCGCGTGTATGTGAAATATCAAGATCAATAATAATTTGTTCAATCGTGATATCTTGGATCACGTTAATTGTTGTGGTGACTGTCCCTGTTGCGGGCAAGCTTAAAGCGGGCACTGCGCTTATAGGGGCCATTGTTGTTAGGTTAGAAAATGTTTGTGTGATGTTCCATGTTTCGGCCATACGCACAGCGGCAAGGGCGTCCACATTGCCATAGCCGTAATCATGGCTAAAATGCAGTCCGCCGCCATTCCAGTTATTGGCGCTATTAAATTGCCAGCCTTCGCCAGCCCAGCCCGTGCCGTTTGCATCCACTTGGCGCGAACTCATCGCAAGGATTTCTTGAACGTCGCGATACCCTAAGTTCGCGTTTGCTTCGTACATAAGCGCAACCACGCCAGACACAGCGGGGGCAGAAAACGACGTTCCACTTATGATGCTTGCGCTATTGGTATCTGCCACATTAGCGATATACAAACTGTCACCAGGGGCGGTAACCAATAGATTTGATCCTGCCTCACTGAAATTGGCAAAAGTGCCGTTTTCGTTTAATGCACCAACGGTGATAGTGTAAGGTGAATTTTGGTAGTTGTTATAATTAGCGCTTTGACCGCTTGCGCGATCATTACCCGCAGAAAATACGATTGTTGTTCCAAGGCCGCCGCGCCCTAAGGACACAAGGTCTTGCATGGCATCAACGACTTCGCTTGTGTCTGTACCCGTAAAATTGATTTTTATATTATCGCCAAAACTTGAGGAAATCCCCCAGCTATTATTAAAGACATCAAAATTATTACTCAGCGCATAATCAAAAGCCTCAAGCGTATCTTCTGTTGAGCTTTGTGAGCCAAAGCCGCGGCGCACGCCGATAAGATCGGCGTCAAAGGCAACGCCAACGGTGCGCGCGCCGTTATCGTCCCCTGCAATAATTTGTGAGACATTTGTGCCATGATTATCGCCGCTGACATTGATTGAATCATTGTCGTTATCGAGTGTGTCGTAATCTAAATCTGTTCTAAAATTCGGGGCAAGTTCGCTGTGGTTATAGTTAAATCCATCATCAAGAACACCCACGCGCACGCCTTCGCCTGTATAATCCGTCCAGACATCAAGGATGTTGAGGCCATACGTGCCTGTATGATGCCATTGCTCCCAAAAATTTCCAGATATCACGCCAGGATCAGAAGGAACACCTTTGACATCGCTTGATGCTTCAGGGGCGCTAAATTCTATAGGTGATGACACTGGTTGATTTTGCGGGGAGGAAAAACTAGTCTTAAGAACAGGATTATCGCCCTGAAAAGGCACGTATAAAGAGGATGATTGAGAATACGTATTGCTACGTTCTTCGTCAATCAAACGGCTGTTGTTTGATGTATCGTAATCCGTGATCGTCATTTTCTTCCAAACCCAACTTTAATGATATGCCAAAAAGGTTATCAAAGCCTTTAAATGCGGTTATTTATTCATAAAACATAAAAAATAAGGCAATAAAATCAGACGGTTAGAAATTTAGCGCGAGCATTAAGAGTCATATTACCGCATCACGTCATATTTTAGGTTATAGAACGTGTAGCCCAGTAATAAGGCTGTCCAACTATAGGTTAAAATATATTCAGGCACGTTGAAGGCTGCTCCAAAATACCCCACGGCGCAAAATAGGAAGCTTAAAGCCAGCATAAGGGGCGTGGCATATTGGGGCGCAATCCCGCGATCAACAAGTTTGTAATGCAAGTGTAAGCGGTCTGCTTCGAAGGGATGACCGCCGCGTTTGAGACGGACAAAAAAGAGCGAAAACGCATCAATCACAGGGACACCGACAAACCAGATAATAGCAACAGGCGGTAAAATGAAATCGACGCCCTGCCCTTTGGCGGCGCTAATGGCAAAAAAACCGAGCAGCAAACCCAGCGACAAAGACCCTGCATCGCCCAAGAAAACGCAAGCTTTTTTACGCAGTGGATGACGCATATTTAAGAATAAAAAGGCAATAAGCGGCGCGAGGAGCAAGGCGATCGTTTGGGCATGGAACACGCTACCTGCTTGGTAATACACAAAGGCAAGCCAGCCCAAAACAATAACCATAAAGCCACCGACAAGGCCATCAAGCCCGTCCATCATGTTGATGGCGTTCATCAGTAAAACAAAACAAGTGACAGAAAACGGCTTGGCGGCGTAGCCTAAATCAATCTCACCAAAGCCAAGAAGATTGCCAAGATTTTCAATTTCTGCGCCGCAGAAAATGACGATATAACAAGACACCCAAATTTGAATTACAAAACGCACCCACGCATGAACATGAAATTTATCATCGAGCGTGCCGACCGTCAGAAGAAATAAAACACCGCCCATGAGCGGTAAAAAATTTATGGTATCTTGCATTTTGGCAATAAGGCCAAGCACCATAAATATTGTGATAATCACAAGCCCACCAATAAGGGGAATAGCGCCTTCATGTTGCTTACGCCCGCCGGGTTTATCAACAAGCCCAACCTTATGGGCCATAGGACGCGCCGCCCAAAACACTGCAAGAGTAAGGAAAAACCCCGCAATCATGAGTAATGTTGAGGGTATAATCTGAGAGGGCATATCAGTCATGCCTCACTATATAGGGGAAGTACAGGCGAGGTAAAACTATGAATACGCTTTTATCAGCATATTTTTATAAGGCCTTGACCACCATCCTATCAAAAAGTGGATTATGCGCCGTTTAATATATCGGATATACGCTCAAAAAGGCTTTGCATTTCTTCACCAAAGGCAAAAACTGCGCCGAGAATTAAAACTGTTATCCCTGCCACGATAAGGCCGTACTCGACCGCAGTCGCGCCGCGCCTGGACTTTAGGTAATTTTGGAGACAATACGTCAGAAAAGATTGGATAGGAACCATAGTGCAACCTCTTTAAATGGGTTTTTGGACACGTTATTTATTATCATAACACGAAAGCAGGGGTTTTTACTGTTTTTTTGCTTCTTTTTTGGCGCTGCGCCTGGCAAATCGCTCTAAGGAGAGAGCCTCAACCGCATGATTTGGGAGACTTAAGGGTTGGCCGAGGATTTGATCAGCAATTAAATGCGCCGCGCCTATTGATCCAACCAAGCCGTGAGAGCCAAAAGCAGTGGCAATATAGAGATTATCTGTGTTTGGCACGCGCCCCGCCATCGGAAAACGATCATGCGAAGAAACACGAAGCCCCGCGCGGGCATTTTGAATGGGTAAATCCATGTTTTGACATGCCGATACATTATCACGCACACGCTGAATGTTGTCTTTATTGTCTTGCTCAAGAATATCTGTATGCCCCAGCCATTTTTGAAAGCTAGAGCCAAGGGCGTGACGCCCGTTCACGGGGGCGGAAAAATAACCCCCATAACAAATATTTGTTTTTATCTTTTGGGTTTGCGCCGTGGCCTCTATCCATGTGACCTGCCCGCGCACCGTGTGAATGGGGATGTCAATTTCTTTCATCAATGTTTTGGACGCGCTGGCGCAGGCAATAATAATAATGTCGGCGTCAAGATCATCAATGTTTTCGATTGTGGCATTCAGACGCACGTCGATATTTTGGGCATAATACGCACAGAGTTTTTTGGGCGACACACTGCCCGCATCAGGCAAATAAATAGTATCATTATCCAAATCAATTCCTGTTATTGTTGAGGCATCCTCTTTGGATAAAGAGCGCATGTGATCAAAGTGCCAATCCCAATTATCCATCATCTTAGAAAAGCGTTTTTGTTTTTCGGGGGCGTTTATAAGGTGCATTGTGCCGCATGGGTTATAGTCAATGTCTGCGCCCTGTTTTTGCGCGGTTTTTAACACCCTGAGTAGCGCAGCAAAGCTGGCGGCATAATATTCGGACTCTGCGCTTTTTAGGGCGGTAAAACGGGGATTAAAAAGGCCGATCTCATTGCCCGATGCGCCGCTTGCGAGGGTATCGCTGGCCTCATAGAGTACAGGATTAAGGCCATATTGTTTTAAAACATAAGCGCATGATGTGCCCGCCAAACCGCCGCCGATAATGGCGATTTTTGGCTTGGCGCTTTGAGGCGTGGCCACGGCGTATTGCGCCCCTTCAAATATGCCTTGGCTCATATCACGTTTACGGCCATAACCTTTGGTTTTTTGGACGTTAAAGCCCACACCTGCAAGGCCGCGCCGCACGTCCCCTGCGGCAGTGAAGGTTGCAAAGCTTGCGCCTTTTTTACTCAGGCGTGCCATGTTCTCATATAATATTTGCGACCACATAGTGGGATTTTTGGCAGGGGTAAAGCCATCCAAAAACCAGCAATCAACGGCGGCATTAAGCTGTGGGATATATGCGTTCACATCACCAAAAATGAGTGTGAGAGCGATGCGCTCGTTAAAAATAATACGGTGAAAGCCGCCTGTGCGGATTGGGTAATGCGTAATAAGCTCATCGGTATAAACGCCAAGTGTGCTGCGCCAAGGCTCTAGCGCCGATTTGATTTCATAGGGATGTAAAGGAAATTGCTCGAAAGAGATAAAATGGAGCTTTTGATCCACCCCCGCGCTTTGGTCGAATTCTTGCCACGCGCAGAGGAAATTCAGCCCTGTGCCAAAGCCTGTCTCGGCAATGACGAAAGGCGTATTTATGGCCTTATTTTCCTTGGTATTTCCTTGCCATTTGGCGATAAGCTCATTACCCTGCAAAAATACATGGCGTGTTTCAGCCAACCCATCATCGGCAGAAAAATAGATGTCGTCAAACTGGGTTGAAGTGGGCGCGCCTTTCATAAGTCAGACATAAAACATTTACGCAAAAAAAGATAGAGAGCTTATTCCATGACCACGCAAAACCCGCTTTTGACCCCTTCCCCTTTGCCGCATAAGGCGCCGCCTTTTAAGGCGATTAAAGAAGAGCATTTCTTGCCTGCGATTAAAATTGCAATTGAAGAAGCGCGGAAAAATGTTGAGGGGATTAAGGCTGTAAGCGCGCCAGCAGATTTTGACAATACAATTCTTGCGCTTGAGATGTCATCAGAGACGCTGGGTACGATTACCTCTATTTTTTATAATCAATTATCGGCCTGTGGGACAGATGGGCTGGAAAAATTAGCCGAGGAAATTGGGCCTTTGCAGGCAAATTTTTCTACCGATGTGGCGCTTGATGAGAATTTATTTGCGCGCGTCAAAGCCGTTTATGAGGCGCGCGATAGCCTTGACCTGACTGTGGAGCAGATGACGTTGCTCGATGATACCTATAAAGGGTTTGTGCGCGGCGGGGCGTTATTGGTTGGTGATAAAAAAGCACGCCTGCGTGAGATTAACGAAGAAATGAGCACTATCGGCCCTGCCTTTATGAACAATGCAAAAAAATCTGCCGAGGGATTTGCGCTTATTATCGATAATGAAAAGGATTTATCTGGCATCCCTGAAAACGCGGTTAAGGCCGCCGCCCTTGAAGCCGAAGAGCGTGACATGGCGGGCAAGTGGGTCTTTACCCTTGATTATCCAAGCTATGGGCCGTTTGCGACCTATGCTGATAACCGTGACTTGCGCGAAAAAATGTGGCGGGCGTTTTCAAACAAAGCCTATAAAGATGAATTTGATAACAGTGATAATGTTTTAAAAATTGTGCGTCTTCGTGATGAGCGCGCGAAATTATTAGGCTATGACAGTCACGCTGATTTCGTGCTGGAGCGGCGCATGGCAAGATCGCCGCAAAATGTCCTAAGTTTTTTAGAAAAACTATTAGTGGCATATAAGCCCGCGGCAGAAAAAGATTTATCTGATTTGCAAGAATTTGCCAAAATGCAAAATGGGCCAGAAAAATTAATGCCATGGGACGTTGCGTATTATGCCGAAAAAATGAAAGAAAGTTTGTTTAATTTTTCGAGCGAGGAACTACGTCCCTATTTCCAGTTGGACAAGGTCTTAAACGGCGTGTTTGACCATTTCAGCAAGCTCTTTGGGTTAGAGTTTAAAGCCAATGCGGCCTATGACACATGGCATAAAGATGTGACGGCCTATGATGTCACCGAAAAAGAAAGCGGGAATTTTATTGGCGTGCTTTATGCCGATTTTTATCCGCGCACGGGGAAAAAATCGGGCGCATGGAAAACAAGTTATCGTAACCAAGGGCTTTATGAGAACAAGATGGAGCGCCCGATTGTGGCGATTGTCTGTAATTTTACCAAACCCAATAAAGACACGCCAAGCTTGATAAGCTTTGATGAGGTGACAACCTTATTCCACGAGATGGGGCATGCTATTCATGCGTTGCTTTCTGATGTGACATATTCATCTCATGCAGGCACGTCTGTGCTCTGGGATTTTGTGGAGTTGCCATCACAGGTGCAGGAAAATTGGGCGTATGAAAAAGAAACACTTGATCTGTTTGCCGCACATTATAAAACAGGCGAGAAAATCCCTGCTGCGCTCATTGAAAAAGTCAATAATGCCAAAAACTTCATGGTGGCTATGGGCGGACTGCGCCAAGTGAGCTTAGGTCTGATGGATATGCGCTGGCATACGGCAAACCCCGCGGATATTAAAGACGTTGCGGCGTTTGAAGATGAGGCGACAAAAGATACGCGCCTATTCCCGCGCCTTGCTGGACCGATATCAACATCGTTTTCGCATATTTTTGCGGGCGGATATGCCGCCGGATATTATAGTTATAAATGGGCGGAAGTATTAGACGCCGATACGTTTGAGCTGTTTCAAGAAAAGGGTTTATACGACCAAGACACGGCAAATAAATATAAAGGCGAGATTTTATCGCGCGGGGGGAGTGAGCCGCCAGAGGTTTTATATAAGCGTTTTCGTGGCCGTGATGCCGACCCTGATGCGCTCTTACGCCGTGAGGGATTGTTAAAGGATAAGGCGGCTTAAGCTATATTATCTAAAAACCATTGATATGTTTGTGAAAGCCCCTCCCCGAGAGGGGTTTTTGCGTTCCAGCCCAAAGCGTTTATTTTTGAGCAGTCTAAAACTTTACGCATCGTGCCATCGGGTTTTGAAGAGTCAAATTCTATAGCGCCCTCATAGCCGATGATCTGTTTAAGCATAAGGGCGAGATCATGGATCGTGACCTCTATGCCACTGCCAATATTGATTGTTAGCGGCGCGTTATAGTCTTTAAGGACATGAACTAAAGCCTGCGCCAAATCATCAACATAAAGAAATTCACGCAAAGGTTTTCCTGTTCCCCATAAAGTAACAACGGGGTTATTGTTTATTTTTGCCTGATGGATTTTAAGAATGAGTGCGGGGATCACGTGTGATTTATGGGGATCAAAATGATCATACGGACCATAAAGATTAGTTGGCATTACAGAAATATAATCAAGGCCGTATTGTTGGTTATAATATTCACAAAGCTTGAGCCCCGCAATTTTGGCCAAGGCGTAACCTTCATTTGTTGGCTCTAACACCCCAGTTAAAAGAGCTTCTTCCGTCAGCGGTTGAGGGGCGTTTTTGGGATAAATGCAAGATGAACCAAGATATAAAAGACGGCCAACCCCCGCTTGATATGCACCGTGAATAACGTTTTGTGCCATGGCGAGGTTTTCATGAAGAAAGCCCGCTTGGTCGGACGCATTGGCACCTATACCGCCGACCTTGCCTGCCGCCATGATGATAATATCGGGTTGATGTGTCTTGAGCCAATCATAGGTCTGCGTCTGGTGTGTGAGATCAAGCGCGGCATGAGTGGCAGGAAGAATTTTGACGTTTTGCGCTTTTAACGCGCGGATAATTGCCCGCCCAACAATGCCTGTTTCCCCTGCCACAAATATTTTTTTATTGTCTAAGGAAAACATATAATTATGTGCCGTATTTCATGGGCGCTGCATTTTGAACAATACGGTCAGCCTGTACCATTTCGGTGACAAGGTCATCAAAACTGTGACGCGGTGTCCAGTTTAAAAGATGTTTTGCTTTTGACGCATCACCGATGAGATTATGAATTTCTGTGGGGCGAAACAGCGCAGGATCAATATCAATTATGGTTTGGCCAGTTTGCTTATTAATCCCTAGCTCGTTTAAGCCAGCGCCTTTCCAAATAATGTTAACACCAATAACAGCAAAGGCCTTGGCGAGGAAATCGCGCACGCTATAGCTTTGCCCCGTTGCAAGAACGTAATCATCAGGCGTTTTTTGTTGGAGCATCGCCCATGCGCCGTGCATATAATCATGGGCGTGTCCCCAATCACGTTTAGCGTCAAGGTTGCCCAGCGAAACTCTATTGCGCAAGCCTGCTTCGATTTGACCGATGGCTTTCGTGATTTTGCGGGTGACGAATTCTTCGCCTCTAAGCGCGCTTTCATGGTTAAATAAAATACCGTTACTCGCATGCAAGCCATAGGCTTCGCGATATTGGCGCACCATCCAATAGGCATAGAGTTTTGATGCGCCGTACGGGCTACAGGGCTCAAACGGCGTTTGTTCACTTTGAGGGGCAGGGGCGCGGCCAAACATTTCGGAGCTTGATGCCTGATAAAACCGTATTTCTTTTTGTGCGTGCATCAGGCGCATGGCCTCTAAAATCCTGATCGGGCCGAGGCCGTTCACATTTGCGGTTAACTCTGGCATATCAAAACTGACATGGACGTGGCTCATCCCTGCGAGGTTATATATTTCATCGGGTTTGATTGTTTCAAGAAGGCGTAAAATGGCACCGCCATCTGTGACATCACCATAATGCAGTGTGATATCAAGCCCTTCAACCCGCGCCGTATCAGGCACGGCAGAATAAGGGCGCATGCCGTGAACATGATAGTTTTTTTCAAGTAGAATTTGCGCTAGGACGGCGCCATCTTGGCCTGTTATCCCCGTAATCAACGCCGTTTTTTGAGCCATTAAAGTGCTTTCTTTTTTCTCTTGCGGATTAATCCTTTAAAAGGCCAAGCGAGCTGCGCGATGAAAGTTGGCGGCATTGATTCTGCAATACCAATATCGACAGGCGGCCTGCGCTTTTCATTAAACCATGTGCCAAAAACATGATCCCATAGCATGATATTTTCGCAATAGTTTTTATTGCCTTCGCGTAAATCACGGCTGTGATGCCAGCGGTGAAGCTCTGGCGTATTGAACACATAGGAAATCCAGCCAAAACGCATGGTGACGTTGCAATGAGTGAGCATACCAATAAACGCGGTAAGGGCGGAAAGCCATGTAATCACCTCCATGGGCGCGCCAAGAATGAGCAAGATTGATACGCCAAGCACTATACTAAAAAGAGAGTCGATAAAGTGAAAGCGCCCTGTATTGATAATCCAAAGGCGCGTCACACTATGATGCACGGCGTGAAAACGCCAAAGTGGGTAATATTCGTGGCTTAAACGGTGTGCCCAATACAAGCCAAATTCTGCCAAGGTAACGCCCATGATCACCTGAATGATAAGCGGCCAGTCGCGCGGCCAGAGGCCGAACCCATCACTGGTCATTGAGGTGATGATCGCACTTACCCCAACCACACCGCCAAAGATCATAAGCCCCTGCACCACGCCCTTACTGGTCAGTGTGTGGGCGATGTTGGCGAAAGTCTGATGATCGTTTTCCAGCCATTTTTTCTCATGCGGCATATATTTTTCAAGGAAAAAAAGGCTCAGCGCGAGAGTGAGATAAGCAATGTTAAAGCCAATAATAGGATGCCCAGCGACAAAGCCAAAATGGGTTATAACAACACATAAGCAGAGCAAAAACGGCCACGCAACCCATGAAAGAGTATGTTTTATGTCTATTGATTCCATTCAATCTGTTTTTTATCTGAATTTTTGTTTATATCCATTCTTAACACTATTCAGGGGACTTGAAAATACGCGAGCGTGCCACTATGTTAATAAAGTCTAGTTTATCTTTATTTTCTGCTGTTAAGCATAGGATCGCTTCTCATCAGTGTTTTACATCACGCCGTTTTTTTGGCGTGGGTTTAGTGCATGTTGAGTTTTCTATACCCTCACTCTTGTTAAGGTTTTGAATTAAAAGCGATGGACACGCGTATCAATAATACTCTACTCGCCAGTTTATTGGCTTCCAACACTTCTGGAACGACGCCTAATCAGGCGGGTAATAATTCGGCTAATCAAAATGCAAATAAAGAGCGCCGCGCCAATGCCGCGCCGCAGGATTTGGTTGCTTTATCCAATGCCGGAGCGCCCGCCAATATACAAATACCGCGCACGCGCCTGATTGCCGAGACAACCGATCAATTAGAAAATGGATATCGCCGCACGCAGCAATTTGAAAATAGTGAGAGGCGTCAATTTACCCGCATCGAAGAATTTACAAGTCAGGGCAATCGGGCAACACGGAGTGTTGTTGAACAAAATGCATCGGGCAGTACAACATTATTGGAAGATGTTTTTGATCGGCGCGGCGATGGCTCTTTTCGCCTGACGCAACGTTTCACAAATGAAATTGGCGAAACGGTGGTGAATATTGACCCCAATGCAAACCCGCGCAATGCCGATATTGTTTTAGGGCGCGCGCCGCGCACCGATTCTCCACCTGCCAATATATCATTGCGCGGGACTGAGCTTAATTTGCTTACTTAGAAAAAGGATTAAAAAAGCTCCAGCAACATACAGCGTGCAGAGCCACCGCCATATTTTTCGATTGTTGGAATATCAGGCGTAATCACTGTTTTGTAATATTTTCTGATTTTTTCAATTTGCTCCTGATTGAGAGCATTAAAACCAGAGGCGGACATCACCAGCATTTCTTGTGCTTTTTTACCATCAGGGTATCCAATTACCTGAAGGGAGTTCCCGCAGAAATGTTCCATTTGTTCGTTGGTAAATTCAATAACGTCATGCGTTTGCGTGAGCTTGGCAATGACATCACGGGTTTCAAGACATTCAGAACATATCCCCGCAAGCTCTGTCCCGATCCACATCACAACATCGGTATGATAGACGGGTTTGCCGCGGTGCATTGTATCAAAAGGCACGTGTTCAAAGCCATTCATCTTGCACCACATTTTGGCAAGGTCGTCATGGCTGCGCTCTGATCTTGCGTGGTAGGCGATACGGTTGACGCGGTCTAAACACAGCGCCCCTGTGCTTTCCAGATATTTATGATGTTGCTCATGGAGTGAGAAATCTTGCACGTCTTTGTAGCTGCGCTTTAGAAATTCGATGAGATCGGCGCGGCGTTCAAGCTGACGGTTGGGCGCAAGCATCGGATAAAGCACCATACGCGGTTTGCCCGTTTCGGTCATATGAGTGGACACCCAGTTATTACAGAAAATATCATCCGGGCTATCGGGAACGCCTTTCACGGTTGTGATGATCACGCCTTTTTCAGCCAGCATGTCGCGAAACGTCCTAAACTCCATAACGGCTTTTTGATGGATTGTGCGTGTATCGGCATCATCTTCGTGCTGATATGAATTTGTCGGCATGGTTTGTGGGTTGGCATGAAAGAGCCCTGGCTCCATCACCATTATATGATTGGTTGATTGTTTGTTTTTAGCCGTACCAGACATTATTATTCCTTTTAATTGCGTAAAATTGCTCATGAACCACAAGAGTTGACTTTAGCACTTGACGGGGGATGATATTCCGTGCGAAAGCACTGCGAACAGTGTACCTTGGAATGAACAAGAGTTCACTTATTTTATTAAATCTTTTGCGTTGAATTGACCCCATAATGATTAATATCCTAAACAAATCGTGGCCACTCTTTTTTGGCCTTGCGCTTATCATGATTGGCAATGGTTTGCAGGGCACATTGTTGGGTGTGCGGGCGTCGATAGAAGATTTCAACACGGCGGCGACCGGTTTTATGATGTCGCTTTATTATGTGGGGTTTGTCGGTGGCTCTTACCTTGTGCCCAAAATGGTCAGCCGCGTCGGACATATTCGTGTGTTTACGGCGCTGGCTTCGCTGGCTTCGACCATGGTTTTGCTCCACGGGCTTTTTGTTGATGTGAATCTATGGATTATTATTCGTATGCTCACAGGGTTTAGTTATGCGGGTTTGTTTATTGTTGTTGAAAGCTGGCTGAATGATACATCGACCAATAAAACACGCGGCAAGATTTTATCTATCTATCAAGTGATTACCTATGGCGGTCTTGTTGCGGGACAGTTTTTGCTCACCGTTGCTGATCCGTCTGGTATTACTCTTTTTGTGCTGACGTCTATTTTGGTGTCAGTGGCGTTATTGCCAATATCATTAAGCTCACGCCCTGCGCCAGCCTTTGCCGAACCTGAAACCATATCGCTCAAAACATTGCTTGATCGCTCCCCCCTTGGAATTGTGGGCGCGTTTGGAAGCGGGCTTGGTGCGAGTATTTTATTCAGTCTGGGCGCGGTCTATGCCGCCGAGATTGGATTGTCTTTGGCGCAAATCTCAACATTCATGGCGGCCTATATGATTGGCGGGGTTGCCTTCCAAATCCCGATTGGCTGGTTGTCGGATAAATATGACCGTCGCAAGATTATTATTGGCATTTGCTTTTTGGCCTTTTTATCAGCGATTAGCTGTTATTTCGCGGCGGGATCTTCGGCGATATTTTATATCTCCTTTTTCTGCCTTGGTGGTATGAGCCTTTCAATTTATGGGCAATGTTTGGCGCATATGAACGATCATATTTCTGAAAAACAATATGTTGCGGCGGGATCAACGCTTATTTTTGTTAACGGTGTCGGCTCGGCGATTGGCCCGTTTGCGATTTCGCTGTTTATGAGCAAAATAGGCATTAATGTTTTCTTCCCCATTATTGCGCTTATTTTTGGTGGTTTATTTGCCTATGGGGTTTATCGCACAAGCCGCCGCCCCCCTGTGCCGCTGGATCAGCAAACAGATTCTATTACGATGCCGGCCCGATCAACGCCGTTTGTCATGAATATCATGGAAGAAAGCGCGCCGACCATGAAAGACATGAACTCAAAGGACTCGCCTGAAAAAAATCGTTAGTTTTTTGCGCGGCGGCATTTTTCAGAGCAATAAAGCACACTATCCCAATTCTTTTCCCATTTTTTTCGCCATGTGAAGGGCAGACTACAAACGGGGCAAGTTTTTGAGGGCAAGGCGCCTTTTTGAATAATTTTTCCTTTAGACGATTTCATTGTTTTCTATCGCCTTAAAAAAGCGTTGTGCGTCACTTTTTATGGCGGTGATTTTATCATCATCCATTTTGGCCAAAGTGCGATAACCCATACCGATACGCGGATTATTGGATAGTTGATCTTCGTTACGCAAAAAGAAGTCCCAATACAGATAATTAAACGGGCAGGCTTGAGGGCCATTTTTCTTGGTCACAGAATATTTACACCCCTTGCAGTAATCAGACATTTTGTTGATGTAAGCGCCGCTTGCGGCGTAAGGCTTACTGGCAAGATAGCCGCCATCCGCATACAGAATCATGCCGCTCACATTGGGAAGCTCTACCCATTCATAGGCATCAGCATAGACAATCAAATACCATTCATTCACATATTTGGGATCAATCCCAGCGATGAGGGCAAAATTACCGAGCACCATGAGGCGCTGTATATGATGGGCATAGGCATTTTCTTTTGTCTCTTTAATGCATTGTTTAAGGCAGTTCATATGCGTTGGCGCGCCCCAGAAAAAGTTAGGGAGTTTGCGCTTTGCCTCAAGAAAATTTTCCTGCGCATAGTCAGGCATTTTCATCCAATAAATACCGCGGATATATTCGCGCCAGCCCATAATTTGGCGGATAAACCCTTCGGTAGCGTTCAATGGCGCTTTGCCCTTTTTATAAGCATCTTGCGCTTTTTGAATACATTCTAAGGGTTTAAGCAGGCCACAATTCAGATAAAAACTGATATGGGCATGGAACATCCATGGCTCGCCCTCGACCATCGCATCTTGGTAATCGCCAAATTTTTGCAAGCGCTCGGTGATAAATTTATCAAGAGCATGGAGCGCCTGATCGCGAGTGACGGCAAAATAAAAAGGCTCAAGATCGCCAAAGTGATTACCAAATCGCGTGGCGACTAAATCTATGACCTCGCGCGTGATGTCATCAATTTGGGCGGTATAGGTGGGAGGCACAAGCAACCCCTCTTTAGGGGGTTTGCGATTTTCGCTATCATAATTCCACTCCCCGCCTTCAGGTTTGTCGCCGTCCATCAGGATGTTGTAATCGCGGCGCATGTCACGATAGAAAAACTCCATCCGAAGGCTTTTGCGCCCCTGCGCCCATTGTTCAAATTTTTCTGGAGTGCAAAGAAAGCGGTTATCTTCGCGGATATCAACGGGGATTTCAAACGCAGATTCCCATTTAATCATATCTTGTAAAACGCGATATTCGCCAGGGAAAGTAACAATAATCTCATCGGGTTTATATGCCTTTATCGCGCGCTCTATTTCACCCCTAAAAGACCCAGTGTTTTTTTCATCATCAAGTTTCGTGTAATGAACGCTGTAGCCTTTATCTTGTAACTCCGCCGCAAAATGGCGCATGGCGGAAAAGAGGAAAGCGATTTTTTTTTTGTGGTGATGGACATAGGTGGCCTCATCCCAAACCTCTACCATCAGAATAATATCATTGTCTTTATCGCACCCTTTAAGCGCCGCGATATCGTGGCTGAGTTGATCGCCAAGGATAAGTCGCAAAGTGGTCATTACGCAGGCACTTCTTGGCCAGCGTAATCAAAGCATTTACCTGTGTCTTGCGCGGTTAAGCCATTGAGCGTTTGAAGCATGCCTTGCGCTGCATACTCAGGTGTAAAAAGCTTGTGCTCTGGCACATTGCCTTGGAAAGGCGCAGAAAGATCCGTTTTGACCGTCCCTGGATGCAGACCGACGATAACGGCTTCTTTATAACGGCGGCCAAATTCGATAGAGGCATTTTTGATGAGCATATTCAGCGCGGCCTTTGACGCGCGATAGGCGTACCAACCGCCCATTTCATTATCGGAAATACTG
Organism: Alphaproteobacteria bacterium; assembly: GCA_009995595.1. GTDB lineage: Bacteria > Pseudomonadota > Alphaproteobacteria > Micavibrionales > Micavibrionaceae. The sequence continues at coordinate 23,370 of JAACPE010000003.1, forward strand.
CCCACACGCGCCGATAGAGCGGCGAAGAATGATTTTCCCTCACGCGGCAAAAGCGGCAAGAAATATTTTGCCACAACAATGGGCGCTGTTGCATTGACCGCAAATATTTTTTCAAAGCTAGCCGCATTAATGTCCCGCATTGATTTTTCAGGTGCAATAGCTGCGCCATCGTTATGGAGCATGCCTGTAGCAACGATCACTCCATCGATTCCGGCATCGCTTTTGATTGCTTCGGCAATCGCCGCGATGTCATCTTCTTTAAGAATATCCATCGTATGATTGGATGTTTTAGGATTTGAAAAATCTGTGCCTGAGCGGGAAATGGCGTAGATTTTATCCACTGCGCTTGCAGCCTCCAGATGGGCAACAAAGGCCTGACCGATACCGCCCGAAGCCCCGATGACAGCAATTTTTAACCCTTGTTTATACTCTAACATTTTATGGCGTTCCCCTTTGTTTATAATATAAAAAATACAATACGCGGTGATTTAAGGCAAAAACAGTTAATCCTGTGTAATCTTATAAAACGTAACCCTCTGATTTTACAGTATTTTTATTTTCAATCGTTAAATAAGTAAGGATTTGTTATCCGTTTTTTGATACCATTAAAGAGTAAAAGGATTTTATGAATAATATACCTTGTAATGGCACATCTATTGCAATGCTAGGATAGCGGGTAGATATGAAACATGATTAAAGACGTCAATTTAGGCGGTTCCCTCGGCGGAACATTAAACAGCATCAAGCGAGCGAGCGCGCAAGTTGAGCAGACTTCCTTGCGCCTGAATACTGGCAAGCGTGTTAATTCCGTTTTAGATCAGCCCCAAAATTTCTTTAACGCCTTTTCCCTTAATAACGATGCCAGTGATTATTCAAGATTGATTGATGGCCTAAGCATGGGCACGCGCACTGTCCAAGCATCATTATCGGGTTTAGAGGCGATTGAAAAAGTATTGCGCCTTGCTGAAAATAGAGCGCTTGAGGCGGCAACAACTTTAGAAAATACTAAATCGGCTCTACCCAATGCGATTTTGGCCGACAACCCGGTTGGATATTATCAGCTTTATGATGCAGATCGCATCGAGGCGGTGAATATTGGATCACTCGCAGGGGATCCCAATGGCAATGGAACGTATATTAACGGTGTTTCCCAAGGCAAAGAGATTTTATTTTATGGCGCAGGCGGTCTCGCCGCAAAATTTGACGGTAACCAACAATATATTGGAATCTTGCCTAACGACTCCATCAATACCGCTGGGCCTTATGATGAAAAGACAATTGAGCTGACGTTTAATGCCGACACAGTTGCAGGGCGGCAAGTCTTGTTTGAAGAAGGGGGGCCCGTTAATAACCTTAATATTTATATTGATAATGGGCAGGTCTATGTGAATGGTCGTTCAACTTTCGGCGGCGGATGGGGACCATTTAATATTAGCGCGCCAATCGAAGCGGGTGTGACCTATCAGGTTGCACTTGTGCTTGATGCCAATAACAACCGATTTTCCGGCGTGTTGAACGGCGAAGAATTTGGGTCAGCCTTCCTACCCGCCCCCATCGGAAGCCACCCCAATAGAAACGCAATTGGCGCGATTAATCAGGATATTTATTTCCATGATGACGGGCCAGGCAATGCACCAACGAACCGCCCCGATGGATCGTTCGCGTTTCGCGGCGAGATATCCGATGTCGCTTTTTATAACGATGTGATTTCATTAGAAGGCTTACGCGCACGCTATGAGGCAACGTCCCTGCCCCTTGCTGAGCGTTTTCGGACCGAGATCATCGAGTTTATGAACCAGATTAGCGGCATTGTCGAAGATAGCGCGTTTCGGGGTGTGAACTTACTTCAAGAAGATGAGTTACGTGTTGACTTAAACCAAGACCGATCGAATAAATTAGAAATTAAAGGCGGTAATTTTTCATTAGAGTCGTTGGGTCTTGATGAAATTTCATTCCAAAAGCCATCACAAACCGAAGCGTCCATCCGAAAAATTCGTGAGGCGATTGAAACAATCCGTGAGTACACGTCAAAACTGACGAGCGATATTAATATCATTAATATGCGTGAAACATTCACGCGTGAGAAAATAAATACCCTTAAAGCGGGCGCTGATGATTTAACGCTCGCGGATATTAATGAAGAGGCGGCCAATCAACTCTCAGCGCAAACACGCTTGGAGCTTAGTGTGACGGCACTCTCACTCGCTACTGCCTCGCAACAGAGCATTCTCACCCTTTTTAGCAATGGAACAGGGCAGGTTATCTAAGCCTTACTTTATACGGCTTTGAACGGCTTTTGCGGGATCGAGATAATTATAGATATCCTCTGTAATATCGGCGCAGGCGCTCTGCATATCGGCAAGCGCCAGATCAGACAGTTTAGAGTTTTTTTCCTCTGCCATTTTCACAATACGCCCTGTGACATGATGTGCCTCGCGGAATGGCATTTTGAGATGACGCACAAGCCAGTCAGCAATCTCGGTGGCTGTGGCATAACCATCTTCGGCAGCGGCGCGCATGCACGGTAAGTCAAAAACGGCGCTTTCCATCATCCCTGCCATCGCTTTAAGGCAAAGTGTGAGGGTATCAAAGGAGTTAAAGACGCTTTCTTTATCTTCTTGCATGTCTTTGTTATAGGCAAGTGGCAAGGCCTTCATAACGGTCATGAGTTGCACCAGATTTCCTGTTAAACGCCCCGTTTTGGCGCGAACCAATTCGGCGGCATCGGGATTTTTCTTTTGCGGCATAATGGAGGAGCCTGTTGACCAGTCATCGGAGAGTTGAATAAAGCCAAATTGCGGGGTCGCCCAGATAATAATTTCTTCAGCCAAGCGCGACAAATTCAGGCCGCATTGCGCGGCGCAGAATAAAAATTCTGTTGCAAAATCACGTGCAGAGACGGCGTCCATTGTGTTGCTCATCGCGCTATCAAAGCCGAGCGCCTTGGCGGTCATATCGCGGTTTGTGTCAAAGCCCGTCCCCGATAATGCACACGCCCCAAGGGGAGATTTATTGAGCCGCGCACGGCAATCTTGAAAGCGGGTTTTGTCACGATCCAGCATGTGCCAATAACTATCCATGTGCATGCCAAGGGTGACAGGTTGCGCCACCTGCAAATGGGTAAAGCCGGGCATGATGTCATTTTTATGCTTATGGCTGAGTGTTTCAAATATCTTTTGAAGCGCCTCTATTTCGTCAATCAGTTGGTCACAGGCGCCGCGCACCCAAAGTTTAAAATCTGTCGCCACTTGGTCATTGCGCGAGCGCGCCGTATGAAGTTTACCGGCAACGTCACCAATCAGGTCTTTGAGGCGGCTTTCGATATTCATGTGAATATCTTCAAGAGTTTCTTTAAATTCGAATGTGCCGCTTTCAATTTCGGCGGCGATGAGGTCAAGGCCTTTGATGATGGCATCGGCATCGGCCTGATCAATAATTTTTTGCGCGGCGAGCATTGTGCAATGTGCCTTTGATCCTGCAATGTCTTGAGCCCAAAGGCGTTTATCAATCCCGATAGATGCATTGATCTGCGTCATGACATCAGAGGGCGCGGCGTCAAAACGACCACCCCACATTTGATTGCTGCTTTTTTTATCTTTTTTCATACAACTTTTGCGCCTTTGTTATCCATATCGTGTAATAAAGGAAAGCCTTTAAACTCGCAAGTATTTTGGGATTATAGGCCTCGAATTAACCGTTTTGCGCGACTTGTAGCGCCTGTGTGCGCGGTGGCACCCAAACCTCCATGGCGCAAAATACACCCTGATCGAGGAACATTTCGCAGCGCCGATGAAGCGCGGCAAAGCTGTTATCATGGCCTGTGAAATAGGTTTCGGCGTCTTGCTCCAGCGAGGCAAGTTTTTGCAAGCCCTGATAGGTTTCAGGCGATAGTCTGGATTTTGCCAGTTTGGAGAGAAGCCCTTGAATTTTTGATTGCCCTTTTTGACCCACTTTAATTGTATAAAATGGTTGATCCATAAAAGGGGCATCAAACAAAGTTGGTTTTTTATAGCTCACATGAATTGCCACATTTTTACGGTCTTCGAGTAGCTCGATATTTTGGGCGTAAAGCGTATCTCCTTCGTATCCTACGTTGATAACGCGCGGACTGGGGGCTGCCGCGCCGAAACGTTTGGCTGTTTTATGACTGACTTGCATTAAATATTGGCCCGGCGGGATTTTTGGTACAACGAAGAAACCATCAATCGCAATGGGCGCTTTCACAATATTGTTTTTTCCATCCTTGAGCGAGAGCAATTCAATCTCCCCGCCTTTCATTGTTTTGACAGTGCCATTTTTACCACGGATCATCACTGTTCCATCAATCTCACCTGACATGTGGACAGGAAATTCAATTTCGACAATTTCTCCTGCGCTCGGGAAGATTGACGCGCCTTCAAAACCTGAAATCATATAAGGGTCAGGCAAGGTTTGATCATCTACAACGATATCTGTTGCCCGTACGCTCGGCAGGTTACGAATGAGGGAATAGCCTTTGTCGTTAGTCTCAGCGCGGCGGCGCACGTTAACACTTTCAACGATAACTTCTGGCAAAGGCTCATCATTTTCATCAAAAATTTTATTGCCGTTTTTATCATGATAAACAAAGGCAGAGACAAGGCCGCGCCCAACGGTTTGTTCACTGGTGATAAGAGGCATAGAAGAGTCAGGTTGGTCGATGATATTAAAGTTAAGATTCACCCCTGCGAAAATTTCATCATCTGAATCAATTTCAATAAAGGGCGAAGTTCTAAAGTTTTTGTGTGTGTAGTTTAAGTTTAAACGCGCCTCGGAAAAATCACGATCTGGCTCATGATCAAGGAAAAGGTCGCTTGAAAATTTTTGGCTGGGGCGGTAGCTGAATTGTGAAAAATAACGATCAACGCCCTGCTCTGGTTTGATTTCATAAGTAACACCGCCCCGCGCAAAAACACGTCCCATATTTGCCCGCAAGGATAATGTATTATCAAGACGATCTTCAGTGGCAAGCACATCATCAGAATCAAATTTTTCATGCACTGTCGTGTTGCTGATATTATATTGCTTAAATTGATGAGAGAGGCCAAGGCGGTTTTCTATTAATTTTTGCCCCCCTGCATTTTCGGAATACCCCGATTGAACAGATATGTTTGATCTTGTTTGCGGTGAAATTTCGAAATTCTTTTGGGCGTTTAAGGACACATCAAGCACGCGTGGATTTGTGCTTTCATCGGCTTGATAATTTTCATCTTGCACAAGGCCGCGCAAGGCCAAGTTCCAGTCATTGATATTCTTACGGGCAACGAGCTGAGCGGCGGTATTGGCTTCATTATCGATCCCTGTATTCAAATCGAAAATGGTGTTGTTCCAGATTTTAGTACCACCGGCGGCGATAAAAGTTCTATTATCCCCTTCAATATCACGGTTACGCACACCAACATAAGCGAGCGTATCGCCAATCACTTTATTAAAACGTCCCACAAAGTGGGGACTATCTTCATCAACATCGCCGTTGCTTATTTTTTGATAGGTTTGAGAGTCAGACAAAGACGCAGACACATCATAAGTATTGTTCTGACTGGCGAGTAATGCTTCGGTTACTGGGATATTAATTTTACGGTTTCTAATTTCCCCTTGCGGGCCATAGAAGAAGATCTCAAATAAGTTATCGCCAGCAAAAAGCTGTACATCAGAAAATTCATAACGGCCATCATTATCGACCAAAATTGAATCAACCAAAACGCCGTTACGATACAACTCAATATCCCATCCCGGTATGGCATCACCGTTAATATCAGTGGTTTCAAATTGTGTGTTGACCAGTTCACTGTTGCTGACGCGAAAGCCCAGCTCTTGGCGGGCATCGCCCGTCAGGGGAAGATCGGTTAAATCTGTATCCCCGATAGAATAGGATCGCGCCTGAAGCGGACCAAGCAACACAGGGTTTTCATTGCGTTTAGAAAGGCGCGTTCTAATCGCGCTGATTTGATCGCGGTCATTATAACTGGCGAGCGCGTAGGCTTCGTGTTTTAACGCCTGCCCTTCTATGGTAACGTTTGCATCATAGCGCGTATTGGCCTGTGCATTTTTTTGGCGGCGATACCGTGAGCCAAGACGCACATCAGCCGTGTTAATATCAAACCAGTCATATTTGATTTCTTGGCGGGGCAAAATTGCCTCATTGTTATTGCCGCTTCCACTTGCATTTTTTTGAAGGCGGTAATTACGCGCAACGCCCGGTAAAGGATACGGGCTTTCTATTTCTAAATATTGCTGTGAAACGTCTGCAATAAAAGACATATAAAGCCATTTGGATAAAGCCTCTTGGGAGACAAATATCTCTGACCCGTCTTTGAAATAATCTGCACCGGCAATTGCAAATTTTTGTTCCCGCGATTGAACGTCGCCTGATTGAAAATCAAGGTTAATTTCCCAATCTTCGCGCAAGAACCAGCCTTTGCCTTGCTCAGTATCTTCATCCCAATCAATAGCAAGTTCGAGAATGTCGATCATATCAAGGAAAGAGAAATATAAAGTATTATTTTTCTTAATTGCATAAATATCAAATTCATAGACCAAATTGCCAATTCGGGGGCGCAATAAAAGGGATTGCCCATCTGGTATTTGGCTTAAAGCGCGGCGATTTTTATCAGCATTATTATCGCTATTATTTAGCGCGTTATTATAGACATAATTACTTTTTGTTTTTTGAACAAATTGCTTGGCAAGGTTCAATAATTTTGTCTGCTCTGGCGTATTTTGAGTCAAATTTTGGGCAAATGAAGTCGAAACACGAAGCACGATCGTGTTCATTGCCAACAATATTAAAAAAAGCATGGCCGCTTTTTTGAGGGGCAGACGGTAAATCATAAATGGGGCAAACGTTTGAGAGAAGAAAAGTGCAAACCGAAGAAAACTCTTATATATCAAGGGTATGTTACCTGACATTTCTGTCAATAACAAATGTTTCGTTGATAACTGGCAAATCATCTTCATAGAACTTACATAAAATTTTTTATTAATTTTAGGCAAGTTAATAATGTCTTAAATATTTTAGTATGATATTAATAGAGGAGTTATTAGTCGTCAGTGCGACAAATCGCAAAGTATTGCTATCGTTTATTCATTAAGTATCATTTAGGAAGGAACCCTACACAATGAAAAATACATCAAGATTTCTATTACTATCAGCGTGCGCGCTTGGTTTTGTCGCTTTTGGCAATGATGCCAAGGCACAAACAGCAAACATGACTGCTACGGCAACTGTTCAAAACACTTTGACACTTGCAACACCTTTACAACTTAACTTTGGGTCATTTGCCGCCGTCCGTGACGCCGCGCAAACAGCCAGTATCACAGTAAGTGCGGCAGGCGTTGAATCTGTTGCGACAACTGGGGGTACTGCTGTGACAGCGGTTGTTGATAACACGGCTGTTTCACAAGGTCAGATTACGGTTGCTGATGGTGCTGATGGCGCGGCCATAAATATCGTTATCAATAACGTGGTTGATCCGATTAACGGCGCTGAAAGCTTTGTCCTTGCTGGTTTTAGCACACGTTGGAATGGTGGCGCCCCTGTCGCAAGAACAGCAGCAACGCCATTTTCACAAACTTTTGATGCCGCTATTGGCCCAAACTTAAACGTGCTTGATATCGGTGCAACATTGACAACAACATTAGGCGCAGTGCCTTATACAGATGGTGTCTATAACGGTACATATGACGTGGTGTTTAGCTACTAATTACCTACCATAATATTTAAAATCGTAATAATAGACCCCGCGCGTATGCAGCGGGGTTTTTTATTTATTGCGCCCGTCAAATTGTGATAAGAATAAAACATATCAGCGAGGGAAAAAATATGAAAACACTTAAGCTTCTTTTTGTCTTTATGGCAATCACCATCGGTTTACCACAAGCCGCGCAAGCCCGTATCGATATTTTGCCGCGCATTGTCATTATCGACAGTCGCGATCGCTCTGGTGAACTCACGATTTTGAACCTGTTTAATGAAACATCGACTTTTCGTATGGATTTATTGAATTACCGTCAAAATGAAGACGGGGTCTATGCAGAGTTAGAAACACCGCTTAATCCCGCCTTTGATCCGGCGGAAGTGGTCCGTTTTTCACCACGCCAGTTTGAACTGACACGTGGCGGGCGGCAAAAAATTCGTTTGTCCATTCGTAAACCAGCCGATTTACCAGAAGGCGAATATCGTTTTCATATTAAGGCACTCCGCCTTGCCAATATTGATACGAGCCAAAGTGATAACAGTGTTGTTCAAATGTTTGCCAATGTGGGCGTTGCCATCCCCGTGATTGTTCGCCATGGTAATGTGCAAGCCAGAGCCGCCCTTAAAAACCCGCGCATCATTGACCATACACGCACAGACAATGGCCGCCCTGCCTTACAGATAGAGATAGAGCGCACGGGTAATGCGAGCGCTATTGGGGCTTTAGAAGTGTTATGGGAGCAGCCAGGAGAAAAACCGAAAAAAATTGGCGGTATTGCCAACATGAATGTATTTACGGAAATTTCAAAAAGAATAGTCACTGTTCCCCTCTCTGAGTTACCATACGGGCAAGGCGCTTTGAAAGTACGCTACAGCAAGGGTGAAAACAAAGGGGACGTTTACGATGAAATCATTGTTCAGCGGTAAAAAATACATCGGCGCAGCCTTTATCCTGTTTTTAGGATTAGGGTCGCTTAGTGTGACAAAGCACAGCCACGCACAAACAATTACTGAAAATATCCCCCTTAGCTTTGGGAGATTTGTTTTGGTTGATAATAATGCCGTGCGGCGCTTACGTATTCGGACGAATTGTACAGAAAATGCCGATCCTGAATATATGTTCATCATTGATCCGCAATGTGGCAATTATACAGTAACAGGATACCCGCCGTTCACGCCGCTGACTGTGACGCTTGCGAACGGTGCGCTCAATGGCCCGGGTGCTAATATTTTTCGATTACGCGCTTTAGCAACCGTCCCCACAACCATTACAACCGATGCCACGGGTGAAGCCACATTTGAAGTGCGTGGGCGTCTCGATAGCTCGGGTAATGGCGGTGGTTATATTGATGGCGGTTACACTGGCAGTTTTACGATGACTGTGACAGATTAATATCTTCTAATTCCCTGATATTATTTAATATTTTTTAAAATAATACACGCATAATTTGACTTAAACCCCAAATCAGCTTTATTTTTAACGTGGAGCGGTGTTTCTCATCGCACTTTCTAAAAGGGTACAGCGTATGTCTATATGCCCCCCTTCGCGTTTCTTTGGTCTAAAGAGAATAAGAAGGTTAACATTATTAAACATAACAATGTGTTTGCTCGCGCTCAACACAACAGCGTGTCATTTTGACTTTTTCTCCTCGAATGATCGCGCCCCAAAAGCAATGCCCCCTAAACCGATACAAACGGCAGTGTCTTATGACGAAGCCAGCGATCTCGCCCTGCCCGCGACAAGCGCCGACGGGTTTGGTGATGCGCCTCAAATTAATATTGAACGTGGTAATTTAAAGGGTGCTCTCACAGTAAATGACACACTTTTATTCGAAGAAAATATTTCCAATGAAGGCAAACGCTTTGACCGCGTCGAAGACATCGTCCAGCGTATTTCCGATAAGATGAACAAGATGGAACCAACCGTTGATCGTCTTGCCAAGGTAGAGCAGGATTTAGAAGGTCTTACAGAACAGCTGGAAGTTTTAGTCAACCAAGAAACAATGACAATGCGCCAACACGGATCATACGATAGCAGTGCCAAGGTAGAGGGAGTGGTTCCGATTGCAGATGCGGCGCAACAACAAAATATTGGCAATGTTCCATTTGCGGGAAATATGACCTTTGCGACCGATGCAAGTTTACGCAATATTGTTCAAGGCATTCGCACCGCCGACCATAAGACCAAAACGCGTATTGTTTTGGAAACCAGTGAGCTGATGCATTACATCACGGCGATCAATAATAATAAATTTACTTTCACTGTGGCCTATTACGGCAATGTGCCGCAGATGGATTTAAACAGCCTGACGAATTCTTCCAAAGAGATTGTTTCTGTTATGGCGCAGCAAAATGGGCCAGAGGCGACAATTACGTTTCAATTGAGCGATCCAACAGTGCTGATGAAAGAAGGGCGCATTCATCCAAATAAAGATAACGCGCAACACCGCATTTATTTGGACATCAAACGCTAGGCGCTCTCGCCATCTTCAAGCATTTCATGAGGGAGTAAAACATCGGCGCTACGGGCTACGAATTCGGGGTTGAGAAATTTAGGATCTGCACCGCCATAGGTCAGATCATTACCGTTCATATCCGTGAGTTTCCCGCCCGCACCCAGCAAAACGGCGTGCCCTGCCGCCGTGTCCCATTCACATGTCGGGCCAAAGCGCGGATACATATCCGCTTTACCCGCCGCAATTGAGCATATTTTGAGAGAGCTGCCCCGTTTGATTTGTTTTTTGACCATATAGTGTGCCAAAAAATTATCCAATTCTTGGCCACTGCCATGGGATTTACTCGACACAATTGTTAGCCCCTCAAGCGGCATAGGGCGCACATGAATCGGTTTTTCTTTTTCGGTATCATCCATATATTTAAGGGCTGTTCCTTCACCGTGAGCAGCATAAAGCTCGCCAGGGACTGGCGCATAAACAACACCTAAAATAGGCATTCCGTTTTTAATAAGAGCAATATTAACGGTATAATCACCGCTTCCTGAAATAAATTCTTTTGTCCCATCCAATGGATCAACAAGCCAGAAGTACTCTTCGGCGCTCAGATCAGGGCGGTATCCATCAGAAGCCGCCTCTTCACCCACGACCATCACATCGGGGGTAATATCTTTGAACGCTTTTTCGATGAGCTCTTCTGCCTTTTGATCGGCGAGCGTCACGGGCGAGCCATCCCCCTTAAAATCCGCACCATCATAGCCCGCATCATCAAAGTAATTGAGAGTGAGCTCCCCCGCTTCTAGTGCAAGACGGCGAATCTGGTTGCAAAGCGCTTGAGGGTAATTCAAGATTTTGCTCGTATATGTCTTTTGGGCAATATTATTTGAGGACACGTAAGTTTCCTTTGGTTTGTTTTTGAGCATCAATCAAGACATTCATCTCAATATAATCCACAATTTGCGTGACGCAGGTTTGGACATCATTTTTTGCCGTATCCACAACTAGATCTGGGTTATGTGGTGGCTCATAAGGAGAGTCAATCCCTGTAAATTCTTTAATCTCACCGCTTCGTGCTTTTTTATAAAGCCCCTTTGGGTCACGTGCTTCGCAGGTTTTTAAATCTGCTTTAACGTATATTTCATGAAAATGCTGCGGCGCGGCGCGGCGCGCGCGGTCACGGTCTGCCTGATAGGGAGAGATAAACGCAGACAAAACAATAATGCCCGCATTGGCCTGCAACGCGGCGACCTCACCGACACGGCGGATATTCTCTGTGCGGTCTTCGGGGGAAAAACCCAAATCAGAATTAAGGCCGTGGCGCACATTATCCCCATCAAGCACGTAAATGTTTTTGCCGCGTTCAAAGATAGTCCTTTCAACTTCGATCGCAAGCGTCGATTTACCAGAGCCTGACAACCCCGTCAGCCAGAAAATGCCGCCATAATGCCCAAACATTGCCGCGCGCATATCGGGCGTGACGGAGTGACTTACTTTATAAATATTTTTTGATTTAGGATTATTGGATTTTCGTTGATCAGGATAAGCGCTCATATCAATCAAGCCGCCGCCCACAACATCATAATCTTCGTAAATTACAAGACGCCCCAACTTAGTATTTTCAACGTAGCCATCAATAGGCATAATGGCGCGTGATCGTAGTGTAATTTGTGCAACAGCATTTTTCACAACTTGCGCGGCGTTTTCTTCTTTGCCAAGGTCCTGCGTATCGACCAGCGTATCAATGGATTGCACACTTACCCGAACCTCATTTGTACCAAAGCGGGCGCGGTAAGTATTACCCACCTTCATCGGTTTTTCAGACAGCCAAAAAATATTGGCTTGAAAGACATTGGATAAAACAGGAAGTGTATCTTCGTGACTTGCGACATGGCCGCGCTCAACAAATATAGGCTCAGATAAAGTAATACCAATAGATTGCCCAGCGCTTGCGGTCACACGATCACTTTTTTGAGGCCAGCTTTCAATACTTGTCACAACCGCTTTTTCATTGGTGGGAGAAAAAAACAGTGTGTCACCAACGTGTAAAACCCCTGTTTCCACGCGCCCAACCAAAATACGTTTTTCTTCAAAACGATAGACATCTTGAATCGGAAAGCGTAAGGGCTTTGATACCAGCGGGCTTGAGATATCAAAACTATCCAGCGCCTCGATCAATGTCTTTCCTTTATACCATTGCATTTTATCGCTACGAGCGGCAAGCATATCACCATCACGCGCGGCCATCGGAATTATAAAATGTGCCTGAAGGCCAATTGATTGCAGATAGGCGGCGCATTCTTTTGATACCGCATCAAAGCGTTTAGGGTCATAGCCAACCTTATCCATTTTATTAACGGCAACGGCAATTTGTTTCATGCCAAGTAAATGAAGCATATAGGCGTGACGGCGTGTTTGCTCTTTAACGCCTTCATCGGCATCCACAACCAAAACGGCGGCGTCAGCCTGCGCCGCGCCGGAGATCATGTTTTTTAAAAATTCACGATGACCGGGCGCATCAATAATGACGTAATCACGATTGTCCGTGGAGAAGAAAATCTGGGTTGTATCAATGGTCACTGCTTGGTCACGCTCTGCCTGAAACGCATCAAGGACGAATGAGTATTCAAACGGCACACCCCGACGCGCGCATACGGATTTTATATCTTCCAGCTTGCCATCTTCCAAGCTATTCGTGTCATGTAACAAGCGCCCAATAAGCGTTGATTTACCATGGTCAACATGCCCCACAATAACAACATTCAATTTTTGTGCGTTTTTGTTACTCATGCTTTATCGACCTAAAAATTTAACCATGTGTTTTTCATCATAATAACGCCCATCGACGCAGATGGCGCGCTCTTCGATGCCCCATATTTTAAAGCCTGCTTTTTCATATGTGCTTTGCGCGGCTTCGTTACCCTCAACAACACAAAGCTGAACCAGTTTGGCGGTATCGGGAAGATTTTTAATCGCCTCAACAAGTAAATCATAACTCAGCCCCTGCCCGCGATATTCTGGCTTCACGTATAAACCCCAAATCATCGCTTTATGTTTGGCATTGTCATGAGGTTGCATAAAAAATCCAGTGGTCGCAATAATTTCATTATTGTCAAAAGCCGCAAAAATAGCGCCGTTATTAATGCGGTACAAAAAGAAATCATCATTTTGTTTACGCGTATTATTGTAACTGTCGGCATAGGCCTCTGGATGATTTTTGAGCATCTCAAGACGGATATACCGATATCCCGAAACATCATCATCATTCAATTGGCGGATTTTAATTTTACTCACATGTACCCCTGACTGCGTAGTTTTTCAAAACTATCTTCTGTTTCTTTATCCATGCTGCGCCCCGCACGCTCTGACGTGTTTGTGGTTTCTAGTTCATGGATAATTTTCTCAATTGTATCAGCGTCACTGGGTACGGGCTTGGTGATATTTTTCTCACCCAAAGAGCGGTAGCGCATCCCATCACGCGCAAAATATAAATCACAAAGCGGAATATTTTCTTTTTGCGTATAGCGCCAGATATCAAGCTCTGTCCAGTGCAAGATCGGATGGACGCGCACATGACAGCCCTCGGGAAATTCTGTTTTATACTGATCCCAAAATTCTGGTGGCTGATCTTTAAAATCCCATGACCCATCCAGAGAGCGGGGAGAAAACACACGTTCTTTTGCGCGAAGTCCTTGCTCATCACGGCGGATACCGCATAAAATTCCTTTAAATTGGTGTTCCGCTAGCAGTGTTTTTAACCCTTCTGTTTTTCGCATGGCGCTTCGGGTTGCAGGGGGGAGCGTTTGATCCATTTCTTCTTCTGGCGGGCAAAGATGATTGATGACATCTAAATCCCAGTCTTTGGCCAGCTTATCGCGAAAGGCGTAGACCTCATCCATCTCCATCCCTGTATCAAGCAAGATCAGGGGAAACGGGACGCGGCCAAAAAATGCTTTACGCACAAGCCAGAGCATCGCCGTTGAATCTTTACCAATCGACCAAAGCATGCCGAGCGGATTAATACGCGCATATGCCTCACGAATAATGTAAAGAGAGCGAGATTCAAGGTCATCTAAATGATGTGACATAGAGCAGGCGCCTTTTGTTTATGAAACAACTTTTAGGGTTTTGTTTTCTTCAGCAAACTGTTTAGAGAGAACATCAGGGCGACCAATCGACACATAATGAAAACCCAATTCATTCATAACATGCGGTTTATAGATATTGCGTAAATCAATCAGGCGTTTTGTTTTCATGCTGTCGCCGATACGTTTTAGGTTTAAGGCGCGGTACTCATTCCACTCAGTAATAATAACAACCGCGTCGGCATTCTGCGCGGCGGCGTAGGCTTCATCAGCCCATGTGATATTATGCAGCTGCTTTTGGGCTTCCTCGCGGGCTTCGGGATCGTGCGCAACAATAGTGGCACCCGCTTGTTGTAAAGCAGGAATAATGACTAGGCTCGGCGCATCACGCACATCATCTGTATTGGGTTTAAAGGCAACACCTAAAACAGCAATCGTCATTCCCGACACATCACCGCCGCACGCTTCAATAACGCGCTGCGCCATTTTCTTTTGGCGGTTATTATTGACCTGCACAACGGATTCAACAATACGCTGCGGCGCGCCCAAAAGCTCACCCGTATGAGTCAGCGCCAATGTGTCTTTAGGGAAACATGACCCGCCGTAACCAGGGCCAGCATGAAGGAATTTTGACCCGATACGACCATCAAGCCCCATGGCCTTTGACACGTCCTGAACATTCCCGCCAGAGGCTTCGCATAAATCAGCAATTTCGTTGATGAATGAAATCTTGGTCGCCAAAAACGCATTAGCGGCATATTTAATAATCTCTGAACTTTCCGGCGAGGTGACAACCATCGGCGTTTCATTGATATAAAGCGGGCGATAAACCTCCTTCATCACCTCAACAGCGCGGGCGCTGTCCGTCCCGATCACAACGCGGTCAGGGCGCATAAAGTCATTCACTGCAGCCCCTTCACGTAAAAATTCAGGGTTTGAGCAGACATCAATTTGACCTTCTTTACCGCCCTCTTTAACAATTTTTTCTACTTCACGCGCCGTGCCAACAGGCACAGTCGATTTGGTCACAATGACCGTATAGCCTTTGGCGGCAGCAACCACCTCACGTGCAGCAGCATAGACATATTGAAGATCAGCATGGCCATCACTGGCGCGCGGGGGCGTCCCCACCGCAATAAACACAACATCCGCTTTTTCAACACTTGATGCGAGCTGCGTTGTAAAGGATAAGCGCCCCGCTTTCACTTGCTTGGCGACAAGGTCTTCAAGACCTGGTTCAAAAATTGGAATAATACCCTGTTTCAGTTTTTCGATTTTGGCCGCGTCTTTATCAACGCACGTGACTTCAATACCGAATTCAGCAAAACACGCTCCCGAGACAAGGCCAACATATCCTGTACCAATCATCGCTAAACGCATTGCAAACTCTCCAAATCTTGTTTTTATTCAATCAGTTAAACACTCATGCCTATAAAATAGCGCCAACACGCAAAAAACAAGTGTTTATTACTTTAAAAACAGACTTATTAATCGGTTTTAGCGTACCAAATTAAAGAAAAAATTGCATGTTCCACCCTTTTTTGATTAGAGTATGATCCAGCAAGACATAAATAAAACCTTAAGGATATTTTCTCATGGCCGAAACAGACGCCAAAGCCGTGCCACTACCCCTCTTTTATTCAAAGCCAATACCGCTTGATGCAAAAAAGCACGTAGACTTGGCTCTTGTTCAAGATTTTGGGTTAGGCTTTACAAGAAATGTGAACGCGGTTCCGGTAAACCTTATTGAATTGCCGCAAATCTGCCATTTCTATCCGATCGCTTTTTCTCCTGATGAAAGCGCAACCCCCGTTGCAATATGCGGCCTAAGGGATAATGAAAACCTGTTTCTACGTAAAGACAACACATGGGAGGAGGATACCTATATTCCTGCCTATATCCGCCGTTATCCATTTATTTTTTCTGAAATGCCCGATAGCGACCAGTTATCGCTTTGCATTGATATGAATGACACCGTCACTGAAGAAGGCGGCGAGCAAAAATTCTTTACAACAGATGGTAAACCGACACAGCTCGCGCAAAATGCGCTTGAGTTTTGTAAATCTTACCACGCCGCCGCGCAACAAACGGTTCAATTTGGGCAAGCATTAGCAAAATCTGGGCTTTTGGTGGAGCGTCAGGCCGAAATTAATATTGGGGGCGGCAAGAAGATTAATTTTTCTGGTTTCCGTATTATTGATGAGGAGAAACTGGCCGCCCTTGACGATGCGACCTATCTAGAATGGCGCAAAAAGGGCTGGATTCCCTTCCTTTACGCACATTTATTCTCTGGCTCGCAATGGCAAAGATTGACGCGCTTGTTAAATGAGCGTAATAAGAATAATAATTAAGGAAAATAACTGTAGTTAAGGAGCAGGCAATGGCGAAAGTCGGGGCGCAGCGCGCAGCAGAGTTAACGGGTAAATCTAAGTCCACTATTCAACGATCCATGAACAATGGAAAGCTGTCTTACGAACTTGATAGCAATAATCGTCGTCTCATTGATGTATCTGAGCTTGAGCGTGTTTTCGGCCTTGAACCACAGGGGAATACAAAATCCATGGAAGCCACCCAGCACAGCATCGAAGCCGAACTTAAGAAGGCTGCCGATATGCTCGAGATGGAGCGCATGAAGATGAAAGTTAAAGCGCTCGAAGACCAACTCGACACCGCCGAAACGACGATCGAAGACTTAAAAGGTCAGCGTGACCAATGGCAAAAACAAGCCCAACAAGTCCTCATCACCAGCCAATACAGCCAAAAGCAGGCCGAAGAATTAAAGGCAGAGTTGAAAGAGCGTGAAGAAAAAGCGCGTAAACGCCGCGAAGAAATGTTGCAAGAGCGCATGAAACGCCTTCAAGGACAAAACCAAAACCAAAAGCAACAAGAAGAGCAAGCCTCAAGCGCGTTTGATTTTGGTGGCCTTTGGAAAAAACTTAAAGGCGACAAAGCAGCGTAGTTTTTATAGCGCACGAAATTAAAAGAAGCGGCCTCATGGGGCCGTTTTTTTATATCCTTTTTACATTCCTTAAATAAATGTGATAAAATCGATTAATGAATAAATTATTGTTTTTATTGGCTTTTATCCTTATCGCTGTGGCCGCCACGGCGGGCCCTGCGTTTGCATATTACGAAGTGAAAAACAGCTATTACTTTATGAAAGATGACGGCGAATTTTCAGATGATGAAAAAGATCAAGAAGCCATGTATGTCTATGAGCAGTGTCAGGGCAATGCCTTGCGCGCGATCTATTTTGATTGCGCGTGTATTGCAGGGGCGTTCCGTCAAATTCGCGATGAAGATGAATTCATCCGCCCGCAAGAAACCATTTTGCAGACTTTATTTGATGATGATTCAAGAGGCTGCGTCAACGAAGAGCGTATCGCCGGGCAGGCTTATCTTAATTGCTCTGAATATGCCGCCGCTATGCGTCATCGCCGCAAAGATAACGAAGAATTTTGTGAATGCGTCGCCAATGATGTCGCTAGGAAATTTTCAGATGACCCGCGTTTAAGATCGCTTCATATTCAAAATCTGCAAACGAATGCCTATTCGCAGTGCAACCCAGCAACGCGCGAAGCCTTGCGTATTATTGAAGAGAGAAATGCAAAAGCACGTGCTAAATAATTTTCAACCATATTATTTTTAAAACTGTGCCAGTTTAACGCTTTGCGCCCCATGGATAACGGTTTCTTTATGCGCCATAGCAAGAGGAAGCAAGTGGGTCATATAAAATTCTGCCGTATTTATTTTTTCTGCATAGAATATCTTGTCTGAGGCGCCCGCTGCAATTTGCTTTTGGGCCTTATCGGCTGATTTTTTCATCATCACGCCCATGGCCGTCAAACCGAAACATTTAAGATAGGGCACGCTTGAGGCCGCGGTTAAATCCAAATCACGTCCCGCCGATTCAATCATCCAATGGGTTGCATCAGATAAAGCCGCTATAGCGTTTTCAAGGGCCGCATGACCGCTTGCTCTTATTTTTAAATCTGCAATGTAGGCCTTCACACTTGCCCCGCCATCGCGCAGGGTTTTTCGAAAAGCCAAATCCATCGCCTGAATACCGTTTGTGCCCTCATAAATGGGAAGAATACGCGCATCGCGATAATATTGCGCCGCCCCTGTTTCTTCAACAAAGCCCATGCCGCCATGAATCTGCAGCCCTGTCGAGGTGACATCAAGGGACATATCCGTGCAGCATGCTTTGACGATAGGGGTCAAAATATCAACTTTAGCCTGCGCGGTCTCATCCCCATTTGCCGCCATATCCAGCGCCAAGGCCGCCTCATAAGTCAGCGCGCGCGCCGCCTCAATTTGCGCCTTCATACTCATGAGCATACGTTTGACATCGGCATGTTCAGAAATTGTGATACGTTTTGTTTTATCCGTCAGCGCCGCGCCTTGTTCGCGATCTTTCGCATAATACAGAGCATGCTGATACGCCCGCTCAGCGATTGCAACGCCTTGAAGACCAACAGAAAGCCGCGCATTGTTCATCATGGTGAACATATATTTCAGGCCCTCATTCTCAGTGCCAACCAAATACCCAATCGCGCCCCCTTTATCGCCAAACTGCATCGTGCATGTGGGGGAGGCATGAATGCCCAGTTTGTGCTCAATCCCTGTGCAGATTACATCATTGCGCGTGCCGTCTTGTAATATCTTTGGCACGATAAAAAGCGATATGCCTTTCACCCCTTCGGGCGCATCAGGTGTGCGCGCAAGCACAAGGTGGATAATGTTTTCCGCCATATCATGCTCACCATAGGTAATATAAATTTTTTGCCCAAAAACCTTGTAAGAACCATCATCCTGTGGCTCTGCTTTGGAGCGTATCGCGGATAAATCTGATCCCGCTTGTGGCTCAGTCAAGTTCATTGTTCCTGTCCATTGTCCAGAGATTAGTTTTTCAAGGTAATAGTCTTTTTGTTCTTGCGATCCATGATGATGGATAGCCTCGACCGCGCCTTGATTAAGAAGTGGGCATAAACCAAAAGACATATTTGCCCCTTGCCACATTTCTTGTAAGGGAAATGCAACCAACCACGGAAGGGCTTGCCCACCATAGTTGCTATCAAATGGTACGGCGTTCCAACCGCCATCACGATATTGCGCGTAGGCTTCTTTAAAACCTGTCGCTGTTTTAACGTGACCGTCTGTCAACGTGCACCCTTCTTGATCGCCGGTCCAATTGAGCGGGGCGAGCACTTCGCTTGCAAGTTTAGCCGCAGGCTCTAACACGCTATCAATCATATCGCCATCAAGCCGGCCCAAATCCGGATGCTCTGGCAGGCTCTCAAGCCCCACAACATGATCGAGGATAAAACGCATATCTTTTAGCGGCGGGTGGTAATCGGACATAATTTTCTTTCAAGGTTTTGGAAATTCAAATCATTTGGAAAAGTATAAATCAAGATGAAGAGCGGGCAAACCCTAACTGGCACAGCATTTGAAAGTATATCATAGAGTATTTTGGACAATAACCACGATGGACCTATGACTAACGCCTTAAAATCATTACAAAACAATACCTTAGCCGCCCTCGCTCAGCGTGCTCCCAGTGGCGTTTTAAAAGCCATAAAATCGGCAAGCGCCAAAACAGGGGTCGATTTTGCCTATCTCATGGAAAAAGCCGCCGCCGAAAGCAGCTTTAAACCTGACGCCAAGGCCAAAACCAGTTCTGCAACGGGGCTGTTTCAGTTCATTGAGAGCACGTGGATGGGCATGGTCAAAGAGCACGGTGCAAAATATGGGATTGATACGACCCTTGATAAAAAAAGCCTCTTGGAGCTGCGTAAAGACCCGCAAATCGCCTCTTTCATGGCCGCCGAATTTGCCAAGGACAATCAGACATATTTGGAAAAAACCGTTGGTGGAGATATTGGCAATACGGAGCTTTATTTCGCACATTTTATGGGCGCAGGGGGTGCGAGTGCCTTTTTATCACAGCTCAAGAAAAATCCCATGGCGAGCGGCGCTGATCTTTTCCCTGCAGCCGCTCATGCAAACCGTAATGTTTTTTATGACACGCAAACGGGTACACCCAAAACATTACAAGCCATCTATGATTTTTTTGATAAAAAGTTTCAAGCGGGATCAGGCGACACGACAATCGAAACGCCGCTTCGCGTTGCAAAAAATGATACGGCGCAGACCAATTCTTTAGTTCAAAACACGACCGCAAAAGAGGGATATCAACACATCCCCCCCTCACTTAAAAAGCCAATTGAAATTATTGATGGGCGCGGCAATCGCGTTTATGAATTTGCCAATGGGAATAACCGTCATATCGGATCGCTCTATCAAATTCAAAATGAGCTTGATACATTTTTCAGCCAAAGAGCAAGCGTATTGCCCACGTCACTTTACGACAATAAAACAAACGCAACATCCATCTTGCTGAGTATTTTAGAATAACGCTTAGCGTCCTTGCGCGGCACGTTTAAGACGGTCATTAATCGCAATGCCAAGCCCGTGATCTGGGATATTCATCACCGCTATGCCTTTGTTTTCAGGCACATCCAGATCACGCAGCATGGTAAATAAATTTGCCGCCGCTTGCGTTAAATCTGTTTCCTCACTTAAATTTCGAAGGGCGTGATCCGGCATATCAGCCGCATGCCCGCCCCCTTCAATACCCATAAATTTTAACCCGCCAAACGCAAGAAGCGCCTCGCCTTTTTTGACATCTATGGCGTTGAGGCGAACAGGTATAGACGGCGCATAATGTTTAAGCAACTGCCCCGGAGATTTTGGTTTTTCATGATTATCCAAATCATAGCCAACCACGCCCAAAAGCGGTTTTAAATCCTCCGCCGTTATCGCGCCCGGCCTTAAAATAACAGGGACATCACCGCTCATATCCAGCACAGTGGATTCTAACCCAACATCACACGCCCCTGCCGCCAAGATAAAGGGAGCATTTTCTCCAAGGCTTTGCTGTACATGGCGCGGCGTTGTGGCGGAAGGCTCACCGGAGCTATTGGCGCTTGGCGCGGCGATGGGCACACCCGATTTTTCAATAAGTGCGCGGGCAATTTTATGGGCAGGAATACGCAAGGCAATCGTTTCAAGACCCGCCGTGACCAAATCGCTAATGCCGCAATCTGCGCGGCGCGGCAGTATAAGAGTAAGAGGCCCAGGCCAGAATTCACGCGCGACGCTCATGGCCTCATCCGAAAAATAGGCGAGCTTTTGCGCATTCTCTAGGCTTTCAATATGCGTAATCAGCGGATTAATACTAGGGCGTTTTTTCGCGGCAAAAATTTTTGCCACCGCCAGACTGTTAAACGCATTAGCGCCCAGCCCATAAACAGTTTCCGTTGGCAAGGCAACAATCTCCCCCGCTTGTATAAGCGCGGCGGCCTCTGCAATCGTTTCATCGGTGGCAATTTTTATAATGCTCATAGGCTCTATTAACCAAATTTAGCGTTATCAATAAAGCGCTATTTGGTATTGGCCGCCAAAAAAGAACGCGTCACAAAAGGTGTATAAAGCGCGCCGCCTGTTAAAGGCTCTGGCACGCCTGTTGTTGTGGGAAGGGTTAAGGCAAGGCCCAAAAGCGAGCGCACTGCAAGATAGCCAAATCCTTGCGCCTCTAGCGCATCGCCGTTCCAGCCAATATCTTCAACAGGCAGTACAGGATAATCCAGTGCCTCATTGAGCCATGTCATCATGGCCTTATTATGCCGCCCGCCGCCTGCCACATAAAGGGCATGAGGTTTTGCTGGTAAATGCTTGAGGGACTTTAAAACGCTTTGCACGCTAAATTGCGCGAGCGTGGCAATCGCATCATTCAAATCAAACTCCGCAACCGCCGACACGTCCCATTGATTTCGATCAAGCGATTTTGGCGGGGTTTTATCAAAAAACGGATGAGAGAGCCAATCATCAATCAGCGATTGTAAAGGCCTTCCTGCCAAAGCGCGCGCGCCATTTGAATCATAGGCCTGACCCGTTTTGGCCTGTACAAGGTCATCAATCGGGGCGTTTGCGGGGCCCGTATCAAAAGCCAAAATATCCATGCGGTCTCGCCCGAGCCATGTGATATTCCCCACCCCGCCCAAATTTAAAATGGCGATAGGTTTTTGTGTAGTGGCGGCAAAAGAGCGATGACAAAGCGGGAGTAAGGGTGCGCCCTGCCCTCCCGCCGCAATATCCGCTTGGCGCATATCAGCAATCACAGGGGTCTGGGTTTCATCGGCAATAATTTGGGCATCACCAATTTGCCATGTAAATTTTTGTGCGGGGTTATGCGATATTGTCTGGCCGTGAAAGCCAATCACATCGGCCTTATGACCAAATTCCCTGAGCGCCCTAATGTGGGCCTGCGTCACCGCATTTTCGGCCTTTAAGACCTTTTTGGAAGGCTTTGTTGCGCCAAAAACATCTTTAATGGCCTGCTTTTCGGCCAGTTTATAGTCAAAAGTCTTAAAATCCAGCAAAGTGGTTAAATCTTTGCCATCCGTTTCAATCAACGCCACATCCACCCCATCCAGGGACGTTCCCGACATCATGCCAATTGCGGTATAGACTTTATTTTTACTCATGGTTATAAATTCCTTATGACACATAACTATAAATCAGAATTTCTTAATATCCTAGAAGAACGCGGCTTTATTCACCAATGTAGTGATTTTGAAGCCCTTGATGCCAAACTCATGGAAGGTGTGCAGAGCGCCTATATTGGGTTTGATGCGACGGCAAAAAGCCTGCATGTTGGTAACCTCACAGGCATCATGATGCTCTATTGGTTTCAGGCATGCGGCCATAAGCCAATCACGCTTATGGGCGGGGGCACATCAAAAATTGGCGATCCGTCTTTTAAAGATGAACAGCGTAAGCTGCTAGATGATGAAACTATAGAAACAAATATGAAGCATATCCAAGACACATGCTTTAGACAATTTTTGAAATATGGTGAAGGGGAAACAGACGCGCAGATGGTCAATAATAATGATTGGCTGTCTGAGCTTAAATATCTCGATTTCCTGCGTGATTATGGGCGTCATTTTACGGTGAACCGTATGCTATCTTTTGACTCAGTCAAAACCCGTCTTGAGCGAGAAAGTCCTCTCAGTCTTCTTGAATTTAATTATATGATCATGCAAGGCTATGATTTTTTAGAACTTCACAGACGTTATGAAACCATTCTACAAATGGGGGGTTCAGACCAGTGGGGCAATATTATCAACGGCGTTGAGCTTACTAGAAAAGTATGTAATGAGGGTGCCTCGCTAGAAAGACGAGATGATGGTGTCTTGGTAAGAGGAAGTGGACCTGTTTTTGCGCTCACCGCGCCGCTTCTTACTACCCCTGATGGGCGTAAGATGGGCAAGACTGAAAGTGGCGCGGTTTGGCTTAATGCAGATATGCTGTCGCCATACGATTATTACCAATTCTGGCGTAATGTTGATGATGTCATGGTTGGTACATTGCTGCGTCGTTTTACGGTTTTATCAATGGATGAGATCAAGAAACTTGAGGCTTTAGAGGGCGCAGAAATTAATGAGGCGAAGAAGATCCTTGCCTTTAACGCCACCAAAATGTGCCACGGAGAACAAGCCGCCATCGATGCCGAAGCCACCGCGAAAAAAGTGTTCGAGAAAGGCATTATTGGTGATGACCTGCCTAGAATTACTATAAAAGTTATAGACGCTAAAGAAAAACTAATAGCAGATCTTTTTATCGAAGCTGGTCTATGCGATAGTAAAGGGGATTTTAAAAGATTAGTTAAGCAAAATGGTGCAAAACTAGGTGGCAAAACTATAATTGATGTTCATGCAATATTGGGCATCAGTCATCCAGACCAACTCATGCTATCCGCAGGTAAGAAAAAACACGCAATTTTAGAGGTTATATTAAAGTAATCACTCAATTCCCTGCTTTTTGCGGTTTTGAAAAATCAGTTTTATTCTCATTGGCCGGCACATTTTGAGACGGGTTTTTATTTTCTGGCAATTTGGATTCAACACCGCCTTCAAATAAAATCTTTCTAAAGATACCCGGCGTCAAAACAGAAAGTGGATTCACGATCACTTTGGGGTCTTTTGACGGGCCGCTCATTGTATAAGTAGCGGCAAATAAACCGCCCGCAGACCCGCCCGTTAAAATATCTCCAATAAGGGGAATGTCCCCAATCACTTTATTGACGCCTGATAAGGGAATAACTGTGCCAGAAATATCAATAGTTTCCGCGCCCATATCATTCACCCCTTCGAATGTAAGCCCCAGTGAGGAGCCTGATGTGCGGCCATCTTTAATTACAAGCAAGTTACCCTCATCCCGAAAGCGCCATTCAAACCCCGCCTCAAGTTTTGTAAACGATACCCCTTTTGTGCTCAACGTATCTTGAACACCGCTCAGGCTCATCGCGCCAAGCAAACGCGCCAAGGCAGGAGCGTTCACGACACTAAAATTTTCAATCTGCGCCGTGCCATAAATATCCCCTTTGAAATCCCCGCGCTGTGGTCTGCCGTAAATAAGAATAGAGCCACCGCGCATATCTTTATATAGATCAAACGCCTTGAGTGTTGCCCCCGCATCGGATGATTCAAGGCGGAAAGTCCGCTGGCCCACATCCCCTTCGGGTTTGAAGCGCACATAAAAATCACCCTGATCACCAACCTTGGCATCAATTTCGATGCGGGTGATATCGCTCTCCCCGTCTGTTTCAACGTAAAATTGCGCCCCGCGAATAAATTCATCTTTAACGGTAAATACTTTATCGGCCTTGAACGATATTTTCATCGCTTGGCCATTACTCTCTTTTGGATTTTGCCATACGGGGTTCGTCTTTTTATCTTGATCTAAAAACGCAGACAAATCGACAACAGGGCCATTGGCGACAACTTTTAAAACATTATCTGGTGTGACTTCAAAATCAACCTTGGCCTTTGTCCGCCCAAGAATGGCGCTTGTAATATTACCCCGCGCAATCTCGACCTCATTATTGTTGAGGGTACGAAATAAAATACGTGCGTCGTTTAATTCCAGCCCCGTTGTTTTAAGATTAAAACGATCAATCTCTTGGATCACATCATTTTTGACAATCGCTTGCAGGCTAAAATCACCGGCTACCCCCGGCTCTTTGCGGTATTGAAAGGGCTCAATATGGACAATTGTTGGCGCCATGACGCCTTTGACATCAATAACGGCGTTGCCCTTGCCTTTGTCGGTATAAATAACGTCAATCGGCACTTCACCGCTTATATAATCATCCAGATCAATTCCAAAAACGTCGCGTAGCTCCTTATCCGCAGAAAGGCTTGCTGTTACTTTCGTATCAAAATCCTTACCCGTTGGGTCAAGAAATTGTTGATAATCCAAATCAATAGCGCGGCCCGATAACTGACCTTTGCCTGAGAGGGACACTTTTCCTTTTTCAAAACCCAATTGATACGGCCCGCCTGTTAATTCCAAACTGCGCACAATATTGGGCAATTTAATGTCACTCAGCGTCCCGTTAATCACAACGGTCACTTCCTCTTTGGGTAAATCTTTTAAGGTTGGAAATTCTAAAGCCAAATCAAAGGAGATGTTGCCCGCCACTGCCTTGGCATCAATACCAATTTCTTTCTCATTCAAGGCAATCGGCTCCGCAGCGATATAGGTCAAAATTGTTTTAAGCGGGCCTTGCCCTTTAACTTTAATTTTTGCAAAACCGCCGCCTTCAACCGCCAAATCAGTGAGTGTTACATTAACATCCGTTCCCTTCACCTCTCCGATAAAACCGCTTTGTGCGGTAATCGTCAGCGAGTCATTCTCATAAACACCGCTCCCGATAGATTGCGTAACAGGCATAAGCGTATCACTATATTTGACCGTTAAATCTTCAAACTTAAATTCTGCGCGCGGCGCATCAAGGGTAACAACACGCTCGCTGGTTTCAGGATCGCGCATTACCTTTAAGGTTGAGCTTACCACAACATCATATGTTCGCCCCCCGATAAGACGATTGCTTATCCAATCAGCGGCAGAGCTCTCACGCTCAGATTTAGGAAAGAGCTTGGCGATATTATCAAATTGCACTTCATCAATTTTTGCGCTCAACGGTAAATGAATAAGACCTTTTTCAAATGACCCTGCACCTGTAACCGCTATAGGAATACCGCCAATATTGGCGTTCAGCGCATTCAGGATAATTTTTTTATCCAGACGATGAAAGGCAACATCAATTGCCGCATCATTAATCGAAATCGGCGCGTCATATTCATGAGGGATATTTATTTCACCCTCTGGTATTTTAATATTCAGGACTGCATTTTCGATTTTCATATCAGGATTCAAAGACGCTTTTAATGTACCATTAAGCAGAATTTTCTGGTTTGCAATAACTGCATCACTACCAAACAAATCTGCAAACTGCGCCGGATTAACATCAATAAGCTGGCCATTAAATGTCAGATCTTTTTGTTTTTTTCGGTATGATAAATCAGCTCTCATGCTCGATTTTCTCTCATCCGCGCCGACAAGCCCTGTCGCTAAATTACCATCAAGCCCAAGGCTTGTTCGCCGCAGATTTAGGTCCAGCGCGACCAAATAATTTTTTTCGATATAAGAGGGATAATGTGTTTCCACCTCAATAACGGCATCTTTTAAAACAATTTCTTTAAGGGCAGAAAAACGACCAAACTCTGCTTCCGTAGGTTTAGCAATTTGCGCCAAGGTATAAGCCAGTTTTTGTTGAATATCATTTTTGTTTAAAGGCTCTTTATTCTCTATAGCTTTCTTATTTTGCAAACGATCATCATCTTTTTCCCAAAAAAGATCATACGCACCATTGGTTTTTACCAAATTAAGAACAGGCCCCTCAATCAGCAAGGTTGTGGGGCGCACTTCACCTACGAGTAAAAAAGGTAATGAGAGACCAAGGCGCGCCTTTTCAATTTTTAAATCCTGCACCGCCTTGCCCTGTGATAGACCCAAATCATCTAGGGTGAGCAAAAGCGCGTTCTCGTTACGCTCCCATTCCAGATATAAACTGCTCATCGTGACTGTATAGCCTGCCTGCTTATCGCTTAGGGCCGCTTGGATATACTCTTTGGCAAAATCGAGGTTAATCGGGCCTTTTGATAGCGTAAAAATCGCTGCGCCCGCGCAAATCATTATAAAAATAAGAAAAACAAGAAGGATTTTGGTCAGGCTAGAAAGGCTTTTGAGCGCAATGTGTTTCATAAAGTCATTATTAAAGATATTTAACGAATTGTCAGTGTGTATTTTACACCAAATGCAGTAAAAATGAAGTGAGCAACATATAAAAGAGGAACAAAGCATGAGCATCTTAAAAACAGGCGACAAAGCCCCTGATTTCACCTTACCGACCGATGGGGATGGCGAAATCACTTTATCAGGCTTTAAAGGGCAAAAAGTCGTTCTTTATTTCTACCCCAAAGATGATACCCCCGGATGCACCAAAGAATCGTGTAGCTTTAATGAAAACCTGACAAAGCTGAATAAGATAAACGTCCAAGTAATTGGCGTATCAAAGTGCAGCGTTAAAAAGCACGATAAGTTTAAAGCAAAGTATGATTTGAAATTCCCCCTTGCCTCTGATGAAAATTCGGATGTATGCGAGCGTTATGGTGTTTTCAAAGAAAAAAGCATGTATGGAAAAACATATATGGGAATTGAGCGGTCAACGTTTTTGATTGATGAAAACGGAAAAATTGAACACGCATGGTATAATGTCAAAGTCCCCGGCCACGTCGAAGCCGTGATGGAGACGATTAAAGCCCATGCAAAAGCCGCCTAGTATTATCCACGCAATAAAATAAAAGCCGCTGATAAAAGCGGCTTTTTTTATTGGGATAAGACGAAAAAGATTTACGCCGCTTTGGTCTTTTTGATATTCACAGGGACATTCATTCCTGCAAATTCGGCCTTGTTCATGTGGTCATGGATATGGGCGATCAAATCATCGGTCTTATCATGGAAGAAATGATTTGCCCCGCCAATTGTGCGGTAATCAAGATCAATTCCTTTTTGCTCATCTAGTTTTTCAACGAGCTTTAATGTCGATTCCTCAGAAATGAAATCATCGCGCTCCCCGCGAATAATCAGTCCTGATGATGGGCATGGCGCAAGGAAGCTAAAATCATATTGATGGGTTGGCGGCGCAACAGAGATAAAACCCTCAATCTCTGGACGGCGCATCAAAAGCTGCATGCCGATCCACGCACCAAAGGAAAAGCCCCCAATCCAGACATAGGGTGCATTTTTATTTAATTCCTGCATCCAATCGAGCGCGCAAGCCGCATCAGACAGCTCACCCTCACCACGATCAAAAACCCCTTGAGAATTACCAACACCGCGAAAGTTAAAACGTAAGACTGAAAAACCACGATCTTTCATGGCCTGAAACATCATATAGGTGATACGGTTATTCATCGTACCGCCGCGCTCAGGATCTGAGTGTAACACCATCGCAAGCGGCGCATTGGGTGTTTTTGAGTGATGGTAACGGCCTTCGAGGCGGCCTGCAGGTCCATTAAAGATAATCTCTGGCATTGATAAAGCTTCCCAATAGTAAAACTGTTAATTTATTCGTTATTTTATGGTAATGATATATACAAATGAAAAACAAAAGTCTATTTTTATCTTATAAGCCTTTGATATAATTGTGAATAATTGATGTTATGCCCATTTATCTAGATTACAACGCCACCGCGCCCATGCGTCCAGAAGTCCGTGATTTGGTTATTCGTGTCATGGAAGGCGTGGGTAATGGCTCATCCGTCCATGCCTATGGCCGCGCTGCACGAAAATATATTGAAGACGCCCGCGCCCAAGTGGCCGATCTATGCGTCGCAACCCCTGAGCAAGTGACCTTTACCAGCGGCGCGACAGAAAGCATTAACACCGTCCTTCATCATTTTCGCGGTAAGCGCATTTTGGTCTCAAGTATCGAACACCCCGCCGTTTTACAATCGGCGCCCGATAGCGAGCAAATCCCCGTTACTACAAATGGCGTGATTGATTTAAATGCGCTTGAGGCGTTATTGAAAGCAGAGCCAACCGCGCTTGTTTGCGTCATGCTGGTTAATAGTGAAACAGGCGTGATCCAGCCCGTCGCCGAGGCCGCGCAATTAGCACATGATCACGGCGCACTTTTATTCGTAGACGCCGTGCAGGCCGCAGGGCGCATTAATATCTCTCTCAACAAACTCGGCGCAGATTACATGGCGCTGTCAGCGCATAAAATGGCAGGGCCGCAAGGCGTTGGTGCGCTCATCACGAAATCAGGATTAGAGACTCCGCGCTTTATGCTTGGCGGAGGCCAAGAGAAAAATTGCCGCGCAGGGACGCATAATACCGCAGGGATTGCAGGCATGGGTTTGGCCGCGCAGATCGCAAAAGATAGCATCACGCACTATGATGAAACCATTACAAAAATGCGCGATGACATGGAAGAAAAAATCCGCGCGCTCACCAATGGCATTAAAATTTATGGCGATCATATGCCGCGTGTCGGTAATACATCAAATATCGGCCTTCACGGCGTACCCGCACAAACGCAAATGATGGCGCTTGATCTTGATGGCATTGCTGTATCCAGCGGATCAGCATGCTCTAGCGGTTCTTTTAAGCCCTCGCACGTGCTCACCGCCATGGGCGCCGATGAAAGCGAGGCCAAAAGTGCCTTGCGCATTTCGATGGGGTGGAATACAACGCAACACGATATAGATACGTTTTTAAACAGCTACACCAAGATCATAAAAAGAACACAAGCATAAGGAAGACCAATGCCAAAAATTCATTTCATCATGAAAGACGCAAGCACCAAGGACGTCGATGCCCCTCTTGGCTTATCCCTCATGGAAGTTGCTGTGAAAGAGAAGATTGAGGCCATTGAGGGCGCATGTGGCGGCGGCTTGGCCTGTGCCACCTGTCATCTTTATGTTGATCCCAAGTTTAAAGATAAAACCATGCCGATTGACGGCGAGATTTCCGAAGACGAAGAAGACATGCTCGACCTCGCCTTCGATGTGCGAGATGAATCACGCCTATGCTGTCAGATTATTATCACGGAAGACCTAGACGGCCTTAGAGTGGCAATGCCGGGCGCTGAGGTAGAGTGGTAGATATACTGCTTAAAGCCTCTTAGTTAGGTCGCTTATTATCTTGCCTAATATCTGCACAGACACCGCATGCTTTTTTACCAACCTCTATGATTTTTTCATTCTGCCCTTTTCGAATTTCTTGCCAGCCCAGTATCTTTTCAGGTGTTACATAATTAAAAAGAGGGTCGCCACTCCAAACACCCGATGACTGCCTGTCTGCTTTTTTGCTTCCGCCCAGATGTATTAAAGTCCCGCCCAAAGCTTCTTTTTGGCCCCATTGTTTTAGCATTACTTCGTCAGCATCCGGGTTAGAGCCCATAGGTAAACATACATATACTCTATTCATCCATTGTAAATGTGAGGTTGCATCAAAGGCTTTTTCAAAGGGGCGCATTTCTATTTCACTTGTAATATGGCCTTTTGATTTTTGGCGTAAAAAATGACTATATATATTTTGTAAAACCTGTGGATCTGGATGCGTGAACACAATTTTTTGTGCCGCCCCTTTTCTGTTATTGCTTAAATACTTCACGATATTTTCTGTAAGATCATCAGGCTTTGATCTGGATTTATCGGAATTAACAACAACTAAAACGGTATCCGCTCCAGTTTGTTGTGATAACTCATGTGCACAAGCCTCATAAAAGGCAGGCTTTAAGTTATACGTAACAATGTTCCTTACCAGACCATTGTCATGGATGATACTTCTATAGAAACGATTAAATTCTGTCGCTAAAGCTGGTGCTCTATCATGCCATTCACGATAAGCCCCTTTAAATTGCGATACAATTTGGCTCTCACCTCTCGTGCGACTAATAAGACCAGTGACATAGGTAAGCATATGTTTGTAGGCATCTCTTCCCGTATAGACAACAACACCTTCATGATTTTCAGGCAAAAAGCGTAAAGCATCGATACGGCCTAACAAAACTTCTCTTCTGCATCCTTTAAGATACATTAAATCTTGTTCGTCGCGTAACCGTCTAAATTCATCAGAGAAAGACTGCGGTTTGATATCAAGCAATACTAGCTCTCTGGTGACAGGTTTTTTTTCTCTAATGTTCATTAATTTTATCCTTGTGAAGGACAAATTATCTTTATTTAAGAAATATGTCAATAAAAAGTACTTTTTAATGATTATATTCCTATAAATAGTCACACTATTCAGTTATACTTTGTACATGTAAACACCCCCGCAAAACGCA
Organism: Alphaproteobacteria bacterium; assembly: GCA_009995595.1. Taxonomy (GTDB): domain Bacteria; phylum Pseudomonadota; class Alphaproteobacteria; order Micavibrionales; family Micavibrionaceae. The sequence continues at coordinate 54,888 of JAACPE010000003.1, forward strand.
TCACCCCGCTCCTATCCCCCCAAAAAACGAACTAAACGAGAATCGTTTTATATCAAGGGCTTCACCCCCCACCCTATGCTTGTCAGCCGAACGAACTAAAGGAAGCATTACGCGCGCGTTAAATCAGGACCAAATCGTATCGTTTTTCTTGCTTTTTGGGCACTCTTGCCCTTATAAAAGGCCATAATGAATAGTTTAGGCATCAACAAAGACCCAAAAGACACACGCGTTGTCGTCGCCATGAGCGGCGGCGTTGATAGCTCTGTCACGGCTGCGCTGCTCCATGAGCAAGGTTATGATGTTGTGGGTGTCACGCTCCAACTTTATGATTACGGCAAAGCGGTGGAGCGCAAAGGCGCGTGCTGCGCGGGCCAGGATATCTATGATGCCAAGCGCGTCGCCGAAGAAAAAGGCTTCCCGCATTATGTCCTCAATTACGAGGATAATTTCCGTGAAAGTGTCATGGATGATTTCGCCGATAGTTATATGAAAGGCGAAACGCCAATCCCTTGCGTGCGCTGTAACCAAACCGTCAAATTCCGTGACCTGTTCAAGGTCGCCCAAGATTTAGGCGCCGATTGTATGGCAACAGGGCATTACATTAAGCGCGTTATCAACGAGCAAACAGGCCAAGCCGAGCTGCACCGCGCGGTTGATGGCGGCAAAGATCAAAGCTATTTCCTTTTTGCCACAACGCAAGACCAGCTTAACTTCTTACGCTTTCCCCTTGGCGCGTGGACAAAAGATGTTACGCGCGAGCATGCGCAGCGCCTCGGCCTTTTGGTTTGTGACAAACCCGATAGCCAGGACATTTGCTTTGTTCCCAATGGCGATTATGCCTCTGTCGTTAAGAAAATAAGACCAGAGGCCGAAAAGCATGGCACGATCGTGGATATGAACGGCGCGGTCATGGGCGCGCATCAAGGCGTTATTCATTACACCATCGGACAGCGCCGCGGCCTTGGTATTGGCGGGGGTCATAATGATGACAACTCCCCTTTTTATGTCGTTAAAGTTGACCCGATTGCCAACCAAGTCATTGTTGGCCCAAAAGAGGCTCTTGCTCGTGACATTATAACGATTAATCAATGCAATTGGCTGATTGAAATCCCTCATGATGGCCTTGATGTCATGGTGAAATTGCGCTCAGTCAGTAAGCCCTCACCTGCGCGCCTGCACAATAACGCCGATGGTACCGCCCAGATCCACTTGCAAAACCCACAATACGGTATTGCGCCCGGTCAGGCCGGCGTTTGTTATGGCGTCGACGACATGGATGACCGCGTTTTAGGCGGCGGCTGGATTATCGAAAGCCAAAATTCATCGATGCCGATTGCCGCTTGACAAAAAGGCGGCTTATAGGCCATAACTTCGCAACAAAATATCCGTGGCGGTGTAGCTCAGTGGTTAGAGCAGAGGAATCATAATCCTTGTGTCCGGAGTTCAAATCTCTGCACCGCCACCAATTTTCTTATTTAATTTCAATTCTCTATGTCTTTTTAGCCGCAAGACGGAAATACAATTTTTCGTCCAAGGTAACATATGGGTAACAAAACTTTCTTTAATGAAGTAAAAAGGTTGTATGCGCACAACAGAAGAAGAAAACATAGGTATTTTAAAAACCATCTGGAAAAAGGGTGAAAATGGCTCTTGGTCTGGTCATGATTTGCAAGGAATTGATCTAAAACCTCGTGAAGGATTTGAAAAGGACTATTTCAAAATCGAAAGTGAAATGACCCTAATGACTCAAAGTCCTGGTCCTATTATGGACAATCTCTTCGCAACATTTGGTATGACTGAATTTTTAGTTCGACAAAGTATCGTGCCTATCGTTGCGTGGAATGATGGTGATAAAGAAATGCGTTGTATCGGCACGGGTTTTTTTATTAGTGCTTCGGGTTTACTTCTAACTGCGGCACACGTAATTCGTGATCCAGTTGATGAAAATTATACAAATCTAACGCAGGTTGGTGAAAAATCACAAAGACTTGGAAATGATTTGCGCTATGGAATTTTATTACCTGCCAACCCTGCAATGAAGGGCGCACCTTTTCTTAAGCCTTCACCAATGCATGATGCAAAATGGTTTATGTGCCCGTTTGAATGGGCGCTTCACTGGGGTAAAGATCACGAAAGCCCTTTACCATCTCAAAAACCAGAATTTAAATTAGATATAGATATCGCGGTTTGTAAAGTAAGTGAACACGACTTCATAGGTCCCTATCAACCATTGAATATAGGATTACACAATCTAAAACTTGATGATAAAGCCGTGGCAATTGGTTACCCTGAAATGAGAAATATTCGACTAAACGGTGACGATTATCAACCTGAACTAACAGTTTCTGTTGGCTCGGTGACAGCCATTTATCATGATAACATTACAGAAAAACAAAATTCAACGGACGGACCAAATTTTGAATTTAACGCAAAGATACCTGGCAAAATGAGCGGTAGTCCTATTTTAGTTGGTGGTGGAATTATAACGAAAGGTGTTGTTAGTAGAAGCTTAGGTAGTGAAGCAAACCACGCTACTGGATGTTTGATTTCCTCTATGATGGAACTGCCTTTAATGAAAGGAAAAAGACTCTTAAATTTAATGGACGATGGCACAGAGGGTATTGCCAAGTTTGTAGGTAGTGGGCTTTAAAGTTCCGCTAAGTGGAAGTGTCCTTTTGACCATTATTCAAATTTAACCGATTGAAATACATAGGTTTTTTCATTATTAGCGCTTTTATCTATTTTTAGCACTGGCGCTAATTTTAAAAACTCATTGATTTTACTGGGTTTTTTGTACTTTTTTATAAATTAGCACCCGTCTGGAAGGTGGTAAGACGCTTTTTTGTTTTTAAGCCATTGCCCTGAGACATTTACGAAAAAAATACGGGCATCAAGATTGTAATAATCAAAAAATGTTACAGGCACGCGCTAATCATTGTGAGCCATAATGGTATCAAAGAGGGTTTCTTCTAAAAAATAGTTATAAGCTGTATTACTTGAACTTAATGACAGATAAAGTTATTTGCCCTGAGAGCTCCAGTAAAAAAAATCATATGTCACCTCAATAAATCCCCTAATCATAATCTTGAGCGTCAGCCTCAATAATTACTGTTGTTTTAATTTTACAATGAGAGGTTTAGATTGATTTTATGCACGAGTCTTACAGAGACTGTCTCGTGAAAACGCTCTACAGTTAATCGCAATTAATAGGGTTTTTTATATAATTCTCAGATTAGAAAGACATAAAGAAGCCGCCATTGACCCCAAGATTGGTTCCAGAGATATAGCTAGCACGTTCATCGCAGAGCGCCAGAACGGCATAGGACACTTCCTCTGGTCTGGCCATACGCCCCATCGGCACGTGACCGACAATTTTATCAAGGATTTCGGCATTCATTTGACCAACTGTCATATCCGTTTCAACATAACCGGGAGAGATTGTATTCACTGTTACGTTTTTGCGGGACATTTCCTGAGCTAAGGCCATTGTAAAACCATGCACCCCTGCCTTTGCGGCCGAATAGTTGGTTTGTCCAAACTGCCCCTTTTGCCCGTTAACAGAGGAGATATTTATAATACGCCCAAATTCATTGTCATGCATACCATCAATAAATTGCTTGGTGACGTTATAAACACCCGTCAAGTCAATATTAATAACAAGATTCCACATATCGGGTTCCATTTTACGCAAGGTTTTATCGCGTGTCACACCGGCACAATTAATTAGTGTATCAACAAAATCATGGTCTTTTTTGATGATTTCCGCCATTTTGACGCAAGAGTCAAAATCAGCAACATCCCCCGGAACAATGAAGACTCTGCCTTCATGTCCCGATTGATGTTTTTTGAGCCACTCCTGTGCGTGCTTTTCTTCAGCAGGATAGTAATTGGCTATCACCGTGTAGCCATTTTCAAGGAAATCCTTACAAATGGCTGATCCGATTCCGCCAACGCCACCAGTCACAAGAGCAGTTCTTTTTCTCATAATAAATCGCTCCAATTACGCTGCTTTTTTCGCTACATTGGCAACAGAAGAGGCTGCTTTGTTGGCAGCATCCATGTTGGCTTCAAACATTTCCGCATAGGATTTGCTTGCTTCAGCAAGAATGTCCGCGCAAGAGCGTGCTGATTTCATAATCTGTTTGCCTGTTTCTTCAGCCATAGCAGATTGCTTTTTCATGATGTCCTGTGGATCTTTGGAAGAAGACATAGTTTCCATCATCTTTGCGCCATCAGCAGCCATTGATTTACAGAGATTCATTTGCTCTTGTATCAATTTCTCGCTCATACGCATGTTGTTTTCTGTCAGTTTTTTGATGGCTTCAAAAGAGGACTTGTTCCAGTTCATTAAATACTCGAATGCTTCGTTTGTGTTTGTCATGATATTCTCCTAAAAGTATGAGGCAACAATATTGTTGCACTGCACAATAATAGAAGAAAAATAGAAAATTTCAAGGAAAATAAGGATTATTTTTTAGTTTTTTTATCAGATTCTGTTGATTTGTCAGAATGCGCCCCAACCGATTTGAAGAAATTTTCCTGCATTTTCTGCCAAAAATCAAGGTTGCCTTGGGCAATATCAGTCAAAGTGTTGATAGCCTGTTTTCCGACCAGCTTGTCCATCTGATTCTGGAACAAATTCTGTTGCTCCGTGAAAAGTTTGAAATTGCGCTCCAGAAACTCTGAAAAAACGAGCCGTGTTCCCTCATCATAATGACGAATAAAATCGGAGAGCATATCCGTGGTAAAAAGCGGACGCTCCCCGCTTTCCTGCTCGATAATAATCTGCACCAGGACGCTTCGGGTGATATCCTCGTCTGTCTGGGCATCCAGAACTTGAAAAGACTCTCCCCTGCGAATCAAAGCGAGAATATCAGAAAGGACAATATACCGGCTTTCGGCTGTATCATACAGACGGCGATTGGCATATTTCTTAATGAGTCGGGGCTGATCAGACAATGAAAATTTAATCCATATGCTGTCCGCCATTGGCGGCAATATTTGAGCCTGTGATAAAGCCAGATGAATCGGAGACAAGAAATTCAATGATATGCGCTATCTCTTCCGGCTTACCCAAACGACCCACTGGAATTTGTGCAATAATATTGTTACGCACATCTTCAGGCACGGCCATCACCATATCAGTGGCGATATATCCGGGGGAAATGGTGTTGACCGTAATACCCTTGCGAGCGACCTCCTGAGCCAATGCCTTGGTAAATCCATGCATACCAGCTTTTGCAGCGGAATAGTTGGTTTGTCCGAACTGTCCTTTTTGGGCGTTAATTGAAGAAATATTGATGACACGGCCATAACCGCGATCCAGCATGCTTTCAATGACACACCGCGTGACATTGAAGACACTGTCTAGATTGCAGGTCATCACATCACGCCATTGCTGGACATTCATTTTCTTAAATGTTGAATCCTTTGTAATACCAGCATTATTCACCAGAATATTGATAGGGCCGTAATCTTGCTCAATCAGGGAGACCATGGACTGACAGGATGCAAAATCAGAAACATCACAGGCCTTTACAATCGGCTCATAGCCCATTTGGCGCATTTCCTCTTGCCATGCTTTTGCTTTTTCTTCGTTCCGGTAAGTTGTTATGACCAGACAGCCCATATCACACAGTTTTTTACAGATGGCAGAGCCTATTCCCCCTGTCCCTCCTGTCACCAGAGCAATTTTACGAACGGGCTCAGCCTTGGGAGGAGCTTGGGTATCATTAGCAATTTTTTTGAGGGCTACGGTCATGGGAAGGCGTCCTTTTTAAAAAAAAATTTAAATAAAAAATTTACAGGATGTTGATTTAGAAATACCTTACAAACACGCAGAAATGCAAGGAAAAAAGCTGTATGTAACGAATATAATATGTTGCGATGCACCATTATATGGTCTAAAGATAATTGAATAATTCTCAAAAAAGGAAACATCATGTCAGAGGCAAAAAATTTTAATGCAAACGATATTCTTAATTCACAACGCGCTTTTATGGAGGGCTGGCTGTCTATGATGGGGGGCGCGCCGTCACAAGCAAAAAATTCAGAAGAACAAAAAGATGGCAACTGGCATTCATTTATGGCGCAGATCAGACAAGCTAGCCAGACTTATTTTGAGATGGCGCAGCGTTTTACATCACTTTCCAATGATAATCTATCTATTGATCAGATTGCACAGGATTGGATAAACCAAATGACAGCCCTCTTTTCAGGTATGATAAATCAACCCGCCCCCCGTGCGGAAGACATGATGAAAAATCCAAACAGTTTTTCTTTCCTGTTTCCATTTACAGGAAACGCCTTTAACAAAATCTATCGCTCAGGTGATTTTTCCGTCGTGCAAGGATTTTTCGAAGAACAGATAGAACAATATCTGGCCATGCCTTCCCTTGGCTATAACCGCAAGTCACAAGATGAATACAAAAAATTTATCGCGCTCATGATGTCATATCAAAAGACTACGAATGACTACAATAAGGCTATGGGGAAAGTCGGGTTAGAGGCGCTGGCGGCGTTTCAGCTGAAGCTGGTTCAGGAAATGAACAAGGAGGAGAAAAACCTCTCTTTAAAAGATATCTATGATCTTTGGACCATGGCAGCAGAAGAGGTTTACGGCGCCTATGTCGTCACAGAGGCTTACACGGTTCTTTACGGCCAGATGATCAATAGTATGATGGCGCTCAAGCAACAGGCATCCCTCATGATGGATGGTGTATTGGAGTCCATGAATATCCCGACCCGCACAGAGGTCGATACCCTCAGCAAAAAAGTTCACGCAATCAAAACAACTTGTGACCGCTTGATTCCCGATGAATTTGAAAAGATGCAACAGCAGATTGAAGCACTGCAAAAGCAAATGGGAGTAAAGCGGGCTGTGATCAAAGCAGCGCCCGCAGCAAAACCAGGCGTGAAAAAGTCTACAAAGAAAATTGTTAAGGCATCGGCAAAAACAGCCGTAAAAAAAGCAGCGCCTAAAAATCAGCCTGCATCCAGCAAACAATCCAGAAACACAAAAAAGAAAGGGAAGTAATCCATGATACAGTCCGGATATTTTAACCCTCAGCAATTGGCTCAGGAAATCACCAGCTTTAATCAGAAATTTGTAAAAGGCCTGGATAATCTGAAAAAAATTCAAAATATTCCTGCCGGTGTGACCGAAAAAGAAATCGTCTTTCAAAAAGACAAGGTGACACTGTATCACTACAAACCCCATATTAAACAAAAGCAAAAGAATAATCGTCCTCTATTAATTTGTTATGCGCTGGTGAACCGTCCTTACATGACAGATATTCAGGAAAACCGCTCAACCGTTCGCGGATTGATGGAGGCAGGTCAGGATGTTTATCTCATTGACTGGGGGTATCCTGATCGAACAGACAAATATCTGACCATGGATGATTACATCAACGGTTATCTTGATTTATGCGTCAAGGAACTATGCAAACGTCACAATCTTGACGCGATTGATCTTTTAGGGATCTGTCAGGGAGGAGCGTTCAGCTTATGCTACGCCGCCATGCATCCGCAAAACATTCATAAGCTAATTACCATGGTAACACCGGTTGATTTTCATACGCCCGATAATACCCTGACGCACTGGATCAAAAATGTTGATGTGGATTTATTAGTCGACACCATGGGAAATATTTCTGGGGATGATATGAACTGGACATTTTTATCCATGAAGCCGTTTGAGCTGATGGGGCAAAAATATCTGAACATGGTCGAAATTATGCAAGACGAGGCCACATTGCAAAATTTTATGCAGATGGAACAATGGATCTTCGATAGCCCCGATCAGGCAGGCGAAACCTACCGCCAATTTATCAAGGATTTTTATCAAAAAAATCTCCTGATCAAGGGTGAGGTAAAAATCGGTGCTCATCAGGTGGATTTGAAAAATATCACCATGCCTGTCCTTAATATTTATGCCAAGGATGACCATCTGGTTCCACCCAGCGCGTCTATGGCGCTAAAAAAATATGTTGGAACAAAAGATTATACCGAATTATCATTCAATGGCGGTCATATCGGGATCTATGTCAGTGGCAGGGCGCAAAAGGAAGTTCCGCCCGCTATCGGCAAATGGTTAAACGCAGCATAGAAAAAATCGGAAACAGGAAAGAGTGATATGAAATCTGTCTACATAGTTGAGGCTCGCCGCACGCCTATTGGAGCCTTTCAAAAAGGATTATCCTCTCTAACTGCTGCGGAGCTTGGCGCCAGCATTATTGAAGGTCTTTTGAATAAAACTGGACTAGATCCTGCGGCGATTGAGCTGTGTATCATGGGTCAGGTGTTACAGGCCGGATACGGGATGAACCCCGCCCGTCAGGCAGCCTTGAAAGGCGGCCTGAAACAGGAAACAACCGCTTACACCATCAATCAGGTTTGCGGGTCAGGCATGCGCAGCATTTTTGACGGAGCTGGGCAGATTATGACGGGGCAGGTTGACCTTGCGCTTGTCGGCGGTATGGAAAGTATGTCCCGCGCCCCCCACGTGGCGGAGCTGCGCCCAGGGTGCAAATTCGGCTCCGTTGAAATGAAAGACACCATGCTGATTGATGGCTTGTGGGACATCTTCAATGATTACCACATGGGCATAACAGCAGAAAATCTTGCCGAAAAATTCGGCATCTCACGCGAGGCACAGGATCAATTCTCTGCCGACTCACAGACAAAAGCAGCCAAGGCGCAATCCGAGGGACGCTTTCGGGATGAAATCATCCCCGTCACAATAAAAACCCGTAAGGAGGATATAGTCGTTACAGAGGATGAATCCATACGCGCCGATACCACAGCAGACTCCCTTGCGGCTTTGAAGCCTGCCTTTAAAAAAGATGGTACGGTAACAGCAGGTAATGCCTCCACGCTTAATGATGGTGCTGCGGCTTTAATCCTTGCTAGTGAAGAGGCTATAAAAAAATATAATTTAACGCCTTTGGCGCGTATTGTATCAATTGGGCAGGCAGGGGTGGACCCTGCTATTATGGGTCACGGCCCTGTTCCTGCCTCCCGCTCTACTCTTGAAAGGGCTGGGTGGAAAGTCAATGATCTTGATCTGGTTGAGAGTAACGAGGCGTTTGCCGTTCAATCCTTGTGCGTTATGAAGGAAATGGACTTTGACCCGTCTAAAGTCAATGTCAATGGTGGCGCGATTGCCTTGGGCCACCCGATCGGGTGTAGTGGATCACGGATTGTAGTCACACTTATTCATGAAATGCATAAGCGTAACGCGGCCAAGGGACTTGCGACTTTATGCATAGGCGGTGGAATGGGAATTGCGCTGACGGTTGAAATAGCAAAATAATACATCGCTTATATATTTTGCATCAGTCATGCTTATATTTATAAGACTTTGGGTAATATTGATTCAACTTTAAGACAGCCAGTAATTTTCTTATTTTTCCATGACGATGTCGGCGGCTTCTATGTTGTTTTTACGTAAAAATGCCATGACATGAAGCAGTTTTTCTATTGAAACCTCTTTGTCGCCTATAATCATGACTTTATTGTTACCTTGCGCTTTTTCTTTGAGAGCGGATTTAAAATCTTGCTCCCTTGTGAAGGACAAATCATTGATTTTCCAGCCCTGATCGTCGGGCAGTAAAGTGACCGAGAGCAAATCAGGATCTTCGACTGCGCGTGTGATGGATTCTGGATCAGTTGGTAAATTCACATCCATTGCGTAAGGCACGGCATTTGCCGTTAGGAGAAAAAACACAATCAACATAAACATCACATCCAATAAAGGCGTGAGGTCTGGCATGAGATCAGAAGCAATATTGCCCCGTTTTTGATTTGGAATATCAATCATTCAGCTGCGCGCCTTCGATTTTTAAGCTTTGTGCATTTAAGTGTTTTTGAAAAAGGCCAAGGCGTTTTTCGGCCATGCGGGTATATAAAAACGCCGCAAATAAACAAGGCAAGGCTATGGATAACCCATAAGCGGTAGTGAGCATCGCGCTCCATAAACCATCGGCAATCATCGCGGGTACAACGGGCCCTGTTTGCCCTGCTATATCTTTAAAGGCCTTGATCATACCAAGCACCGTGCCTAATAACCCGACCATGGGACTCAAAATAGCAATCAGGCGCAAAAAGTGAAGGCCATGGGTGAGTGTGGCCTGCAGATCCAAGAGACGAAAAGACATCAGCTCATCACGTACGGTTTTATTTAAATGTTTATTAGCCTCTAATTCAGTGGTAAGCGCCATATAACTTTCAGATTTGTGGAGCGCAGGAAGCCTTATAAAAAAAATAAAACGATCAACAATAAGGATTGCCCCCATCAGCGATAGCCCCAAAAGGGGATAGAGCAAAGGGCCGATTTGTGTGATGATGTCGTTCATGATGCGCTTTCATTTTTAATGTGACTTATTGGATTTTAAATTCAATTGGGATTTCAACCCAGCTTTGGGTGGCGCGGCCATTGATCATATAGGGATCAAACGACCATTTTTTAACCGCCTTTATCGCAGCTTGGTTAAGCAGAGCAAATTGGGATGGTGCGTGCAGTTTGATATCTTGACGCATTCCCTCTTCGTCGATGAGAACGTGTATTAAAACAACGCCCTCTTGGCGCATTTTTAAGGCGAGGTCGGGATATTCGGGCGCAACGCGGTGACCTGTTATAGTTCTATCGGATATAACGGGAATGGCTTGCGCTGTTATTAATTCTGGCGGGGTGATGATTTCAGGTTCTGGCGTTGCTCTCACTGGCGGCGCGGCGGCAGGCTCTATTTTATTTAAAGATTGAGGTTCTGCAGGGGCAGGCTTTGGGGCTTTCGCGACTTTTTTCTTTTGAACTGGCTCTACTGGTTTTGCCGTTATGGGAGATACAAAACTAATACTTATATTAGTCGCCGTACTGAACACGTCAGCGGGCATTATTTTTTGGTGAGGCGAGAAGGAAAAATACACAAACACAGCACTGTGCAACAGCAAAGCGGCCCCGATCGCAAGGATGAGCCGTGATTTGTTGCCGTCGTTTAAAAATATATTATCCACAATCATCAAATAAACCTAAATGAGAATGATTTTCATTATTGACACTGTACCTGCTCGGTTTTATAAGTCCTCATTCTTGTATTGATAATCATTATCATTTGCAAGTCTATATCACCGTTAACCATAAATTGGGGCCCATTCAAATGACAAACACGACTAAAAAAGCGCTTTTACTGACGACAATTCTTACAACGTCAACCCTCAGTCAATTGGCGCACGCGCAAGATAACGTACAAAACCATGCAAACACGGTCATGGAACGCGTTATGGTTATTGGCAGTGCAGATAGCGCAAGCGATCTTACTGGATCAGGCCAATTTATTGATAAAGAGACCCTTGATAAAAATAACTACACGGATATTAATCGCGTCTTGCGCCAAGTTCCCGGCGTCAACATTCAAGAAGAAGAAGGATACGGGAACCGCCCTAATATCGGCCTTCGTGGCGGACGCTCAGAGCGCAGCGCGGATATTACGCTTATGGAAGACGGCATCTTGATTGCCCCCGCCCCTTATGCGTCCCCATCTGCTTATTATTTTCCGCGTGTGAGCCGCATGGAAGCCGTTGAGGTCAGAAAAGGATCCAGCACAATTAAATTTGGCCCCCGCACAACAAGCGGCGCCGTGAATTTAATCTCAAGCTCTGTCCCTGAAACGCGCGAGATTGAGGGACTTGTGGGGTATGGCACGGATAACACAAAGCGCGTGCAAGGGCATTACGGCGATAGCGCCGCATTTGGATCAGGGAATATTGGGTTTGTGATTGATGCCAGTCATGACCAAACGGATGGTTTTAAGTCCATTGATATTGTCGGCGGCGATACGGGATATTCGATCCAAGATTTGATGGGGAAAGTCAAAATCAGCACTGACGAGGCGGCAGATGTTTACCAATCTCTTGAAGTGAAATTTGGCGCAACCGAAGAAGACTCAGATGAAACTTATTTAGGCTTAACGCAAGATGATTTCGATAATGATCCTTTCCGCCGTTATGCCTCAACCCAAAATGACAATATGGACGCAAGTCATCGTAGCTATCATATTCGACACTTTGCAGACTTTGGCAATTTTGATGCAACGACCACATTATATCACAATCAATTTGCACGGAATTGGTACAAGCTTGACGACGTTACCATTGGCGGCGTTACGCGCAGTTTAGGCGCGGCACTTAATGATCCGACTTATCTTGCGGCGCTTCGCGGGGAAGCAAATTTAGACGGCAGCGCCGCCAATAATTTGACCATCCGGGCCAATAATCGGAACTACTACGCCACAGGTATTCAAAGTGATTTAGCAACCCGATTTGCAACAGGTGACGTGGATAATTCATTAGAATTTGGCGCGCGTTATCATTACGACAAAGAAGATCGTTTTCAGAACGAGGATCTATACGCCATCAATAATGGCGTTATGGCGCTTACTAGAGAGGGCGCCCCTGGATCAAATGCAAACCGTCATGCCAGTGCTAAGGCAACTGCGCTTTACCTGCTTAATGAAATGTCTTATCAGAACTGGACGATTGTTCCGGGCGTGCGATACGAGTATATCGACTTAAAACGTGAAGATTTCAACAATGGGCAAGTTATTGAAAGCTCTGTTGATGCACTTGTGCCTGGTATTGGTCTTGGCTATGCGTTTACTGACACATTTAGCATGTTTGGCGGAATCCATAAGGGCTTTGCCCCCCCTGGACCAGGGAACGTCAATAATGATATCGAAGAGAGTATCAATTATGAACTTGGTGGGCGTTACAACGGACAAGGGTTGAACTTTGAGCTAGTCGGGTTTTTTAATGATTATTCGAACCTTTTGGGCGAATGTACGCTCTCTTCTGGCTGTTCAGGCGGCGCAACGGGCGATCAATTTAATGCGGGCGAAGTCGATGCCTATGGCGCCGAGTTTTCAGTTGGTTATGACGCCGCACCTCTGTTTAATATGTCACAATTTAGTCTGCCGCTTCATTTCAACTACACTTATACCAAGGCCGAATTCCAAAATAGCTTTGTCAGTGGATTTGATGAATGGGGCAATGTGACGGCAGGGGATGAATTGCCCTATATTCCTGAACATCAGTTCTTTGTTTCGGCAGGAATTGTGGCGCCGTTATGGGAGCTTAATGTATCGGGTAAATATGTAGATGAAATGCGTACCCAAGCAGGCACAGGGTCTATTGCACGTGGTCAAGGGACAGATTCTCATTTTATTGTTGATCTTGCAGGAGAGTACGAAGTGATAGAAAACACGCGCTTGTTTTTTACCGCTGACAATATCTTCGATACAGAATATGTCGCATCGCGCCGCCCTGCAGGGGCTAGACCAGGCAAGCCAATGACGGCGCTTGCGGGTATAAAATTTGAGTTTTAAAGGATGCTTAAATAAGGCTCTGTAATAAATCAGCGATAGAAGTATCTTGCTGCGAGAGGATAGAGATTTGTATGGATTGACGGGTTTGAAGGGAGATCATCTCTGCTCCCGCCTCGTTCAAATCCGTTAAGGTTAAATCCTCACTGCCGTTTTTGAGAGTGTTAATTGATTTTTGTGTAAAATCGAGCCGAGTTTGGATGATGTTTAAATCACTCGCGATTGTGGCGTTATATTCGCGTAAAGTTTCCCGCGCCTCGCGCACTTGCCCGAGGGATGTTCTTAAACGGTTTAAGCTTTGAAAGCTGCGATCTGTCAAGCCAAGGCCGAGTGAAGTCCCATCTATCCCTTCCGTTTCAAGAAAATTTGTGCGCGGCGCGTTAAAATCTGTTCGAAGATCATCTGAATCAAGCAAATTAATGCCGCGATAACTGGCATCTTCGACCAGCGCATCAAGCTGATTGAGAATTTCATTATATTGAGCCTCATATTGCGCGGCGCGTTCCTGTTTGTCGCGGGGCAAAAGCACGTCATTGCCTTCAAAAAAAGTCACGTTAGTAAAGGTTGCGTTTCCATTGGCGGGCGCTGCGTCATGGTCATTGATGAAGGTGATAAAGTTAAAATCACCTGTAAAAAACTGCCCCACGGGAATTTCAATTGAGACAACATCGCCAGAGCGATCATATTCAAAAGTTGGTTGAGGCGCGGCGTAAGAAATTCCGCCATTTTGTGTTCCGTTTAAGAAAAAGAAATTAGGGTTATTGGAAAAATTATTATCATTATCAAAGCCAATAGCAGAAATTTCCGGCAATATCGTGCTTTGATAATCAAACCTCAAAATCGTATTTTCTGTGATGGTGTATCCAAAATCAAGGCGCTTCCAGTTATTGCCCGAAAACGTGATATCTAAACCGCCATTGGCCAGCGACACTGTCCCGCCCCCGTCTTGAGCCCCTGCGTAAGGAATAAAATCAGCGATGCTGTCAGGGATAATTGTAGGTTCAGGTTCGCCGCCACTGGGAAAAAGTTCAATTTCAGCCTCAATCAATAACGCCTCTGCTTGATCAATCAGTTTTTGTACGGCGCGAATGGCGATGTCCGTTTCTTGTATCGTACGGGTACTTTGACCGATTGTATCAAGGAGCCTGTTTAAATCCGAGGCGGAGCTTGTTAAAGATTTAGCATTAAAAAAATTACTCGGGTTATCAAGAGCTTTATTGACGTCTTTACCACTGGCAAGTTTAAGCTGCGTGGTGTCAATGTCACGCTGTACATTCTTAATTGCCGTGAGCTGTTTTGATTGAGCCCCCGACAGAATGTTGCCAATTTTGTTTATCATATTTTTTCTAAAACGCTTTTTAAATGCACTGTAGCCATTTAAACGCCAATCTTTTTATGGCGTTTGTGTCATACCAATGTCATGCTATGCATATATCATACCACTTGTTCATTATACTTTAAGTGGGATTAATAATGAATTAGCTATTCAAATCATGATGTTAAAGGAGTGCCCTTATGTCCGATTCCCCAAGCCAAGTAAAAATTGCCGCAAAATATCCTGTTGAAGTGGAATTGGAGAAAGGCAAGCTCTACTCTTTTTGCACCTGCGGTCATTCCAGTAAACAGCCCTTTTGCGATGGGGCGCACCGCGAAAAAGCGCCTGATTATAAATCTTTTAAATTCGAAGCCGAAAAAGACGGCAAGGTTTGGCTTTGTCAGTGCAAACAAACAGGCGGTCAGCCTTTCTGTGATGGAGCGCATAAAAAACTATAATGACGCTCAAAAAAATAAGACCCCACCAGCTTGTGCCACTTGATATATTTGAAGGCATTGAGCCCGTTAAAATTGATGTGGTTTATAAAAATGCCGATCACAAAGATAATATTTTTGGAAAAATATACCATGATCAGGCGCGGCTTTGGGTGTTTCATGATTTAGCACTCATTACCATTAAGGCAGCAAGGATAGTTAAGAAACGCTACGGCTTGAATTTATTAATATATGATAGCTTACGCACCGTTGATTCCCAAAAAGTGATGCAGGAAACGCCTATTGTTAAAGCGCATCCTGAATGGATGATAGAGCCGCGTATGCTCGCACCGCCCGGCGCTGGCGGTCATCCGCGCGCCATGGCGATTGACCTCACCTTGATTAATCATAAGGGTGAGTTAGTCGACATGGGCACACCTTTTGATGGTATGGAGAAGAGCTCTTGGCGACATTACAAAGGCTTGAGTGACGACATTTTAAACAACCGAAAAATACTTGAGGACGCCATGTTGGAGGCCGCTCGCATTTTTAATCTGCCCCTTTTGCCCATCCCTCAAGAATGGTGGGATTTCAGATTTCCACCAGAAACATATAATCAATACGCCCCTTTAAGCGATGCGGACTTGCCGCCACAAATGCGTATGACCACCCGTGAAGGGCCCGATATTGAAGATTTGCCGCCTACGGCTTTTGAAAATCTAAAAAAGGATATACTTCAAAGCCTGAATTGATTAAAACGCTTGGCATGGAGATTTTTAGTGACATATCAGCAATACCGCACCACGCCAAAGGCAGCGTAATTGCGATTGGTAATTTTGATGGTGTTCATAAAGGGCATCAAGAATTAATTAAACAGGCGAGCCATATAGCCAAAGAGCATGGCTGTCAGCTCGGCATTTTAACGTTTGAGCCCCATCCGCGCCGGCTTTTTCAGCCCGATCAACCACCAGGGCGCATCACCCCTGCCGCCATGAAGGCAAGGCGTTTGAGCGCGCAAGGAGCAGATTACTTATTCTCCCTTCCTTTTGATTGGGAATTTGCAAGCCAGACAGCGGAAGACTTTATCCAAAACGTGCTTCTTAATGGGCTGAAGGCCGCACACGTTGTTGTGGGCGAAAACTTTTGTTTTGGACAATTGCGTAAGGGCTCACCAGCGACAATTAAAGAGGCAGGAATAAAAGTAACACTTGTTGCCCCAGTATTAGACAGCCTGAATGAGGTGATTTCCTCTAGCCGAACGCGCGAAGCCCTTCGCACTGGACAAATTGAGAAGGCTAATGCCTTGCTCGGATGGGAATGGGAAATTGAAGGAATTGTTTTTCGTGGGGATCGCCGCGGGCATGAACTGGGCTATCCGACCGCCAATATTTTGATGAAAGACACCATTCACCCCGCTTATGGTATTTATGCCACGCGTGTACAGATTGAAGGTGAAGATGAATGGCATCCTGCGGCAACAAATATTGGAATCCGGCCGATGTTTGAAGTGAAAGAAGGGCAAGTTGAGGCGCATATCCTTAATTTCCCCGATCGTGATATTTACGATAAAACCATCCGAGTGCGCCCTATTAAGCGCCTTAGAGGGGAGGCAAAGTTTAACTCGCTTGATGATTTAATCATCCAAATGGAAAAAGATTGTACCAAAGCACTTGAAATTTTGTCATAATTTTCTTGTAATGATTACCATAATAAAATAGAACATCTCTCATAAAAAATAATTATAGGGTGTGTCTTATGTTTCAACAAATCGCTGATCGTTTTTCAAGTGCCATCAAATATGCGCAAGTAGGCGCTCTTAAGGAAGCTTTTGAAATCATTCTTTTTGGTGATTTTGAGGATGACCCATCTGTCGATACCCAAAATCCCATTATACAAAATGAGAATTTTTATGCCCTCATAAATGATATAGGCCTCCAAATCCCAGATAGCGATTTTGACCCCGGGCATCACGTTAAATATGATTTAGGCGATTGCGATCAAATGACTTTGCATATTGATACATCAGATAAATTTCCCTCTGTCTCGCTTTTTTTATCGGGCAGAACCGTGAATGCCTATTTAGCCATTCGTCAAAATCCAGAAACAAATCTTTATCAGGTCGATCAAGCGCTTATTGGTTTAACAAACCCACAAAATGATGAAGATGACGCGTCATACCCTATCCCGACTGAGGATTACCCAGAGGGCAGAGAATTGCTTGGGGCTTTTTTAAGCGCCTTTGCAACATGTGCAAATCATACTGTGCATGATGATTGGAAAATATCACCGCAATTGGCTGAATCAAATCTTGTGAAGGGCTTTAATCCTATCATACGAAGAATTGAGGAAATTGATGCCGAGGCTGAGCGGAAACAGGCCCAAGAGGCGTATGAAGCGCGCCTAAATAAACCCACGGCCACGCCTTAAGGCATTGATTTTTTTATTAAATTAAAATAATCCACAGACCTGTGGAAAACATTTGACATAGCAGGTCAAAAATGACACTTTGCGCGGCCTTTAAAAAGAACAAATAGAGAAAAACTTTAAGATAATGAAACAAATAACACCCGCTTCAGCGCTAAAAACAGCTGCTACATTGGTACCAGATGACCCTATAGCTGATGCGCCTTTGGGCAGAGTGATACAATTATTCCCTCCTCAAAGTATTGTCGACACAGTAGATACACAAACGGCGCTTTCGGCATTATTCGGTATTCCTGCAAATAATGGAGAATTAAAACAACATCAATTTGAGAGACAAAAAGCGCTGCAAGACGCTGTGATCGCTTTTTCTCAAGCTGTTTTAACAGAAATCAAACCAATTATAGCTGTCAGGGATTTGCCACTCCAAATCATGCAACAACAGCAGCAAAGAGGGAGCTTGCTTAAAATGACGCCAGATGAGCGAGCAGCGTTGCAAGAAAGGCAAATCAATGCGCAAAGAGCACTGTTGAGCGATAATCGTACCGCGCTACGAAAAAGCTTTTAAATAAATTTATAAAGCGTCTGCACAGACGCTTTTTTTACCTCTATAGTCTTTGGCATGATTGATATTATTTCCCTTCTGATAGCCAATATTATTCCCCTTTATATCCTGATTGCCCTTGGCTATATCGCGGGGCGGTGGATGGATGTGAATTTGCCGTCTATGGCGACCATAGCCATTTATATTCTTGCGCCAATTGTAAACTTTGGGGCGATGGCGCAGATGAATTTTACCCCTGAATATGTGGCATTACCGATCATATTCTTTTTAGGCTCATGCACGATCGGGCTTATTAGCTATAATATAGCGATACGCGTTTGGAAGAACAACACCGCCAATCTTATTGGCATGGGGTCTGTTACGGGCAATACCATGTATTTTGGCCTGCCCGTTATCCTTGCGCTCCTTGGCCCAGAGTGGGTTGGGGTTTATGCGCTTTTAAACCTTGGGACGTTTTTAAATGAAATTGGCCTTGGCTATTTCTTTGGTGCGCGGGGCAATGCGACGCTAAAAGGTGCGCTCTTAAAAGTCATTAAACTGCCCGTTATTCATGCAATATGGCTGGGGCTTTTATATAATCTGAGTGGGTTGCCGCTTCCCTCCTCTTTCACTCGGTATTGGGATTATAGTATTGGCGCATGGGTGATTATTGGGATGATGATTATTGGCGTGGCGCTGTCCAAACAATCTAAATTGGAGATTGATTGGAAATTAGTGGCGAGCATGTTTGCGCCCAAATTCGTCCTCTGGCCGCTTTTTGGGCTCATGGTAATTATCCTTGATCGCCTTTATTTTGGGGCGTTCCCGCGTGAAGTCCATTTGATGTTGGCGGTGATGACCACTGTCCCACTGGCAGGGAATTTGGTGGCCTATGCCGCGACCTTAAACCTGCATCCTGAACGCGCAGCGGCAACAGTGTTACTCAGCACCATTTTCGCGTTTTTAAGCGTCCCTTCAGCCGTTGTTTTATTTGAATACTTCTATTAAGAGCAGCCTTGATTTAAAAGCCATTTTCGCCCATATTCGCGGGCATGAGCGATATACAAGACAATAAAGATAAATTCAAAGACACCGTCTTTTTACCCAAAACAGAATTTCCGATGCGCGGTAATTTACCAGCGGCAGAGCCAGAAATGGTTCAACTGTGGAAAGATATGGATTTATACGCGAAAATTCGCGCCAAAAGCGCAGGGAAGCCACGCTGGATTTTGCATGATGGCCCGCCTTATGCGAACGGTAACATCCATATGGGTCATGCGCTGAATAAAATTCTTAAAGATGTGATTAACAAAAGCTGGCAGATGATGGGCTATGACGCGCCGTACGTTCCCGGATGGGATTGCCATGGCCTTCCGATTGAATGGAAAATCGAAGAAAAATACCGCGCCGAAGGGAAAGACAAAGACGAAGTTGATCCAATTGATTTTCGGGGGGAATGCCGTGAATTTGCCCAAAGCTGGGTTGATATACAGGCCGAGCAGTTTCAGCGCCTTGGTGTGATCGGGGATTGGAAAAACCCCTACCGCACGATGACCAAACCCGCCGAAGCCCAAATTGCGCGGGAGATTCACAAATTCGCGCTCAATCGTGGTTTATACAAGGGGCTGAAACCCGTCATGTGGTCAACGGTGGAGAAAACTGCCCTCGCCGAGGCGGAAGTGGAATATCATGAGCATAAATCCATCACCATCTGGGTGAAGTTTCCTGTTATGAACTCCTTCAACCCCGCCCTTGAAGGGGCAAGCATTGTGATCTGGACAACCACACCATGGACCATGCCATCCAACCGCGCCATTGCGTGCGGTGCAGAGATTGATTATGGCGTTTATCAGATTTCTGCCGTTGCCGATGACAGTAAAATTATAGTCGGCGATAAATTAGTGATTGCCAATAAACTTGTTGATGATGTCAAAGAAAAAGCAAAAATTACAGATGCTATAAAATTGGCTGATTTTAAAGGGTCCGACATTGCAGGAGCAATATGCGCCCACCCGCTACGCGGTCAGGGCTATGACTTTGACGTCCCCGTCCTGCTTGCAGACTTTGTCGAAGATACAGCAGGGACAGGGTTCGTGCATATTGCCCCGTCCCATGGAGCGGATGATTTTAATCTTGTGCAATCTTACAATACTCTAAAAGAGCACGGCCAAAGCATTATTCAAAATGGCTGGGTAAATGAAACTATTCAGCCTTTAGACTTTATAATACAAATTACTGATTTTGTCACGGATGACGGGAAATTCCGTGAAACTGTTCCCCTGTTCGGCGGGATGGAAATTTACGACAAAAACGGCAAGATGGCAGAGGGAAACTTCGCCCCGATCAGAGCAATTGACGAGGCGGGAATGTTGGTTGCCAAAGGCTCCCTCAAGCATGAGTATCCACATAGCTGGCGCTCCAAGGCACCCGTTATTTTCCGCGCCACACCACAATGGTTTATCGCGATGGATGTTAGTTTTAGAACAGACCGCAACGACTCTTCAGCAAGAACATTGAGAGAGAGATCTCTGCAAGCGATTAAAGATACAAACTGGTATCCTGCCAAGGGACAGGCTCGAATTACTGCCATGATTGAAGGGCGCCCTGATTGGTGTATTTCGCGCCAACGGGCGTGGGGGGTTCCGATCGCGCTTTTTATCTCAAAATCCAATGGCGAGGTGTTGAACGATGAAGCGGTTTTCAATCGTATTGCCGATGCGTTTGAAGTGGACGGCGCCGATGCGTGGTGGTCCCGCGACCCACAGGAATTTTTAGGCAGCGCGTATAAAGCCGATGACTATGAGCAGATTTTTGACATTGTTGATGTTTGGTTTGAATCAGGATCGACACATAGCTTTGTTGTTGATGCCCGGCAAGACCTTGGCAATGGTGAAGACAAGCAGGTTGATCTTTATCTTGAAGGATCAGACCAGCACCGTGGTTGGTTCCATTCGTCCCTTCTTGAGTCCTGCGGCACAAAAGGGCGCGCGCCTTATAAAAATGTGCTGACCCATGGATTTGTCCTCGATGAAAAGGGCTATAAGATGTCCAAATCATTGGGCAATGTTGTTGACCCGCTTAAAATTATGGATCAAACGGGGGCGGATATCTTGCGCCTTTGGACGATGACATCGGATTACGCCGAAGATATTCGTATTGGTAAAGACACGCTCAAAAACACATCGGACATGTATCGCCGCCTACGTAATACGTTGCGCTTTTTATTGGGCGCGATTGATGGATATACGCAAGCGGAAGCGGTTGCGCTTCATAGCAAAGAAGATGTCCAAAAATTACCCGAGCTTGAGCAATGGATGTTAAACCGCCTCGCCGAAATGGATTCCCAAATTCGTGGGTTTATCGAAAATTACGATTACGGGAAGATGGCCAAGCTCCTTTATAATTTTTGCAACGAGGATTTAAGCTCATTCTATTTTGACATTCGTAAAGACCGTCTGTATTGCGATGCGCCCGATAGTTTTGATCGCCGCGCCGCGCGCACCGTCATGGCCACAATTTTTGATTGTCTGGTCGCATGGCTTGCCCCTGTTCTCTCTTTCACCACAGAAGAAGCATGGAGCCATAGACCAACCGGCGTTTTTGAAGATGTTGACAGTGTACATTTACGTGAGTTTACTGCTGTCCCAGCGATTTGGAAGAATGAATCTCTTACTAAGAAATGGCTTATTATAAGCGGCGTTCGTGATGGAGTGTTGCACACTCTGGAGCAAATGCGTACTCAGAAAAAAATTACATCATCTCTGGAGGCGGTTCCACATATAGCTTTTACTAGAAAACAAAAAGAAGCTTTTAGCAGCCTAACAAAAAACGAGATTGCTGATATATTTATAACTTCTGAAGTCATAATTATCGATGAAGTATTAGAAGATGAGACAATCATGGGCTTTAAAGCTGATGGTGAGAAATGTGTCCGTTGTTGGAAAGTGCTTCCTGAAGTGACGCAGCATGCTGAGCATCTGTGCAATCGTTGTGATCATGTTGTTCATGCCAAGCAAAAGGCCGCGTAAATGGCGGCGTTTTTTGAAAGGAAGAAAAAGCCGCTTGTTGGCCTTGCCCTTATTATTGGAATGATCCTTGTCGATCAACTCACCAAATGGGCGATTGTTGAGCGCGTTTTAATGCCAGCGCGCCACCCTGATATGATTCCCCTTGGTTTGGTGGAGTGGTTTGGCAATCCTGATAAGCTAGGGCCTGTTTCAATAACAGTATTTCCCTTTTTTAACCTTTCTATGGTTTGGAATCATGGCATTAGTTTTGGCCTGTTTCAGAGCGATACGCCGTATTTTCTGATTGGCCTTGCCTTACTTATTTCCGTCATTTTTGCTGTATGGCTATGGCGGTCAACGGCATGGACGCAAGCAATCGCGCTCTCGATGGTGATTGGCGGGGCGCTTGGCAATGTGATTGACCGCTTTCATTTTGGCGCAGTCGCTGACTTTTTTGAT
The DNA here is from genome assembly GCA_009995595.1 of Alphaproteobacteria bacterium. Classification (GTDB taxonomy): domain Bacteria; phylum Pseudomonadota; class Alphaproteobacteria; order Micavibrionales; family Micavibrionaceae. Next base: position 77,447 of record JAACPE010000003.1, read on the forward strand.
TTTCATATTATGGGATGGCATTACCCCGCCTTTAATATGGCTGATAGCTTTATCACCATAGGGATTGCCATTTTGGTCTTTGATAGCGTATTCTTAGAGCCGAAAAGAAACCCATCCAAATAACAGGATTTGAGTACAAGATATGACATATAAAACAGCCTTTTTAGCCCTTATCGCCTTACCAATCAGTTTTGCGCTTATTGGATGTGAAAGCACGAAAGAGCAGTTTGATTTTTCAAAAAAAGCCCCCGATGAGTTTGCCATTGTAAAACGCGCACCTCTTGAAATGCCGCCGAACTTTAATCTTCGTCCGCCGCGCCCCGGTCAAGCCCGCCCCCAAGAGGATTCTGCCGTTGATGAAGCCAAGCAGGCTATTTTTGGTGAAGAAGGAGTGAGCGTCGCACAAACTGAAGCTGCGCCTGTTAGCGAAGGCGAATCCATTCTTCTTCAAAAGTCAGGTGTTGATTTAACAGCGCCTAATATTCGCGATGTAATTGATGCAGAAACACAGCAATTAAATAAAGAGAACAAGCCCACGATTGATCGTATTTTAGGTGTAACTGGAAAAAAATATGAAGCGCCCTCAAGCGTTGTGAATGCGCGCGCCGAGTCTGAACGTATTCAAACCAACATTGAACAAGGCAAATCTGTGAGTGATGGTGCAACACCAACGGTTAAAAAATAGACCAATGCCTCAATCGCCCACAAAGCCCCCCTTCGCCAAAATTATACTGGCTAGTTTTGCGTTTTTTTTATTCTGCATGTGTGTTTCTCCTGTCGCTTTTGCGAAAGTGTTTAATGCGCAAACTTTGACCCTCGATAATGGCCTGCAAATTGTGGTTGTGAACAATAAACGCAGCCCCGTGATCACGCATATGATTTGGTACAAAGTAGGCGCCGCTGATGAGCAAGCTGGGTTTTCAGGCATGGCGCATTACTTGGAGCATCTGTTGTTTAAGGGCACGGATAAATATGAACCGGGTGAATTTTCACGAACCGTTAAGCGATATGGCGGCAATGATAATGCTTTTACCTCTTATGATTTCACCGCCTATTTCCAAAGCATCGGTAAAGAGCATTTAGAAAAAATGATGATCATGGAAGCCGATCGCATGTTGAATGCCGCGCCGCCGCCAGAGCATTATGCATCAGAAAAACAAGTTGTTTTAGAAGAGCGTCGCCAAAACACAGAAAATGACCCGCGCAGTTTATTTAACGAACAAATGCGTAGCATCATGTTTGTCAATCACCCCTATGGCACGCCTGTCATTGGATGGATGGATGAAATTAAGACTTATGAGTGGAATGACGTTAAAGCATTTTATGACCGTTGGTATGCCCCCAACAATGCGATTGTGATTATTAGCGGTGACGTCACGATGGATGATGTCAAACCGATTGCTGAAAAAACTTATGGCATTTTACCTGTTAAGGATATTCCCTCAAAAACCCGTCCTGTTTTACCACCCTCTTATGCGCTCACAACGTTAAGTAAATCACATCCTGCCATTCATGAACCGTCTTTTCAAAAAATATTTTTAGGGCCAAGCTATGCGAGTAATCGTCAAGAGGCGCTTGCGCTTGATATTTTACAAGAAATCTTAAGCGGCGGGCCAACCACACGTCTTTATAAATCTTTGGTGGTTGATCAAAAAATCGCAATTTCTGCGGGCATGGCGTCGTCTTCTGATGCGCTTGATTTTGGAACACTCTGGCTTTATGGGACGCCAAGTGCAGGCATATCTTTACCCGATTTAGAAAAAGCAATTGAAGCCGAAGTTCAAAACATCATTCAAAATGGAGTGACCGATCAAGAGGTTGCCGATGCCATTCTGCGCATGCAAGATGCCGCTATCTTTGCCCGTGATAGCCTCTCTGGCCCTGCTATGATTATTGGACGGGCGATGACAACAGGTCAAAGCCTTGATGAAATTGAAAATTGGCCACAAGATATTGCAAAAATTACAGCCGAGGATGTGAAGGCAGTTGCGGCTAAATACCTTAATCCAAGCGTCCCTTATCACCGCGCGCCTGTAACAGGTTATTTAACGCCGCAAGCAGGAGACTTAGCAGGAGATAAAGAATGAGAATTTTATTTTGCCTGTTTATTTTATTGTGCACGCCCATCATAGCAAACGCACAAGAGCGTGTTTTAGATATTCAAGAAGTTGTTAGTGCGAGCGGAATTAAAGCCTGGCTTATAGAAGATGAGAGCCTGCCTATTATTTCTTTGGAGTTTTCCTTTAAGGGTGCAGGATCAATTAATGAAAGCCTTGACCAGCAAGGAGTGTCAAAACTACTCTCAAACATGCTTGATGAGGGCGCGGGGGATTTAGACAGCCAAGCATTTCAAAAAGCGCTCAGTGATCATTCAATCAGTCTTTCCTTTAGCGGAAGTCGCGACCATTTTGGCGGCCAAGTCAAAACCTTATCGCGCCATAAAGATAAGGCCTTTAATTTACTTTCTATGGCTCTATCAAGCCCGCGCTTTGATTCAGAGCCATTAGAGAGAATGAAAAAGTCCAATATCAGCCGTATTAAATCTTCCCTTACTGACCCAGATTGGATTGCGGCACGTCTTCAAAATGACCTGATTTATAAGGGCCATCCCTATGCACAAAATAGTGGTGGTACAATTTCAACGTTAGAGCTTATTAGTGCAGATGACTTGCGTGCCTATAAAGATAAATATTTGACCCGCAATCGGCTTATTGTATCTGCTGCGGGGGATATTGATGCAAAAGAGTTAGCCTTAATCCTTGATCAAATTTTTCAAAGCATACCCGAGAATGAATTAAGTCATAAAGAGGTTCCTTTTAAGCCGCAAACGGGAACATACTTATATTCAAAAGATATTCCGCAAACAATTATTGAGATAAGCTATCCTGCGTTTGACCGAAATGATCCCGATTATTACGCGGCGCAGGTTTTTAATTACATTTTTGGCGGTGGCGGTTTTGGATCGCGTCTCATGGAAGAAGTACGCGAAAAACAAGGACTGACCTATGGGATTTATAGCGGGTTTTCTTTTTTGGATCAGGCACAAAATTTATCTATTTCGACATCAACACAAAATGATAAAGTTGATGATGTTCTAAAAATAATTAATCAAGAAATTGAAAAAATTCAAAACACACCTGTTGGTGGCGATGAATTACAAAATGCAAAAGATTATCTTATTGGATCTGTGCCCCTGACGTTAACATCGACTGATAAAATTTCAGGAACGGCGCTTGGCATGCTCAGCAATGCCCGTCCGATTGACTATTTGGATACTTATGGCGATAAAATTGGAGCAATCACAAGTGAGGATATCCAGCGTGTTGCTCGCCGCATTTTGATAAAAGAAAATCAGACAATAGTTTTTGTTGGACAGCCGCAAAGCGCTATAAAAACAAACGCAATCACGGAAATACCTAATGTCCAATAATCCTACCCAAAGTGCACAGTGGAAAGAATTAGTGTTGCAACACGCCGCCACACAGAGCGATTCTATCGAAGGTTATTTTAAAAGCGATCACAAGCGTGCCGAGCGTTTTAGCCTATCGATTGACGGGCTTTTATATGATTTTTCAAAAACCCAGATCACTGAAAAAACGCGTGATCTTTTATTAAATCTTGCACATTGGGCAAATATCCCAAATGCGATTGACGCCCTTTTTAAGGGCGAAGAAGTAAATTCGACCGAGAATAAAGCTGCGCTTCATACAAAATTACGCAGTGAAAATGTTGATTTATCGGAGATTGAAACCTTAAGTGAAAAAATCAGAGCCGGTCAATTTTTAGGCGCAACAGGAAAACCGATAAATCATATCATTCATATTGGTCTTGGCGGATCAGACCTTGGCCCGCGCCTTGTATATGATGCCCTTTTAGAAATCAAACATCCTTCTTTAGATTTTTCATTTTTATCAAATGCTGATGGTACGGACATAAACCGTATTTTAAAAAAGAGCGATCCGGAAACAACACTTTTTATTATTGTTTCAAAAAGTTTTACAACGCATGAAACTCTAATGAACGCCAAAACAGCGCAAGATTGGCTCCATGCCAATATTCAAGGTGATAAAAATATTCTAGCCCATCATTTTATAGGAGTGACAGCGTACAAGGAAAAAGCCATAGATTATGGGTTGTCTGCAGCAAATATCATTACATTTGATGACAACGTCAATGGCCGTTTTAGTGTATGGTCTACCGTGGGTCTTAGCCTGTGTATTGCCTTTGGCATTAAAGAATTTAAAGATTTTTTATCGGGTGCGTCCGCGATGGATATGCATTTTAAGAATGCCCCTCTTGATAAAAACATACCCTGCCTGATGGCTTTAGTAGATATATGGCACAGAAATTTTAATGACTATAGATCAAAAGCTATTTTACCTTATGCCGAAGAACTAAAGAAGTTCCCGTCTTATTTGCGCCAATTGGAAATGGAATCAAATGGAAAGTCCATCGATTTAGACGGCCAGCATATTCATTCATACCAAACGTCCCCTATCGTTTTTGGTGAAGTTGGAACCAATAGCCAGCACAGCTTTTTCCAGCTTTTGCATCAAGGCACTAATCGTGTGCCTTGCGAATTTATTGGCGCTATTACACCCAATCATGAATATGCGGCCCATCATATTGCCTTGCTCAATAATATGCTCGCACAATCTCAAGCCTTAATGCAGGGCAAAGAGAGCGCAGAACCCCATCGCCGCTTTGCGGGCAATAGGCCAAGCACAACACTTTTGCTTAACAAAATTGATGCTTTTCACCTTGGTATGCTGATTGCACTTTATGAGCATAAAGTCTATGTGCAGAGCGTTATTTGGAACATTAATTGTTTTGACCAATTTGGTGTAGAGCTTGGTAAAGAAATGGCGCTTAAGATTAGTCAGCAAGATTTAGCGGGCGCCGATGGGTCAACAACACGGCTCCACCGAATAATTAAAGACAAACAAGGCATAAAATAGTACTTTATTTGTAGTCTATCACTATGAAATCATTCAATAAAGATAATTTGTGAGAATATTATGAGCAGTAAAATCCCCTCCGCAAGTAATCTGGTCCGTTTTAGCCAAAGTGATCTGGATGAGGTGATTAAACTCCATAAATATTTTACAATAGGCAGAAAAGGCGGCGCGCGCGCAGCGCTTAAGTTTTTAGACCTCTCTAAACTCGATTTTCGCGGAGCGGATTTATCACAGGCTGATTTTACGGGATCTTGTTTAATGAACGCTAATCTCTCTCGTGGGAAATTCGTCTCAGCCTGTTTTTATGCGTGCGATCTACGAAATGCTAACCTTGAAAATGCCGATTTTAAGCGGGCTGATTTTAGGGGCGCTTATGTTGCAGGGGCAAATCTTTCAGGCGCAGATTTAGATTCTGCTGATCTTCGTGAAGGAAAAATTATGGAACAAAACTCTGATGGGACTATTTCCAACAGAAAGCGCGCTGGCACAAAAGGCACAGAAAATACATGGAATGCGATTTTTACAGGCGCGCAGCTAACCGAAACCAATTTATCTGGTGTTAAAGCGATCTCTGCTGATTTTTCTGATGCAGATATGAGCGGTGTGACTATTAATGAGGCTGACCTTACAGGTGTGAGCTTTGAGGGAGCAAACCTCACAGACGCTGATTTTACGGGGTCAAATCTCACAAATGCAAACCTTCAAGATTCAATTATGCAAGGGACCGTCCTTAAATCTGTTGAGATGCAAGGCGCGATTACAGGTTCAAAATCAGGTGGATCTATGGGCGAAACACTGGAAGAACGGGGTCAAAACCTTGAGGAGCTTCTTGATTCTCATAAAGCATGGATTGCCTCAGCAGGGCGCGATGGCAGTCAAATGGATCTAAGCGGCGTGGATTTAAGGCCGATGACAACCCTTAATAGTTACCCTTTAACCGCAATTAAGGCCATTGGCGCCAATTTTATTGATATGGACTTAACCAAGGTTAAAATGCAAAGCGCGATCCTCAATGAGTGTAGTTTTCGTGATAGCCGCATGATGGGCGCCGATTTGCGTGGCTCATCGCTTCAAAATGCTACTTTTGCGCGAGCCAATTTGCAAGATGCTAATTTTTCAGGCCTTAAATTCGATAATCCTAATGGGGGAAGTGTCCGCATACAGCGTACAAACATGAGCGGCGCGATCTTTCGCTACGCTGATCTCACCAACGTGAATATGCGCGATGCAATCCTTATGGGGGCTGATTTGACGGGGGCAAAATTGGACAATACCGATTTACGCCACGCCGACTTAACGGGCGCCATATTGGATAACACCGACTTATCCCTAGCCCGTAAGCAAGATGCAATTATTGATTGATAATACCCGCAAAACCGCTCTATTCTGAGGCTATGCCTATACGTCATTTACCCGATTATCTGGTTAATCAGATTGCTGCTGGTGAGGTTATTGAACGCCCCGCTGCCGCAGTCAAAGAGCTTGTTGAAAATGCAATTGATGCAGGATCAACGCAAATTGATATTGATGTACGTGATGGGGGTAAAACACTTATTTCTATTCGAGATAATGGGATTGGTATGGACGCTGCTGATCTTAAATCAGCCATGTGCCGTCATGCCACATCAAAACTCCCCGATGATGATTTGGTCAATATTCATCACCTTGGTTTTCGCGGCGAGGCTCTCCCGTCCATTGGCGCGGTCAGCCGCTTGTCAATTAAATCAAAACCAGCGTTTAGCAATGAGGCATGGGAAATCCAAGTTCATGGGGGCCATGATAAGGGTATTTCACCAGCCGCGCATGGGAATGGCACAACAATTGAAGTGCGTGATTTATTTTATGCGACCCCTGCCCGCCTTAAGTTTTTAAAATCCGATCGCGCAGAATTTTCGGCAATCAAAGATAGCCTCTCGCGGATTGCGATGGCGTTTCCTGCTATTGGTTTTAAGCTTGTTCATAATGATAAAACAGCGATGCTCTTGCCGCCAGAGCAAGGCACGTTAATCGAGCAACGGCGTGAGCGTTTGGCGGCCATTATCGGTAAAGAATTTGGTGAAAATTGTGTTCCTGTTGAAGCAATACGCGATGAATTATCCGTGACAGGTTATGCTGGCCTCCCCACGCTCAGCCGCGCTAATACAATGCAGCAATATCTTTTTGTTAATGGGCGGCCTGTAAAAGACAGGCTTTTACTGGGTTGTATTCGCGCCGCCTATATGGATGTATTGCATAGCGGGCGGCATCCTATCGTTGCGCTTTATATTGATCTACCACCTTCTATGGTTGATGTGAATGTTCATCCCGCCAAAGCGGAGGTAAGGTTTCAAGATGCAGGTCACATTCGCGGGCTGATGATTACGGCGCTAAAGCATGCTCTACTAGAGGCCGGCATGGCAACATCAAGCACACTTTCTTTTAGTGCGCTTGCAAAAACACGCCAACATACTATGCCCTCGATGCCGATGAACCGCGGCGCTTTTTCTGCCGTCCCCTCATCTTATTATTGTCAAAGCCAAAAAAGATTAAGCACAGCGCTTGGGGAAAAGGAGCAAGAATTTTATAATATACCGCAGCATATAGGCTCATATCATCCCAGTGCACGCAGTGAAGAAATTGAGATCGATCAAGATCAATCGGCCTTCCCCCTTGGCGCGGCGCGCGCGCAAATTCACGAAAATTATATTATTGCCCAAAGCGATCAAGGCCTTGTGATCATAGATCAACACGCCGCCCATGAGCGCCTTGTGTATGAGAAATTTAAAACCCAGATGAATGAAAATGGTGTCATTTCTCAAGGGCTTTTAGTGCCTGACGTCATAGATTTTGACGAGACCAAAGCGGCGCATTTATTAGAGCATAAAGACTCTTTTAAAAAATTAGGTCTTGATATTGATAGCTTTGGCGCAGGGTCTATTATTGTGCGATCTGTACCCGACATTTTAGGAGATAAAATAAACCTTAAAGGCTTATTGAACGACATTTTAGACGAGCTAGAAGATCAGGATCAATCCACTGTATTAGAAAAAAAACTACATGATGTGTTATCAACCATGGCTTGCCATGGCTCTGTGCGCTCTGGGCGACGCATGAACAGCGCAGAGATGAATGCCTTGCTGCGCGACATGGAAAAAACAGATAATTCAGGCCATTGCAACCATGGCAGACCGACCTATATTACGTTAGACTTAAAAGACATCGAAAAACTATTTGGTAGAAGGTAAAAATGACAATCACTGATCAAGAACAAAATAAAGTAGCGCTTATGTATGGCGCGTTATGGGCCTGTCTTATTTTAGTTTGCATCCCAAGCATTTCTTTTGCCATCGTTGCCTCTGTCTTATTCCTTATACTCATTATCACGGCGTATATAGTGAAAAGAAAATCAGAGGATAGCAATTTTATTCATAATCATATGCAATATATTATCAAAACAGTCTGGTTTAGCATTTTTATTTTTCCAGTTGTGACAATTACTATTGCAACGCTTTATATGATGCCCAATATTGATAACACCTCTATAATGCCCTGCGCCCAACCCTTGGCAGATCATCTTTTAGCAAATCCTGATCAGGCTGATATGCAAACAATGTACGGGTATATTGCACCTTGTATGAATGATTTTATGATTGGCAATAAGCAAGTTTTTTTAATTGCTACAATTATTGCTGGCCTTCCCATATTAATTTATATGACTTACCGCCTCATGAAGGGCACAATGCTTACACTTCAATCAAAAATACACGCAAACCCAAAAAGCTGGCTTTAATAATAAAGGATCATCCCATGAATATTGCCTTTCTTGCCTCTTATAACGGATCTTCCGCTAAAGCTATCACTGAGGCTTGCTTTGATGGGGAATTACGCGCTTCTCCCACGCTGATGATAAGCAATAATCCAAACAGTAAAGCCTTGGAATGGGCTTTAGCGAAAGGCTTAAAGACATTATGCCTAAATTCAAAAAATTATCCTGACCCTGACGAATTAGATTGTGCAATTGCGCAAAAATTGAAAGATGAAAAAATTAAACTTATTGTCTGTTCAGGATATATGAAACTTATAGGACCTGAAACAATTGCAGCTTTCCCGAATGCTATTTTAAATGTGCACCCTGCTCTACTTCCCAAACACGGTGGGCAAGGTATGTATGGCCGCCATATTCATGAAGCTGTTAAAGCCGCGCATGAAGCGCAAACAGGCATAACAATACATTTGGTCAATGGGGAATATGATAAAGGCCATGTTGTTGCACAAAAAACTATTCCCCTTATGCCGCAAGATAGTGTAGATGATATTGAGAATAAAGTAAAAACTGCAGAGCCTTCTTTTTATATTGAGACGATAAAAAAAATATTAAGCGGAGAGATTATCCTACCCGCATAATATATGCTTACTCTTTACCGATAAGATCAAGAATCTGCATCACATGTAAATCCTTATGATGCGATTTATCTTTAGCAAGCAGTTCATCGTTCGTGATTTTCTCCAAAATGTACCCTTAAGGCATCACCACTATTTTTAAATAGACGGGTGATAGAGCATTTAAACGCTACTTGGTTTTTATTTTGGATTTTTTCTTGGGTTCGGTTATGGGCGTATAAAAGTGGCACGGGCGGCTTCTATTTTTTCCCTGCAAACACATCCTTCAATGTGGTCATTCACCATCCCCATTGATTGCATCAAAGCATAACATGTTGTGGGGCCTACAAATGACCATCCTCTTTTTTTGAGATCTTTTGACAGGGCAATCGATTCATCACTCATGGTCATTTGGGAGAGTGTTTTAAAATCACATTTTTTAGGACGTGTCTTTATCGGTTGTTCAAACTGCCAAATATAAGCGGCAAAAGAGGTATATTCTTCGATAACTTCCAAAACGCGGTTTGCGTTATTGATGGTTGAAGCAATTTTTCCACGATGACGGACAATACCCGCATCTTTCATTAGCCGCTCTATGTCTTGGTCGTCATATTTACAAATCTTATGAAAGTCAAAGTTTTCAAAAGCGCTTCTAAAATTATCGCGTTTTCTCAAAATTGTGAGCCAGCTTAAACCTGATTGAAATCCTTCAAGGCATATTTTTTCAAAAAGGCGCTTATCCTCTTTTACAGGCACGCCCCATTCTTCATCATGATAGCGCAAATATTCAGGATCATTACCATGCCAATGACAACGGGTTAGGCCGTCATTTCCAACAATAAGCCCATCATGAGGGGTTTTATTCGGCATTCACAAGCGCTATAAATTCAAAAGCAGCTTGAAGTTCTCTCTTAAGCGTTTCACGCTCTTTTTCTTCTTGAGGTGACGCGCCATGCTTGGCTTCATCATATATCTCAGCCTTGTGTAACTCTTCGATCATCACAACATCAAAGGCTTCATCGGGTTCTAAATCCCCCTCACAAAAAGCAAGCGCCAAAACAATTGATCCTGTAAGAGATGTGACCACATGAAGCACTGTGAAATAATAATCATCGAGCGCTTCGATGTAATTCCAAGTACGTTTTTGCGCTTCTTCGTCTTGTTTTAACGCTTCAATTTTTTTAGTGGTCTCTAGCGGCACTTCAAAATGTTCATCAAACCATTTCACCCAGCGCCCCCAAACCTCTTTTTGTTTTTTTGCAAGGGCTTCGGGCTGTTTGGCCCAATAACAGACAAGATCTGTATCCAGATATTTCATAACGTTTTTAGTAATCGCTTCGCGGTCACGTATTTTATCGATCGCCGTTATTAAAAGCTGCGTTAACGGCATCGAATTGGGGTCGATCACATCAACTTGGGCGCTCCACTCTGCAATAATGGCGTCCGTTAGCTCTTGCGTTGGCGATACCAAGTCTTGCTTTAACGGCGTTTGTACAGGCTTGCCATCCAACTGAATGAGAAAACCATCATCAATTTTTTTGCTTGAAACCACAGTGTAGAATTTTTTCATTTTTTATTTAACCCTCATTACTCTTGTGTTTTTGTATCAATATATTGCGTACATAATGTTGTTTCTGCCTTAAAGTCGTGGCCTAACAGACAGTAAATTGGATTATCTGTGACAAGCTGTTGATTTTCAACAATAAAGCTGTCTTTTAAATTAAATTGGTTATCTGCAACGCTTATGACTGCGTTTTGTATTGCCATTTTATCATAAAGGTAAACAAAATTACCGCTCAACGATACGCCGGCGATATCAAAGGTAAAGGGCATCACGTTTTCAAATTTATAAACCTTATTACCAAAGAGTGTTTTCTTTTTAGTCACATCTGCAGTAAAGCGCATGGGCTGTTCCGCGTAGCTGCCCGCTATAATCAAGTTGGAAAGGCTTGATCCTTGATCCAAACTATCAACAAAGCCGAGCGTTTCAATCTCGATCGCTTGCGGTGTCATAATACCTGCATCTGCCTTTAAGCCAATGATACCCAAATCGTAAACTTCTCGCGCATGGGTAAATTTTGTTAAAAACGGAACATGGATTTTGGCTTTTTCCATTTCAAGATGGGTGATGGCAACATTATCTTTTTCACGCAAAATCATATTGGATATACCAACATATAAGGAAGGAAAAAAATTAATACGATCCAGCGTTTCAATCTCGGCCACATAAGGCGTATTGAGCGTGAAGTATTCTGCTATCCCTTGTTTTAATGGCTCAGGAAAGCGCTCTAAAATTTTAAAGCTTAAGATCATAAAAAACAGGGCAAAGCCTATAATGATCGGTAAGCGCTTAAAGAGCGTTTTGAGCATAAAACTTTTAAAGGTTTTTTTGGGTGTTTGGCTTTTATCTTTTTTAGGCATTAGTCTTATCTATATTCAAATTTAATATCATTAAAGGGTGTCGTTTTTGTGTGCGGATCGAACCCTAAAACTTGCCAGCTTTTTTGCAGGTCTTTGGGTAAATCGGCCTGAATTGTTATTACTTTATTTGTACGCGGATGCCTAAAAGTGAGTGAATAGGCATGCAGATGAAGGCGCTGTGCAATATCAACTCCTTCCAAATCCATATATTCATGTTCGTGGTCATACTCGCGGGTTCCGTATTTGTGATCCCCCACAATTGGGCATCCAAGGTGCTCTGCATGAGCGCGGATTTGATGCGTGCGCCCAGTGCGCGGCCAAAAAGCAATAAAGGCAGCCTGTTTATGGGCGCGGTCCATCACATCAAATAATGTTGTAGCAGGCAGACCTTCTTCAATATCGATCACCATTTTTTCGCGATCACCAACACCTGATTTTAAAAGTGGCGCGCGGATTTCTCCGTTGTTCATTTCTGGTGCGGGGGATACAAGCGCCCAGTATATTTTTTGAATGTCGCGACCCTTAAATGTTTTACCAAGGCGCCGCGCCATTTCAGCAGAACGCGCCAAAAGCAAGACACCCGACGTATCTTTATCAAGACGGTGGACGAGGCGCGGACGCACGCCCAAATGGTTAATCAAACCATCCATCAGCCCATCAACATGCTGTTTAATCCCTGTCCCGCCCTGCGTCGCTAGGCCAGAGGGCTTATGAATAGCGAGCACATCACCATCATCATAAATAACCAAGGATTTGATATAGGCCGCGTCTTCTTTAGAAATCCTGCGTTCTTTTTGATCTTTGTCTTCCATAGGCGGCATACGGACAATTTGTCCCTCTTTCAGGCGCGTGTCAGGTTTAACGCGTTTGCTATCAACGCGAATTTGCCCCTGTCGCATTAGCTTTTGAAGCAGGCCAAACGGTACGCCCTCGCATTGCTTTTTGAGCCAGCGATCCATGCGCTGATTATCATCATCCGCTTTTACTGTAATATGCCTTACGCCGCTCATGCGAATACCGTCCTTACTAAGAATAACCCTGCAAATAATCCCATGATTGAGAAAAACACAGAAGAAAATAAATAAAGCGCCATAGCGGTTAATTCGCCGCGCTCGAATAATGTAATTGTATCAAGGGAAAATGTCGAAAATGTCGTCATCGCCCCCAAAAGACCGACAATAAGAAATGCCTTTATTTCTTGTGAGGGGTTGCCAATATGGGCAAAGGCCGCAATCAAAGCACCCATGATAAATGACCCCAAAACATTGACGATCAGCGTGCCCCAAGGAAAATTTGCGCCTAATAATTGTATAGCGCCAATATTCACACCATAACGACATACTGCCCCAAGAGCGCCGCCGGCCGCGATTGCTAAAATCATGTTCATCGTATTAAGTCCTATTTATCCCGTGACCCCAAAAATCCAGCCCTCAAGATGCTGGGCATTATAAGACATTATAGGCGGATGTGATATGTCTTTTGGTATATTTTCTAATGACCCGCACAAATACCGCAAACCCGCGGCAGAAGCCAGAGAATCTGTGTCATGGTCAGACAAAAGGGTAGCGTTGCTGTATGGTTTAGCGTCCAAAAAGCGCAATGTTTGGTTTAAATCCGCCAAATCCCGTATTTTAGTCATGCCATGGCCTGAACGCATAAGAAATTGGCGCGGATAAATCTCAGTGACAACAATATTAGCCTTATTCACCAGCTCCATCTCGAACGGCCAAAAGGCAATTTTATGACCCAGCATTTTTTTCAAATAATGCGCCATTCGCATACCAGAAAGGCCCCCTTTGCCTACTTGCTTTGCTCCGATAAGCTTAAAAGGGCTTTCGGGTTTACCAAAACCTGATTCATAACAGATTATTTCTGTTTGCCGCCTAGGCATCTCAAATCCATCACGCATTTTTCCCGATACCCAAAAATCAGGCGCATAGGCCAAATTGTCCCAAAATTTTTGGGCAAAAAAATTAGGCTCATTATGACAGGCACTTTCAACTGTATCCCATAAATCTTTATGCGTTGCCTGTGTGCCAAATTGTTTTTGGATGGTGGTCGCCGCATAACCAAAATTACAATCAACGCCAATAAGAATCCGTTTTTGATTTTTAGATAGATTAATGATCCAATCTGCCACTTTTTGCCGAGACCATGGGCCGGCGACAAGAGACGGCGGTGCACTGCCTTGGTAGGCTAAGCTTACTGAAATGGCTTTGTTAAAAACAGGTGTTTTTGCACCGCTCCAGTCAATGCCTATAAATTGATCAAAATTACGCATTCTTCTTAGGAGTTTTTCTTTGTACGGAGCTTATCCCAATACTCTAAACGCTTTTTGATATCGCGTTCAAACCCTCGCTCTGGCGGGTTATAAAAGGATATGCGCTGCATATCATCGGGGAAATAATTTTGGCCTGAAAACCCCTCAGCCGTATCATGGTCATATTCATATCCCTCGCCAAAGCCCCATTCTTTCATTTTAGAATTACAAGCATTCAAAATATGCATCGGCGGTTTTACTGATCCTGTCTTTTTTGCCATATCCATCGCATGATTAAACGCAGTATACCCCGCATTTGATTTTGGTGCCGTAGCCAAATAAATAAGAGCCTGCGCCAACGCAAGCTCTCCTTCGGGTGAGCCTAAACGCTCATAGGTTTTCCATGCTGTTTCGCATTGAACAAGCGCATGAGGGTCGGCAAGACCAATATCTTCAACAGCCATACGGCTAAAACGCCGTGCCAAAAACTTTGGATCTTCGCCCCCGGTCAACATACGCGCAAACCAATACAGCGCCGCATTCACGTCAGACCCGCGCACGGATTTATGTAAGGCGCTAATCATTTGGTAATGACTGTCATCGCTCTTATCATAGATAGGGGCGCGTTTTTGAATAAGGCTTAAAAGCTGATCTGATGTTAAAGGTGACGTCGAGGCTTTAGTTTGTGCATGAATATTTTCAACCATGGATAAAAAATAACGCCCATCACCATCAGCGAGTGCTTTAAGTGTGTCACGCGCAGCCTCATCAAGGGGTAAATGCGTGCCTAATTTTTCTTCAGCGCGGTTTAGTAAATCATCAAGCGCCCTATCATCTAGGCGTTTTAGCACCAAAACCTGACACCGTGATAAAAGCGCTGCATTTAGCTCAAAGGAGGGATTTTCAGTTGTTGCACCGATGAGGGTTATTGTCCCATCCTCCATAACAGGTAAAAACGCATCTTGTTGGGATTTGTTAAACCTATGGATTTCATCAACGAATAAAAGCGTGCCCTGCCCTGCTTGGCGACGAAATTTAGCGGCCTCGAATACTTTTTTAAGATCCCCTACACCAGAGAATATTGCCGAGAGTTGCTCAAAATGATAATCGCTATGCTGCGCCAAAATACGCGCCATCGTGGTTTTACCACAACCTGGCGGGCCCCAGAAAACCAATGAAGAGAGCGTCCCGCTGTCGATCATATTTTTTAATATACCACTACTTCCTAGCAGATGATCTTGACCTGTTACATCGTCAAAAGACTGCGGGCGTAATAGATCTGCAAGCGGGCGCGGAGCAGAGGATTCGAAATTCACCGTATCAAAAAGTGTTGAGGGGTTACTCATCCCGCCTTTTTAGCAGATATAAGCCTTTTTTTCATTAAAAGAACGTATAACAGAACAAAATAAAATAAAAACATCTCTTCACTTTCCGCATTACGGGCAAAAAGATGAAAAGACGTCACATCGGCAATTTTGTCTGTAATTTTAATGAATAAACAAATAAAAGCCACCACCATAAACTGGCGCGTGGGGAATATATTTTGAAAGCGATTAAGGAATGAATTTTTTATAAGATGAGGATAGTGTTGCATTAATAAAGGTATAATTATACCGCCAAAATACACACCGATAGAAAGTAATAAGCGCGGTTTTTGGTCAAACCATGAGCTTGTATTGTGCAAGTTTGTTTCACCTTGATCATTCAGCATCTGACAGTATTCTGGCGTGTTCCACTGCAGTATATGCTGCCCCCAACTGATCTCCTCACCAGCCACATAAAAACAACAAAGAGCCGCAAGACCAATCCATGCCATCAGCCATTTGTTTGATTTGTCCATTTTAAGCAATGTAAATAGAGTAATACCAAGAGCAATCAGCAGAATGACCGCCTCTAATATTTCATAAGGGCCGTTTTCTCCCACCAGCCATTCAAGGTGCTTACTTTCTATATATAACTCTGTTTTGATTTTAGCGATTAGAGCTAAAATAGGAATCCAGAGCCATAAAACCTTAGAAATATTAACATTATAATTTGGCATATTTTAACGGATCACAATCTGGTTTCTGCGGCCTTGGCGCTCGGTCACAAGATCAAATGTGCCGCGGCGGATTGCTTGATCCAACTCTCGGGTTAAATCTTTTATATCGTCAATTTCTTCCCCGTTAAGAGATAAAATGATATCACCAACAGCCACTATACGGGAGGCTGGCGCACGATCAGTAAAACCCATGACGACTACGCCTTCTCGGTCTTCATTATTCATATTCAACTCGACCGCAACACGGGGATTAATACGCCCTATGATTGCGCCATTGAGAAGGTGATTTCCAGTAAGCGTTGTTTCATCACGATCAGGTTTATCAGGAGGCGCCATCGCGAGGACAGAAAATGTTTTTTCTTCACCGCGGCGAAGAACTGTCATATCTGCGCTTTCACCAAGGGGCACTGTCGCGAGGCGAAATTTCATCTCTGCTGGATCATTAATCTCACGCCCGTTAATTGAAATGACTACATCACCAATACTCATTCCCGCTTTTTTTGCTGGGCTTTGAGAATGAAGTTTATTTATCAGAACCCCTTTTGGACGGCTAAGGCCAATAGAATCGGCAATATCCGCCGTTACAGCCTGCCCTGAGGCGCCAATCCAAGGGCGGGCAATGTCCACATTGCTTTCACCCGTTTTTTCAGCCGCCAAAACCGTTTGAACCATTTCGGAAGGAATAGCAAATCCTATGCCCAATGATCCGCCAGTGCGGGAATAAATCGCCGTATTAATACCCACAACCGTACCATCCATCGCCACCAAAGGACCGCCTGAATTGCCAGGGTTAATTGCAGCGTCAGTTTGAATAAAGAAGTTAAAATCATTAATATTCAAAGATGAACGTGCCAATGCCGACACAATTCCGCTTGTGACTGTTTGTCCAACACCAAAGGGATTGCCAATCGCAATAACAATATCACCGACTTCTAAGCTCTCGCTTGCGCTTAAATTCACATACGGCAGATCTTCCCCTTTGGGATCAATTCGTAAAATGGCAAGGTCAGAGCGATCGTCCTTAATGGATACCCGTGCGTCAAACTCGCGCCCATCAGATAATACAACAGATATTTCCTGCGCGTCTTTAATGACATGTGCATTGGTTACGACAAGTCCTGATTTATCCAAAATCACGCCAGATCCCAGCGCACTCTCCAATTGCTGACGGTTTAGGCCGCCAAAGCTATTGCCGAAGAACTGTTCAAAAAAGGGATCACCGCCAAACGGGCTATAGCTTTTTGTGACAACACGCTTTGTGTAGATATTCACGACAGCCGGTGATACCCGTTTAACGAGCGGTGCGTATGACAGCATGATTTGGGAGCGGGCCTGTGGGACATTGCGCTCTGTCGCAAAAGCGCCAGCGCCAATCATCATAAAACCTATACCCACTAACAGTAAGAATTTCCTCATCATACCCGTTTTTTTAGACAAAAACTAAGGCAAGCTCAAGTTAGAAATGGGGCGTAAAAATGATTTGATTTATGAGCGTATTACGATTACCTGTAAAATATGAAAAAAACAATAAATGATATTTTTTCCGCTAAACACCAGATGCCGCTTGTCTGCCTTACATCCTATACAGCGCCAATGACAAAGCTTCTTGACCCACATTGCGATCTTCTTTTAGTGGGTGATAGTGTTGCCATGGTTTTATATGGGGAAGTTAACACCCAAAGTGCGAGCTTAGAAATGATGATCGCCCATGGGCGCGCCGTTATGAAATCCGCTAAGCGCGCCCTTGTCGTTGTTGATATGCCTTTTGGGTCATATGAGCACGATAAGCAAGACGCCCTTATAAATGCACAGCGGATTATGGACGAAACGGGCTGCGATGCTCTAAAATTAGAGGGCGGAGAGGTCATGGCCGATATAGTTCATCTTCTTACCCAAAATGATATTCCCGTTATGGGTCATATTGGTCTGTTACCGCAATCTGTGACAACAGCCGATGGCTTTAAAGTCCAAGGGCGCGATCACGAGGACGCTCAACAGATTATGAAAGATGCTAAAGCCATATCAGAAGCAGGTGCTTTTTGCGTCGTGGTTGAAGCGGTGCCAGAGCCTCTTGCCGCGGCGATTACGGGTGCTATTCAAGTCCCAACCATCGGAATTGGTGCATCCGCGGCATGTGATGGCCAAATTTTAGTCGTGGATGATATGCTTGGTTTGACAGATGACCGAGTGCCCAAATTTGTAAAACAATATGCGGCGCTTCATGATCAAATTTCCAAAGCGGTCACCTTATATAAACATGAAGTTCAAACCCGTGAATTCCCCAAGGCGGAAAACACATATCAGGTTAAGACCAAAACTGCCGCTTAAATCAATTTAAACTTCAATACAAAAAAAGCGCTCCTTGGAGCGCTTTTTTAAAGATACTTTTTGTGGAAGATTAAGCAGCTGCTGCTTTTTTCTTTGGTGCTTCTGCAGCTACTTCTTCTGCGACATCATCAAAAACTGGACCACTGTCTAAACCTTTTGCTGATTCATCACGATCAACAAACTCAATGACTGCCATTGGCGCATTGTCACCATAACGGAAGCCTGCCTTCATGATACGGATATAACCACCCTGACGCTCTTTATAACGCTCGGCAATCGTGCTGAAAAGCTTAGACACTTGGTCCTCATCACGCATTTTAGACATTGCCAAACGGCGATCTGCCAGTGTGCCTTTTTTACCCAAAGTCACTAATTTTTCAACGATTGGGCGTAATTCTTTTGCTTTAGGAAGCGTTGTTGTGATTTGCTCATGCTTTACAAGAGCCGCTGCCATATTTGCAAACATCGCCTTACGGTGCTGTGATGTTCTATTGAGTTTTCTTTGTTTGATACCGTGTTTCATAACGTATCTTCCTTACTTAAAAATTAATTAGGTTACGCACTGAAAGGGTCGTCTAATCTCTTAGCGAGCTCTTCAATATTTTCTGGTGGCCATCCTTCAACCTGCATACCCAAATGGATACCCATGTTCGTGAGGACTTCCTTAATCTCATTTAATGATTTACGGCCAAAGTTCGGTGTACGAAGCATATCGCTTTCAGATTTCTGAACAAGGTCACCAATATATACGATGTTATCGTTTTTAAGGCAATTTGCAGAACGAACAGAAAGTTCAAGCTCATCCACTTTACGAAGAAGGTTACGGTTGAATGGTAATTCTTCCTCTTCTTCTTTTTCTTTTTGTGCTTCGGGCTCATCAAAATTTACAAACACTTGAAGCTGGTCTTGAAGGATACGTGATGCATATGCAACTGAGTCTTCAGGAGAAATAACACCGTTCGTTTCAATTTGAAGCGTAAGCTTATCGTAGTCTGTGATTTGACCCACACGTGTGTCTTCCACTTCGTAAGAAACCTTACGCACTGGTGAGAACACACTATCAACGGGTATAAGACCAACAGGACATTCAGCAGGACGGTTTTGCGCCGCAGGGCGATAGCCTTTACCTGTGTTGACAGTCATTTCCATGTTTAATTTTGCACCTTTATCAAGTGTGCAAATAACAAGATCAGGGTTCATAATTTCAATATCAGCGCCTGCTTCAATCATGCCTGCAGTGACTTCACAAGGACCTTCAGCAGAAAGGCGCATTTTCTTGGGTCCTTCAACATGCATACGCACAGCAATCGCTTTAACATTAAGAACGATGTCTGTTACATCTTCGCGAACACCTTCGATTGATGAAAATTCATGCAACACACCATCAATCTGGATCGCTGTTACGGCAGCACCTTGTAGTGATGAGAGCAGAATACGGCGTAATGCGTTACCAAGCGTAAGACCAAAGCCACGCTCTAAGGGTTCTGCTATAATTTTACCACTCACCTGGGGATTAGACCCATGAGCCACATCCACATTTGATGGTTTAATCAATTCTTGCCAATTTTTATGTATCATTTTTTTTCCTTTTCACTTCATCCGGGTCTTAACCGGCCTCTTGTTACTATTTTAAAAATTAATTTCCTAATTACACACGGCGACGTTTTGGTGGACGGCAACCATTATGTGGAATAGGCGTGATGTCTTGGATTGATTTAATTGTAAAACCAATTGCACTCAACGCCCGAAGAGCAGACTCACGGCCTGACCCTGGTCCGCATACAAACACGTCTAATTCTTTCATTCCGTGTTCTTGCGCTTTTTTACCAGCATCTTCAGCCGCCATTTGCGCGGCATATGGAGT
The DNA here is from genome assembly GCA_009995595.1 of Alphaproteobacteria bacterium. Taxonomy (GTDB): domain Bacteria; phylum Pseudomonadota; class Alphaproteobacteria; order Micavibrionales; family Micavibrionaceae. The sequence continues at coordinate 97,678 of JAACPE010000003.1, forward strand.
TGACTTACGTGAGCCTTTAAAGCCCATCAACCCTGATGTTGACCAAGACACTGTGTTGCCTTGCGCATCTGTAATTGTAATTCTCGAGTTATTGAAAGAAGAATTGACGTGAGCCTGACCCGCGATAATATTCTTTTTTACTTTCTTTTTAACTTTAACTGCTGTTTTAGCCATAGTTTTTATTCCTTATATATCAATACGTTTAGGCGCGCTTATTATTTACCAACAGGCTTTTTGCCGGCGATTGGTTTTGCTGGGCCTTTACGCGTTCTGGCATTTGTACGGGTTCTTTGACCACGAACAGGAAGATGTTTACGGTGACGCAAACCACGAAAACAGGCCATGTCCATCAAACGCTTGATGTTCATAGAAACTTCACGACGAAGATCCCCTTCGATCAGGTACTTATCACTGTCTATTTCTGCGCGAAGGCTATTTAGTTCATCTTCGCTTAGTTCGTTCATACGACGTGATTTGTCGATACCTGTGGCTTCACAAATATCACGCGCCTTCGTTCTTCCAATACCATGAATATAAGTAAGTGCGATTGTTACGCGCTTACGATCAGGAATATTTACACCTGCAATACGGGCCATGTCTGCTCCTTTATGATTAATCTCAAACGAAACCGTAAAATTTCTTGCCTCATTGCAATAAAACGCCGGTTTCTACACTTATCAAAAGTCTTGCTAAAAGTCCCAGTATATAAGGGTTTTAGAGAGGGATTTGCCCCTAAACAAGTCTCTAGATTTGGCGCAGTATAGCCATTAAAAGCACCGCGTCAACCACTATTTTGGCTCGTTTTAGTAATTTTTATAAGTGCCAGCGTCAAAGTGACAAAAAGCTAAGCAGCCTGGTTAACGCCCAAAACAGCCTCTATTTGCATCGTCACTTCATCGATAGGCCGCATGCCATCCACGGCAGGAACATCACCTTGAGCGCGGTAATAAGGGAGTACTTTTGCAGCGTAATCGCGATATTGAGCGAAACGGGTTTTCATGGCCTCGATATTATCATCAAGACGCCCCTCTTCCTTTGCGCGCTTTTCGACACGCTTAATGAGCTGATCCTCATCAACCTTAAGCTCCATCACAAGATCAATCTTTTGACCACGTTTAGCCAGCATCGCGTCAAGCGCCTCAGCTTGTGCAACGGTACGGGGAAACCCGTCGAAAATATAGCCTGCGGGTTGTTCAAGATTATCCATGCAATGTTCAATCATACCAATCACAACCTCATCAGGAACAAGTTTGCCTTGGTTCATGATATCACGTGCCATGACACCCAGATCTGTGCCAGCAGCAGCCTGTGTGCGGAGCATATCGCCAGTTGAGAGCTGAACATAGCCGTATTTTTCTTCTATAATTTTGGCCTGCGTGCCTTTACCTGCCGCAGGCGGTCCAAAAAATACAATATTAAAAGCCATGATTTTTATCCCTTTTAAATATTAGTAATAATCCCACTCTTGAAAAAAATATGGTATCTCTTCGGTTCGTTGCTTTGTATGTCTAAGCATACAATTGTTCATAATTAAAGGCCATATTGTGCCACTATTTTCACGCGGGCCTGACTCAAAAGCACAGGTTAAATCTCTATATTTTATCCAAGCGCTTTGACTAGCGCGGAATTTTTCTTCTTGCTCATCACTATCGCCTATAATATCTAAAGCCTTTTGATAAACCTTGTTTAAAATTTCATCGGCATTTTTATAAGCCTCAAAGGAACATATGTTCAAATCTTTCTGATTTTGATTTCTATCGCAACTATGAGCTATGTAATTACCTGCTACAGCAACATTAGGCGCTAGAATAAAAAGAAACAGAATAATCGCAACATGTTGCATTCAAAATCTACCTTCTTCTTTGACGCCCTGTCCCGCGAAGTTTCGTTTTCTTAATCAGCCCTTCATATTGATGTGCGATCAAATGGGAATGGATTTGTGCTACCGTATCCATCGTCACCGTCACAACAATAAGCAATGACGTCCCGCCAAAATAAAACGGCATGCTGTATTGAGAGATCATAAACTCTGGCAACAAACAAATAAACACTAAATACAATGCACCTACGGCTGTAATGCGTGTCAGGACGTGATCGAGGTAATCTGCCGTGCTTTTACCCGGGCGAATACCTGGAACGAACCCCCCATGCTTACGGAGCATATCAGCGTTTTCTTCGGGATTAAAAACAATCGCAGTATAAAAGAAAGCAAAGAACACAATAAGACCCCCATAAAGTAACATATAGGCAGGCTGTCCGTGTTGAAGCCATCTTGCAATATTCGCTGTCCAATCACCCCCTTCTGCGCCTGTAAAGCCCACAATTGTTAATGGAAGCAACAAAAGAGAAGACGCAAAAATAGGCGGAATAACTCCAGATGTATTAAGTTTGAGTGGGATATGGTTTTGCGAACCTTGCGCGACCTGATTACCCTGCTGACGTTTTGGATATTGAACCAAGACGCGGCGCTGAGCACGTTCAAAGAACACGATCAAAACAATAACACCCACAATCATCGCAAAAAGAAACAAAAGTTCGATAAAATTAAACTGCCCCTGACTACTTAGTTCTAGCGTTGAGACTAAAGCACGCGGCAACTCGGCAACAATACCTGCAAAAATAATCAGCGATATACCATTACCAATACCGCGCTGCGTTATTTGCTCACCCAACCACATAAGGAAAATCGTACCACCGACAATTGTGATAACAGTAGAGGCGCGGAAGAATAGGCCAGGATCAACAACAGCTGAACCACTTGCCCCTTGCATGCTTTCAAGACCAACGGCAAGGCCATAAGCCTGAACAGAGGCAAGAAGAACCGTCAGATAACGCGTATATTGGTTAATCTTCATACGGCCAAATTCGCCCTCTTTCTTGAGCGCTTCCAGTTTTGGCGACATTGCCGTACCAAGCTGCATAATAATAGAGGCGGAAATATAAGGCATGATGTTAAGCGCAAAAATAGTCATACGCTGCAACGCGCCACCAGAGAACATATTAAACATGTCTAAGATGCCTCCACCTTTTTGAGAGTAAATCTCTTTCCAAACAGTCGGATCAATACCCGGCACAGGGATATACGTCCCCAAACGATAGACAAGCAATGCACCTAAAACAAATAGCAAACGGCGTTTAAGCTCAGTTGCTTTTGAGAAAGCGCCCCAATTGGCATTTTTGGCGAGTTGTTCAATGGCTGATGCCATAATCATTTCCTTTATAAAAACTGTCTTTGAATAAGTATTATCTTTAAAATAAAGAAGGCCATCTGACAAGACGGCCTTTCATTATTATTAAAGATTATTTGGTATAATCTCAAATGAGAGTATACGCGCCTTAGTTGGCTACTGGGCCGCCGCGTTTTGGAAGCGGCGCTTTGCTCTCTTTAACGATCACTTCAACAGTGCCACCAACTTTTTCAACAGCAGCAATCGCACCTTTGGAGGCACCTGAAAGCTTCAAATTAACTTTTGATGTCAACTCACCACTCGCCAAGAGGCGCACGCCATCTTTTGCATTTTTGATGACTTTACAGGACACCAAAGTGGCCTCATCAATTGTATTTTTGGGATCAATCAGTTTTTTATCAAGCGCTTCTTGCAAACGGCCTAATGACAATTCAACCATTCTCTTCGCACCTGGGTTTTTAAAACCACGTTTTGGAAGACGTTGGAACAAAGGCATTTGACCGCCTTCATAACCATTAATGGCTACGCCTGAACGCGCCTTTTGTCCTTTTTGACCAACGCCGCAAGTTTTACCTTTACCAGACCCAATACCACGGCCAACACGTTTACGGTCAGTAACCGCGCCTTCATTTGGTGATAATTGATTGAGTTTCATTTTCTTATTCCTTCAATAATATTTTGTACTTAAGCGTTACGCGGCGTCTTCGATTTTAATTAAATGCGCTACTTTACGGATCATGCCGCGCACGCTTGGTGTATCTTCCAATGTGCTTACACGGCCAATTTTATTAAGACCCAAACCGATAAGTGTTGCACGTTGGTAAGCCTTGCGACCAATCGGTGAGCCCGTTTGGACAACAGTAACCGTTGCGTCTTGTTTCGTTGTTTTTTTCTTTGTTTCAGCCATAGCTTTAATCCCAATACTTAATCTTTAAGATCTCTAAATTTAATAATTACTCAGTATCTGCCGCAATATTCGCATGAGCAGATGTTGATCCCCCACGGGATGTTTCACGCTGTGCAACAATGTCACTCACCTTGCGGCCACGACGTGATGCGACCTGACGCGGTGATTGAATTGATTTCAGTGCCTCAAATGTAGCATTAACCATGTTGTATGGATTTGATGATCCAATTGCTTTTGCAACAACATCCTGAACACCCAAACAATCAAAAATCGCACGAAGAGGCCCACCCGCAATAACGCCTGTTCCTGATGGCGCTGTACGTAAGTGAACGCGCCCTGCACCTGAACGACCATCAACATCATGATGAAGTGTTCTGCCCTCGCGTAAAGGAACGCGGATCATGTTTTTCTTAGCAGCCTCTGTTGCCTTACGGATCGCTTCAGGCACTTCTTTTGCTTTACCATGACCAGTACCTACGCGGCCTTTACCATCGCCAACAACGATAAGAGCAGCAAAACCGAAACGACGTCCGCCTTTAACAACTTTCGCAACACGGTTTACAGCAACAAGCTTTTCGACCATTTCTGGTTCATCGCGTTCAAAGTCGCGGCCGTTACCTTTATTTTCTGATGGATATACCATTTATAATGCTCCTAAATTTTTTCTTTAAAACTCTAATCCGCCAGCACGTGCGCCTTCAGCGACGGCTTTTACACGGCCGTGATAAATAAATTCACCGCGGTCAAATTGCACTTTACTTACGCCCGCTTTTTTAGCGCGCTCAGCGATTAACTTACCAACTTTTTCTGCCGCTTCAACATTACCGCCGTTTTTCAACGCAAGATCTTTGTCTAATGTAGAGGCAGAAACTATTGTTACACCTTTAATGTCGTCAATAACTTGGGCGTAAATCGCTTTATTTGTTCTATGAACAGACAGACGCGGACGCACTTCACGATTAGGGTTGTGGTTGATATTGACCTTACGAAGCTTACGGCGCACACCGAACTTACGACGCTCTGCTGGTTTCAATCTTTTAGTCATAGCTTTATCCTTTTAGCTTTATTCTTATAGAAGCGAAAAATCGCTTTAATTATTTCTTTTTACCTTCTTTACGCATGATGAATTCATCTGCGTAACGAATACCTTTACCTTTGTAAGGCTCTGGTTTTTTAAATTCGCGAATATTAGCCGCAGCTTGCCCGACTTTTTGTTTGTCAATACCACTAACAGTGATCTTCGTTTGATCTGCTACTTCGACAGTTACACCTTCTGGCACGTCATAGCGAACTTCATGGGAAAAACCAAGCTGCATCACAAGGGTATTACCCTGCATGTTTCCACGAAGACCAACCCCATGGATTTCAAGTTTTTTTGTAAAGCCTTCAGTAACACCTACAACAATGTTGCTTACAAGAGTACGCATCGTTGGCCAAATTTTAGCAGAAAAAGGGGCATTTGGGCGTGGTTGAAGCACAATCTGGCCGTCTTCTAATTTAACAAGCACATCATCATGAATACGCACACTCAGCTCGCCCTTAGAGCCTTTAGCTTTTATATCCTGGCCTGTAACATCAAGTGTTACGCCTGCGGGCACTGCAACTGGTTTTTTTCCGATACGAGACATTTTCTTTTCCTTAACTTAAATCTTCGTCAAACTCTTCTCTTAGAAAATCTGACAAAGAACCTCTCCGCCAACATTTTCATTACGGGCTTTGTGATCTGTCATCACACCTTGTGGTGTTGAAATAACTGAAATACCAAGACCGTTTTTAACAGGCTGTAAATCTTTAATCTTCGAATACACACGACGACCTGGCTTAGAAATACGCTTTAATTCGCGAATTACTGGCTGACCTTCATCATATTTTAACTCAATAATAAGGTTTTTCTTATTATTGTCTTGCTCCTGTGTTTTGAAACCACGGATGAAACCTTCATCTTGTAGCACTTTACAGACAGATTCACGTAAAGTTGAGTGTGGGCACTCAATTACTAATTTTTTAGCGTGCTGACCGTTTTTAATACGGGCTAGCATATCACCTAAAGGATCGCTCATTGACATTGTTTTATATCCTCTTCTAAATTCTTACCAGCTAGACTTAGTCACGCCGGGTAGTTCACCACGGGATGCCAAATCACGAATTGCAATACGCGACAAACGGAACTTACGGTGATGTGCACGCGGACGGCCCGTTAAAGCACAACGATTACGCTGTCTGTTTTTTGCTGAGTTACGCGGTAATTCAGCAAGTTGTAAAGTTGCAGCAAAACGCTCTTCAACGCTTACATCTTTATTCATAATAATTGCTTTCAAAGCGACACGCTTCGCATTCAATGATTTACCCATTTTGCGGCGTTTTAAATCTCTTTGTACTGCACTGACTTTTGCCATATTAAACTAGCTCCTGTTATCTTTTCAATTTCGCTCTTTAGTTTCTAAAGGGCATTTCGAACCCACGAAGAAGTTCTTTTGCCTGTTCATCGTTAGCCGCTGTTGTACAAATAATGATGTCCATACCGCGAATTTTATCGACTTTGTCATACTGAATTTCAGCAAAAACGATTTGCTCTTTAAGACCCATTGCATAGTTGCCACGGCCATCAAAGCTTTTACCATTAATACCACGAAAGTCACGAACGCGCGGCAATGCAACGGTCACTAGACGGTCCAAAAATTCATACATACGCTCACCGCGCAATGTCACTTTGCAGCCCATGTCCATGCCTTCACGCACCTTGAACGACGCGTTAGATTTTTTCGCTTTTGTAATGGCAGGCTTTTGACCTGATATAAGGGCAAGATCATTTGCGGTCTGCTCAATAGCCTTACGATCCACAACCGCGTCGCGCCCTGGGCTCATACTGATCACAATTTTATCAAGCTTAGGCACTTCAAGTTCGTTTTTAAAACCATATTTTTCAATAAGGTTTTTCTTGATCTGCTCTTCATAACGTTTTTTGAAACGTGGCTGATTTTTTGCTGCTGTTATATTGCTCATTTTCTTTGGTTCCATTCTTGAGGGACTTATCTATCTAATACTAGATCGCCCCTCTGGTTAAAAATCTTTATTCTATTGTTTCGCCTGAACGTTTTGCAACGCGCACTTTTTTACCACTTTTTAATGTAGTAAATCCAACACGCGTGGGCTTGTCTTCTTTAGGATCAGCTAAAGCGACATTAGAAACGTGAATTGACAATTCTTTTTCAACAATACCGCCCGCAGCAAATTGTGTTGGCTTTTGATGTTTTTTTACAACATTAACGCCCTTAACAATTACGCGTGATTTATCCGGCATCGCATTAAGGACTTCTCCTTTTTTGCCTTTGTCTTTACCTGTCAAAACAATGACAGAGTCACCTTTTTTAATTTTCATTTTAGTCGCAGTCATTTTAAAGAACCTCTCCAGCAAGTGAGATGATTTTCATGTATCCCTTACCGCGTAACTCACGCGTTACTGGGCCAAAGATACGTGTACCCACAGGCTCACCATTAGCATTAATAAGAACACAAGCATTTGTGTCAAAACGAATTTTTTCGCCGCTTTGGCGGTTAAGGCCATGTCTTGAACGGACGATAACAGCTTTATGAACTGCACCTTTTTTTACGCGTCCGCGCGGAATTGCTTCTTTCACTGAAACAACAACGACATCACCGATATTTGCTGTGCGGCGGTGAGATCCACCAAGCACCTTGATACACTCCACGCGTCTAGCGCCTGAGTTATCGGCAACATCCATATTTGATTGCATTTGAATCATGGCTTTATCCTACTTATTTTCTATCCAATTAATCTTTTTTTGTTGTCTTCTTTGCAGCAGCTTTTTTCGCTGGGGCTTTCTTCGCTGTAGCTTTAGGTTCTGCAGTCTTAGCTTCTACTTTATTTAATTCAGCTTTTGGCGCTGTTGCTTTCGGCTCCTTTTTAGGCGCTGCATCAAGAACAGTATCACCTGTTACAACTGTCCAGCACTTACGCTTAGAAATAGGCGCACATTCGATAATTTGAACAGCATCGCCTTCTTTACATGTATTATTCTCATCGTGCGCTGCATATTTTGTGCTGCGTTTAAGATACTTTTTATATTTTGGATGCATGAAGCGACGCTCAACAAGAACTGTAATAGTCTTGTCCATTTTATCACTTACGACTGTTCCTTCTAGGACGCGGCGTGGCATATTTATTCTCCTACTTAAATCTTATACTTACGCAGCTTTTTCTTGCTGCTGAGTTAACATTGTTTTAATGCGTGCAATATCACGACGCACCTTGCGCATTTGCGCAGTGTTCTCTAATTGGCCACCTGACTTTTGAAAACGCAGGTTGAACTGCTCTTTACGCATATCAACAAGCATTTTTGTCAGCTCGTCAGATGTTTTACCTTTTAATTCTTCTGCTTTCATAGCAATTCTCCAAAATTCCTTAATTATTCACCAACACGGCTTACAAATTTTGTTTTAATCGGAAGCTTCATTGCAGCCAATTCAAACGCTTCTTGCGCCATTTCACGGGTTACACCATCAAGCTCAAACATGATACGCCCTGGCTTAACGCGAGCTGCCCAAAATTCAACAGACCCTTTTCCTTTACCTTGACGCACTTCAAGCGGCTTTTTCGACACTGGCACGTCAGGGAAAATACGAATAAATACTTTACCTTGACGTCTTAAGTGACGTGAAATCGCACGGCGGGCCGCTTCGATTTGGCGCGCTGTAATACGGTCTGGACTCATTGCCTTCAAACCATACGCACCAAAGCAAAGCGTTGTACCGCCTTTTGCATTCCCATGAATGCGGCCTTTATGGGCTTTTCTAAATTTTGTCTTCTTTGGTTGTAACATCGTCTTATACCGTACTTATCTGTAAAATTCCAGTGTTATGTTAATTAATTTCAAACTTAAGCGCGTTGCGGCGCTCCGCCTGTTTCTTGCATTTTCTTATCACGTGCCATTGGGTCTTGAATCATAACATCACCTTTATAAACCCATACTTTAACACCAATAATACCGTATGTTGTTAACGCTTCAGCAAAACCGTAATCCATGTCCGCACGAAGAGTATGTAAAGGAACGCGACCTTCACGGTACCATTCTGTTCTTGCAATATCTGCGCCACCTAGACGACCAGATACATTAATACGAATTCCACCGGCGCCCATTCTTAATGTCCCTTGTACAGCGCGCTTCATAGCGCGGCGGAAAGAAACACGCCGCTCCAGTTGTTGGCAAACACCTTCAGCCACAAGTTGAGCATCCATCTCAGGCTTGCGAATTTCAACAATATTTAAGGCAACATCGCTACCCGCGCGCGCTGATAATTCACGGCGTAATTTCTCAATATCTGCGCCTTTTTTACCGATAATCACACCTGGGCGGGCTGTATAGACAGTCACGCGTGTATTTTTGGCGGCGCGTTCAATAATAACCTTGCTAATACCTGCTGCTTTAAGTTTATCGTGCACGTATTTACGAAGCTCAAGATCCTGAACAAGCTTGTCAGCATAGTTGCTGTCATCAAACCATCTTGAATCCCAAGTACGGTTGATGCCGACGCGTATACCAATTGGATTAACCTTCTGACCCATCTTTCAAATACTCCTTACTTCGTATCTTTCTTAGTGGCCGTTTTCTTAGCCGTTGTTTTTTTCGCTGCAGCTTTTTTTGCCGGCGTCTTCTTAGCAGTTGCTTCTTTAGTTATCGCTTTTTTTACTGGCGCTTTTTCTGCCGATTTAGGCTTAGGAGCAGACTTTGTCACGTCAACTTTTTTAGCTACTTTTTTAGCTGCTGGTTTAGGTGCAGAAACGGTTTTATTACCTTCCGCATCCTTTTCACGTACAACAATTGTGATACGGCTAAATGGTTTTAAAATCTTTGACGCGCGGCCACGGGCACGGGCTCTCCAACGCTTCATTGTTAATGACTTACCAACATAAGCCTCAGCAACATAAAGCTTATCAACATCCAAACCGTGGTTATTTTCAGCATTAGCAACCGCAGACTGTAGGCATTTGCGAACGTCTTGTGATACACGGCGATGATTAAACTCTAAATCAATAAGAGCAACACCAGCGTCTTTACCGCGAATTGTTTGTGCAACCAAGTTCAATTTTTGCGCAGATGTCTTCAAATTCTTAACCATTGCCATGGCTTCATTTGGAGCAACCCGTCTTTCGTTTGATTTTTGTCCCATAATCTTTTCCTACTCATATTAAGCTTTATAATAAAACCTAATAAATTACCTTACTTCTTACCTTTTTTATCGGCGCCATGGCCGTTATATGTTCTCGTTGGTGAAAATTCACCTAATTTATGCCCAATCATGTTGTCAGTCACAAGAACAGGAATAAATTTGTTGCCATTGTGAACGCCAAACGTAATACCAACCATCTGTGGTAGAATTGTTGAACGTCGTGACCAAGTTTTTACAACACCCTTGATTTCACCAGAACGAAACTTCTCAACTTTCTTAAGAAGGTGACGATCGATAAACGGGCCTTTCCAAACACTACGTGACATATTTTTATCCTATTCCTAAACTTATTTATTCTTCTTACGGCGACGAACAATATATTTATCAGTCGCTTTGTTGCTACGAGTTTTATACCCCTTCGTTGGCACGCCAGAGAATGACACTGGGTGACGGCCACCAGAAGTACGACCCTCACCACCACCATGTGGGTGATCGACAGGGTTCATCACGACCCCGCGCACAGTTGGGCGAACACCCATCCAACGCTTACGTCCAGCTTTACCCAAATTTGTGTTCATATGGTCAGGGTTTGAAACCGCGCCGATAGAAGCCATGCATTCTTGACGAACCTTACGAAGCTCACCAGAAGCAAGTTTAATCTGAGCATAGCCCTGATCACGGCCAACAAGTTGCGCGTATGTTCCTGCAGAGCGGCAAAGCTGACCACCCTTACCAGGCTTCATCTCAACGTTATGAATAATTGTCCCAACGGGCATCCCTTGCAACGGCATTGCATTACCTGGCTTAATATCAGCCTTAGCAGAAGCAATAACCTTATCGCCAGCCTGAAGACGTTGAGGAGCCAAAATGTAGGCTTTTTCACCATCAGTATATTCAATCAAAGCGATAAAAGCTGTACGGTTCGGATCATATTCCAAGCGCAATACGGTAGCTTCAACGTCAAATTTACGGCGTTTCCAGTCGATAACACGATATTTTTGCTTGTGACCGCCGCCGATATGACGACAAGTAATACGACCTGTATTGTTACGGCCCCCTGTTTTCTTCTTACCTTCAAGAAGCGTCTTTTCAGGCGCGCCTTTATGAAGGCCACTTCGGTCAACGATAATAAGCTGACGTGTCCCTGGAGAATTCGGTTTAAACTTTTTTAATGCCATTGTCTTAATCCCAACTAAGCGTTAATTCCTATATGAGCCTTTAATTTTTATCCTAAAGACCTGTTCCAACATCAATTGTCTGGCCATCTTTCAATGTAACAATCGCTTTTTTAACATCAACGCGTTTACCCATAGAGGCACGAAAGCGTTTTGTTTTTCCTTTTTGAATGAGCGTATTCACGTTTGTAACACTCACTTTAAAAAGTGTTTCAACAGCTGCTTTAATTTTCGGCTTCGTTGCTGTTAATGGCACCTTAAAAGTAACCTGACCATGGGCAGATCCCATTGTTGATTTTTCTGTCACGACAGGCTCGCGAATGATTTCATACATCCATTCTGCGGCTTCTAATTTATCTTTTCTCTTTGCAACAGCCATTTTTCTAACCTTTCAATCTTTCCGTCAGATCAGCCACAGCTTGTTTTGTTAAAACAAGTGTGTCACGACGAATAATGTCATATACATTTGCGCCTTGTGACGGCAAGACATCAACCATAGGGAGGTTTGATGTTGCGCGTGCAAAATTTGCATCAATTTCTTTACCACCAATAATAAGGGCAGAGTGCATAGCAAATTTTGCTATATTTGCCGCCATCGGCTTAGTCTTATGGTCTTTTGCAACAGCATCGTCAAGGATAATTAATTTCTTTTCTTTTGCTTTCGCAGAAAGAGCTGAGATCAAAGCCGCTTTACGCACTTGTTTTGGCAAATCAGTTGCATGTGATCGAACACGCGGCCCATGAACAACACCGCCCCCACGGTCAATGTTACGTTTATTGTCACCGCGTCGCGCACCACCGGTACCTTTTTGTTTGAACGGCTTTTTACCTGTTCCAGATACTTCTGAACGCTCTTTGGCTTTGTGATTACCAGTTTGGCGCTTGTCACGTTGATAAGTCACCATCAAGTGAATGATATCTTCACGAACATCGGCACCAAAAATGTCTTTGTCGAGAGTAATCTCTCCGGCATCTTTATTTTCAATTGTTTTTACAGCTACTTTCATCGTTTTATTCCTTCAATAGCCTTTTCTATTCTTGAGTTTCAGCAGAAGTTTCTACTGGCTCATCTTGTTTATCATGTGCTTTAGGCGCATCCGTATTTGCAGCCTGCTTAATACCGGCAGGAAGCGGCACACCTTCTGGCATATCAACCTTTTCTGCATCTGTTATCATAACCCAACCTGATCTTGGCCCAGGAACTGATCCCTTAACTAAAATAAGGTTTTCTTCCAAATCAACAGCCGTAATTTCAAGACTTTGCGTTGTTACACGGACATTACCCAATTGACCAGCCATTTTCTTGCCTTTAAAAACTTTACCTGGATCTTGACACTGACCTGTTGAACCGAGCGCGCGGTGGGAGACAGACACACCATGTGAAGCACGCATCCCGCCAAAATTGTGACGTTTCATACCGCCTTGGAAACCTTTACCCTTCGATGTTGCACAGACATCGACTTTTTGACCTGTAAGGAAGTGACTCGCACATAAAACAGCGCCTATTTCAGGCATATTTGCTGGATCTACGCGAAACTCAACAACCTTTTTCTTTGGCTCAACTTTAGCCTGCGCATATACACCACGCATCGCTTTAGAAGTACGGTTAATCTTAGCTGTACCCGCACCAATCTGAACAGATGTATATCCATTCTTCTCCATGGTACGATGACCAACAACCTGACAATTATCAAGCCTAAGCACTGTCACAGGAACCTGACGTCCATCTTCTGTGAAGATACGTGTCATCCCTTCTTTACGTGCAATTACACCAGTTCTCATTTTTCTTTCCTTTCTAGAGGGTAACCAACAATTTAGCCACCGTAGCTCTCACGCCCCATGCGTAAGATATATTTAAACTTTATTTATGCGCCTGTTTGGCCAATTTTAATTTCAACATCAACACCGGCAGCCAGATCAAGCTTCATAAGCGCATCAACTGTTTGTGGCGTTGGGTCAACAATATCAATAAGACGCTTATGCGTTCTCATTTCAAAATGCTCCATTGAATTCTTGTTCACGTGCGGCGATTGTAAAACCGTATAACGTGACTTTCTTGTTGGCAACGGAACGGGCCCACGAACACCAGCACCTGTACGCTTTGCAGTGTTTACAATTTCGCTTGTTGATGTATCTAAAATACGATGATCAAAAGCTTGTAAGCGAATTCTAATTGTTTGTGAGTCCATTTTTACTACCTTATTTCAATTTCATTATATATATTCCGGCTCCGCGTGGGCGCAGCCAGAAAATTATTAACCCTAAGCGATAATTTTACCAACGACGCCTGCGCCTACTGTACGGCCGCCTTCGCGGATCGCAAAACGTAAGCCTTCACTCAT
>JAACPE010000009.1 GCA_009995595.1 Alphaproteobacteria bacterium
TCTCACTTCTCCTCTTAACCTTCCGGCACCGGGCAGGCGTCAGACCCTATACGTCGTCTTGCGACTTCGCAGAGCCCTATGTTTTAGATAAACAGTCGCTACCCCCTAGTCTGTGCCACCCATATCCAGTTGCCTGGACATGGGTCACCCTTCTTCCGAAGTTACGGGTGTAATTTGCCGAGTTCCTTCACAATAGTTCTCTCAAGCGCCTTGGTATTCTCTACCATCCCACCTGTGTCGGTTTCGGGTACGGTCTATGTTGGTGGAGCTATTTCCTGGAACCTCTTCACGGCATCTCCAATCCAATAAGGAGATACAATTTACGAGATCCGTCACTACCACCAGGCCACGGAATATTAACCGTGTTCCCATCGACTACGCCTTTCGGCCTCGCCTTAGGAGCCGGCTCACCCTGCGCGGATTAGCCTTGCGCAGGAACCCTTGGGATTTCGGCGAGAGTGTTTCTCACACTCTTTGTCGCTACTCATGTCAACATTCTCACTTCTGATACCTCCAGGCTACCTCGCGGCAACCCTTCACAGGCTTACAGAACGCTCCGCTACCACTTACATGATAACATATAAATCCTAAGCTTCGGTACATTGTTTAAGCCCCGATACATCTTCGGCGCGGAAAGTCTTATTTAGACCAGTGAGCTATTACGCTTTCTTTAAATGATGGCTGCTTCTAAGCCAACATCCTGGTTGTCATGGACTTTCTACATCCTTTTCCACTTAACAATGATTTGGGGACCTTAGCTGTAGGTCTGGGCTGTTTCCCTTTCCACCATGGACCTTATCACCCACAGTGTGTCTGCCAAGCAGTACTCTCAGGTATTCGGAGTTTGGTTAGGTTTGGTAAGGCTCGCGCCCCCCTAGCCCATCCAGTGCTCTACCCCCTGAGGTATTCACTTGACGCTCTACCTAAATAGATTTCGCGGAGAATCAGCTATCACCCGGTTTGATTGGCCTTTCACCCCTAGTCACAGGTCATCACCTAACTTTTCAACGTTAGTGTGTTCGGCCCTCCAACAAGTGTTACCTTGTCTTCAGCCTGCCCATAACTAGATCACCGGGTTTCGGATCTAATCCCGCATACTAAACGCCCTATTCAGACTCGGTTTCCCTACGCCTACACCTATCGGCTTAAGCTTGCATACGAGACTAACTCGTTGACCCATTATACAAAAGGTACGATGTCACACGACAAGCGTGCTCCATCTGTTTGTAAGCATCCGGTTTCAGGTCTGTTTCACTCCCCTTATCGGGGTTCTTTTCACCTTTCCCTCACGGTACTAGTTCGCTATCGGTCGATCAGGAGTACTTAGCCTTGGAGGATGGTCCCCCCATATTCAGACAAAATTTCACGTGTTCCGTCCTACTCAAGGACTGGTGTGCTTTTTACGCATACAGGACTATCACCTACTTTGGTGTGACTTTCCAGACACTTCTGCTTATTACACTCCAGCCACTGGGCTGATCCCCGTTCGCTCGCCGCTACTAGGGGAGTATCGTTTGATTTCCTTTCCTACGGTTACTGAGATGTTTCACTTCACCGCGTTCGCCTCTTATACCTATGTATTCAGTACAAGATACCCTGTAAAGGGTGGGTTTCCCCATTCGGAAATTCTCGGATTAACGGTTGTTGACACCTCCCCGAGACTTATCGCAGCCTGCCACGTCCTTCATCGCCTCTGATCGCCAAGGCATCCACCAGATGCTCTTAGACACTTGAATTCAAACCACGCGCAGAACTAAATCTGCCATTTCTTGTTGGTATCATGTCCTATATCAGGGGCTGTATAAATTCCCGTCCATAAAACAAAGCAACAAGTAAGCCGTTACTCGACTCGGCAAAGTGAGTAACGAATACGTGTGTTTGTTTAATATAAAATCACTGCACATTTACTAAGGATAGTGCAGTGATACTCAGCTTAAAGTTAGATTTCCAGACTTTATTAATTTGTATTATATTAACTAAAAAAGTCATTTTTTAGTTGGAATATTCTTTCTATAAACTTCATTTCAAACTTATTCACGATGACCAAGAACCGAGGAAACACTACTTAAAGCATTCCTCACTAAAATACCCATCAGGTACTTAAGAGAGAAATGGTGGAGCTATGCGGGATCGAACCGCAGACCTCCTGAATGCAAATCAGGCGCTCTCCCAGCTGAGCTATAGCCCCTTTTATTCAAAGGGTAATACTTTATAAATAACTAAAGTAAATGGTGGGCCTGGCGAGACTTGAACTTGCGACCTCACGCTTATCAAGCGTGCGCTCTAACCAACTGAGCTACAAGCCCGACACAATAAAAACGCGAAATAAATCTCGCAATTTTGGTTCCTCATATCTAAGAAAAAAGAGATACACCGACAGCAGGTCTTGACTGTAGTGATACAGGGAGATGCCAAACAACATCCTTAGAAAGGAGGTGATCCAGCCGCACGTTCCCGTACGGCTACCTTGTTACGACTTCACCCCAGTCGCTGACCCTACCGTGGTCCGCTGCCTCCGTAGTTAGCACACGGCCTTCGGGTAAAACCAACTCCCATGGTGTGACGGGCGGTGTGTACAAGACCCGGGAACGTATTCACCGTGGCATGCTGATCCACGATTACTAGCGATTCCGACTTCATGCACTCGAGTTGCAGAGTACAATCCGAACTGAGAATAATTTTAGAGATTAGCTTGGCCTCGCGACCTCGCTGCTCACTGTATTACCCATTGTAGCACGTTTCTAGCCCTACACGTAAGGGCCATGATGACTTGACGTCGTCCCCACCTTCCTCCGGCTTAACACCGGCAGTCTCGCATGAGTGCCCAACTAAATGCTGGCAACATACGATAGGGGTTGCGCTCGTTGCGGGACTTAACCCAACATCTCACGACACGAGCTGACGACAGCCATGCAGCACCTGTATCTCGTCCGGCCGAACCGAAGGAAATCATCTCTGAAATCCCCGACGAGTATGTCAAGTGTAGGTAAGGTTCTTCGCGTTGCTTCGAATTAAAGAACATGCTCCACCGCTTGTGCGGGTCCCCGTCAATTCCTTTGAGTTTTAATCTTGCGACCGTACTCCCCAGGCGGTGTGCTTAATGCGTTAGCTGCGTCACTGAGCCCTAAGGGCCCAACAACTAGCACACATCGTTTACGGCGTGGACTACCAGGGTATCTAATCCTGTTTGCTACCCACGCTTTCGTATCTGAGCGTCAGTTCCCGTCCAGTTAGGCGCCTACGCCACTGGTGTTCCTCCGAATATCTGCGAATTTCACCTCTACACTCGGAATTCCCCTAACCTCTCCGGGACTCTAGACTAGGAGTTTCGGAAGCAATTCCAGGGTTGAGCCCTGGGATTTCACTCCCGACTTTCTAGTCCGCCTACATACGCTTTACGCCCAATGATTCCGAACAACGCTCGCTCCATTCGTATTACCGCGGCTGCTGGCACGAATTTAGCCGGAGCTTCTTCTGATGGTACCGTCATTATCTTCGCATCTGAAAGAGCTTTACAACCCTAAGGCCTTCGTCACTCACGCGGCATGGCTGCGTCAGAGTTTCCTCCATTGCGCAATATTCCTCACTGCTGCCTCCCGTAGGAGTCTGGGCCGTGTCTCAGTCCCAGTGTGGGGGATCATCCTCTCAGACCCCCTATAGATCGTAGTCTTGGTGAGCCTTTACCTCACCAACAAACTAATCTAGCGCGGGCTAATCCTTCGGCGATAAATCTTTGGACCGGAGTCATTATAAGGTATTAGCACAAATTTCTCTGTGTTATTCCTTACCGAAGTGTATATTCCCACGTGTTACGCACCCGTGCGCCACTCACCGTAAACGGTTCGTTCGACTTGCATGTGTTAGGCCTGCCGCCAGCGTTCGTTCTGAGCCAGGATCAAACTCTCAAGTTTGATCTCATCTCAAAAATCATTTTTCAAAAAAATTGAAGTATCCTTGGACACTTCAATCTCAATCAAATGATTAAATAAGAAGTGCAAGGACCTGCTTGTTTTGTACATTATTAATGTACGTCACGTAACTTCCATACATATAAATATGTATAGTAAGTATGTTTGACATACACAGAACGTCTTTATGATAAATCATAAAGAACAAACAGGTACTTATTTAAGTCGATGGTATAAATACCATCTTATTTTCAATGTGTTCAACATTTCCAATACATAACGAATAAATTCGCTATGACCACAAGCACTGCTGTCTGTGTATCTCTTTTTTCTATTAACGATGTTCAAGAACCTATGAAGCTTGGACAACAAAAGCGGTCGTCCAAACCGCATACACCAGATATAAATCTGTTAAAACTTTTACTCTGTAAGAATGACCCGAACATAATGCCGTTAGAATCAATCGTCAAGAGAAAATATCGAAGCTTTTAAAAACAAATTAATCAGCCGCTCCGACATTAAAAAGCGCGGTCAACTTCCCGCGCTGTGAGTGGGGTTATATAACTAAACGTTTCCCCCTGTAAACCCTTTTTTTAAACTTTTTTAAACTTTTTTTAAAAAAGCATGTTTTGTTCTATTATTTATCGATAATAGTGCTCTTTAAAAAAGCAAATAATACAAATAAGATATTGATATAGAACAATACTTAATAAAATCTAAAAATATCTATAAAAAATATAATTTTCCTCATTTCATGTGAATTATTGTACAATATTATAGAGTAACGCCAACAATAGGACCTTCATGAATAAGCAAATCGAGACTCTATCCAAAATAGCTCTTTTATTGGCAATGCCCGTTGCTCTTTACATGCTGATATCGCAGACAGGGGCACGGATGTTCTGGCCTTTTATGATAACAACCTATCTTATGGCGATTCCTGTTTACCTCTATGAAGTGAATAAGCGTAAAGACGGCAGTGTAGACAAAGGACTACTTAACTATCTGTTTTCAAAGGAAATATGGCTTCACGATTCCGCAAAACACGATTATGCGATCATTATTATTAATCTGGCGATGATTACGTTGTTTTTCAATGCTATCGTTGTAAAGCCTGATTTCTTCCATAGCTTCACTCAAGCTCTGATGAGTCTTACACCAGTTAAAGCAGGAAGCGGTGAGAATACACCTTCAATACTTGTTATCATAAGCTATACCTTTGTCGCCTTTGCTATTTCAGACCTCTCTTATTACTTTGCTCACCGGATACAGCACAAAGTGCCATGGCTTTGGGAATTTCACAAAGTCCATCATTCCGCCAAAGTTATGACCCCCGCCACTTTGCACCGCGCCCACCCCATTGATGTATGGATGAGCGTGAGTTTTAGGATGATCAGCCTTGGCATTGCCTCTGGCGTCTTTTATTACTTCTACCCGAATCTAGAGGGATTCATGACGATTCTCGGCATTAATGCCTTTTTGATTGGCTCTTATGTTGTGGGCGCGAATCTTCGCCATTCTCACATTTGGCTTCCATTTGGGCCAAAAGCCGAACACGTCTTTATGAGCCCTGCCCAACACCAAATCCATCATAGTGAACAGGTGAAACACTACGATAAGAACTTTGGCTCTTTCTTTTCCCTTTGGGATTGGATGTTTGGCTCTTTATATGTACTGCGCGGCAAAGAAAGCCTCACCTTTGGTTTAGGTAGTAAAAAAGAGGAAGAAGAGTTAAACTCCGTTTGGAAGCTTTATGTAAGACCTTTCCAAAACGCATTTAAAATTCTGACGACGAGGCCAGAAGTTATCAAGCCGAACAAAATTGATTCTTAGAATAACCCTGCTTCTTTCAGCGCTTCTTCCATTTCGGGAGGTGGGGCTTCGTCGTTATCTTGACCAATCACATAAAGGCCGCGATCTTTTGGCGCTTTGGCCTGATCGAGATAGCGCCACCCTTGGAACGGACGATAGGGCATGCTTTGGGTCTGGATAATGTCCGTGTCGGTTAAAATAAGGCACTGCGTCCCTCTGTCCATGCTCTCATAACTGCCAAAACCAATTATTTCTTGGCGGCAAACGATACGGCTTTTAATCACACGGTAAATCGACCCGCCTGTCCTGATAATGTCATCGGCTTGTTTGGGTTTGAAACGCGTACGCACGACATTTGCCTCTTGTCCTTCGAACATGACGCGCTCCTGCGCCTGCCAGAGGGCAAAATCATCTAGGTTGTCGATACCAACCACTAATTTAATCATATGGATACTCATTGCCCTAACCTACTGCGCAGCTTCTTTTAATCAATATAAATCCCTGTAATGTTGGGGGTTATCCCACCCAGTCACGCCGAAGGGATTCACAAGGCGATCATACGGCTGTATATTATCTAACGTATTGATATTCCTTGATTCGTTTTTCTGAAACTTACCGCTAAAAAAAACATGACGCTAAACAGACAGTATTTAATCAGCAAATCGCTTCTTTTAGGTTGTGTCGCCATGCTGTCCGTCTCAACCGGCCAAGCGCGCGGCGAAAGCGGCCTTAGCATTCCTGTAACCCCTTGGATGGACCAAGACACACAAGACAGATACGCCCCTATTGATATCCCCTTACAGCCCATATCAATCAATGACTTACAAGAAACACCCCTCACCGCCCCGCGCGAAATTTCAACGTCAGCACCGGTAATCAACGTAAAACCCTCTACCCTTGAAACCCTCTATTCAGGACGCATCGTCGATGAGCTTGAACAATATGGCTATGACCTATTCGACACAACCGCAGATTTAGAAAAAGAGCGCCTCAGTATGCCTGCCGGCGCTATCAGTGATAACTACATCCTTAGCAAAGGTGACACGCTTGATATTATTGTCCGCGGCCAAGTAAATACACAAAACCAATATACAATCAATAACCAAGGCATGCTTATTGTCGATGACTTCACCCCGCTAAACGCTGCAGGGAAATCTATAGAAGATATCCGCGCGCTTTTACAGGCCGAAACAGGCGGCATGCATAACACCCAAATATATATCTCCTTGTCGAATGTGCGCCAAATTGGTGTTCTCGTTGTTGGTCATGTAAAAAAGCCGGGGCGTAAAAACCTAACAGCGTTTCACACGGCGCTTGACGCCCTCTCACTGGCAGGCGGCGTGGATAAAACAGGATCCTTGCGACAGATCAAACTTGTGCGCGGTGGCAAAAGCCATACAATTGATCTCTACCATCTCTTAATGGCCAGTGGCTCAGGCGCGGACAAACTTCTTCAAGATGGCGACCGCCTTATTGTGCCGCCTATTGGCCCAACTATGGCCGTATCAGGCGCAGTCAAGCGCCCCGGCATTTATGAGTTAAACGCCTTTGACAAGATCAGCCTTCATCAAGCCCTTGCTCTATCTGGCGGCCTTATGACACCAGGGCAAAGCCGTTACATGAAGATGGAATTTACCAGTGACGGTGAAGAAACCATCCAAGAAGTTGCAACCTCAAAACAACGTCTTTTTGGCGATGGATCAATATTGATGGTCGCGCAATCTGAACAAAAACAAGCCAGCGCCGTAACCTTATCAGGCCACACCCGCCAACCAGGCGCGCATGACCTTAAAAAATCCAACACACTTTCCGCGCTCATTAATGACAGCAAAGTTCTCGGCAAAGATATCTACCCGCTTATTGGAATAGTCGAGCGCATGGATCCCAACCAACTAACCAAGGATCTTATTGCGTTTTCCCCGCGCGGCGTTTTGAAAAAGCAACAAGATCAACAGTTAAAAGAAGGCGATATAGTTCATCTATTTTCTATGGATGAGATACGCCGCCTTGACCCCGATCATAACAGCTCTCATCCGCTCTTCCATCAGGCATCACTCAACCCCCAAAACGCAGCAATAGATGAGCCCGTCATTGCCGCTTTTTTGAAAGAGCGCTCTGCCTTTGTGCGCGGCGCCGTGCGTCAAGAAGGGGCTTATCCAATCACAAAAGACACAACACTCGACAGCGTGCTTGCCGTAGCAGGCGGTATGTCATTGGAAGCCAACAAAGAGAGTATCGAGGTCACCTCACGCGATCTAGGGCGGCAAACAATTGATCTGAAAATAACCAATCCATCCGATGTGAAAATTTCCGCAGGCGATACTATCCGCGTTAATCAAAAATTTCATAAGATCAATGATCAAAGCGTGATGCTTTTGGGGGAAGTGAAACATCCGGGGCGTTATGACCTCATGCCCGGAGACACAATGCTTAAATTGATGGAGCGTGCAGGCGGACTTACTGAGCAAGGCTACGCCGATGGAGCAATCTTTAGCCGCGCTTCAGAGCGCAAACGAGAACAAAGCCGCTATAAAGCCCAAGCGCAGGATTTAGAAATGAAACTTGCTGCCAGTCTTCAAGCCGTTTCTGATGATAAGAAGCCTGATATGGCGCAAGTCTCCGCAACCCAAAGCCTGATTGCACAATTAAAATCAGCGCAAGCAGTGGGGCGTATCACAGTCGAAGCAGACCCCGCCTCGCTCACCGCAGACCCTGCGCAAGATATCCTGCTTGAGGCAGGAGATAAAATATTTATTCCTAAACGTCCTTTAACCGTACGCGTAACGGGCGAAGTTCTCTCCCCCGCCGCCTTACAATTTAAATCAGGTAAAGACCCACTGGATTATATCCGCGAGGCAGGCGGGACAACATATTACGCCGATAAAGACCGCGCCTTTGTGATTTATCCCGATGGCAGCGCCCAGCCCCTTTCAATCAGCCCATGGAACCACCGCAGCACAATGATCCCGCCCGGCTCCATGATTATTGTCCCGCGCGATCCCAAACCTTTTGATTTCCTTGAAAGTGCCGAGCGTGTGAGCACGATGCTTGCCAATCTTGCCATCTCTGGCCTTTATATTGAAGCCATTGGCGATGACGATTAAATCGTTATACTAAAATCATGCGCGCACCGTTTTTTTCTATTGTTACAATTACCAAAAATAATCTTTCGGGATTAAAAGAAACCGCTCTCTCTGTTGCCGCACAACATAACGCGGAGTGGTCCGATTATGAATGGATTGTGATAGACGGTAATTCCCAAGACCAAACAGAAGATTTTTTAAAAACAACAAATGCCCATTGGTATAACAGTCCCGATGACGGGCTTTACGATGCCATGAATAAAGGGCTATCTCATTGCAATGGAATCTTCATTATTTTCATGAATGCAGGCGATATTTTTGCCGCGCCCGATACATTGCAAACTATTCAAAACACTTTATCAGATGACTTGCCCGATTTTATCTATGGCGATGCGCTTGAGGAAAATAAAAAGGGCGATCCTTTTTATAAGAAATCAAAACCCTATACGCATATTCATAAAGGTATGATCACTCACCACCAAGCTATGCTTTACAAACGCGACAGTATTCAAGAGTTGCGATTTAATTTAACTTATAAACTCGCTGCGGATTATGATTTCACATGGCAGTTTGTGACAGATAACCCTGTCGCTTTTTATATCAATCAACCCATCTGCCTTTTTGAAACTGGCGGACTGTCACAGCGCCGCGCTAAACAGGCAAGGATAGAAGAATACACTATTAGGCGGCGCCGTGGTGTTTCTTATCTCTCGCGCTGTTTGATTTATGCAAGGCAGTACCTTGCGCATGCCTTGCGCCGCTTTGCACCTGCGCTTTACTGGAGGCTAAAGCCTTAAGATGAACGGCGACCTTTCGATAATAACACGCGCGTGATCGCGCAAAATCATACCCCGCTTTACCATCCAAAAATCCATGCTTATAAATATAGGAATGAACAAAAGCGATCCAATCGCGGCGCGGGGTTTTTCGAAAAATCGTTTTTATAAATTCACGCCCCCGTGAGGGGTCTTTTGGATAAGCGCCGCGCCAAATCATTGCGGCCTCCCAAATGGCATAGCGTTCATGGCGGCGCTCCCACGCGCCCCTATCATCACACGCATAATGTAAGAGCTCGGCATTTAATTGCTCTATCTTTTCATCAGAATAGTCAGGCTTTAAAATAGGTTGGTAATGCCCCTCCATTTCGCCCATTTCTTTGATATCCAAGTCATCCACCACAGGAAAATAGATTTTACGGCGATCAAAAAGTGCAAGCTTATTATTTTTAAGCCCTCGTTTCAGGGCTTGTCCAAGCCAAATATATTGCCCCTTCACAAAATAACCCGCGGAATCGAAAGAGAGATTTTTTATCTCTGATATCAAATCAGGCGTAACAACTTCATCTGCATCCACCCAAAAAACAAAATCATACTTGATCTCTAGATGATCCAAACACCATTGCCGTTTTTTAGGGTATTGGCCATCCCATTGATAGCAGATGACATGCGCTCCATACTCTTTTGCTATCGCCGCCGTGTTATCCGTACTATTTGAATCAATAATAATGATCTCATCAAAATTCTGTAACGCCCTTAAACAGCGCGGCAAATTTTCTGCCTCGTTATAGACCGTGATTAAAACTGAAACGGGAATCATGCTTTAAATGACCGGCGTATTGAAAAGATAATATATCCCAAAAACCCACCCAAAAATAACGCCACAGGCCAGACAACAAAAGGCTTTGGCCAATCAGGCTTTGGCGCGGTAAAGGCTGGCTCAACAACAATTGCGGCATAGGCCTCGTTAAGATTGGCGAGCATTTGAATATGCTCTTGCTGCATTAATAAATTCGTAATGCCCTTACGATGATCGGGATTTTGATTTTTTGAGAGAGAGTCTTTCAAATAATCAATACGGCTTTGCGATTGACGCTTACGGTCACGGCGTATCATTTGATCGGCCACAAGATGAATTTTACGCAGCATCGCCGCCGCAAATTCAGGATCAGGATGCGCATAATGAATCCGGCGCAGCGGCGTTGCCCCTATTGGGTCAATCTGTATTTTTTTGGATAAATAAATAGCAAGCTCTTCTTTCGTTTTTAACGCCCTGCCCTCATCATGTTGAATGCCAGAAAGAACGCCGCGATCAGTAAGTAAAATTTCCCCCACCGATGGCCCGCGAATTGTATGAATAAAACGATAAAAATCTGTGGACACGCCCTCTTGATCCATCGGGCGCCAAAATGGCATTGCGGCAATACGCTCATTGTCAATCATCGACGCATAATCACCGAGTGCATAACCATCTGCAGGCGCCACAATCATGCTCGCCCGATAATGCGGCGTGCTTATTTTTAAAAATAAAAACGCCATGACAGCGCATAATGCAACCATAACAATCATATAGAATTTTGCCCGCCAAATATCGCCGATTAAATCGGCTAAATTCATGTCATCGTGGCGCGCCTGTATGGTCATATTTTATAATTTCATCACGCTTTTTAGGGTTTCATCCCATAGCGCAAATGATGCAGGCGGATTATACAACTTCCCTGCTTCAATTGCGCCTTGTTGCGCTGCAAACCATGCACTACCATCATGGCGATATTCTAAAATTCCTTTCACAAGCTTATCTGCACTGTGAACACTTACAATCTTACCCGCTTTATAAGTTTCAATCACCTTGCCAATTTCACTTTTTTGCGGCCCTAAAAATAAGGTTGGACGCCCGACCGCTAAGGCGGCATAGAATTTACATGGTACAAGCAACCCTGCCATGTCATCCTTCATGGAGACTAAGTGCAAATCACCGCTTTCTAAAATCGTTCTTAAATAAGGCGCAGGCTGATAAGGCATAAACTTCATATTATCAAGCCCCATTTTTGCACGCTCATCGGCTAATCTGTCATGTCCTTCGCTTGTGCCGACAAAAACAAACTCTATTTCTTTATGATCATGCAAGGCTTCGGCAGCCTTTAAAAACATATCAACTTCATGCGCTTTACCAATATTGCCCGCATATAAAATACGAAATTTTGGACTATCATCCCGAAACAT
Organism: Alphaproteobacteria bacterium; assembly: GCA_009995595.1. Lineage (GTDB taxonomy): Bacteria > Pseudomonadota > Alphaproteobacteria > Micavibrionales > Micavibrionaceae. The sequence continues at coordinate 11,803 of JAACPE010000009.1, forward strand.
ATTTTCTGGCATTTGCGCTTTAGGCTTCATCAACGGCAATGTATGATCGGCGGGGGTGAAAATATTTGGATCAGACCAATTGGGAATGATACGAATATTACTTTGCTCCACCCCTGTCATCGCAAGACGTTTGGACATGCACCGCCCAATGGCAACAATCTGGGCGCATTTACTCATACGCCTGCGTGATGCTTTATGAAGCGCCCTCATCACAAATCGCGGCAAGCGCACACCGAATAATGGCAATAAATCAGGATACACATCATGGCACCAATGCACGTGCTTGGCCCGTTTGAGCTTTGCCACAATCGCCCCTACAAATATAAGAAGCGGCGGATCAGTAAGCGTAATCACCACAGAAGTTTTCTTGGCTCCTAAGGCTGCTAAAAATAACCGAATCCACACTAAACAATACCCCATCCAAGACCGGCGCAAAGGCTTTGCCTTGATCGTTCGAACATGCACGCCTTGATCTTCATATCGCGCTGATTTTTCACCTGTCGCCAAAACTTGAACATCCCAGCCCTGCGCCGCCAAATGCTTAGCTAAATCACTTGCCATGCGCCCTGTCGCTCCATAATGCGGAGGGTAAACACGGTTGATGATAAGGATAGATTTCTGTGCCATGGGATTATTGCGTTACTTCTAAAGGTCTCTGTTTTTCATTGTATAGCGACAAAGCCAGAATAAGCGTGAGTAACAGCCCAAAATCCAGCGATTTGTAAGAAGCATATAGAAAAATAGGAATGATAAAAGCCCATAAAAGCGCAATGCCCACAACTCTGTCCCTAAAAAATACCCCTGCCCCATGATAGCTGATAACACCCATATAAATAAGCGTCAGAACAATGCCAAAAAAGCCCGTTTTAAGTGCCATATACGATAGTAAACTATGCGTGAAAGTGACTGATAAATTTCCAACTGCAGGGGATTCAAATTGTCCGCCCCACCCTGCACCAAAAAGGAAATGCGTTGGCGATTGCGATAAAACTTGCCATACCGCCGCTAATTCTTGGGCACGCATATTCAGACCAACGATAGAGGTTTTATATGTAATAGCGAGCAACACCTCATGCCAATAAGGCCAAAGAAATATAATACTGCTGGTTAAAATAAAAACGCTCACAATCGCCTTTTTAGGCGCTTTTATAAACTGATCTAAGATTAATACGATCAAAGACAGCCCGAGCGCTGCCATAGGCGCCCTTTGTACATCTTGAAGCATCGCAATAACTACAAGAGCCGTCAATAAAACATATCCCATAAGCGGCGCAGCTTGGCGTAGAGAAAAGCGCAATCCCCCTAACGCCAAGACCTGCCCCATACAATAAATCGCCGTCAAAATGACCAAAGGGAAATTCGCTAAATAGAGAAGCTCTGTCGTATTGGATAAGGCTGGCCATATAACCCGCACCGCAAAGCACATCCCAATAAAAAGAGCGCTATACAGACATATCTTATAAAACGCCGCGTCTTTAACGCGCTTGTTGGAATGAATGAGAGGGAATAAGAAAAGCGGCAAAAGTAAAAAAAGAAAGCCAATCACATCGCGCGTTATGAGTGCTGGCTCACCTCCCCGAAAAACCGCAACAACCAAAGGCACGCTAATCCCATAATATAAAAACAGCCGCATAAAACGCGCCTTTTTTACCTCAATGCCTTTTTGTTGCGATAGCCCCATTACAAAGGCAATTCCGCTTATACCAATACTGCCCAAAAGCGCGATGGCAATTAGCAGCTCTTTCCAGTCAGGGGCATCAGGCGTGGGAGAACCGATAAGCCCATAGGCACCACAGAGGGTGATAAAACAATACAATTGAAAACGCGACGAGCTAGTCATGAAAAAAGCTTACAAACATTATGTCCATAAGCCAATCTCACAATATAATTTATAGTCTGAAATTAGTAATTTGAACTAAACACGCGGCGCGGCTTTGTGATCTTTTTCGTTTCTAAAGGGTTTTTATATTTAACCCGCGACACTTTTTTGGTTGGTGTCGTTTTTGTAATTCCAATGGCATTTTTGGTTGAATTAAGGCCTAGTTTCTCCTGATAAGCCTTATATTCTTCGGCATAGGTTTGATCGAGCCCGCCATTTTGAAGATAAGACAAGGTATCAATCTGATTTCTTTGAGCCTGCGCATCGCGCTGCGCTCTGTTACGCATGGCTGTGTCGGGATTAATATTAAAAGAATACGGAACAGAAGCGCTCGATGCCCCATTATTATAGGAACTTGTCGCATAGTTATTCTGACCAAACGTATAACCCGATGAAGACGTTGTCGCTGTTCCGGTTGATGCGCCTTGTATAATGCGGCCCAGAGCAATCGGCGCCCTGTTTTGCCCGCTTAAGCTTCCATTATAAGATTGACCGGAAAAATTAGAGCCAACGAATAGATTTTGCGCCATAGCCTCTGCAGGTAAGGCAATCATCAGTGCTAAAGCAAATAATCTAAACATTTTCATCTCCCGTTACTTATAGATAACTATAGCATTTTTATATCGCAAAAGTAAATTTTGCCTTAAAAACCCAGCGTTTCGAAGGGGATAGCACTCTATTTGAAAAAATAATGATTATGTCTAAACCTTTAAGTCTTCTTTAACCATTTCGGTGCATAGTAAAACCATAATTTCGGAAAATAAAACTGGTTAAAGTAAGGAGTGCAGCAATGCAAACAAACATCGAAGACCTCGTAAAGCAAGCAGGCCTAACAGAGCCTCTTTACCCTGGTAAGAAGCTTGTCAAAAAATATGCGCATCCTGGCGAATTTAAGAGCCATTGCGTTGTTTTTGATTGGCGCGACAATAACCTTGTCAAAATTGAATTAAAAGCGGGCCTTAGCGGTAAAAACTTAGCTTTAGCTGATCTAAAAAACTACCCAGTCAGCTATCAAGCACCAACACATCTTCACATTGAGGTTGCCAATCAAAACGCGAGTAAAGATGAGGATGAGGACGAAGGAGGAGAACGCGGATCATCAGGCGGGGGCGGCAAAAAGCCAGCCGTTAAAGAATTAGAAGACCTTAACCTGTCCTCTGCGAATGCTTTTGGTAAGGTGTCACAAGGAATTATTGCCGATGTCGGCGAAATCGTTGAATTTGTGGTCATGGGTAAAGAACTCGCAAAAGAAGCATATGGCGCGGCGCTTGATAACCTCAAGGCACAATTGAAACAAGCCAAAGTGATGGCAATGGATCTTTTAAAAGGCGTCGATAATGTTATCCAGCGCGCCACACCTGGCGGTGGTTTGGCACCCAAGGGGAACGAAGCCATTCAATATGAATATAACGTGGAAAAAACAAACTCGCTCTTTGGCGCCATGACGCCATAACGCATCGGATTAAACACGTTTATTTCTCTCTTTCATAATGGGGGATATTGCGAGAAAAACGGCGGCATGAAGATGTCGCTGTTTTTTTATATGAAATTTACACCTTCTCGCCTGTGCCAAACACGGGTATAAAGTAACCATGAGCGATAACAACAACGATAACGACAACAAAAAACAGCCCGCTAAAGACAATATTGTCTCGCTTGATTCTATACGCGCTCAAAAACAAACGGTCAAAAAAGACCCTCCCACAGCGGCACAGATGCCGCTCGAGGCACAAGGCTTAGAAAAGCCAGCGCCTGCGATTAATTTGCCCCCTGTTACAAAATATTTTTTAGCGGCCATTATCGGCGTCCATCTCTTCATTACGATAATTTTATCCAAAGAGGCGATGGAATGGGCTTATGTTCACCTTGGCTTTATCCCTGCCCGTTTTTCTGGCGCCGCGCCGTTTGAGCCTTTGGCACTTCTCACCCCAATCACCCACATGTTCATTCATGGCAGTTGGATTCATATTGGTATGAATACCGTCATGATGGCGGCGTTTGGAACAGGAATTGAACGCTGGCTCGGTGGTAAAAAAATGATGGCGGTTTTCTTTATCTCTGGTCTTATTGGAATTGCCCTTCAATTTGCGCTCAGTCCTGCCTCTTTTAGCCCCGTCATTGGCGCTTCCGGCGGGCTCAGCGGTCTTTTTGCAGCCGCCATCATCATGTTTAATAAGCTCAATGGCAGCTTTAACTCCAAATATGGAATCTGGCCTATTATCGGCGTTGTGCTTGCAACCTATTTCATCTTTGGTTTTATCGGAAGTCCCGATGGCAACGTCGTGGCATGGGCCGCCCATATTGGAGGATTTTTAGGCGGGTTTATTGCCCTAAAACTTTTGAAAATAAGCTTTAAATAATTGGGCTTTGCTTTATGCCGCAGGATCAATCAACAAATGATTGCCGTATGAAATTGTCTGCGCCTTTTGCGGGACATTATTTTGACGTGCATGCGGATAATCCCAAATAATACTATTAAAATCACCATGAGGCTGGGCTATTGGCTCCCAGCATTCATAAACCATGCCAGTATTGCGGCACACCCAGACTTTATCTGGCATGGCTCGCGCCGCCTTGTCCATACAATTATGAATATCATCGTCATTCAACGTCGCCTGTTGCTCGACTTGCGCGCGCATTTGATACAAACGCGCCGATGGGTGCAATTGTTCTGCCATCATCAAATACGCCTTGGCCTCGCCCCATAAACCTAAATCCATCGCCGCCTGCGCCGCCGCCATTTGACCTAAAGCACTATCAGGTTTTAATGCGACTAAATCCGCATACCATTTTAATGTCTTTTCACTTTGCTTCTTTTTGGCAATGGGTTTCGCCGCGTCCCAAATAAATAACAAATCAGGATGCGGATTTTCTGCCCATGCTTTTTTGAATATTTTAAGCGCCTTCGCTTTTTTATTATGATTCAAATATTTTTTACCCAGCGCACAAACCGTTGGCGCAAAAAATGGATCAATCTTGTACGCCGCTTCTAAATACAAAAGCCCAACGCGTTCTTCACCTCTGGCAAACGCTCTGCTCGCATATATATGTTGTATGGCCACATTGTCTGAATCAGCTTGTTCTTTTGATATGTAGGATAGCTTCACAAGTTTTTTTAGGGTTGCCTGAGCCTGCGGATAATGGCCTGTTTTAATTTGTAAATCATATTGCCCTTTTAAAACCCAACCTTGTTTGGGATGAAGCTTTGCCGCCTGATTGGCATATTCAAGCGCCGTATCATAATCATGCTCATCAACTGCATTTTTCAAAAGGCCACGAATGCCAAAAAATGCAGTGTCCTTATCCGCAAGCAATTCCTCAAAACGGGTTTTGGCATGCCCATCATCACCGCGCATGCGTGCGGCCTGCGCATCAAGTAAGATCGGCAGACCTTTTTGTTTTGGTAAATAATGAATGGCCTGTTTTGCGTATTGCGAAGCTTTTTTTGTATCCCCGGCGGCCACAGCAACAAAACCCCGTGTCAGCGCCAAAAAACCACGCGCCTTTTTATCCTTGGCATGCATATCGGAAACAACGCTTGGGATATTTAAAATACCGCGCACAAGACGGAATAAGAAAAGAAGTATGAAGAATAAAACCAGCGCACCTAAAATAAAATGCCCTGTTTGCATACCAACGGTATACCCCATCAGCTCAAGCGAGACGCGTCCATCGCGTTGTACAATCCATATTGCGCCTGCGGCAATAACAGCAACTTGTATAAAAAACCAGAGCGCTTTTAGCACAATAAAATCCTCTTATTTTAAAAATTTTTTTTAAAAACAATGGATCATTTATATCATAAATTAACGCTGACCTGCAGAGAAACCTTTAAACCCTTGTTGCTGCGGCAAGATAGCAAAACCTGATTCTTCATCGCGCACCACTTCATTGGGCGTCACATTTTCTTCTAATGTTTTTTTCATGGTATCAATGTTAAATCCCTGCGCCCCATTCAGCCCCTGCGCATTTGGTATCGCGCTTTGAATAGAATTCATGATCGCTTGCGGGTTCATCGAAGAAACACCGTTTAAACCTTGCATCGGCATTTGAGGCATATTGGGTATGGATGGTATTTCACCCTGAAGTACGCCGCTAAAACCACCCAAATTACCAAGCTGCCCTGACACTTTTGATAAAATAGAGTTACGAAGAAGTTGCTGCGTTTCTTCAGCTTGTAATGTTGCCTGAAGCTGGCTCATAAACGGTTGCGCCTGCTGCGCCGCGCCGCCTTCCAAACTTTGCAATTCAACCATCGCTCCTTGGATATCCCCTGCATCCAAAAGCGCTTGCGCTTTGGCAACGGTTGCTTGTGTTCGCGTCCCCGTCACAAGCTCACCATCTTTTTCAATGGTCATGACATCATTCAAACGTGCTTTGGCTCGCTCTTTAATCGAAATATCTTCTCCTTTTAAAGATGACACAACGATATCGCCTGCAAGGCCGCGAAATTCTTTTGACAGACCTTGGCGCGTCAAAACGCCCTGCTGTGCATGCGGCGCTAATTTTGCAATTGCCATTTTTAATTCGGGATTATCCTCCCCCACCATTTTATCAAGCAACACAAGATCATCCTCAAACGCGCCTTCACGGTTCAAAGAATCGCGAAGCTGTGAAAACGCAATCAACATGGCCGCCGCTTTTAAATCATTACCTGACACGCCTTCTAGGGTTTGACCCAAAGCACCCTCACTGTTTTGTGCTTCTTCTAAACGCCCCTCAAGGGTGTTAACTTGCCCATCAAGCCCATCAACGATTGTCTGAAGCTCACGAATAGAATCTTTAAATTGGATCTGCCCCGGGACGCTCGCTTCAAGATTTTGTATGCGCTCAATCAGCGCGGCAAAGCGCCCACTTTCCCCGCCATTCATGGTCGCTAATTGCTCTTCAATGACGCTTAATCTTTGCGACAAAGGCCCCGCATCCGCGCCGATAACACCATTAGAAATTTCAGCCGTGCGCTCTTTTAATTGTTCTAAGGCAATCTGCGTATTCTTTGCTTGGTTTTGCAGCGCTGTTAGATCATTTTGCGTGCGCGTCTTAATTTCATCCCATGAGTTTTTCATGTCACTGGGTACAATACTCCCTAAAATCGACGTCTTTTGGTCAACATCTTCCATTTTCGTTTGCAACTCCTCAATGGTTTGCTGTTGCTCCTCAATCACCTTGGCCTGAGGCCAAAAAAAGAAAGAAAGCACAAGCGCCGATAAAAGTAGCAGTGCTGTGACAATCCAAATCGTATTAATCAATGTTTTCTTATTGCTTTCTTCCAAGGCTTTTAAAACATCTGTATCGGTTTTGGGCGCTGTGCGCATAGTCGCGTCTTTAGACTTAATGCTTGCCGTATTCATTTTTCCCTCAATTTTCTTATCCGTTTTATCATTCATTTGTTTTTGAGTAACAACCGCTTTTATGCCTTCTGGCTTGGGTGTTGCGGCGGCCTTTACCTCAACCGCCTCATATGGCGTTGGCAATTTTTCTCTTTTAGGCTGCGCCGCCTCAGCAGCCTTATTTTCTGGCGCTTTCTTAGCTGTTTTTTGAGTAATCTTGTTGGATGCTTTTGGCTTTTGCGTATTTTGATTGGCAATACCTTCACTGCCCATCACATCACTTAAATCAATCTTTAAATCCTTGGCCGCGTTCATGATATCAGCACGGCGCGTTCCGGGAATCACATTACGCTTTTTCCATCCCTGCACCGTCGTTACAGGGGTATCAATCTTCGCAGCCATCGGACGAATACCGCCAAAGCGCTCAATAATTTCCTCGGCATTTTCAATCGCGCCTGAACGAACAGATGATTTATTCTTGGCCATAATTACTCCTGTTTATTTTGTCTTTGTTTAATAAGGAAAGCAAAGCGGCCTCATTTGGCGTATCACTTACAATAATGTCTTTCCACGGCAATTTCGCCACAAACTCTACCATGGAATGCCCTAAACACAAGGCTTTTATGGGTTTCATCAATGAGGGACACTCCGCCTTTATTACCAAATTGGTAAAGGCCTTCGCCGTACGCGTGGAATAAAATAAAGCATACTCAATCGTCTTATTTTCTAATTCTTTCAATGCTTTAGGGGATATACTCTCCAATACGCGCGCTTCATAGACGATTGTCTCAATCACCGTGCATTTTGGACTATCTGCAAGTAACTCACCGATTGAGTGTGCAACATCGCGTCCACGAAAATGCACGTACACACGCTGTACTTGGGTTTTATCATGTATCATCTGCGCTAAGTCTTGCGCCGTCCCTTTTGCATTATGAACATCATGAAAACCACAATCTCGCGCCGCCAACGCTGTTGTATCGCCAACGCAGTAAACGGGCTTATCACGATATGCAGATTTGGCACAAAAAGATTGCACGCCATTAACACTTGTAAAAACAAATCCATCTATCTCATCAGAATTAGGCAAATCAAAATCGACAGGCGTAATGTCAATGACAGGGGCGATCACACACTCAAAACCTATTGCTGCGATAGCCTCCGCAGTCTTTTGCGCGCTGAGCGTCGGGCGCGTGATAAGGACTTTGCCGCTCATCAATTATTCCAACATATCTTGCGGAACATCTTGCTTAAGGCGCTGTCCAACAATTTGCCCAATCGCGCGCGCCTCTTCGCTAGAGTGAACGGCGCCGCGATGCTCTTGGCGGAAAATTATCTGCCCATCTTGTGATGCAACAAGCGCGCGTAAATAGAGCATACCGCCATCCATAATTGCATACGCACCAATCGGCGTGTGGCACGATCCGTCTAATATTTTGAGGATTTCTCGCTCGGCCACCGCGCAATAAGCGGTCTTCTCACAATTGATCGCCGCCATAATGCCTTGCACGCGCACATCCCCTTTGCGGGTCTCGATGCATACAATACCCTGACCGCACGCAGGCAGCATATCCTCTGGCTCAATAACACGGGCATGATCAATATGAATACCTAAACGATCCAGCCCCGCCTTGGCGAGTAGGGTCGCATCCACCTGTCCCTCATACAACTTATCAAGTCGTGTCTGCACATTACCCCGAAACGGCACAATTTTTATATCTGGATTATGAGAGAGTAAAAGCGATGATCTCCGCAAGCTGCAGGTCCCCACCACACAGCCCGCGGATAAATCTTTTATAGTATTATGTTTAACTGAAATCAATACATCTCTGGCATCGGCACGCGGTAAATAGTGATTAATTTCTAACGTTTCAGGGAGAAAAGATGACATGTCTTTCAGCGAGTGTACCCCGCAATCAACTCTCCCAGTTACAATAGCATCCTCAATTTCACTTGCAAATTGCCCCTTACCGCCCAAATTTTCAGATAGCGGTTTTTCCCCCTCGGCAGGTTTCCAATCGGCCTGACTAATCATCGGCACAATTTCAAAATTTATTTGCGGGTGGGCTGCGAATAAGGCGGCCTGTACCATCTCGGCCTGCACCATCGCCAGCGGCGAACGGCGCGTCCCTATTCGAATAGTGCTGTGTTGCGTCTTGTCATCCATATTAAAATCACTTGTACGCACTTTACACTCCCAAGAAAAGATGAAATAGAGAAGATATGAAAATTTTAGGGATTGAAACCTCATGCGATGAAACGGCGGCGGCTATCGTCGATAATAAGCGCGTCATTCACGCCAATCTTGTCCTCAGCCAGCTTGACGACCATAAAGCCTTTGGCGGGGTTGTCCCCGAAATCGCCGCCCGCGCCCATCTCGATCACCTTGATACACTCATTAGAGGCGCGATGGATGAGGCAGGCCTGCGCTTTAATGAACTGGACGGTGTTGCCGCAACATCAGGGCCCGGCCTTATTGGCGGGGTTATGGTCGGTATGATGGCCGGCAAAGCGATTGCGGCGGCGCATAATCTCCCTTTCATGGGGATTAATCATCTTGAGGCGCACGCGCTTACGCCGCGCCTCACCGATAACGTCCAATTTCCTTACTTAATCTTACTTGTTTCTGGTGGACACACACAGATTTTAGTGGCCGAAGATGTTGGTGTTTATAAACGATGGGGCACAACCATTGATGATGCCCTCGGTGAATGCTTTGATAAATCCGCTAAGCTCATGGGGTTAGGCTATCCGGGCGGGCCAAATTTGGAAAAAATCGCCCTGACCTGCACCGATCATGCTGGTGCGATTGAACGCTTCCCCCTTCCCAAGCCTTTAAAAGGGCGCGATGGATGTGACTTTTCATTTTCTGGGCTCAAGACCGCCGTGCGTAACCATATTGAAAAATTACCCCAAGGCGATTTAAACAAAACAGACATCGCCGATCTTGCCTATGCTTTTCAAATCACCGTGACCGAGATCATCGAAGATCGTTGCACGAAAGCCATCACAAGGTTTTTACGCGAATACAAAAACTCTTTTCCCCACACTTACCCACAGAGCGAACAAACAGGGGATACGCCGCAAAAGCCCGCTTTTGTAGTGTCTGGTGGGGTGGCCGCAAACATTTCCATAAGGGAAAAGCTGAAAGACTTGACGGCGGCGCACAATATGGATTTTATGGCGCCACCACTCCATCTTTGTTCAGACAATGCGGCAATGATCGCATGGACAGGGATCGAACGGTTACAACGCAATATGACAGATAGCTTGGATATCGGCGCAAGGCCACGTTGGCCTCTGGATCCTACCGCAGAACCAAAAATTGGCGGCGGCGTCAAAGCTTAAAACAACTGTCCTATTAAAAAAGAGGGTAGAAAAAAATGCATAAAATTGGTGTTATGGGTGCAGGCGCGTGGGGGACAGCTCTCTCTCAAGCTTTGGCAACGACAGGGCGGGACGTCACAATATGGGCGCGTGAACCATCGGTTATTGATGCCATTAATAATGAACATGAAAATACGACCTATCTTAAGGGTATTAAGCTCAATGAAAACTTGCATGCTACAAACAATCTAGGCGAGATTTATAATAAGGAAGTCATCCTGATTATGACCCCCGCGCAACATGTCCGCGCAACGTTAGACTCTATTAAATCAGAACTAAGCACCGGCAAACCATTCATCATTTGTGCCAAAGGGATCGAAAAAGAAACTGGCCTAATGATGTCTGAAGTTGCCCAAGAAATAATCCCAGGTGGCAATGTTGGTGTTCTAACAGGCCCTACTTTTGCAAGCGAAGTCGGACGTGGCCTGCCTTGCGCCGTCACAATTGCTATCAAAGATAAAGATGTTGGCCGCCAAGTCATTGATGCTTTAGGTTCACGCACTTTACGCACCTACCTCACAACGGACATCATCGGGGCACAAATTGGTGGATCTGTAAAAAATGTTATCGCTATTGCGTGCGGCGTGATTGAAGGAATGGAAATGGGCGAAAGCGCAAGATGCGCGCTTCTCACACGCGGCCTCACCGAAATTGGCCGCCTTGCCAAAGCCATGGGCGCTAAAAAAGAAACACTTATGGGCATGTGTGGTGTTGGTGACCTTGTCTTAACGGCCTCAAGTATGCAATCACGCAACTTCTCTCTCGGTGTTGCACTCGGTCAAGGTAAAACCCTTGAAGAAATTTTAGGCGACCGCATTGCTGTCACCGAAGGCGTCCACACAGCAAAAGCCTTACGTGTCATGGCAAAAAATAATGCTGTCGATATGCCTATTTCAAAAGCTGTTTACGAATTCCTCCACGAAGGGAAAGAAATAAAAGATGTTATCCAAAGCGTTCTCGACAGACCTTTGCGTGCTGAGAGTGTCTAGAGAAAACTTATGAGTTTTTTTTCCTCTATATCACAAAACAACGTTATGCCTTTGAATGGTGACGAGGGTAACCCTGCCGTTCCACAAGCATTATCATTATGGAACGCGCAAGACTGGAGGGGTCTAAAATCACTGTACAGGTCACTTCCCGCTGCAGACCGAACACATATGATCATTAGAATGGGATGGGCGCTTGCCTTTCATGAAATATCCAATCCTTATGATTATGAACCAGAGATAAAAGTTATTATTGCAGGTATAACACATATATGGGCATGGAAAGCCCGCGGTTTTGGATATGGCCATGAGATTGAGAAACAAGATTGGGAAAAATGTGATTACCTCGCTGAACAAGCTTATTTAATTTTAAAAGAAGCCGAAAAAGATCTTTCAAAAGACTCTGCTCTATACGCAATAATGCTTTATAACGAGCACCTTCTCGCAGGCTTTCGCTATGATAAACGTGCTAAAGATGAAGGGGGCAAACCCTCTGGCTATATTGATGACGTAGTGAACCATGCTGTTGATCAACTTGAAACATGTACCGAACAAAATATTTTGGCAGCACATGCACATATTTTATTTGATTCTCCAAAATGGCATGGTGATTTAAATCGTATGTATAACACAACCCATTATCACATTAGCAAACGCCCCTCCGCGTATTGGCTTGGGCTTCATGCTATGGCATATTTTGAAGAGTGGTATTGGTATGTTGCCTTTGAGGAAGATGCTCAAAAAGCAAAAGAATATAAAAACATGCTCGACACGCTTCCCTTTATTGGGGAGATACATAAATTAAATGATGCTTACTGGAATGAGCGAAGCCAACAGAGCACAAATGCCCCGTTTGCAGAAAAAATATTTGCCTATAATTATTTCTCAATTTTATTGACACAGCTTTGCCAAGAAAAATTGGCTAAGCCCCATCTTGAAGAAATGGGCAAAACTGTTACCTTTATCCCATGGTGCCGTGTATATGCAGAGGATGAAATTTATAAAAACATCAATAAATTCAGAGCAAAAACGGGTCTCAAAAAAATAGAGTTTAAGGATTAAAAACAAAAATGAATTATTGGCTTATTAAATCTGAACCTTTTAAATGGTCATGGGATGATCATAAGAAAAAGAAAGTTGAACACTGGGACGGTGTGCGTAATTACCAAGCCAGCAATAACATGAAAGCCATGGAAATTGGCGATCTCGCCTTTTTTTATCATTCAAATGAGGGCAAGGAAATTGTTGGCATCGTCCAATGCGTAAGCGGCTATTATCCCGACCCATCAGACGCCAAAGAGCGCTTTGGTATGGTCAATTTCAAAGCGATATGTGATATGCCAAACCCTGTTACCCTTGCCGATATCAAGGCCACGAAATCACTTCAAGAGATGGCGCTCATTAAACAAATGCGCCTGTCCGTAGGCCCAGTGCGACAAAAAGAATGGGATACGATCTGCAAAATGGGGGAGCTCTCCCCGAGCGCTCTTGATAAGGCCGTTAAAGAGCATCAAAAAACATCCAACGATATCGGCAAAAAATAAATGCCATTAAAATCAGTCTTTCTCATCCTCCTCGTTATTTTTATATGGGGCAGTAACTTTGTTGCCATTAAAATTGGCGTGGGTGCAATTGATCCGCTCGTACTACTCGCCATGCGCTTTACGGCGGCAGGATTAATTTTTATTCCTTTCATGAAATGGCCTGGCTGGGCAAAGGCGCGCCAAATCATGCTTGTTGGCTTGCTGATGGGGCCACTTCATCAGGGGCTTCTCTATGTCTCGCTGACTTATCTTGATGCGGGACTTGTCTCCATCATCATGAAATCAAATGTTATTATGGTGACGTTAATTGGCTGGTTCTTTCTCAAAGAAACCGTGGGCTGGCGCACATGGACGGGAATATTTGTAGGTCTGATGGGCGTCATTGTTATCTTTGGCGCGCCATCTGCTGGCGCCGCGCCCATTGGCTATCTTCTTGCCCTTTTATCCGCATTTTTTATTGCGCTTACTTATGTCGCTCAAAAGAAACTGGATGCCGTGCATCCCCCTACATATATCGCGCTTATGTGCTTACCCGTTGCGCCCCTTATCATGCTCTCAAGCATTTTCATCGAAGGCACACAATGGACACAAGATTTAAACGCTGTTAACTGGAAAATTGTTGGCAGTGTCGTGTTCTATCAAGCCATCATCCTCTCCCTCAGCCATATGCTCTGGCAGCGCATGATTGCAAGAATGCCGCTCAGCCAACTTGTGCCATGGACGTTGCTAATCCCTGTTGTTGCCCTTGGAACCTCTGTATTATTCTTGCATGAGCCTTTAACACTTACCATCATCATTGGGGGCTTACTGACCATTTCAGGGGTCGGCATCGTTACCTTCCGCAAGATTAAAAAGAACGAACCGATAGCGCTTGAAAAATGATATCCCTTACGCGTAAAGATTTATTGCTCACACTGATGGTCACCATTTTATGGGCAATACATGCGCCGATCATGAAGCTTGGCGTGCAAACAGTTGACCCTATCGCACTTAACACCATGCGCTTTGCGTTAACGGCGATGCTCTTTTTACCCTTTGTCAGAAAAATATCTTGGAGCGATCTGCTCAAACTCATTCCCGTCTCGCTCTTTTTTGTCTGCGGTAATCTCATTTTTGCTTATCTCGCCCTTACCTATATCACGAGCAATAGTTTCATTGTGATCGTCCAAATATCACAGCCCATTACCCTCTTATTTGCCTATTTCTTTTTTCAAGAAAAATTTGGTCTGCCGACCACCATCGGTATTTTGATCTCGCTTTGCGGACTAATTGTTGTCTTTGGCGCGCCTGACATTGCAAGCTCTCCTAAAGGGGCCATTTTGGCGTGCCTTGCCGCGCTCTCATGGTCTATTGGCTCGCTTATGATGAAACGCACAGGGCATATCGCCCCTGCTTCTTTTTTGGCTTATGCCTATTTAATTGGAACTTTTGTTGCCTTGACCACAAGCGCCCTTATTGAGGATGGGCAGATTGAACGTGTGATCAACGCTGATAAATCCATCCTCGGTTTTGTTTTGGCCTATCAAGTGCTTATCATGGGCTCGATGACGATTGTCTGGAGCGGCCTCATGTCCCGTAACCCCGCACAGCTCGTCACCCCTTTTTTAATGCTTCAACCCATCTTCGCTGTTATCGCGAGCTATTTCATATTGGGCGAGGTTCTTAATGAAAATATTTTTTGGGGCGGCCTCGTTGTTCTTGGCGGGATCGGCATTATCAATTTCCGAAAAATCCAGAAATATCAAAGCGATAAAGCGGCCTTACGCCGCGAATCTTAAGCAATACGTAATAATATTACTTTCTGCTTTCGTTTACATAATGGTGGTTGACTTTTCATATTTTTAAACGTATAAAATGGCTATAATTTATAAATAGAGGATATAGATATGAGTATTTTAGGTAATAGATGGACAAGAGCAGTGGCTTTAACAAGTTCAATGGCTATGGCTGGGTGCGCTGGAAACACTCCAGAGCAAAATGCTCTTCTCGGAGCCGCCATCGGTGCAGGTCTTGGCGCCCTTGCGGGAGCCAACGCATATCCTGATACGAACTCTGGGCATCATCATCCCAGACACCCTGGCGTTTTTTATGATCCAAGAAACCCTGGCATCAACCGTCAATACGAAGTGCCACGAGGTACAATTTGTGCTAACGGCGAAAGACCCAGCCCGTCAGGTAACGCTAATAGATTCGGGCACAGGGATTACTCAGGCCGGCTGACGCCTGCCCTAAAATGTGATTACTAAAAATTCAAAAAGAGCCTTCGGGCTCTTTTTTATTGTCTTAATTTTGTAGTCATAATTTACGCCGCTCGGGCATAAGTTTGTTGCGGCTTGGGTATTCCCGCAGGGATAAGATCAAAAAGCAAAAAGAGAAATCCAATTTCAAAAATCGGAACGCGGTCTTTTCTCATCTGCTCCATACGTTTGAGCATCTGTAACTTATGAAACAGCGCAAGCGCCTCTTTTTTCTTCTCTTTTTCATGTTTTTCTTCGATCATCTTGATGGATAAACGCATCATTGCTTGCGCTTCGTGCATCATTGCAGGCTCGGCGCGTACTTCCAACAAACGCGTTTGCATCGCACACCATGCACTGTCCATCATATCCGCCGCAATTTCCGCCATGGCATCCCCTTTTCCATGCGCGGCGATCAGGCTCTCATATTGTGCTTTGGCATCTAAATATTGCTTATGCAGACTGGCGAGTGTGGGATCAAGCTGGATAAAAGCCTGCAGCTCATTGATCGGGTTTTGTGTGAATTTTGACTTTGGCTCACGCGGCAAATACGGGCGTGGGCGTACATCGCCTTGCGCCATTTCGTTCATAATTGCCTGTAGTGATAATCCGCTCACAAAAAGCCCCTATATTTGTGTTATAGGGGCATTTTATAGAAAAAACATTACAGAAACGTTAAGACGTAAAAGTAATTATAAATCAGAGCTTTAACGAAAAATTACTCCATGCCAATCGCAGCCATATACAGCTCGAGAAGCTCATCTTCCTCACGGCGTTTTTCAACTTCCATCTTACGCAGCTTAATGATGCGGCGCATGATCTTGCTCTCAAATCCTGCTGATTTAGCCTCGGCGTAAACATCACGGATATCTTCGGCTAATGCTGATTTTTCTTCTTCAAGGCGCTCGATACGCTCTAAAAATGATTTCAGGCGCTTACCAGCAACCCCGCCAACATCATCGCTTTTATCGCCTGATGGAAATTCTGCTACATTCGCTTCGCTCATGTTTGTGTCCTCTTTATTTTCATTTTTTTTGATGGTTAGTTGTATGAAAACGGCGCGCGCGATACCAGAAAATAATTGTGCTTATCCCGTCAATCTTTGCCCGCTTAATCGCGGCGAGAGGAGACTTTCCAGCTTTCAATCAAAACAATGCTCATGTCTTGCTCGACCTTGTGACGTCCGATTTGCACATCAATCAATAATTTACGGTTCACAATCGTGTCATCACTGCGCGATGAAAAGCTGAGGGTGATTGGCATACGCGCCTGCCAGCGATAGGCCCCTTCAAACGCAAATCCTTTTCCGACATAAGGGTTTTGATCAAAAAATATCCCTGCGCGATAATTGCTTCGCGTTAGATTGTCCTTAAGCTGTATTGATTCAAGATAGCTTACGTATTCATCATATCCTTTTTCCGTGAAATATGGACGCACCGCGCTCAGGACCTGGTCATAATCACGGCCTTCAAAGGTCAGTGTTTCAGAGATAATCGCCGTCAACCAGTCTTGTATCTGATTTGCGGTGCGATGAGGTTTTTCAAGTGGCGGCGTTTTTTCTTCTAAAGGGACAAGCGTGTTAACAGGCTTATTATTCATTGTCGCTTGAAATGGTGCAACCTGTTCATCGGCTGGTGGGATTTCAAGCTCAAGGATATAAGCATAGGCAAATATGCCAATAACAGCAAAAAACACCAACGGGAATAAAAGGCGTGTCAGGGTCTTCTCTACTGTAAATTTAGGTCTCTTCTGCACGCGCTATCTCTTATTGTTTTTGTTGTTTCATGCGATTAACGCCTGATTGTACTTTGGATACGATCCCGCCCGTAATTTTCCCAAAGCGTAAAACATTATCAATGCGCCTGTTTAAAAACGCAAGCGTATCATCCATGTTATCCGATTTATCATTCAACCAATAAAGCATAGTCGATGTGATAACACCGCTTAACAATCCGCGCTTGGAATATTTATTATAATCCGTTGCCGTATCGCCTGCCCATATCCAAATCATATCGGCAGTCCGCCAGATCAATTTTGCAGCGTCAATTTTTTTTAAAGGACGCGCCCAATATCCTGCCGAAGCCTGAACGCAATCCTTGTATGGTTCTAATGCGCGCAAACGCAGTTCAACCGCCTTGGCAACACGATCACGCACGCGCATTTCATCGGGATTAATATCCTTAAGCGCTGCCATCATTTGACGGTCCGCCCAATTGGCAAAATGAATCAACACATCATTCAGCTTTTCAGGGAATACGGCGTCCGCCGTCTCTACCTTAAACCCGGCTTTAACGCTGGCCTCTTGGACGACTTGCCATGACCAACCATCAAAGGGTACGTCTTCCAAAGCCGCCATTAAAATCTTATCTTGGGTGTCGATAACCTCTTGTCTCATGCCCTCTTTATGCCCGATATCGCCTTATTTGTATAGACCCACAAACAACGGGGCGCATTAAGATTGTTTAATGCAAAAACGCTAGCGCATAGACGTATTTTGCGCCATTCTATACCCCATGAGCAACGAAGATGAACAAAGTTCAATAGGTGGACGTATCGCAAGATATGGGCGCGTTTCAACAACTATGGCTGGATTGGGTGCGCGCCTGATTGGTGAAAAATACCTTGGTATTGAAATCAAACGCGAAGAGCACGCCGCCCAACTCACTCAGGCGCTCGGCAATCTCAAAGGCCCCCTTATGAAAGTCGGGCAGATTTTGTCCACAATCCCCGAGGCCCTACCTGCAGAATACGCCCAAACCTTTCAACAACTGCAATCGAACGCCCCGCCAATGGGCTGGCCGTTTGTCAAACGCCGTATGAAGGCCGAACTAGGCAATGACTGGCAAGACCGCTTTGCCTCTTTTGACAAAGAAGCCGCCGCCGCCGCCTCCCTAGGGCAAGTGCACAAGGCCATCACATTGGACGGCAAAAATATCGCCTGCAAACTGCAATATCCCGACATGCAAAGTGCTATTGAGGCCGACCTCAAACAACTTAAACTCATTTTCTCCATCTATGAACGCTACGACAAAGCGATCAAAACAGGCGATGTCCACGCCGAGTTGGCAGAACGTCTAAAAGAAGAACTTGATTATAAATTAGAGGCCAAATATACCGCGCTTTATAAACACATGCTCCGTGATGAGAGCAACGTGCATGTTCCCGAAATCATAAACGATATCTCCACCAGCCGCTTAATCTGTTCCAGCTGGCTTGAGGGCAACAAAATCCTTGGTTATAAAGACGCCAGCCAAGAGGACCGAAACCAAATTGCGATGAACATGTTTCGCGCTTGGTATGTGCCATTTTATCATTACGGCATTATTCATGGCGACCCGCATTTAGGCAATTATTCTGTGCGCCCTGATGACCTCTCCATCAACCTTCTTGATTTTGGGTGTGTGCGTATTTTCCCGCCTAAATTTGTGGGTGGCGTGATTGATCTATACCGCGCCCTCCAAGAAGACGATATCGAACGCGCTGTGCATGCCTATGAAACTTGGGGCTTTGAGGGGCTATCGACTGAACAGGTTGAAACCCTCAACATCTGGGCAAGATTCCTTTATGGCCCAATTTTGGAAGACAAAGTCCGCCCGATTGGGGAGGTCACAAACGGCGTATATGGCAGCGAAATTGCCGAAAAAGTGCACGAAAAACTCCGCCAAGTCGGCGGCGTCAAAATCCCCCGCGAATTCGTCTTCATGGATCGTGCGGCGCTGGGTTTAGGGTCAGTGTTCCTCCACCTAAAAGCCGAAATCAACTGGTACGAGAAATTCAACGAAATGATCGATGGGTTTGACGTAGCGAAGTTGGAACAGGCACAGAAAGAAGTACTGACTAAGTTTGAGGTTTAGGTGATTAAGCAAAAAGAGATTGAAGATTTAGTTAAATTAAAAGGTAATACCCTTTTCCGCAGAGAAGGCCAAGAGCTTGAGTTTAAAGAACAATTCAGTACATCGGCACTAGCTGACTATTTTAGAGATTTTGCCGCATTTGCTAATAACAGAGGTGGATATCTAATTCTTGGTATTAAAGACACTCCACGCATAATATCTGGGTTATCACCAAAATCTATTGAACAATTTGAGACTATAGATTCTGAAAAAATTACAGGATACCTTTTAGATATTTTTTCATCGGATATTGAATGGGAGCAACAGCTAATTAATATAGATGGTAAAAAGCTAGGGGTGTTCAGAATTAAAGAAGCCGCCACCAAGCCAGTAATTGCCAAAAAAGATGAAGGTAGAAACCAAATTATTAAAAATGGTGAAATATACTACAGATATGGTGGAAGAACACAAAAAATACAATCAGCAGAGCTAGAAAACATCATTAACAAAAGAATAGATCAAAACAATAAGCAGTGGCTCGATCTAATGTCAAAAATAGGTCGAGCTGGACCAGAAAATGCCGCAATTTTAGACACTGAAAAAGCTCTAATAGAAAAAAATAATAATAGAATATTGGTTGTCGATGAAAATTTAGCAAATAAAATAAAATTTATAAAAGAAGGTCAATTTGATGAAAAGACAGGCAAGACAACACTCAAACTTGTAGGCGATATCAGACCAGTTGGATCTGTGGAAGTCGTTAAAAAAGTTAAAGAAAATCTCACAAAGGCTTATCCATATTCAGCAAAGGAATTAGTGAAAAAAGTTCAAAATAAAGAGCCCTCATCTAAGCAAGGGGATATTTGGAAAATTATCTCTGAAAATGATATGAAAAAAAATCTCGATTATTCAGCATTTGTTTTTAGAAATAAAAGCCAAGAGGATCAATATCTTAATAAGGGTATTTTATCTAAAAATGTCCCTAGTATTTATAATGACAAAGCAGTTAACTTTATTTTAAAGATACTAGAAAGGAATCAATAAATGAGGCACCCATAGAATCCGAGTGTTTCATACCCTTATGCCTACATCTTAATTGAATCAATCTCAAAAATCAGATAATTTATTATATGAGCAAGCCATTTCATTACGGTCTATTACTTTTTTTGGCGCTCTTGGACTATATTTTATTTTTTTAATAATTGATGCCATTCTTACAGGCATTTTTATCCCTAAAAGCCCTCAATACCCTCTCTTGAGAGAAGAAAAACCTATTCTTTTTTGGATCGCCATGATTGGCTTGGGCTATGTAAGTTTTTTACTTATGCGCCTTTGTTTAATAATGTTTAAAGAGGGGCCAGTTAATACTAAAGATAAAAAAGAGTAAATGGTGCACCTCAGCGGAGAAACTTCGAACACGTTGTTCGAAGCCCTTGAGGAGTGGGAACGCCATCTCGCACAACTAGACCGCGAAGGTCCTAGGTGCGACGATGAGCACTTTAGACCATAACTTCAATGATATAGCGGCGCGCACCGCCAAAGCTGAGGCGCAAGCGCCGAAGTATCCGCCGCCGTTTTCGATCCGTTTGACGTTCGAAGAACGCGCACGGCTTGATGCAGATCGCGGGCGTGTGTCCCTTGCCGCCCATATTCGGGAGCGTTTGTTCGGTGACGATGCTGCGCCGCGCAAGAAGCCAGGGAACAGCCCGATCAAGGATGCGGAAGCCCTGGGGCGTGTTCTGGGGGCCTTGGGCGGATCGCGCCTATCTTCGAACCTGAACCAGCTGGCCAAGGCCGTGAACACGGGCTCGTTGCCTGTCACGCCAGAAACTGAGGCTGATCTGGCCGCTGCCTGCGAAGAAGTCAGGTCGCTGCGTGCTGATCTCTTACGCGCGCTCGGCAAAGCCCCAGGAGCCTCGCCATGATCCTAAAGGCCAAAGAGCGCGGTGATGGTGGGCAGCTGGCGCGGTATCTTCTGGCCATGCGGGACAATGAGCATGTCGAGCTGGTTGAGGTCGCAGGCTTTGTCAGTGATGATCTGCTTGACGCTTTGCATGAAGCCGATGCCATCGCGAGAGGCACGCGCTGCAAGAACTATCTGTTCTCTATGAGCCTCAATCCGCCTGAAGGCGCTTATGTTGAAACCGAAGTCTTCGAGAAAACGGCTGATCTGATTGGGAAGAAGCTTGGTTTAGAGAACCAACCGCTCGCCATCGTGTTTCATGAGAAAGATGGCAGACGCCATGCCCATGTCGTGTGGTCGCGTATCGACACAGAGAAGATGCGCGCCATCAACCTGCCGCACTACAAGACCAAGCTGCGCGATGTCTCGCGCGCGCTCTATCTTGAGCATGGCTGGGACATGCCGCGCGGCCTTCAGGATCGCTCCTTGCGCGATCCGCTGAACTTCAGCCGCGAAGAATGGCAGCAGGCGAGGCGCGCTGGCGTTGATCCGCGCGAGATCAAGGCCGCGCTTCAAGATGCCTGGAAGCACTCTGACAATCGAACCTCGTTTGAAGCTGCGCTCAAAGAACGGGGCTTCTGGCTGGCCAAGGGGGATCGACGGGGATTTGTCGCGCTTGATTATCGCGGCGAGGTCTATTCGCTCTCTCGCTACGTCGGGGTGAAGACCAAAGAGATGGAAGCCCGTCTTGGAGAGAGTGATCGCCTGCCATCCGCGAGCGAGATCAAGGCAACCATCGCGCAAGGCATGACGCGCAAGGTGCATGAGTTCATCAAAGAGGCGCACAGTCAGACAAGGCAGCGCCTTGCCATGCTGGAGTTTCGCAAGGGAGAAATGATAGCGCGCCATCAGGATGAGCGCGCGACAATCACGGCGCAACATCAGAAACGATGGCAGGCGGACACCATGGAACGGGCTGCACGTCTGCCGCGTGGCTTCTCTGGGATATGGCATCGCCTGACAGGTCAGTATGCCAAGATCAAAGCGCAGAACGAGAAAGAAGCGCTGATCGCGTGGCAGCGTGACCGCGCAGAAAAAGATGCCGTCATCTTCAAGCAGATCGAAGAGCGTGCGGCCTTGCAGCGCGATATCAAGCGCCAGCGTTCAATCTCCAGCCAAGAGCTGATGCAGCTGCGCAAGGATGTCGCGAACTATCGCGATATCGACCGCCCCGATCCTGAGCGGGATCGCATTGAGGAGCATCGTCGCGCGCGTCAGAGAACGCGCCACCCGTCTGGGCCTTAGGCTAGGCCGAAGGATGAAGGGGCGCTTATGCGCCCCCCTCGCTTTCTGCTTCAGGGGCATCTTCCAGCGGAAGCCGCAGGACGATGCGCCCATTGATCGGACAAGTCTCTAGCTGGAGCGTGTAGCCTTTGCCGTCTTTATGCGGCCAGGCTGCGCCGACCTTGTTCCAGTAGGATTTCTCGCCCTTCTCGGTAACGTGCCAGGCCAGAAATTGCGGGGCGTTTTGTGCTTGGGTGTTGGTGTTCTTTTCGCGTGCCATGATGTCATCTCCTTGGTTTGGGTTGGCTTGCTAACGCCTTCCCGATAGGCCGAAGGCAAAGGCTCGCAGGTCATGGTCAACACGGCTGTTGCAGGCAGGTGGTGCGGGCAGGCCAT
>JAACPE010000004.1 GCA_009995595.1 Alphaproteobacteria bacterium
CAATTGTGCCGATATTACAATGCGGCTTATTTCTCTGAAACTTTTCCTTAGACATTCTGTTTAGTCCCTCTCTTTTAAAATTCTTCTAACTTTTTATCTATAATGGATTAACCAGCCAACTTTGCTTTAACTTCTTCAGCAATAGCATTTGGCACTGGCTCATAATGTCCGAACTGCATGGTGTACTGGGCACGACCTTGTGACATAGAGCGCAAGGTATTGATGTAACCAAACATGTTCGCCAATGGTACAAGTGCCGTAATAACTTTTGCATTACCACGATCTTCCATTGAGTTAACCTGACCACGACGTGAGTTCAAATCACCAATAATATCACCCATATAATCTTCAGGGGTTACAACCTCAACAGTCATCATTGGCTCTAAAAGTTGTGGACCCGCTTTTTGCATCCCTTCCTTAAAGGCAGAGCGCGCAGCGATCTCAAAAGCCATAACACTCGAGTCAACATCGTGGTAAGATCCATCAAAAAGATCAATTTCAAAATCAATTACAGGAAATCCTGCGATAATTCCGCTCTCTTTGGCCTGCTCAATACCTTTTTGAACACCAGGAATGTATTCGCGTGGAATGGATCCCCCAACAATATTATTGATAAACGTGAAACCAGAACCAGGCTCGCCCGGTCTAATTTTGAATGTCATCTTAGCAAATTGACCAGATCCACCGGTTTGTTTCTTGTGTGTATAGTCAACTTCCGCTTCTTTGGATATTGTTTCACGGTAAGCAACCTGCGGCGCCCCAATATTGGCCTCAACCTTAAATTCACGCTTCATGCGGTCAACCAGAATATCCAAGTGAAGCTCGCCCATACCCGCAATGATAGTTTGGCCTGATTCATGATCCACCTTAACGCGGAAGGATGGATCTTCGGCTGCCAAACGCTGAAGCGCTGTAGACATTTTTTCTTGGTCCGCTTTTGATTTCGGCTCAACCGCAATCTCGATAACAGGCTCTGGAAATTCCATACGCTCAAGAACAACAGGTTTTTGGGCATCACAAAGAGTGTCACCAGTTGTTGTATCTTTCATACCAACAAAAGCAACGATATCACCGGCAAAAGCCTCAGAAATCTCTTCGCGATTGTTTGAATGCATAAGCAACATACGACCTACACGCTCACGTTTATTTTTTACTGAGTTTTGAACATATGAACCAGACTCAATTTTACCTGAGTAAATACGTGAGAAAGTCAGTGTCCCTACAAATGGGTCGTTCATGATTTTAAACGCAAGAGCAGAGAATGGCTCATCATCTGAAGGTTTACGATTTTCAGGCTCATCAGAGTCAACCTTAAGACCTTTTGTCTCACCAATATCTATTGGAGAAGGTAAGTAATCAACAACGGCATCAAGCAAGGGCTGAACGCCTTTATTTTTGAAAGCTGAACCACAAAGGACAGGAACAAATTTATTTGCAATTGTACCCTTACGAATACACGCTTTTAATGTTTTCTCATCTGGCTCTTTACCTTCAAGATAGGCTTCCATTGCTGCATCATCCATCTCAACAGCAAGCTCAATAAGAGCCTCGCGATATTCTTTAGCTTTATCAAGCATATCAGCAGGGATATCTTGTGCTGAGTAAGAGGCGCCAAGTTGCTCCCCATCCCAAACAATCGCCTTCATTTTAATCAGGTCAATATTACCAGCAAATTCATTTTCAGAACCAATTGGGAGCTGAATAACACAGGGAACAGCGCCTAGACGGCTCTTGATCATTGCAATCGTGTTGAAGTAATCAGCGCCAATTTTATCCATTTTATTGACAAAGCACATACGTGGCACACGATATTTATCACCTTGACGCCAAACTGTTTCAGTTTGTGGCTCTACGCCTGCGTTTGCGTCAAAAACAGCAATCGCACCATCAAGAACACGTAAAGAGCGCTCTACCTCGATTGTAAAGTCAACGTGACCTGGCGTGTCAATGATGTTTAAACGGAAACGCTGACCGTCAAAGTTACCACCCTTACCAGCGTCCCAGAAAGTCGTCGTTGCTGCAGAGGTAATTGTAATACCACGCTCTTGCTCTTGCTCCATCCAATCCATTGTTGCTGCACCATCGTGCACTTCACCAATTTTATGTGATTTACCAGAGTAAAAAAGAATACGTTCGGTTGCAGTGGTTTTGCCCGCATCAATATGCGCCATAATACCAAAGTTACGATAATTCTCAATTTTGTGTTCGCGTGCCATTTTGTTTTTCTCTTATTCTAAATTTTTTCTACCAGCGATAATGTGCAAACGCTTTGTTTGCATCCGCCATTTTGTGAGTATCATCACGCTTTTTAACAGCTGAGCCGCGATCATTCGCCGCATCCAATAACTCACCAGCCAAGCGCTCGATCATTGTATTTTCTGAGCGTTTGCGCGCTGCACCAATCAACCAACGCATCGCAAGCGCCGTACCGCGGCCCATATTCACTTCAACAGGAACCTGATAAGTTGCACCCCCTACACGGCGCGAACGAACCTCAACCTGCGGACGCACTTTTTTAAGCGCTTTGTGAAAAATGCGAAGACCCTTAGCACCTGAAATATGGCTACCAGCGCCTGTGTCGCCTTGATCCTCATCATCAGTTGCAATAGCAGATCCTTTATCATCCATGATCTCTAAAGCGCCATAAACAATTTTTTCTGCTGTCGATTTTTTACCATCGAGCATGATGTTATTCATGAACTTAGAAAGCACCAAATCACCAAATTTAGGATCTGGTAAAATTTTTCTTTTTTCTGCTGCGTGACGACGTGACATTTACTATTCCTTCAACCTTATTACTTAGGACGTTTCGCGCCGTAGCGTGAACGTGACTGTTTACGATCTTTAACACCCTGTGTATCGAGCGTTCCGCGAATAACGGTGTAACGAACACCAGGTAAGTCCTTAACACGACCGCCGCGAACAAGAACAACAGAATGCTCTTGCAGGTTATGGCCCTCACCAGGGATATAACAAATAACTTCAAAACCTGTTGTCAAACGGACCTTCGCAACCTTACGGAGCGCAGAGTTTGGTTTCTTAGGCGTTGTTGTGTAAACACGTGTGCAAACGCCGCGAACCTGTGGGTTGTGTTTCAACGCACGGTTTTTCTTCGATTTCATTGCCTTTTTACCACCAATGGCGCGAGGCTTGCGAATAAGTTGTTGTATCGTTGGCATAGGATGCCTTCTCCTTTAACTTTCAATCTATTTGTGTCGGATGGTCTTATCTAAAGGATAATGAAAGCAGAGAAGGCAATATCTTATATATGCCCATGAGGCTTAAAGATATCTAATCTGCGCTTTTTTCGCTGGCGCTTGCATAATAATCGCAAAGTTTTAAGCGAACTTAACCTTTTAAAAACAAGGAATATTGAACTGCGTCTAGCTCTTAAATCTTCAAGCATTTCAGTGCTTTTCAGCGCTACAGCCAATCCATCCGATTCCTAATTTCGAGCGGACTATAAGTCGAAAGAGCGCGGCAAGTCAAGGCCTTGTTTAATAAAAAGTAAAGATTCTTTAGAAAAATAAAAAAAGCGACTATCATGCCGCTTTAATTAATAAATTATTCAAAAATAACAAAGACTTAGCCGTTTGCTGCTTCTTTAGTATTTTCGCCGCTATCATGGCTTTCAACAGCGCCTTCAATAAGCTCTGGCGTTTCCAAGTTTGCAGCATGTATCGCCTCTGCTTGCTGCTGGGCAGCCAATGTGATCGCATCACGATCAGCGGCCACCTTACGCACCTTGTTCACGTATGACCCCGTTCCTGCAGGGATAAGACGTCCAACAATCACGTTTTCTTTCAAGCCATGCAAATGATCCATCTTTCCATTTACAGCCGCGTCTGTAAGAACACGCGTAGTTTCTTGGAATGAGGCCGCAGAAATGAATGAACGGGTTTGGAGTGATGCTTTTGTAATACCCTGAAGAACAGGCTTGCCTTTTGCAGGCTGCTTGCCATTGGCAATATATTTACGATTAGCGGCTTCAAACTCTTCGCGGTCAATATTTTCACCAACAAGATATGTTGTGTCACCCACTTCAAGCACTTCAACTTTTTGCATCATCTGACGGGCAATAACCTCAATGTGCTTATCGTTGATTTTAACGCCTTGCAAACGGTAAACATCTTGAATTTCATTCACGAGATAATCACTAAGCGCCTCAACCCCCAGAACATCCAAGATATCATGCGGTACCATGGCTCCATCAAGAATTGGGTCACCAACACGGACAAAGTCACCTTCTTGAACCGCCATATGACGGCCTTTGGGTACAAGATATTCCATAGGTTCTGCTGTTTTATCCGTTGGGTTTACAATAATACGGCGTTTGGCTTTATAATCCTTACCATATTCAATTGTTCCCTCAATATCAGAGATAATCGCAAAGTCTTTAGGACGGCGTGCTTCAAAGAGTTCAGCCACACGTGGAAGACCCCCAGTAATATCACGCGTTTTGGATGTCTCGCGCGGAATACGAGCCAAAATATCCCCTGCCTTCACTTCTGCGCCGTTCTCAATAGAGATAATCGCATCTGTAGACATGAAGTAGTTTGCCTCAAGACCATTTGGAAGCTTCTGCACCTTACCTTTATCATCAATCAATGAAATACGTGGCTTCAGATCACTACCTTTTGGCTGTGAACGCCAGTCAATAACAACCTTAGCAGAAATACCTGTTGCTTCATCAACTTGATCAGATACAGAAAGGCCATCAATAAGATCGTTAAACTGAGCAACACCATCTTTTTCAGTGATGATCGGCATGGTGAATGGGTCCCAAACAGCCATTTTATCGCCAGATTTAACCTTGGCGCCGTCATCAACAAGAAGACGCGCCCCATAAGGAACACGGTGCGTTGCACGCTCTTTACCGGATCCGTCAATAAGCACGATCTCAGTATTACGACCCATAACAATCGCAACACCTTCAGAGTTTTGAACAACGTTACGGTTACGCACTTCAACTTTACCGTCCATAGCCGCTTCGTATGATGATTTTTCCACGCCGCGCTGCGCCGCACCACCAATGTGGAATGTACGCATTGTCAGCTGAGTTCCTGGCTCACCGATAGATTGAGCAGCCATAACACCAACTGCTTCGCCCATATTCACAGGTGTTCCGCGTGCAAGGTCACGTCCATAACAGCTTGCACAAACACCATTGCGTGTTTCGCAAGTAAGGGCTGAACGCACTTTGACTGTGTCAATGCCGGCTGTTTCAACTAGCTCAGAGGTCACTTCATCAGCGATTTCACCATTTTTGACAATAACTTCGCCCGTTAATGGGTGGATAATATCCCCTTGCGCCGTGCGTCCAAGAATACGCTCGCCCAAGCCAACAACAACATCTGCCCCATTCATCACTGCGCCAAGTGTAATACCGTTTTCAGTACCACAATCTTTTTCAATGATAACCGCATCTTGCGCGACATCAACAAGACGGCGTGTCAGATAACCAGAGTTTGCTGTTTTAAGCGCTGTATCCGCCAGACCCTTACGCGCACCGTGCGTCGAGTTAAAGTACTCAAGCACTGTCAAACCTTCTTTAAAGTTTGAGATAATAGGCGTTTCAATGATCTCACCAGATGGCTTCGCCATTAGTCCACGCATCCCTGCGAGCTGACGGATCTGCGCCGCAGATCCACGCGCACCAGAATGGGCCATCATGTAAACAGAGTTCAGACCCACTTTGTTATAGTCAGAAATGTGGTTCATCATCGCATCGGCAACGTCATCCGTGCATTTTGACCAAATATCAATAACCTTGTTATATTTTTCACCTTTTGTGATCAAACCATCAAGATATTGCTGCTCATATTCTGTTGATTTTGCTTTTGCATCATCAATAAGCTCTTGCTTCTTCGCAGGAACAATAAGGTCAGATTTGCCGAAAGAAATTCCTGAGATACACGCATTTTTGAAACCAAGTTTCATCATACGGTCACAGAAAATAACAGTCTCTTTTTGGCCACAGTGACGATAAACAACATCAATGAGGTTTGTGAGCTCTTTTTTCGTCATTACTTTATTGATTTCATCAAATGGAATCTGTGGATGACGCGGCAATAATTCAGAGAACAACATACGACCTGCTGTAGAATCAACAAGCATCGTCACTTTATCGCCATTTTCATCAACAGTATGATAACGACATTTGATCTTTGCGTGTATGTGCAAATGACCTTCAGTTAAGGCGTGCTGGATTTCTCCAGGACCGCGGAAGATCATGCCTTCTCCCTTCATGCCATCAAGGGCAATCGTCATATAGTAAAGACCCAAGACAATATCCTGTGATGGGACAATAATAGGCTTACCATTGGCAGGGGAAAGAATGTTATTTGTAGACATCATCAGGCAACGCGCTTCAAGTTGCGCCTCGATTGACAATGGCACGTGAACAGCCATTTGGTCACCATCAAAGTCAGCGTTAAACGCTGTACAAACTAATGGGTGAAGCTGGATCGCTTTTCCTTCAATCAATGTTGGTTCAAACGCCTGAATACCCAGTCTGTGCAATGTTGGTGCACGGTTTAGCATAACAGGATGTTCACGGATAACTTCTTCGAGGATGTCCCATACTTCTGGACGTTCTTTTTCAACCATTTTCTTGGCGGCTTTAACAGTTGTCGCCATGCCATAGATTTCAAGTTTGTGATAAATAAATGGTTTAAAAAGCTCAAGCGCCATCTTCTTTGGGATACCACATTGGTGCAGTTTCAATTCAGGACCGACAACGATGACCGAACGACCAGAATAATCAACACGCTTCCCAAGAAGGTTTTGACGGAAACGACCTTGTTTCCCTTTAAGCATATCTGAAAGTGATTTCAAAGGACGCTTATTCGCACCTGTAATCACGCGGCCACGACGACCATTATCAAAGAGAGCATCAACAGATTCTTGAAGCATACGTTTTTCGTTACGCACAATAATATCAGGCGCACGAAGCTCCATTAGGCGCTTTAAACGATTATTACGGTTTATAACGCGGCGATAAAGATCGTTTAGATCAGATGTCGCAAAACGACCACCATCAAGCGGTACTAATGGGCGAAGTTCTGGCGGAAGCACAGGCACGACATCTAAAATCATCCATTCAGGACGCGCACCCGAAGCGATGAACGCCTCAAGAAGCTTCATACGCTTTACAAGTTTCTTACGCTTGGCCTCTGATCCTGTTTCGCGCAAATCTTCTTCAACTTGAACCAATTCTTCTTCAAGATTAAGGTTCATAAGAATTTCTTTAATCGCTTCTGCACCAATGCCGGCACGGAAGTTTTCTTCACCGTATTGATCTTGAGCGTCCATGAACTCTTCTTCACTCATAAGCTGCATAGGCTTAAGCGGAGTCATGCCTGGCTCTATAACAATATAGGCTTCAAAGTATAAAACTTTTTCGAGCGACTTAAGCGTCATATCTGTCATCAAACCCATACGTGAGGGTAATGATTTCAAGAACCATATATGCGCAACAGGAGAAGCAAGTTCAATATGACCCATGCGTTCACGACGTACTTTTGTTAATGTCACTTCTACGCCGCATTTTTCGCAAATAATCCCTTTGTATTTCATGCGCTTATATTTACCGCAGAGACATTCGTAATCTTTTACAGGTCCAAAGATACGCGCGCAGAACAAACCATCACGCTCTGGCTTAAATGTACGATAGTTAATCGTTTCTGGCTTTTTCACTTCGCCAAAAGACCAGCTAAGCATTTGCTCAGGTGAGGCGATCGCAATGCGAATGCTGTCAAAGCTTTGCGGTCCTTGTGGTTGACCAAAGAGGTTCATGAGTTCGTTCATTTTTTGCTCCTAATAAGCTGCGCTTAATATCTTAGTTCTATTAGTGTCTTAATTTTATAGACGTGATTATTTACCTGTTTGCTTCATATCGACGTTCAAACCAAGGGCCTTCAATTCTTTTACGAGAACGTTGAAGGATTCTGGCACGCCGATCTCAAAGTTATCTTCACCGCGAACGATGCTTTCATATACTTTTGAACGACCAGCAACGTCATCAGATTTAATGGTGAGCATTTCCTGCAAGGTATATGCCGCGCCATAAGCCTGAAGCGCCCAACATTCCATCTCGCCAAAGCGCTGACCACCAAATTGGGCTTTACCGCCAAGTGGTTGTTGCGTAACCAGTGAGTATGGTCCGATAGAACGGGCATGTATCTTGTCATCAACCAAGTGATGGAGTTTCAACATATAAATCATGCCGACAGTTACAGGACGGTGGAATTTCTCCCCAGTACGACCATCAATCAATGTCACCTGACCCGATACTGGAAGCCCTGCTTTTTCAAGAAGAGCATCAATATCTGCCTCAACTGCGCCATCAAAGACAGGCGTCGCCATAGGGACCCCGCCGCGAAGATTTTGCGCCATTTCGACAATTTGATTATTGTCCATGCCATCAACTTTTTTCTTAAACTCTGATTCACCATAGGCGTCTTCAAGTTTAATTTTAAGGGTCTTTATCTCATCGTTGCTAGGATTTTTCTGATCATTAAAACTGTCAATAATCGCACCAATTTGTTTACCCAAACCAGCAGAAGCCCAGCCCAAATGTGTTTCCAAAATCTGACCCACGTTCATACGGGATGGAACCCCAAGAGGGTTTAGCACGATGTCAACAGGCGTACCATCTTCGGTATAAGGCATGTCTTCTTCAGGCATAATGCGAGAAACAACCCCTTTGTTACCGTGACGACCCGCCATTTTATCACCAGGCTGCATCTTACGCTTAATCGCTACGAAGACTTTAACCATCTTCATCACGCCTGGCATAAGTTCATCACCACGCTGAAGTTTTTCAACCTTATTTTCAAAACGTTCTTTAATGTCATCAATGGCATCATCGAAAGTTTTAGACATGGCTTCAATTTCTTCCATAATCTTATCATCTTCAATGGCAATTTCACGCCATAGACCATGTTTGATCTCTTTAAGGTGAGTTTGAGTAATACTATCACCTTTTTTAAGACCCCCATCTTTGAACGCTTTGGCAACAGTTTGGCCAACAAGCAATTCTTCAAGACGACCATAGAAACCAAGCTCAATGATCTTACGCTCAGCGTCACGATCTTTTGCCAATGCTTCAATCTCTTCTTGTTCAATCGCCATTGCACGAGAATCTTTATCAACGCCGCGGCGGTTAAACACACGAACATCAACAATAGTACCCACAGCACCTGATGGAAGACGAAGCGATGTATCTTTAACATCAGCCGCTTTTTCACCAAAAATAGCACGAAGAAGTTTTTCTTCTGGTGTCATCGGGCTTTCGCCTTTTGGTGTCACTTTACCTACAAGAATATCCCCTGGCCCCACTTCGGCGCCAATATGGACAATACCTGCCTCATCCAGATGCTTAAGCGCTTCTTCCCCAACATTTGGAATATCGCGTGTTATTTCCTCTGTACCAAGCTTGGTATCACGAGCCATCACTTCATATTCTTCAATATGAATAGAGGTGTAAACATCATCACGCACGATGCGCTCAGATAGAAGAATCGAATCCTCAAAGTTGTAACCATTCCATGGCATAAACGCGACCAAAACGTTACGGCCAAGCGCAAGCTCACCAAATTGAGTTGATGGGCCATCAGCAATAATATCGCCGCCCTTAATCTCATCTCCAACTTTAACAAGTGGTTTTTGCAAGATACAGGTCGATTGATTTGAACGTTGGAATTTCTTCATGTTGTAAATATCTACAACAGCTTCAGAGGCATCCAGTTTCTCAGTCGCACGGATAACAATACGTGTTGCATCAACCTGCACCACATTACCACCACGACGCGCCGTCACAGCCGCGCCAGAATCACGCGCAACAATGGCTTCCATCCCTGTACCAACAAGCGGTGCATCCGATTTAAGAAGGGGCACTGCCTGACGCATCATGTTTGACCCCATAAGCGCACGGTTCGCATCATCGTTTTCTAGGAACGGGATAAGCGCTGCAGCAACAGAAACCATCTGTTTTGGCGAGACGTCCATAAAATCAATTTGATCGGCTGGTGACATCAAGTTGTCCCCTGCATGACGACAAGAAACGAGGTCGTTTTCAAAACCGCCTTTATCTGTCAATTTTGCATTGGCCTGAGCAATTGTATATTTTGCTTCCTCCATAGCTGACATGTAAACGACTTCGTCTGTCACTTTACCATCAACAACGCGGCGATATGGCCCTTCGATAAAGCCATATTTATTAACGCGCGCGAATGTCGCGAGAGAGTTAATCAAACCGATGTTTGGGCCCTCTGGCGTTTCAATCGGACAAATACGACCATAATGCGTTGGGTGAACATCGCGGACTTCAAATCCCGCGCGCTCACGCGTGAGACCACCTGGCCCTAGGGCAGAAAGACGACGTTTGTGCGTGATTTCTGACAATGGGTTTGTTTGGTCCATAAACTGTGAAAGCTGAGATGATCCAAAAAACTCACGAACAGCCGCTTGAGCAGGCTTAGAGTTAATCAAATCATGCGGCATGTAAGTATCAATCTCAACAGATGACATACGCTCCCGAATGGCGCGTTCCATACGAAGAAGACCCACACGGAATTGGTTTTCCATGAGCTCGCCCACTGAACGAACGCGTCGGTTACCAAGGTTGTCAATATCGTCAACCTCTCCATTACCGTCTTTAAGACCATGCACATAACGCAAAATGGCAAGAAGATCGGTTTTGCTCAAAATCCTGAAATCATCTGGCGCGTTTAAATCAAGACGCGCATTCATTTTCACACGACCAACAGCAGAAAGATCATAACGCTCCGGATCAAAGAAAAGTGAGTTAAATAGGGCAGAGGCAGAATCAACTGTTGGCGGCTCACCTGGGCGCATTACGCGGTACATATCGATAAGCGCTTCTTCGCGCGTATCACATTTATCAACCATCATCGTGTTACGGATATAGGGGCCAACATTAACATGATCAATCGCAAGGATTGGGAGTGCTTTAATTGAAAACTCATCAAGACCTTTAATATCTTCAGCAGTAATCTCATGACCTGCTTCAAAATAAACCTGACCTGTTTCTGCATCAAAGATATCTTCGGCCAGATAAGAGCCAATTAACTGCTCATCTGATACCAATATGTCCTTCAGCCCCTCTTCAGCAAATCCTTTTGCTTTACGCGGTGTAATTTTTTCGCCGGCATCAACGAGTTTCTTACCTGTTTTCGCATCAATAAGGTCGTATGTTAATTTAATACCGCGGTAAGATTCAGCAATAAATGGCATCTTCCAGCCATCTTTTTCTTTTTGATAAACGATTGTTTCATAAAAAGTAGAGAGAATTTCTTCATTAGACATGCCCTGAACCATAAGATCATCAAGAGGCTTATCGTTTGCTTCACATTCTGCTTTATATTTTTCAGTCGCTTCAGAATCGAGGGCGCGCATAAATGTTGTAACTGGCAATTTACGGCGGCGGTCAATACGAACATACATCATGTCTTTAGCATCAAACTCAAAATCAAGCCATGAACCACGGTAAGGGATCACGCGCGCAGAGAAGAGATATTTACCAGAAACGTGGGTCTTTCCCCCATCATGATCAAAGAAAACGCCAGGCGATCTGTGCATTTGTGATACGATAACACGCTCAGTACCATTTACAACGAATGTTCCATTAGATGTCATCAACGGCATATCCACCATATAAACATCTTGCTCTTTGATATCTCGGATAGAGCGCAATCCAGTGTCTTCGTCGACATCAAAGACAGATAGACGCAATGTAACACGAAGCGGCGCAGAGAAGGTCATCCCGCGCTGTTGGCATTCTTCAACGTCATATTTAGGCTGTTCTAACTCGTAAGAAACATAATCAATCTCAGCTTTATCAGAGAAATCCTTAATTGGGAAAACCTCGGTAAGAACCTTGTGAAGCCCCTGGATCGCACGCTCTGAAGCAGGAATATTTGCCTGCAAAAACTGCTCATAAGAATCACGCTGAACCTCAATAAGGTTTGGCATTTGCGCAACTTCGCGGATTTTGCCGAAAGAGCGACGCACACGTTTGTAATCTGTGTAACTTGCCTGATAGTCTGATGTTGATTTTTTAGCTGTCGATGCCATGCCTGATTTCCTTAATCTAAAAGTCGTCAATTTATAGGGCTTTATCCATAAAGCCGATTATGTCCTGCGTGCAGGTCTTTTGTATTATTTTAAGACGCCTTTCCAAACATAATATTGTTATGCGGAAGGTCAAAAGCCGTCTTTAGAGAGTCTAAACGCTTGTTTTATTAAAGCTTTTAAATCTAAACGCACGAAACGGCGATAAGCCCCGAGGGCTACCGCCATAAACGTGATCAGTAATTAGCCGAAATAAAATCCAATGTCTACTCCCAAATAGTATTTCTTTTTCAAAAAGATAAAGGGTGGGACGACCATCGCCCCACCTTTTGAATTATCGAAAAAAGAACTATTTGAGTTCGACTGTCGCGCCCGCAGCTTCGAGTTTCTTTTTGATCTCTTCAGCTTCGTCTTTCTTGACGTTTTCTTTAACATCTTTAGGTGCGCCATCTACCATGTCTTTGGCTTCTTTCAAACCAAGACCTGTGATTGCGCGAACTTCTTTAATCACTGCGATTTTGTTACCACCAGCAGCAGCAAGAACAACAGTAAAGTCTGTTTTCTCTTCGCCAGCAGCTTCAGCAACAACAGCAGCAACAGGAGCTGCAGCAGCCGCGGCAGTTACGCCCCATTTTTCTTCAAGTGCTTTTGAAAGCTCAGCAGCTTCCATAACTGTTAGAGCTGATAACTCATCAACGATTTTTTCAATATTTGCAGCCATTTTCTTTTCTCCTTATTAAAATAACTTAATTAAATTCTATAAACCCTTAAACTTACGCTTTTTCGCTGTAAGCCTTTGTAACGCCAACCAATTGCTGTGCAGGAATTTGCGTAATTTGTGCAATTTTCTGCGCTGGCGCTTGAACAAGACCAATAATCTTCGAACGAAGCTCATCAAGTGACGGAAGACTAGCAAGCTGTTTCACAGCAGCTTCATCCAAAATCATATCACCATAAGCACCACCAATTATTACAAGGCGATCGTTTTTCTTGGCAAATTCATTAGCAACTTTTGCCGCAGCCACAGGGTCTGTTGCTGTTGCCATACCGACAGGACCTGTAAACATGTCAGCGATCTGTTCGTATCGTGTGCCCTTTGTCGCTATTTTCGCAAGTGTGTTTTTCACAATCTTAAACGTGACATCGTTTTCACGCATTTTAAGACGCAAGTCCGTAATGCTTTTTGCATTAAGACCTTTGTTATACGTCAAAACAACAATCTCAGAATTCTCAAGCGTTTCTTTTAAAATCGCGATTTCTTCTTGTTTTCTTGTACGGGTCATTCCCATGGGATTATCCTCTTTAAAATAATTATCAATAAAAAAGCGGCCTTAAAAAGCCGCTATCCAAAACATTAACAAGGTTAATAAGGCAATGGTCTCAAAAACCACTTCTTTATAAACCCAATCTATCTCAGGAAATTTAAGCTTTTA
Source organism: Alphaproteobacteria bacterium (assembly GCA_009995595.1). GTDB lineage: Bacteria > Pseudomonadota > Alphaproteobacteria > Micavibrionales > Micavibrionaceae. The sequence goes on from JAACPE010000004.1 coordinate 13,530, forward strand.
CTATAAAAGCACCCAAGGTCTTGGATAGGTATGGCGCTGTTATAGTCATTTTAAATAGCGCGTCAAGGCCTTTTTTTATAAAAAGGCGCTCCTTAGCAATAAGAGAGCGCCTTTTGTCAATTATAAGTTAGATACATTAAGCAGCTTTTGCTTGTTCGCCGCCAGTATGGTCAATTTTGATGCCTGGGCCCATTGTTGAACTCACTGAGATACGACCAATAAATTGGCCTTTTGCACCCGTTGGGCGTGCTTTACGAATTGCATCAATAAAAGCATGAATGTTTTCAATGAGCTTTTTATCATCAAAACTTGCTTTACCAACGCCAGCATGGACGATCCCTGCTTTTTCAGCGCGAAACTCAATCGCTCCGCCCTTGGCCGCCTCAACTGCGGCTGCAACATCTGGTGTCACTGTGCCCAATTTAGGGTTAGGCATAAGGCCTTTTGGACCCAAAACCTTACCAAGCTGACCCACAAGCGGCATCATATCCGGTGTTGCAATACAGCGATCAAAGTCAATATTACCTGCTCTGATCATATCAGCAAGATCATCAGATCCCACGATATCCGCTCCCGCTTTTTTCGCTTCTTCTGCTTTTGCATCTTTAGCGAAAACCGCAACGCGAACAGTTGCACCCGTACCATGGGGCAATGTAACCATGCCGCGGACCTGTTGATCTGCGTGCTTTGTGTCCACATTCAAGTTCATAGCAATTTCGATTGTTTCATCAAACTTACGCTGCGCGGCACACTCTTTTAAAGTTTTTACAGCATCAGCTATTGAGTAAAGGCTATCGCGGTTTACTTTTTCGTTTGCTGCTTTCATTTTTTTTGTAAATTTAGCCATGTTCTTAACCCTCCACGACTTCTACGCCCATTGAGCGTGCTGACCCTTCGATGATACGCATAGCACCGTCGATATTAACGGCATTAAGGTCTGGCATTTTTGCTTCTGCAATTGCTCTAACCTGAGAAGAACGAATTGTTGCAACAATTTCTGTTCCTGGGTTATTCGCACCTGCTTTGATTTTCGCTGCTTTTTTGATGAAGTAGCTGTTTGGTGGTTGTTTCATAATGAAGTCGAATGAACGATCTTCAAAAACAGAAATCACAACAGGAATTGGCATGCCTTTTTCATGGTGGCTTGTTTTCGCATTGAATTCATCAGTGAAAGCTTTAATGTTTACGCCATGTTGACCCAAAGCAGGACCAATAGGCGGCGCAGGGGTTGCCATCCCTGCGGGGATGATCAGGTTAATATAACCTGTTATTTTTTTTGCCATTGTTTTTCTCCATATAACAAAAGTTTTTAAAGAGTGCCGTGGTCAGACTTTCCAATGGTCTTATGCTCTGTAATAGAACAAGGGGAAACAATCTCCCACAGCGATTAAGGGGTGTTATAGGACTTTTATTTAATAATGCAACAAAAAAGCGCCTTAAAAGGCGCTCTCGTGTTTTTTATATTTAAAAAAACTAGGCTTTTTCGACTTGGCTGTAATCAAGCTCAACGGGCGTCGCACGACCAAAGATAGACACAGATACTTTAAGTTTGGCTTTATCTTCGTCAATTTCTTCAACAACACCGTTAAATGATGCAAATGGCCCATCAACTACTTTAACATCTTCACCAATATCAAATTGGACTGAAAGCCGCGGGCTATCTATACCCTCTTGGATTTGCTTAATAAGGGCATCTGCCTCTTTTTGAGTAATCGGAGACGGCTTATTATTGGCTCCTAAAAATCCTGTGACCTTTGGCGTGTCTTTGATCATGTGCCATACTTCATCGCTCATATCCAGCTTAGCGAGGACATAACCCGGGAAGAACTTTCGCTCCGCCTGAACACGTTGCCCACGCTTTACTTCTACTATTTCTTCAGTCGGCACCATAATTTCACCAACACGCTCAGTAAGCTTTAACTTAATAGCTTTTTCGTGAATAGCTTCTGAGACTTTATTCTCAAAACCTGAGTAAACATGAAGAACATACCAGCGCATCGCCATAATCTTTAACCTTTTTCTATAATTTAAACCTTAAGACCCAAAATCCAAAATAAATGAAACTAAAAACGCAATAATCTGATCTGCCAAATACAGAAACAGCGACGCAATGATAACCATGATAAACACAGCAATCGTGCTTGCGATCATTTCTTTTTTAGACGGCCAAGTGACTTTTTTTAGCTCACTCTTTACTTCTTTTGTGAACTCTACTGGATTGCTTTTGGGCATAACATTTCCTAATAAATTGCTTTGTTTCCACCGTTTTAGCCAAAGGTTCGTAGAGCCGTTTGGCTTTTTAACCTTAGAAATAGAGGGGAATAACTGCTTTATAGTAGAAAAATACAGGCCTGACTAGCAAAATAATAAAAATTTTAAACGCCTCTATTTTTTGCCATTTCTTGCGCCATAGTGAGGGCATTCATAAAGCTATCGGCGCGCGCAATCCCCTTGCCGGCAATATTTAATGCTGTGCCGTGGTCAGGCGAGGTTCGAATAATAGGCAAACCAAGCGTCACATTGACACCCCCATGGAAATCAAGCGTTTTGAGCGGTATCAAAGCCTGATCGTGATACATGCCAATTGCAATATCATATTGGGCCCTTGCCTCCTCATGAAACAATGTATCGGCGGGATACGGTCCAGAGATATGATAACCTCTGTCTTTCAAACGCGCAATTGAGGGGCTTATAATCTCTTGATCCTCATGGCCTATTGTCCCGTCCTCACCCGCATGCGGGTTAAGCCCTGCCACAGCGATACGCGGCGAAGCGATTTTAAAGTCGTCTATCAGCGCCTGCACTATAATTTTACATTTATTTTCAAGGAGTTCGCCCGAAATGGCTTCTGGCACGTCCCTAAGCGGAATATGAACAGTCAACGGCACGACGCGAAGCCCCTTTGCCACAAGCATCATCACAGGCGTCACATCCTCACCCGTATAATCTGAGCAAATCTTACCTATAAATTCAGTATGGCCCGGATGCTTAAAACCCGCATCATAGAGCGCCGCTTTATGAATGGGATTTGTTACAACAGCGCCCACGCGCCCTTCTAAACAAAAATGCACAGCACGCTCTATACTTTGAATAACACTGGCCGCATTTTTGGGATTTAAAACGCCAACCTGCGGTTTTTCAGCCAGTTCCAGCTTTAAAACAGGAAGCGCCCTATCAAAAACAGCGGCTGCTTCTTCTGGGCTAGAAATCTCAATCAGAGCGATGTCGGGAGCAACCACCTTTAACCTTGCGGGGCAATCAATAGCAAAGAAGGGATCAAAATGTCTTTCTTTGCGCTTTTGCCACGCCTGAACGGTCAGTTCCCCGGTAATACCGGCTGGCTCACCCATTGTAATTGCAATTGGTTTGATCATAGGCTCTTTTGCTCCCATACACTTTAAGATGCTAATCTTAACAAGAGGTATAAACCATGAATGATCAAAAAATAAACAAAAACCCATTATTGGGATGTTTTGAGATTGCTACTTTTATGCGTGAAGGGCCTCAGCGTTTTTTTGAGGGCAAAAAAGCAATGTGGCGATCTTTTCTTATAGCCGCGCTGAATATACCGCTTTTATTAATCAGCATGCCTTATGTCTATGCTGCAAAAGAAAACCTTCAAACATCAACATTATCCCTAATCACCTTACTTTTCCTTATCAAGGTGATTGTTGTCATGATTGTTGGACTTGTTCTTATTTACTATTTTTGTCATCTGACGAGGCGTAAAGACAATTTTGTTTACTACATCACCGTCGCAAATTGGTCGGCACTTATTGGTATTGTCATCTTCACGCCTATTATTATTTTATTACATTTTGGTATAAAATCATATGAGGACCTCTATCCAGCAATTATATTGCTTGGGATTTACAGTTATGCTTATTCCACTTTTGTTTTAAAACACACCTTAAAACTGCCCTGGGAGCTTGCTGTTTTTCTCATGGTTTGCCTTATGGCAATTAATGAAACAGCATTTGATTTCATTTATGCCTTAGCAAGTTAATACGAAAATATTATTTATTTTCAATAGCTTAAAATTTAGTTCAAATTTTATATAAATTTAAGAATTATCTTATCATTTATCGTTACAATAGTATGCAGGTTAGGAAAACCAATACTTGAGAAGGATTTATGGGCAGTTTTTTTATTAACTTTAACGCATCTTCGGTCTACAGCGCCGATGCACCTATTTTAGAGATTTTATTAGGAGGCGTTGTTGTCTCATCTTTAACAATAAACTCGGGGTTTGTGTCATCCTTACTGCGTTTTGATTTTGAAGGTGATTTTCCCTCATCATTGTCTTTGCGTTTTCAAGATGCCTCCTCTGAAGCAGGTAGATCAGTCACAATTAATTCAGTTTCAATTAACGGAAGAAATGTTGATGGCGTCCATCTGAGTTCCCTTACATTAAACAACGGCGACACATCTAACTTGGACACCTCTGCAACGTCACATCTTTTTGGAATTATCGACCCTACATTAAGTGATTTTGATGCGGTGACCGTTCAAGGCACAAGCGCTTCAGAAGTTGTGAAGGGCACAGCCAATAATGATGTGATTGATGCAGGTGCAGAAGATGATATTGCCAAAGGCGGCGATGGTGATGACCAGATCGCTGGCGGGGCAGGAAATGATATTTTACGCGGCGGTAATGGTAACGACGTTATTATTGGCGAAGATGGTAACGACCTTATTAAGGGTGAAGCGGGTAACGATTATCTTGTCGGCGGCGCTGGTCTTGATAACTTACAGGGTGATGCAGGGAATGACGTTTTAAGTGGTGGTCTGGGCAATGACACGCTCCTTGGCGGGGATGATGATGACATTCTTTTTGGCGGTGCGGGCAACGATATTTTACGCGGCGAAAATGGAAATGACTTCTTATATGGCGGCGGTGACAATGATCGTCTCGAAGGCGGCGATGGTGATGACATTTTACATGGCGAAGAGGGTAATGATGCACTTGAAGGCGGCCTTGGTAATGACACCCTTTATGGCGGCGTAGGTAATGATCGTTTAAAAGGGGAAGATGGTGATGATATCCTCAATGGCGGCGATGGCCTTGATAAAATAGAAGGTGGCCTTGGCAGTGACACGATTAATGGCGATGCTGGCAATGACAGCCTCTATGGCGGTGATGGAAATGACACAATTTATGGCGGTGCTGGTAGTGATCGTATTTTTGGTCAAAATGATGATGACACAATTTATGGCGGTGCTGGGCTAGATCGTGTTCAAGGGGACGCAGGAAACGATACGCTTTATGGCGGCGACGATAACGACACAGTGTGGGGCGGCGACGGTAATGATATAGCACATGGCGATGCTGGTAACGACCGCGTTCGCGGCGATGCCGGCGATGACATCGTTTACGGCGATGCTGGCAATGACTTTGTTATGGGCGATGAAGGCAATGATACCGTCTATGGCGGCGACGGAAATGATAACGCACAAGGCAATGATGGCGATGATATTGTTTATGGTGATGCTGGTTTTGATAAGGTTTATGGCGGCGCTGGTAACGATACAGTTTACGGCGGCGCGGATAATGATCGCGTCTATGGTGGCACAGGCTCAGATATAGTCTACGGCGATGCGGGCAATGATCTTCTTTATGCGTCTGCTGAACAAACAATTGAGACAGTCACATTTTTTACCCGCGACAGCGTCTTTAGCGAAGATTTTAACGGCGGCGCAAATGGGTTTGTATATAGCGACGGTGGTTTTGGTGGCACAGACCCCAGCGCCGACAATCACGCCTATGGCCAATACTTCACAGGCTTTAATACTGGAGGCTCCGTTTATGTTTATACAGACGGTGTTAATAATAGAGCGGAAACCAATATTTCTGGCAAGTGGACAAATACATTCACCCTCGCACAAGATGAAACAAATCTAAGTGTTAATTTCGATTACCGCGCCTATCACGCCCCAACACATTCTGCCGGCGAAGATATGAGAATGTACGTTGAGATAAACGGCGTTCGTTATGGCTTAGATGGCAATGATTTTGTTGCAGAGTTCCGGGCAGGAACACCAACAAGCAATAGCTTTATTAACGTTAATATAGATATTGGTGATTTAACAGCTGGAACGCATACTATTGCATTCGGGATTTTAAAAACGGCAAGTAATAGCGCAGGTGATGATTCTTACATTGTGTTTGATAATTTAGATATCGGCCGTAACATCGAAAATACAATTACCTCTGTTGCCGTTATGGACGAAGGCGAAACAAACATACTTTATGGCGGTGATGGTTTTGATCAACTCTTTGGTAGTTCAGGAACAGACATGCTTTATGGCGGCGCGGATAATGATGTATTGCGCTCAGGGACAACGGGCGATGTTCAATCACAAATTGACGCCATATTGGCGGCAAACTCAGATGTCGTCTATAACGCCTCAACCAATAGTTTTTATCAATTTATTTCAGGTGCTTTTACTTACACCCAATCTAATACAGCGGCTCAAAGTGCAACGCTAACCGGACTCGATGGTATTGCAGGCTCCCTAGCAGCTATAACATCACAGGCAGAAAATGACTTTATACTCACCCTCACCGGAACAAATTATGCATGGGTGAACGGTAATGATGCTGGCACGGAAGGAACATGGGTTTTTGAAGGCGGCAGTGATAACGGGACACAATATTGGACCGGCGGCACAAATGGTTCCGCAACAGGCGGCGCCTTTTCAAATTGGTATAGTGGTGCGCCAATTGATAGCGATCCAAACTATGATTATTCTATTTTCCTAGGAACAAGTTACAATGGAGAAATTTTTTCTTACATTGGAACATACGCAACAAATTATGTGATTGAATGGAGCGCATCATCATTAAGCAGTTCAACTGGTTTAAACACACTCAATGGTGGTGATGGATTTGATAGCCTTTATGGCGCATCAGGGCATGATATATTCCAATTTGATAATCTAAATGGCGTTGACCGCGTTTATAATTTTAACACAGCAGCCGGCGATCAGATTGATGTTGCCAATCTTATATCATACGATTCAGTAAACGATGATATTGCAGACTTTATTCGCTTCACAGAAGCCAATGGTGATACATTAATGGCAGTTGATATTGACGGTGCGGCAAATGGCGTCAATTTTGTTAATGTCGCTTCATTTGAAGATACTGTTGGCCTTGATCTCAACACTCTTTTTGCAAACGGAGATATTATCGTTTAACCCGCTACTCCTAAAGATCAACATCCTATTTAAAAGAACCCAAGCCTCGGATTTATTAATTTGGGATTAATTTATCTAAAATCCATTGTAATATTATGTAAATTTAAACTCTTATTTGTTTAAATAGTACATAGGGAATCTCGGCATGTTAAGAACCGAGCATAATGGAAATGGGTAGAAAAATGCAGGGTATATTAGCCAGTAAAACAATATTAACAGATTTATCTCAAACAGGCGCTCTCAGAATCGATTACGATGATAGTAGCGGCATCAAAACGATTTTAAGTGATGATTATTATGACACTCTAGATATTCGCTTGGACTTGGAGGAATCATACGATCTGAAAGACTCTGGTAACCTGAATTTATCAAATAATCGTGCATTTAATCAACCGACTCTTATTATTGAGCAACCAATTGAAGAGAGAGATTTTATTATTATTGATCCACCTGGACTCATTGTCGGGAACAATATTGATGATGTCTTAGGATCTACTCAAAGCTGGGCAGTGGGGAATAACCGTGGCGCAATTTCTGGCGGCAATAGCATTGATCGTCTTGTTGGTGATTTTGGTGGCGCAACCATGGAAAACCAAACACAAAATTATAATGTTGTTTTTATTCTTGATGTCAGCGGGTCAATGCAAGAGTTATCCATCACAGGAGAGAGCCGACTTGATCTTATGGTGCGTTCAGTGAATGAATTACTTGAGAGCTTTTCAACATTTTCAGGCGGCGCAATACAAGTTCATATTTCCGCTTTTAGCACTAACAGCAGCGTAAATGGCAGCTTTAACGTAACAGATGCCGATGGCTATAGTGATGCTATCGCGCTTATGAACACCCTATCACATGGAGGATATACAAATTATGAAGCAGGATTGCAAAGCGCTATTAACTGGTTACAAAGTGATAAGCCTATCCAAAATGCTACGACAACGACATATTTTTTAAGCGATGGTTTCCCCAACTTTGCCCTTGATAATAACGGCAACGCCGTCAATACAAACCGTACATCACTATCGGCCATGAACCATATTCTTGGGGCAGACGGCTCAAATGAAGTCGCTCTGATACAAAGCCTGAGCGATGAAGTCATTGGTGTTGGTATTAGTATTGGTAGTAGTATTTCAAATATTGAAGTAATTGATTCAGATGGTAATGCCCTCAATGTTCCAGCGGATCAACTCTCTGCTGTTATGCAGGAAACAAACCCGATTACAAAACTTGCCTCTGTAGGGGACGACACAATTAACGGGAATGACAGCGGCGATATTATTTTTGGTGATGCGCTGAACACAGATATCCTTGCACAAATTCACGGCCTTAATACCCAATCAGGAGATGGTTGGGCAGTCTTTGCACAACTAGAAGCAGGACAAAGCGCCATCCAAAGCCTTTGGAATCGCGGCAACACCATGACTTATATTAGTAATAATGCGCTTGAACTGGCGCAAGAAGTCGTAACGGCCCAAGGATTAAAACGCATAGGTGGAAATGACACACTGAACGGTGGAAATGGCAATGACTTGATTTTTGGCCAAGAGGGTAATGACCGCATCACAGGGGGAAATGGTTTTGATACTCTCTATGGCGGTTCTGGCGCTGACATATTTATTTATAAAGCTTTATCTGATGGCGGCGACATTATTAAAGATTTCTCGGTTCATGAAGGTGATAAATTAGATTTTTCAGCCCTGATTGAAAATTACGATCCAGCGCAAGATGATATTAATGACTTTATTCATCTATCTCAGAACAATGGTAATACAATTGTTTCAATAAATGTCAGTGGAAACCCATCACAAACTGGTATCAGTATCTTAACACTAGAAGGTGTAACAAATATAACCGTTGATGACCTGATGGCGAACGAATCCATCATCACATGATATTTTAAAAACGATAACTTAATTTTAAACCAGCGCTATAAATTTCTGACTTTTTATAGGAGAATCTGACAGGAGCAATGCTTGTCCGCACATCCAAAAGAGGTGTATTTCCCAACGATTGATAATGCCCCTCTAAACTAAACGTTATTGAATTTTGGAATGTGTAACTCACGCCCAAATGCGCCTTATGACTATCCGTGCTTTTATCATTGCTTAAGCGCAGCGTTTGCGTATCAAATCCAGTAAACGCTAATGAATCATAACCCTTCCCATTATTAAAATCATACACATATTGCACGCCGCCAAAAATAGAGATACCTGAGTCAATCATATAATTTAAATCAAGACCTAGAGTTGGGCTAAAGCTCTCAATATTGAGCTTCGTATCATAACCAAACTGCCGCACAAAAAATGGAATATTGCCGCTCAAGATATTTTGTGACCATAATTTTTTATACTGCAGCCCAACACTCGGTGACACTGTTAAACGATCATCTAATAGTGCCATCGACCTCTTGACGCCAAGAGCAACATCATACCCATCCAGCGTGCTTTTATAAGCACCTTCTGTTATTTGATTATTAGGCCCAGGCAAGCCAAATCCTACGCCTGTGGCGCCTACCCCAACACCTGCGATTAATAACGTACCGCCAGCAGGATCTAACGTTCCAAAATTTTCACTTTGATACGCTATAAAATTAGAAAAACTGAATGAAAATATATAATCTTTTAATGCGGATACTGAAGGCTGATATCCAATAGACAATCCATTTGAAACAAATTTTTGATTATCGCCTGTTTGAACAAAATTAAATACATTCGGCCCACCGCCTATTTGTGTACCTAAATAAGATACTTTGGCAGGTCGATAATTGCCCTCATTAACATTAATCGACAGCATAATCGGAGAATGAGGGTGTCCATTATTTTGAGCTCTCGACATAGTCGGGAACGCCAATAAAAATAAAGCTAAGCTTATAATGAAAGTAGAAAAGCGCATCGTTAAGCAGACGTTTTATTAATCATAAAAGAATCTTATCCTGAAATACTAAAAACTGCGATAAATTCTCTCAAACTTGTCACCAGATGATATGACTAATAAACACCAAGCGCTTTATAAAGCCGCACTAAGCTCTTAGATTTCTCAGCCTCCACATCCGTAAGTGCCGCATCAGCACTGCTCAAGGTTCTTTGAGAATCTAGCACGTTGATAAATGAAATCTCTCCCTCTTTATACAATGTTTCAGATAATCCAAGGGCTGTATTGGCATTATCGTATGCTTTGAGCAAATGAACATATTGCTCATTAAGCTGGGCGTAATCACTCAAAGCCGTTTCAACTTCTGCTATAGCCTCTAAAATTGTTAAGCGATATCCCTCATATGCCCTGCGTTCTATAGCGCGCGCGGCATCAATACGCCCTTCGATACGACCAAAATCAATGAGAGAAACAGCCGTTCCTGCGGCAATATTCCAAATTGACGTTGAATCAAATAATGCACCCTTTGCCACCCCATAAAATCCAGCCAGCGTAAATTTAGGAAATAAATCAAGCGTTTCAAACTCAGCCAATGACGTTGCCGCCCTCAGATTAGCCGCCGCCGCGCGGATATCAGGTCGCAATGTAATTACTTGTGAAGGCGCAAGCAAAACAGGTTCAATGACGGTTTTTGGAATGGGCTTTTGAGCCTCTAAAATAGGGGTAACAACCTCAGGCAATTGTCCCGTTAAAACAGATAACCTAAGACGCGCCGCATCAGCTAGTCTTATAAATTCTGGTATAGATGCGCGTGTTGTATTCACAAGGTTTTCTGAGCGCTCGACATCAAGTTGCGTTGCTTCGCCAAATTGTTTTTGATAGCGGATCAGATCAAGCGTCTTTTCTTGAATGGTTAAATTATTGCGGGCAATACTGACTTGTTTTTCAAAACCACGATAATCAATATAATCCCGCGTCATTTCAGCAATAAGGCTTAATGTCACATCACGATATTGTTCTTCAAAATTACGAATATTTTCTTCGGCGGCGTTTGTTGATTTTCGATTACGACCAAAAAGATCAACTTCATATGAGGCATCAAAACGCGCATCATAAAAATCGCCTGCCCTGCCTGCAAATCCATCAGCAGAACGTCCACTATCGGCGGATGCCCCAATTTGTGGAAATAGGAAAGATGCCGTTGTTTTGCGAATACCGCGCGCTTCTAATATTCGCGTTTCTGCTATACGGCGTTGTGGGCTATCACTCAAAGATAAATTGATAAGTTGATTAAGCACAGGATCATCAAAACTCTCCCACCAATTACCAAGCGCTCTGACATCATCTCTAACGATTAGATCACTCTGATATGTCCCCCAGCTATGTGGCTGAACAGGTTTTTCAAAACGAGGCTCTGTTGTAATACAGCCCGCTAAAAAAAAGCTTCCGATCAAACAGGTTATTACTGACTTATATGTCATCTTCTTTTCCTTAAGCATTATTCTGTTTTTTAGACTGACCGATGACTTTGTCTTCTAATGTTCGTATGGCAACATAGAAAAATGGTGTAAAAATAAGGCCAAAAATAGTAACCCCGACCATCCCAGAGAAAACGGCAATTCCAATTGCAGAGCGCATTTCCGCACCCGCCCCAGAGCTGAGCACAAGCGGTAAAACACCCACAATAAATGAGATTGATGTCATCAAAATAGGGCGAAGGCGAAGGCGTGCAGATTGAATGGCAGCTTTTGTAATACTGCTTCCTTGTTTTTCAAGCTCACGGGCAAATTCAACAATCAAAATTGCATTTTTACAAGCCAGACCCGCCAGCACAAAAAGAGCAATTTGCGTAAACACATTATTATCTTGCCCTGTAAAATAAAGTCCTAAAATAGCCGATAAAATAGCCATTGGAACAATAAGGATAACAGAAAGTGGTAACGTTAGACTTTCATACTGCGCCGCCAAAACCAAGAAGACTAAAAGTAAACAAATTGGAAAAATTAGGATTGCTGTATTGCCCGCTAAAATTTGCTGGTATGTTAACTCAGTCCATTCAAATTCCATTCCTTGGGGAAGCGTTTCATCTAAAATTTTGGTAATTGCATCTTGAGCCTGCCCTGATGAAAATCCAGGCGCGGCATTTCCGTTTAAATCTGCAGAACGAAAACCGTTATAGCGCATAGCCGTTTCAGGGCCAAAGGACTCAGATATTGTTACTACAGATCCCAGCGGGATCATATCACCGTCCATATTTCGGGTTTGAAGGCGTTTAATATCGTCTGGCGTTGATCTAAATTGACTATCTGCTTGCGCAACAACCTGATACGTGCGGCCAAACGCATTAAAGTCATTCACGTATTGCGATCCAAGATAAATCTGCATTGTGCTAAAAATATCGCTCATAGGAATACCCAATTGTATGGCCTTTGTGCGGTCAATATCTGTAAAAAGCTGGGGTACGTTAATATTATAATTCGAGAAAATACCCGCTAACGCAGGATCGCCATAAGCTCTCCCTTTAACCTGTTCCATGACATTTGAGAGCGCGGCATAGCCTTGATCAGTTCGATCTTGCACCTGAAGTTTAAAACCTCCAGCATTACCGAGCCCCTGTACCGGTGGCGGCGGGAATATAGCAATAAAAGCCTCGCTAATTGAGTTATATTGTGCTTGTAATGCGCCCGCTATAGCGCCTGCTCTCAAATGATCCGCCTTACGATTACTAAAATCATCTAATGTAACAAACACAATACCTGCGTTTGATGAGTTTACAAATCCATTAATCGAAAGCCCCGGAAATTGAACCGCACCAACAACGCCCTCTTGCGCTAGAGCAATCTCACCCATTTTGCGCATCACTTCTTCGGAGCGCTCTAATGTCGCACCCGCAGGAAGCTGTGCAAAACTGATAAGATATTGTTTATCTTGACTAGGAACGAATCCTTTAGGCACAAGTTTGAAACTAAAAGCGGTCGCTACACACAAAAGGGCAAATAATATGCTCATAATCACAAAACGGCGCGTCACAAAACGGCAAATGCCTGTACTATATAGTCGTTGCGATCTATTAAATGCCGCATTAAACCCATTAAAGAACCATCCAAAGAAGAAGGAAATAATTTTTTGTAGCGCATCTTTTTTATCACCTGGCTTTTGAAGCAATATTGCTGCTAATGCTGGGCTTAGTGTCAGAGAGTTAAAGGTAGAAATTAATGTCGCAATCGCAATCGTCATTGCAAATTGCTGATAAAACTGCCCTGTAAGGCCGCTAATAAACGAAATAGGAACAAACACACTCGCCAGAACCAACGAAGTTGCAATAATTGGCCCTGTCACCTCTTTCATAGCAATTTTAGTGGCCTCAACGGGATCTTTTCCTTCGGAAATATTCCGCTCAACATTCTCAACCACTACGATTGAATCATCAACCACAATACCAATCGCAAGGATTAACCCAAAAAGGGATAGCACGTTAATAGAAAAACCAAAGACATACATAAAAGCCAGCGTTCCAACAATTGAAACGGGCACAGCCAGTAATGGAATAATAGACGCACGCCATGTTTGTAAAAAGATAATAACAACAAGAACAACAAGCAAGACAGCATGAAAAAGTGTCATGATCACGGAATGAATAGAATCTTTTACAAAGATGGTCGGGTCATACACAATCGAATAATCAACTCCAACAGGCATATTCTGTTTTAGCTCTTCCATACGCTCACGCACATTATTTGAAATTTCCAACGCGTTCGCACCTGGCGCAGCAAAAATAGGAATAGCCACAGCTTGATTATTATTCAGCAATGAACGCAGTGAATAGCTCTCAGAGTCAAGCTCTACGCGGGCGATATCTCTTAGGCGCGTAATAACACCTTTATCGTCACGCTTGACGATAATGTCTTCAAATTCTTTTTTTGTTTCTAAACGCCCTTTAACATTGACGGGAAGTTGAACAAGGACATCATTACCATACGGGGGGCCTCCAATGAGGCCTGCGGCAACTTGTACGTTTTGCTGACGGATCGAATTAACCACCTCTGAGGCAATCATTCCGCGCTCTGCAACTTTGTTTGGGTCAAGCCAAATACGCATGGCGTAATCACCTGAGCCAAATAAACGCACCTGACCAATACCTTTGATCTTAGCCAATTGATCCTTGATATTTAAGTTCGCATAATTGCGAAGATAGAGCATATCATAACTATCGTCAGGGGATGTTAAGTGCACCACCATAGTCAAATCGGGCGAGCTTTTTATAACAGTTACGCCCAGTTGACGAGTCACCTCTGGCAATCGCGGCAAGGCCTGCGATACACGATTTTGAACGAGTTGCTGCGCCAAATCAGCATCCGTACCAATTGCAAAAGTCACCGTAATACTTAAGCGGCCATCGGTTGTTGCCAAAGAATTCATGTAAAGCATATTCTCAACGCCGTTAATTTGTTCCTCTAAAGGTGTGGCGACAGTCTCAGCAATTGTCGAAGGGTTTGCGCCTGGAAAGTTCGCACTGACAATAACAGATGGCGGCGAGACTTCTGGATATTCAGAGATTGGCAGTTTAAACATGGCGACTAGCCCCGCCATAAAAATTAATATTGATAGCACTGCCGCAAAAATAGGACGTGTAATAAAAAATCCAGATATGTTCATAAGAAAGGTCCTATTTCAGTGAATTAAATACTATTATTGATGCTATTGCTGCGGTGTTTCAGTAGCCTGAGCCATTGAAGCCATCTCTTCAGATGTCTTCGGATCAACGGGCATACCGGGGCGCACACGCATAATTCCCTCTGTAATCACTTTGTCCCCCTCATTCAAACCTGAGGTAACTATTGTTTTTCCGTCCATGGAGTCCCCCAATGTAATTGGACGTATCGTCACAGTATTATTTTCAACAACCATAACAAAGCGGCGGTTTTGATCGGTACCAATCGCTTGATCTGTTATCACAATCACTTCATGAGGCTGGGCACTACCCATTTTAATGGTTGAAAACATTCCTGGTAAGAGAATATTATCCTTATTATCAAAAAGCGCCCGCGCTCTGATTGTGCCTGACCTTGAATCGATTTGATTGTCAAAGCTCTGCACAACGCCTGTCGCGGCAATGTCCCCATTTGATAAAATAAGCTGAACAGGTATCGCGGCATCATCGCCATTTTCTCTCATATGGCGTACTTCTGATAGATATGTTGTTTCATCAATTTCAAAATCGGCAAATATGCCCGCATCCGAAACAATACTTGTTAAAAGCGGCGCGTTTGGCCCAGCTTGAACAAGATTGCCGAGCTTAATCTCATCACGGCTCACTTTGCCGGAGATAGGTGCTTTTACATTTGCGTAATCAAGATTAATCTGGGCCTGTTCCAATTGGGCGCGCATGCTAGATACGCGTGATTTGGCAACATCAAGCTTGCTTTCACGCTCATCAAAAATACGTTTTGAAATCGCATCCACCTCAATCAGGTTTTGTGCACGATCCAATTCTTTTTGAGCAAGCTCAGTTTCATTAAGCGCAACATTAAGGTCAGCCTGAATACGGTTGACAGCAGCTTGATATGGGCGCGTATCGATCACATACAGAATATCACCTTTTTTCACTTGGGCGCCGTCCTCAAAATTAACCTTTTGAATAACACCGCTGACTTGCGGTCTAATTTCTGCAAAATCTACCGCTTCTAAGCGAGCAGAAAACTCTTTCCAGATTTGTATAGGCTCTTTTTTTACAATCTGAACTTGCACGGGCATAGGCTGCCCTCCTTGCGCTTGTGCGCCTTGCCCTTCTTGGCTTTGGCCGCTCATTTTGCTCTGATAAAACGTAAAGCCGCCATATCCAATACCAAGTAAAACGGCTGTAAAAACGATAAATTTTATTATACTTCCCATTATTTTTTCCTTAGTTTTTGCGTATGCCGTTATGCTGGCTTAGGTGTTTTGACGTTGATACCAATAATGTTAAAAAGGCCTGATCGCATTTCGCGTTTAATCAGGTTCAAATCGTTTTGTATACGTGCCATCATCATGACACCAATGACATAAGTGTATGCTTTATGGGCTTTATCGGTGGGCTTGGCTTTTTCATCAATCAGGCCGTCATCGATAAGATCTTTGATCGTTTTTGCAAAAAGACCCTGAGTGAGAGTAAAAACTTCTTCGATACGATGCTTGATTTCATCATCTTGGTTTGACATTTCACAGCCCAACGAGGCGTATGGGCAACCGCACACATGGCCATATAGTGCTTTTAGTTCTTTTTGGCTTTTATACACAAAATTACAATAATCCTCAAAACGTTGAACTGGCTCTTTCTCAGGCGAGAAAATATTCTCAAACATTGGACGGACAGACGTGTAGAAATAATCGAGAGATTGGATTGTCAAATCTTGTTTAGAACCAAAATAATGATAAAAGCTGCCCTTTAAAACACCAGCTTCTTTACAAATATCATCTATGGTCACTAAGCCATAGCTGTTACGCCACACCAGAGAAATGGCAGTATTTAAAAGATTTTCTTTTGTTTTAGGTATTTTTTGCAATGCGCTCTCTTATATAATTGAGAGGCAAATTACATTATTTGACTAAATAGTCAAATTTAATTTTGTAATGAACATTAATCTATTTCTTTAATCTCGGGTCAGCGATAAATTATCCTATCTGCTTACAACATGCGCCTTTTTCAAGGCTAGACTGTTTTCGGCGGATATGATCCCCAGATTTAACACTAAGCGGGGCATCGCCTGATGAGGTCTTATGAACGCTCATCACTTCTAACTCAAGAATCTCGCCAGTTGCTCTAAGCGTTGCAACAATCTCTTGCTCACCAATTTGGTCTCTTTTTCCCCGCGGCTTATTGGGCGCAGCCCATATTGGCTCACTCCATTTTAAAATATCTCCAATTGCTGGGCGCGGGCAGGCAATCCATTCTTGAGTTTGAGGCGTACTCATTACTTGCCTTTAGCCTTTTTCTTTTCTTGTTTTAAGGCTTTTTTCTCTGCTGGGGTGCGGGTTGGCTCTTTTTTAACTTTCTTTTTTGCATCTTGTGACTTAGCCATGATTTATTGCTCCTTATAGGCGATTAATGAATAAAAGCTATATTACAACAACTCTCAATACAGCGCCAAGGAAATCAAAGAGCACCAAAATATATATTATCCCTAAAAATAATACCTTTTGACCTATTTATATGCCATAACCGCGCAAAGATAGAGTGAGAATACATGCTAAACATTACAGACCTGAGTTATCAAATCGGCCCCCGTACCATTATCGAAAACGGTAATATTTGCGTTATGGATGGCTGGCGTGTCGGCGTTATTGGCCATAACGGGGCTGGTAAATCCACTTTATTCAAACTGATTTCTGGCGATTTAATACCAGATGGCGGCACAATCAGCGTGAGCGCAGGTCAGCGTATGGGGATGGTTCGCCAGGATATGCCAGAAACTGACGCGCCTTTGCTCGATGTTGTTCTGGCCGCGAACGAAGAAATGGCTGAGCTATGGCATAAAGCGGAAACCGAAACAGATGGCAATAAAATTGCCGAAATCTACCAGCGTTTGGATGATATCGGTGCCTATAGCGCCCCTGCAAAAGCCTCCATGCTTCTAACAGGACTTGGGTTCAAAGAAGAAGAACTCCAAATGCCGTTTTCTTCTTTTAGTGGTGGATGGCGTATGCGTGTGGCTCTGGCGGCAGCTCTCTTCGTTGAGCCTGAAATCTTATTGCTCGATGAGCCAACAAACCACTTAGACCTCGAAGCCATCATGTGGCTAGAGACTTACCTATTAGAATACCGCCATACCTTAATGATTATATCACATGATCGTGAGCTTCTTAATAAATGTATTGATCACGTTATCCATGTCGACAAAATGCAACTTACATTATCGACAGGAAATTATGACACCTTTGAAAGAGAGCGCGCCTTATCGGCAGGCTTACAACAAAAGATGCATGAAAAACAAGAAGCCGCCCGCGCCCATATGCAAGCTTTCGTAGATCGCTTTAAAGCCCAAGCCAGCAAAGCCCGACAAGCACAAAGCCGTATGAAGGCACTCGAAAAAATGGATATTGTTGATGCTGTTATTGCTGAGCGAGCCATACAGTTTGTTTTTCCAAACCCTCAGCAGATCCCCTCCCCTATGATTTCAATTAATCATGCAAAAGTTGGATATGATGAGGGCAAACCCATCTTAAAAAATATTCACCGTAATATTGATAACGATGATCGCATTGCTTTATTAGGCGCAAATGGTGAGGGTAAATCTACCCTCATGAAGCTTATTGCTAATCGCTTAGGTGTCATGGATGGTGATGTAACACGATCGAATAAATTAAAAATAGGCTATTTCTCCCAACATCAAACTGAAGAGCTGGACGTTGATTCAACGCCCTATCATGAAATGTTTGCTTTATTCCAAAAGAAAAACGGGGAAGCCAGAGAGCATCTTGTGCGAGCAAAGCTTGGCGCCTTTGGCTTCTCACGCGATTTAGCTGATAATAAAATTGGCGCTTTAAGCGGCGGCGAAAAAGCCCGCTTGCTTTTTGCCTTTATGAGCTTTGATGCCCCGCATCTTTTGCTACTGGATGAGCCCACAAACCATTTAGATATTGACGCACGCGAAGCTCTTGTGCAGGCCCTAAACGCTTACCAGGGTGCGATTGTAATCGTCAGCCACGATCCAAATATGGTGGAACGCGTGGCAGATAGACTTTGGCTTATCAAAGATGGGGCCTGTCAGGATTTTGATGGCGATTTGGAAGACTACCGTAAATTCACAATACAAGCCCGTCGAGATGAGCGTAAACAAGGCAAAAAGAAGAAAGAAAAAAACGATCCGCAACATGAAAACGTTACAAAACCTAGCAATCCTCAAGTTATTGAAAAATTAGAAAAAGAGATAGCGGAACTCATATCAGAAAAATCGAAACTAGAAACACGCATGAGCTTAGAGAGTTTCTACACACAAGACAAAAATCAAATCATTAAAGAACAAGATAACTACGAACAAATCACCAAAAATTTAGAAAATTTAGAAACCAAATGGCTAGAGATTCAAAGCCACTGAAATAGCGCTTTAAAGGAACAATAATTATCTAAGTCATTGATTTTATTGAATAAAATTGGCGTCCCGTACGGGATTTGAACCCGTGTTGCCGCCGTGAAAGGGCGGTGTCCTAGACCCCTAGACGAACGGGACGCAAAGAAATGGTCTTAAAGACAGAGCTTTATAGTCGTTAACAGGCAGGTAAATCAAGTCTTTATTCATGAAATAATGAAAAAATTATTTGCTCTTAGTAGTTACTCAACCTTAAGGCATATCTAGATTATTTTTACATAATACAAGCAGTATAGTCATCACAATAGAACATATTGCTCTATGCTAATCTTGCTCATATTCCCCCTCATCTTCTTCAGGCTCTAGCCTTGCAAAATACTGAACAAGCCAGCGTTCAAAATTATTTAGCTCAAGCGACTCTTTCATCATATGGCATATAGTGCTACTTGCTTGGCTCGTAACCTCCACCCCAGCACTCTGTGCATTCAGTCCCTGTCCAAGATAGCGCGCATTATCAGTTTCCATCTCTTCAAGATAATAGCCATATTCTATGAATAGCTCTGATATCTTGGGGCCCAAAAACCCCACAGAGAACGTCATTGCTTCTTCTAAAGTTACACCTTCATGAGCAAAATTGGGCGGTAAATAAATAACATCGCCAACGGTAACCTCCACTTCTTGCCCATCAAAACCATCTTTTAAAACCTTGAGATCAAGTCCTTCAATGCATTCTTCATTTTCGATAGGATCATTCGCAATTCTCCATGAGCGCCTGCCTATGCCTTGCACAAGAAAAACATGGTAACTATCCGTATGCGGCCCAACACTTCCCCCAACGGCAGAATAGCTGACCATAATATCATCAAGCAACCAGCGTGGAGAAAAGTTAAAATGCTCTAAAAGCGCTGCCGTCTCAGGATGGTAACGATCAACATTTTGCACAAGCAAGCTCCAATTATAATCCCCTAAAGCGGAAAAGCGGCTTTCTTCGAAAGGCCCATGCTCACATTGCCACTGGCCACCCTCTGGTGCAGTGATAATAATGCGTGATTTTATTTCTTCTTCTAATGACAACCCTGCAAGCGTATCCCCATCAATAAACCCTTCAAACAAGCTAGGATCGATCCCTCGGCGCACAACAAAAGGCTTACGTCCCCAATACGTCTTGTAGAACTCATCAGGATCCGGAAATTTATCTAATATCATATGATTTACTTACACTATTGTTTATGAATACATATTTAAGCATATTTGAAACCATAAAACGAGACATTCCAATGAAGCTAATTGCCCTCAACCTTCCGCGTGATTTCACCGAAGACGCCCTTGCTAAATTATTCAAACATTACGGCAATATCAAATCTTGCACTTTGGTGATGGATGAAGACAAAGGGCGATCAAAAGGCTTTGGCTTTGTCGAAATGGCGTTAGAGCACGAGGGAATTGAAGCCATCAAACAATTGCACGGTAGCGCCCTTGGTAAAAATAAAATTAGGGTAAAACAGGCCGATTAATAAGAATAATTTTTTATTTTAAACACATTACATGATGGGCAATGTGATCATTTATAAAACTTTGAATAAAATAATAGCTATGATCATAGCCCTCATGAAGACGTAAGCGCAGTTTCTGGTTAGCACTCTGACAGGCTTGTTCAAAAATTTCTGGCTTTAATTGTTCCTGCAAAAATGGATCAGCCAATCCCTGATCAATTAATATTTCATTATTATTCTGAGCATTTTTTGCTTTAAGCACGAGCGCCGCTGCATCATGATTAACCCATAATGTTTCATCATCTCCTAAATACCCTTTAAAGGCTTTATGCCCCCATGGCACTTGTGAGGGCGCAACAATAGGGGAAAAAGCAGAAACAGATTTATATTGGTTCGGATATTTAAAATAAAGCGTTAGCGCACCATGCCCACCCATTGAATGCCCACAAAGCCCTTGCTTATCAGGCAACAAGGAAAAATTACGACAAACAATATCGTTCAATTCTTTTACAATATAATCTTCCATTTGATAATGCCTCGCCCAAAGTTCTTGTGACGCATTCAGATAAAAACCTGCCCCTTTTCCAAAATCATAGGAGTCCTCATCATCTGGAACATGGTCACCGCGCGGTGACGTATCCGGCGCGATAATGGCAATACCAAGTTTTGCCGCTTCACTATACGCTCCAGCCTTCGTTGTAAAATTGTCGTGTGTACACGTTAGGCCTGATAAAAAGGTTATAAACGGAACAGCGCCCTGATTTGTTTGCGGCGGCAAAAAAATAGAAAATCGCATAGTGCACAGCAGAACGTCACTCTCATGCTCCCATACGCTTACACTGCCGCCAAAACATTTATGGGTTTCAATCTGTCTCATTAAAACACGACAACACTGCGGATTGACTTTCCATCATGCATCAAATCAAACGCTGTGTTGATCTCCTCTAGCGGCATCGTATGGGTGATTAAATCATCTATGTTAATTTTCCCCTCCATATACCAATCAACAATTTTTGGAACATCCGTTCGCCCCCGCGCCCCACCAAAGGCTGAGCCACGCCATACGCGCCCTGTAACCAATTGAAACGGACGCGTCGAGATTTCCTTACCTGCGCCTGCAACGCCAATAATAATACTTTCGCCCCATCCTTTATGGCAACATTCCAGCGCTTGGCGCATCACATCAACATTGCCAATGCATTCAAAAGAATAATCAACGCCGCCGCGCGTTAAATCACAAATCGCCTCAACTACATTAGGTGTGTCTTTTGGATTAATAAAATCCGTCATACCAAATTTTTTTGCTAGAGGGACTTTGGACGGGTTTAAATCAATACCGATGATACGGCTTGCTCCCACCATTTTTGCGCCTTGTATGACATTCAAACCAATGCCGCCCAATCCAAATACCGCAACGGTAGAGCCTGGCTCAACCTTGGCATCAAACGCCACGGCGCCAATGCCCGTTGTCACACCGCAACCAATATAACAAATCTTATCAAAGGGTGCATCTTTACGCACCTTTGCCAGCGCAATTTCTGGTAACACCGTAAAGTTCGAAAACGTCGAACACCCCATGTAATGAAGAACTTGCTGCCCATTCACAGAAAAACGGCTCGTCCCATCAGGCATGAGCCCTGCCCCTTGAGTGGAACGTATTTTTTGGCATAAATTGGTTTTTGGATTAAGGCAAAAGTCACACTCCCGGCATTCGGGCGTATAAAGCGGTATAACATGATCCCCAACCGCCACTGACGTCACACCAGCGCCAACCTCTCTTACGATCCCTGCCCCTTCATGCCCTAATATGGCAGGAAACGCACCTTCTGGGTCATCGCCTGACAGGGTAAAAGCATCAGTATGGCACACGCCTGTCGCCATATTCTCAATAAGGACTTCCCCTGCTTTTGGCCCCTCTAAATCAATAGTTTCGATGACCAGGGGGTCTCCAGCCTTATAGGCCACGGCGGCACGTGTTTTCATTATCTCTTCCTTATGCTTTTATTTATATCCGCATTCTTTGCAGATATTTATTTTTCAAAAATATATCATAGAATAATAAAAAAGCTCCCCACTTATAAAGGAGGAGCCCTTTTATTATGTTGTTATTTCAGATTAAAAATCCCAGTCAGCATCTTCCGTTTCAACAGCTTTGCCAATCACATAGGATGAGCCAGAACCAGAGAAGAAATCATGATTTTCATCTGCATTAGGAGATAGTGCTGATAAAATCGCGGGATTAACTTTCGTCATTTCCTCAGGAAACATCGCATCGAATCCCAAATTCATGAGCGCTTTGTTTGCATTATAATGAAGGAAGGACTTCACATCTTCAGTAAGGCCAACATCATCATAAAGACTTTCTGCATATTTCACTTCGTTATCATAAAGCTCTAACATCATGGAAATGGCGTAATCCTTTATTTCCATCTGTTCCATAGGAGTCAAATCATTATAGGCTTTTTGGAATTTATACCCAATGTAATAACCATGAACCGCTTCATCACGAATAATAAGACGGATAAGATCTGCCGTATTCGTCAATTTTGCCCGGCTCGAGAGATACATCGGCAGATAAAAACCTGAATAGAATAAAAAGCTCTCAAGAAATACACTCGCCACTTTTTTCTTAAGCGGTGTATCCGCATCGTACTCTTCCAAGATAAGCGATGCTTTACGCTGCAAATATCTATTTTCTTCTGCCCATAGGAACGCCTCATCAATATCGCGCGTTGTGCATAATGTTGAGAAGATAGAAGAATATGATCGCGCATGAACTGATTCCATAAAGGCAATATTCGTGAGCACCGCTTCTTCATGCGGCGTAATCGCATCTTCCATTAATTTTGGCGCACCCACATTAGCCTGTATCGTATCAAGCAATGTCAGACCCGTGAACACACGAATAACCAATCTCTGTTCTTGCCCGGTCAGCGATGCCCATGACTGAACATCATTGGATAATGGCACTTTTTCGGGCAACCAAAAATTTGATGTTAAACGATTCCAGACTTCTAAGTCTTTTTCATCTTGCACTTTATTCCAGTTTATCGCCTGAACACGGCTAATATAATTGGTTTCAACTACTTTCAAATTTGCACTCATATCATTTTCCTCTTACTTGGTATTTTTGAGATTCTTTACAAACTACAGGAAACACAGCCTTCAACTTCTGTCCCTTGAAGGGCCATCTGACGAATACGGATATAATAAATTGTTTTAATACCTGCTCTCCATGCCCGAATTTGCGCTCTATTGATATCGCGTGTCGTCGCCGTATCAGGGAAAAATAAAGTAAGCGATAAGCCTTGATCCACGTGCTGCGTTGCCGCGGCGTAGGTATCAATCACTTTTTCTGGCCCAATCTCATACGCATCTTGATAATATTCTTTATTATCATTCGTCATATAGGCAGCTGGGTAGTAAACGCGGCCAATTTTACCTTCTTTACGGATTTCAATTTTCGATGCAATCGGGTGAATCGACGACGTTGAATTATTAATGTAAGAAATCGACCCTGTTGGCGGGACAGCCTGAAGATACGCATTATAAATGCCATGTTTCATCACTGATTTCTTAAGCGCTTCCCAATCTTTTTGCGTTGGGATGTCAATACCGCTATCGGCAAAAAGCTGACGGACTTTATCTGTTGCAGGCTCCCACACTTTTTCGGTGTACTTATCAAAATACTCACCAGAGGCATATTTGGAATCTTCAAAGTTTTTAAATGTTTCCTTGCGCTCTTTTGCAATGGCATTTGATGCCTTAATCGCATGATAAGTCACTGTATAAAAATACATATTGGTAAAATCAATACCCTCTTCAGAGCCATAGAAAATACGCTCACGCGATAAGTAACCATGCAAATTCATCTGGCCCAAGCCAATAGCATGCGAGGCTCTATTGCCTTCGGCAACCGATGGCACTGATTCAAGATTACTCATATCCGATACAGCCGTTAAAGCGCGAATAGCTGTCTCAACTGTTTTCCCAAAATCAGGTGAATCCATTGCTTTTGCAATGTTCATTGATCCAAGGTTACAAGAAATGTCACGGCCCAAATGTGCATAGCCTAGATCAGGATTAAACTCGCTGGCCTCACTCACTTGAAGGATTTCAGAACATAGATTACTCATCGTAATACGCCCATTAATCGGGTTTGCCCTGTTCACCGTGTCTTCAAACATAATGTACGGATAGCCAGATTCAAATTGGATTTCCGCAATTGTCTGAAAGAAATCACGCGCCTTTATTTTCTTCTTCGTAATACGCGGATTAGCGACCATTTCATGATATTTTTCCGTCACTGAAATTTCTGAAAACGGCTTACCATATGCACGCTCCACATCATACGGAGAAAATAAGTACATATCCTCGTCATTTTTAGCCAGCTCAAATGTGATGTCTGGGATAACAACGCCCAATGAAAGGGTCTTGATACGAATCTTCTCATCCGCGTTTTCACGCTTAGTATCAAAAAAGCTCATGATGTCAGGGTGGTGCGCATTCAAGTAAACAGCGCCAGCGCCCTGACGAGACCCCAGCTGATTCGCATAAGAGAACGAATCTTCCAAAAGTTTCATAACAGGAATAATACCCGATGATTGTCCTTTAATCTTCTTAATTGGTGCACCTTTCTCACGAATATTGGTGAGCATTAAAGCAACGCCGCCGCCCCGTTTTGAAAGCTGTAACGCCGAATTAATCGCGCGCCCAATTGACTCCATGCTGTCTTCAACACGAAGAAGGAAACATGACACAAGCTCGCCGCGCTGCTTCTTACCCGCATTTAAGAAAGTTGGCGTTGCAGGCTGGAAGCGCCCGTCAATAATTTCATCAACCAATTGCTTAGCCATGGCCTCATTACCGCGCGCTAGAGTAAGACCCGTCATTACAGCGCGGTCCTCATAACGCTCTAGGTAACGCTGACCATCGAATGTCTTAAGGGTGTAGGCCGCATAATATTTGTACGCGCCAAGAAATGTTTGAAAACGGAATTTTTTAGCATAAGCATGCTGGTAAAGCGCGCTAATGAAATCAAAATCATACTGCTCTAAGACTTCGCTTTCGTAATATCCGTTCATAACCAAATGGCCGAGTTTTTCTTCTAAATTATGAAAGAAAACAGTGTTTTGATTCACATGCTGTAAGAAATATTCGCGAACAGCCTCTTTATCCTTATCGAACTGGATCTCGCCCTTTTCATTTAATAGATTCAGCATCGCATTTAAAGCGTGATAATCCAGACCGCTATCAACACGTATGTTTTCCGCAGCCGCGTCTTTTGGCATATTCGCCGCCATAATTTTCTTTAATGCGTCACCTTCTGGCATTATGCTCGCTTTCGTCTTTTGTTGTGCTGTTCCCATAGTTTAGCGACCCCTTCTTGTACGTCTTGTATTTCTCTTAAAGTTCCTGTTAATTCAAATTTATAAAGCAGCGGCACGTTACATTTTTTCGAAATAACATTGCCTGCATACCCATAGTATTGACCAAAATTTGTATTTCCCCCGGCGATAACCCCAACCATTAGCTTTCGGTTATTTTCATTGTTTAAAAATTTTATAACCTGCTTAGGGACGGCGCCCTTCCCATCATTATCCGCATAGGTTGGCGTTACCAAAATAAACGGCTCATCTGCATTAATCATCTCTTCCTTAGGCGATAGAGGGATACGCTTATTGGGTATGCCTAATCGCTGCACAAACTGATGTGTGTTTCCTGATTGAGTTGAAAAGTAGATGAGTTGATACATTTCGCCTAAATCTTTATACGCTTAATGCACCAATTTTGTCGGGACGAAACCCTGCCCAATGTTCATCGCCCGCGATAACAACCGGCACTTGCTTGTATCCCATGCTTTGAACTTTAGAAAACGCACTGTCATCTTCAGTTAAATCCACAACATTATAAGTCACACCCTTACGCTCTAACTCTCTGTAGGTAGCGACACACTGAACACATGATGGTTTGCTGTAGACTGTAACATTCATGGGATTTTCCTTTTTCTTATTTGTTTGAATTCTTTGATTTATATTCTGTCATTTTATAGGTCAAAAAGGCTTCTTAGAACTGTCACAAACTAGAGATAAAAGGAGCTTTCACCATTGATAAAAACGGCAAAAGTCTGTGGATAAATCTAAAATATGATTAGTCGGGCGAAAACCCTATTAACACTATATATAGTATGGGCAGTCTCAAGATTGGTCAACATATAGTTGAAAAAAATAACAATTTATCCGAAACGGGGATTTTTGATGCTAAGTTATCGGAATAATTACATTATTTTTTCTTATTCAAATTTAATACATTTGGTTTTGAACAAGGCTCCGTTAAAAAAGTTATTCTAAACCCCAAAATAGCGCACCTGATTCCCAAAAATAGAGGCCACAAAACCCTCATTTCATGAATCGGCTCCAAATGTGATTCTATAGGCTTAAAAGTATAAAACCTTCCCAAAAACAGTAAATGAGGCTATCTAGCCATTTGTTAATAACTTGTCTCCACACATTATAAAAAAAGATGTAGCCAGACGAGCAGGAACTATTCTCCAAAAAGCGTCCTGTAGGGTATGGCTAGAGGATAATCACGAAAATGATCAATAAGCTATTTATTTTTAACTAAGGAAAAATAGCTAAAGCTTATGATAGACAATAAAAAGATAATAGAAGGGCCTGCGGGCCAATCAAATAAATAAGATGCTATTAAGCCTGTAAGATACGAGGTAACTGAAATCATATAACCTGCACCTAATTTATTTTTGGAGTTAACGACCGCTAATGCAGGAAAAATCAAACTAGCAAAGACCAAATAAACGCCAATCATGCTCACTGAAAATGGAATAGTAATTGCGAATAATGGGTAGAATAAAAATGATCTTTTATTTTTAAAAAGTATCCAAGCTATAAAAACGCTTATAAATATAGGAGCAACAAAAATTATATGACTCCAACTTGTCCATAGCACTTGCCCTTCCAGAATATCTTTAATTTCCTCACCGCCATGCGGACTATTGGCAACAAGTAAAAGCCCCATAGACGCCGCTAAAACAAAGGCACAACCAATCAGGGCTTCCTGATACTGGCCTGACTTTTTTTCAAGAAAATGGAATATGATCGCGCATATAATAGCAGCAAGTAAACCAGCAGCTAACCGCCCATATCCTGATAAAAGACTATATTCATCAATCATAATAAATATTTGAAACGCTATCATCCCTAATGCTGCAAACTGCGCTACCGCTAAATCAAGGAAGATAATATTTCTTTTTAATACCTCTTGTCCTAAAGGCACATGTACAAGAGATATAAGTGCCCCAGCCATAAAGGCTGGAGCGAGTAAAGATATTATGCTGATCAAATTTTCCATTATTAATCTATATTATTTAAGCGATTCAACGTGTCATCAAACATAATTTTTAAATCTGTTGCTTGATTATTTCCGCCCACTGTAAAAGGAAGTTTTATAATTGGAATATTCGCTTTTTCTGACAGCCATTTCGCCCCTTTTTCATTTTCAAAAGGCGCAATTAATATACCCTTGATATTTTTACCTTGAATATCTTGAAGCACTTTTTCAAGATGAGATGCATTAGGGGGAATTCCAGGTTTTGGCTCTAATGAAGCAACTGCCTGGATACCTAGCCAGTTTAAAAGATACGTCCAGCTCTTATGATAAACCACAACATTCGCTCCCCTTAAATTAGCAGCTTGTGTTTCCCATTGCGTGACAGCCTTCGCCCAATTTTCGTCAAAAGAACTTTGTCGCGCCTCATAATAACTAGAGTGAGATGAATCTATTTCAGATAATCTCTCGGCAATCACTTTTGATACAAGAGCTATATTATTAGGATCTAGGTGAACGTGCGGATTACCCTCGGGATGGACATGCCCCATAGAGCGATCAACATTTTGCATCACTTCTAAAAGCGGCACATAATCAGAAGCCATTATCGACCCTATGCCACCATCTTGCACTTGATTATTTCCAGCCTTATTTAGCAATATAGGAAGCCAGCCAATTTCTAGTGATGCACCACTACAAATCACCAAATCTGCTTTACGCATCGCCGCAAGTAAACTTGGCTTAGCGCGCATGTGATGAATATCCTGATTGGCATTAGAGGCATTATAAATATCGACTTTATCACCGCCTATTTCTTTTGCTAGCGCCCCCCATTCAGGGGCACAGGCAAAGATATTAACTTTCGCAAAAGCAGGCATTGGGGATGCCAAAAGCATCCCCAAACCTATTATCATTAAAGATAATTTTTTCATTTTAGTACCCTTAATAATTATGTGCACCATGCGCGCCGAGGCTCATGATATATTGGAGGGTGAATTGATTATCATCAGAATCATTGGCCACTTCTTCCCGGCTAAATTGCGCCCGAATGCGAGAGAACTCACTATTTGTCCAATCTACCATTGCAGTTGCTGCCCACGGATCATGACCGCCATCATCTAAAGCACTACCCACTAGGCCTGCTGGGACATCACCTGCATAAAGCTGGCTATATCTTGCGCCAACACGCCATTGAGGGTGAAACTTATAAATGCTCTGTGCATACCAACCACTTTGGCTATCATCATAATTAATAGCGCCAGTGCCTGCATCAGTATCTTCATAAGTACCATCTTCATCACGGATAAAATACTCCCCTTGGAAGATAATTTCCTGCTCGGCATTATTGCCAGTTGGAGCATAAACAGCGCGGGCATCGGCAATATAAAGACTGCTATCCCCGCTAAAGTTTACCAGATCTTCATTCCCATCACGGCTAATTCCATCTGCCTGTAAAGTTGAAAGACCTAAACGCCAACTGGTGTTCTCACCAACATCACCGCCAACACGACCATAGGCTGTCCAAGCGCCAATATCATTGCCGTCTGCGCCCCCTGCCGGGAAATCATCACCACGGAATGCACCGCCACCAATTTCGGTGTAAATAGACGTTGGAAGAACAGCAGAGACCTGCACCCCATCATCCCCATAGTTACCATTCAGAAACACACGGTTAGGAAGCGGGCGATCTGCAAAATCATCTGCATGGCTATGATGAGAGTTTAAATAACCAAGTTCAGAGAAAAAGCGACCTGCTTTAACTTCCAATCCTGCAGGCAGCGCTGTTGTCGCAACAAAAGCTTCCTCAATCTCAACTTCTGTGTCTCCATCATGTTCATGCAGAGCAATGGTCGCTGATCCACGGAATTTATCATCCACATTAGCAGAGAAGTTAAGTTCTGTATGTTCCAGACCAAAACCTTCATCACCACGTTCAGCCTCTTCTCCGATAGCAAAACCTGCGATATCTGCTTCTTCCTCAGAGAAATTACTATATTGACCGTTGATGATAACACCGACAGCAGGGTTAAAGCTTGTATCTCTAATACTTCTTTGAGCCGTAGCAGGTACACTTGAAGCATTTGCAGCAACAGTTTCTTGAGTTTTTTCAACTTTTTGAGCCGTTGTAGTCTGCTGTGCTTCTAAAGTTTGAACTTTTCTCTCTAATTGCTCAATCTTACTTTCATACGCTTCGCGCATGGATTGAATTTCAGATTTAATGACCTCTAAGTCCGCATCGCTAGCCGCCAAAGCAGGTGGCATGTTTAGTAAAACGGCTGCACTAGCCGCCAATAACAGTTTTTTAGACATGGGTATGCCCTTTCTTATCTAATAAATTTATAAATTAAAGTTTGATTTAGATAAGAATGGCAGGTGGTGCGCGGGGAGGATGCGCCTTGTATCGATTTAAAGACGTTATAAAATATTGTTGCTGTAATATTAACTCATCTGCCTGTTGCACAAAAGAGAGTACGATCGAGGCATTATAATAAGCTGTTTGCAGTGATTTTGTGAGTAAGCATTCAGGACATTCGTGCTTTTCATGATCCTCATCATGATGGTGTTCATCATGATAGTGTTCATCGTGCCCGGCATGGGAATCAGCAACTTCTTGAGAAAAAACATGATCAATATGGGACGCGCTATGTTGGGCAAGTGTAACTTGCCCAATCATCAAGGCCAATAAGGCCCATATAGATATGAATTTTCTAAAATGCATGCACTACGACTAGCAAATGACATTGCTAAACTCAACATAAAATTTTTTATAGTTACAATTGCCAAAACATCAAAAATTTTATGGCGTAGCCAATCACGCTAACGGTAAATAACCCTAAAAACCATAATCCAATAAACCAAGACCATTGCTTTTGCTTTGGGCTTAGTTTGTCAAAATAGGGCTTCATAATATCAGTACATGGCTTCATGTGAACTTTTACCTCTAAAAGTGTAAAAACTAAAGGCTGTATAAGCCAATATGATAGGCAAGAAAATTGCTGTTCCTATTAATAAAATAGATTGCGATGTTGATACCGCAGCCGCTTGCCAAATATCAAAGTGAAACGGCACAATCCATGGATACATGCTAATTCCAAAGCCAATATAGCATAAAAGGAAGAGCGCGATTGAAAACAAGAAAGGCTGATATTCATACTCTCTCCTCAAAGCGCGAATAAGCATGATTGTGCAAATAAACGTGATAAGAGGAATAACCGATAAATAAATCATATTTGGAAATGAAAACCAGACATTTAACATTCTATCATCTATAAACGGTGTTGAGATACTAACCACAATCATAAAGAAGACAACAAGGACAAGGCTGTATTTAGCAACCTGACGCGCCCATAATTGTGTTATGCCTTCTGTCTTCATAATCAGCCATGTGCTACCCAATAAGGCATATCCAAAGACAACAGCAATGCCTGTCATAAGGGCAAAGCCATTTGCCCAATCTAGCGCACCGCCAGAAAAAGCCCTATCAGTTACCTCTACCCCTTGAATAAAATTACCAAGAACAACGCCCTGCATAAAAGAGGCAGTTAAAGATCCAAAATGAAATGCGCTATCCCAAATCCATCTTCTTTTTTCTGAAGCCTTAAAACGAAACTCAAAGGCAACGCCCCGGAATATAAGTCCTAAAAGCATAAGAATAATGGGCATATAAAGTGCGGGCATAATAATGGAATAAGCAAGGGGGAAGGCAGCAAACAAGCCACCACCACCCAAAACAAGCCATGTTTCATTACCATCCCAAAAAGGTGCGATAGAATTCATCATGCGACTTCTGCATTCATTCGACGGCGCAAGGGGAAATAAAATTCCTATCCCTAAATCAAAGCCATCAAGAAGCACATAAAGAAATACTGCCGTTGCAATAAGCAATGCCCAAATAAGGGGTAAATCTAAAAATCCTGAAAAATCCAACATTACTTTTTCCCTTTTTCATTTATATCAGAAATCTCATCTGAGATAATCCGCCCCATTGAAGCTTCCATACTATGATCGTAATAATATTTTTGACCATCACCAATAATGGCAGGGCCTTTGCGCCAAATTTTAAACATATAATAAACCCCTGCCCCAAATATGAGCGTATAAATAATAACAAATAACGCCAGAGAAATGGCCACTTGCTCTGCAATAACGGGTGATATCGATTCAGATGTTCTTAAAACGCCGTAGGCTGTAAAAGGCTGTCTGCCAACCTCAGTGACAAACCATCCTGCAAGAATAGCAATAAAGCCCGCAGGTCCCATTAAAATGCACCAACCCTGAAATAATTTGTAATCAAAAAGTTTTTTACGCCAAAATAGAACAGCTGCAACAAGACCGGTCAGTATCATAAGCATACCCAAACCAACCATCACACGAAATGACCAGAACACAATAGCCACAGGCGGCCTGTCTTCTTTAGCAACATCTTTAAGGCCGGGGATTTCGCCGTCTAGTTTCCCTGTTAAAACATAGCTTGCACCGTTTGGTACTTTAATAGCGTAATCAGTTGTCTCTGTTTCTTCGTTAGGTATCCCAAAAAGATAGAGAGGTTTGTTTGTGCCACGCTCCCAATTACCCTCCATTGCAGCGACCTTAATCGGTTGGTGTTCCATCGTATTTTTTCCATGCTCATGACCAATCACAAGTTGCAAGGGGGCAACAAAGAAAGCCATCAGCATTGCCATGGTCACCATGACTTTAGCATGCTCGCGAAATTTATCTTTTAATAAATAATACGACCCAACGGCGCCAACCACAAAAGCAGTCGTTAAGTATGCCGCAGTCACCATATGAAAAAAGCGCGGAAAAAAAGAGGGGTTGAAAATAATTTCCATCCAGCTTGTAGGGTAGAATAGCCCATCATCACGTATCTCAAACCCCTGTGGTGTTTGCATCCAGCTATTGGCGGATAAAATCCAAAAAGCCGATAATAATGTGCCAAATGCAACAATAAGCGTTGATGCAAAATGCATTTTTTTAGTCACACGTCCCCAGCCAAATAACATGATACCAAGGAAAGAGGCCTCTAAAAAGAAAGCCGTTAGCACTTCATAGCCTAAAAGCGGACCGATAACATTACCAACTTTATCGGAAAAAACAGACCAGTTTGTTCCAAATTGATAAGACATTACGACGCCTGAAACCACGCCCATTCCAAAAGCCACCGCAAAAACCTTAATCCACATGCGATAAATTTCTTGATAAATTTCTTTACCTGTTTTTAACCAAAGCCCCTCAACAACGGCAAGCCAACTAGCTAGACCAATCGTAAAGGCAGGGAAAATAATATGGAACGAAATTGTGAAAGCAAATTGTAAGCGTGCCAATAAAACGGCATCTAAATCAAATATCATAAATAACCCCTATTTTTATCCTTATATTTTATCAACTGGCAATTTTACGTATTGAACCCCTTCAGTCGATAGCCCAAACGTGCCGCCACGTAAGTTCACCTGAATGGAAGGTAATAATAATTTTGGTACATCTTTACCAAAGTCATCTTTATTACGTTTAGTAACATATTCATCTTTACTAACACCATCATGAACACGCACGTTTTGTCTCTTTTGCTCTGCGATTGTTGTCATGCACTGTGGACCACGATTATTACTAGGTGGGTAATCATGTCCAACATACATACGATAATCATCGGGCAAGTCAAATAATTTTCGTGACGAATTATATGAATCCTCTGCGTTACCACCAGGGAAATCACATCGTCCTGTTCCGACATCTGGTAAAAACATGGCATCGCCAACAAAGACAGCATCACCAATAATATATGTTGTGTCCGCTGGTGTATGCCCTGGTGTGTGAATTATCCTTGCTTCAAAAGGTCCAACCTTAAAAACCTCATCATTGTCAAAAGTGTAATCAAATTGATAGCCGTTTAGAGGGGTATCTTCCTCATTGTGAAAGATGGGTTCCCATGTTTCCAGAACTTTTAGAATATGCTTACTAATGGCCGTTTTACCACCTAGCTTTTCTTTTATGTAGGCAGAGCCTGTTAAATGATCCGCATGGATATGCGTTTCAAGAATCCACTCAACCTCAAGCTGCTTTTTTGTTACAAAATCAATAACACGATCTGCAGATATGGTTTTTGTCCGTCCAGAATGGATATCATAATCAAGGACGCTATCTATAACCGCGCAGCGTTTATCCGTGCCGGTCCCATCATAGACAACATAGCTCCATGTGGCTGTAACGGGATCAAAAAATCCTCTTACATCTGGTTTTTTCATTTCTTCCTCCTTTAGTGGATTAAAACTTTATCTATAAACATAAAAACAGCCATGACAGCCGTTAAACACGCAAAAATAATTTTACATTTTTTGTTATCTAATCTATTCACAAGCCAGCTACCGCTTAAAATACCTATTAAACCCCCAATCAAAAAATTGATAAAAAGAGTCAGGTTAATATTTGAATCGGATAAAAGCGCACTGCTCACTGCCGATAAAGAAATCATAAAAATACACGCAAGCGAAGTGCCAACAGCCATGCGATAGGGCATTTTAAAAATGAGGGTAAGTAACGGGACAATAATAAACCCGCCGCCAACACCAAAAAAACCTGATAACGCGCCAGCTGCAGCACCGCCACCGGAAATTTGGGCGATGGAGTAAAAAGTATGACGCGTTTGCATTTCAATCGCTTTGGGCACTTGATAACGTGAAGCCATCATACGGTAAGACGCAAATAACATAAGCCCTGCAAATAATATTAATCTTAATTCCTCATTAATATTTTTAGAAAAATGTACCACCAAGGGAGCAATAATCATACCCATGAGTGAGAATAATATTGCAGATTTCCAATCAACATTTTTTCCAAAAGATTGTCTTATCGCCCCGAATAGGGCGATAGAAGCAACCATTAAAAGTGATATATAGATAGCTTCGATCATGGGTACTTTTAAAACATAAACCAACAAGGGAATAGCCAGAATAGAACCGCCACTTCCAGTTAGCCCAAGGGATAGCCCTACAATAAAACCACAAATAATTTCCAGGGCAGTCAAGTCCATAAAAAACCTTACTGGCAGCTTTGCCCTTTTGCGTCGTTATCTGCTTTAGAAGAAGGCTTCACCGAACAAGAATGCGCACCACAAGTTTGATCTGATTTTTGATTCCATGGGGCTTTAGTTAAAACCAAGGCCATGCCACATCTATCAGTCACGCCCGCAAAAACCAAGCCAGCCCCAACAAATAAAGGGATAATCGTAAAAGCTGGACTGACAGTTAATCCTAATAATGCACCAATAGCGGCGAACGCCCCAGCCGCAATACGGACTTGCCTTTCAAGCGAAATTGGCTTTTTCACAGAAGGATTATTGTCATTACTAAGGTGCCCTTCAACCGCATGACCACTTTCTTCACAAGCAATGATACCGCCCTCAATAACATAGACATTATTGTAACCTTCTGCGACGAATTGCTCGGCTGCTTGTGTTGCACGCTTACCACTACGGCATAGAATATAAACATCAAAATCTTTATCGTAACCATGACGCATCATAAAATCTGTTGGAATTAATTCATCTAGTGTCATAAGCGTATGTCCACAAGCTAACCTCTTCTCTCCATGTTCCATCTTAGTACGAACATCAAGGATAATGCCCTCATTTGGGTCTATATCCGTTATTTTTTGTGGTGAAATTGTTCTTATCTTGCTCATCATATTTCTTCTTTCTATTTACAAAAATATTTATGGAGGACTTCCATGACTTCCAAAACAACCTCGTTGCTGATGGAATAATAAAGTGTTCGATGCTCTCGCCGAAACGTCACTATCTCTTCTTCTTTAAGCTTTGATAGATGTTGCGACATCGATGTCTGGGCGATGGAGGTTGCCTCAATCAATTCAGTAACGCTTTTTTCCCCTTCGGCAAGCTGGCAGAGAATGAGGAGACGGTGATGGCTTGCCAACCCTTTTAAAAAATTGGCAGCTTTTAACGCGTTTTCTTCTATATTTTTCATCGTTGTATAATTATTTTATAATTTATATAATTATAATATCAAAAAAATATAAATTGACAAGATATATTTGAGATCACTCTCGTTGAAAATCATAGCAGTAGCGGAAATAAGGGATACTAAGGAAAAATTCAACTCTGTAAGATCTAAAAAAAACACCCCATACGCAAAACCTCGCCACAAGCAGGGCTCACAGGCTTGAATTCTCTGATGTCAATGAAATGGAGACTTAATAGGCAGGGCAAATGGATTTGAAACCTTAGCCTAAGGTTTTGGAGCCTTTAAAACTCTAAATTTACAATAAGACACAACAAAAATAACAATCAAATCAGTACACTAGCAAGATTTACTTGCTGTCACCTATTATTAATTGTTGTGATTTTTTAGTCCCCAGTAAGCAGTGAGTATATCATAAAAAAATCTACTGAATTCTTATTTTACTAATATTTAACTAAAGTTTGAGAAAATTATTAAATGTTTGAGGGTGTTAAATGAAAAATTCAGTAGATGAAGAAATAGATAATAAAATAGTTATTGATTTTGAACAATTTTCAGAAAATGTCTTAAACATAATTGAGCAGTATATACATAGCTCAGATGAAGAAGTAAATTTTGAAAATGACAGCAATGAGTTAAGCCAATCAGAACATTCTGATGTTAATAATAGTGAAACTATTTTAGTAGAACTATCAAATCTAGTGTTGTCAGAATATATATCTAATTTAATTTCTCAGTTTAATTTCTTACAGTCTAATCAAAATAGTTTTTAGATGAAGAATTTAATGCCTCAATAAGTGTAAATACTATAAATTTACAAAATCTGAACAATTCAATACTCAAGTATTATCAAAATAATAATTTTATATCTATATTCGAAAATGAACCAATTACTAGTTCCACAGGTTTCTTTTTTTCTGCGACAAATTCTGATGATTTTTTTATAGGCAGTATTTACTCTGATACATTGGAATATAGCCTAGATACAGCCAACACAGATACTGATAATATTAATCTAGGAAGCGGCGATGATATATTAAATGCGACAGTTGATTTTGAACTATATAATAACTCTATAATTCAACTTGGGAGTGGGAATGATAATATTAACGCTTTGAATATAGGTTTAAATGATAATGCTGTTCTCAATACCGGTTCAGGAAACGACACTTTTAATGTTACAGGAATATGGATATATGGGAATAGTAATGTAGATACCGGTTCAGGAAACGACATTATTAACGGCTACATTGATATTTGGGATGACGCAAGCTTGTCGATGGGCTCTGGAAACGATACAATTTTTGGAAATTTATGGGTTGGCAGTGCAACAAATGTTTATATGGGTGATGGTGATGACCTCATACGTATAACAGGCACAACAGAAACTTTTGGTTTGTATAATGGAAGTAATATCTATTTTGGAGATGGTAACGATACTTTAGATAGTGGAAACTCTGTTCCGTATTTACAAGGAGACATCTTCTTTGGTAGCGGTGATGATGTATTCTTAGGAAATTACTTATATTTTTCCCCCGCCTATTCAGTTTACATGGGCGATGGTGATGACATCGTCAATACAGGAACACAGGGCGCTTATAACTTTGATAACGCAGATTTCTTCTTAGGAAGCGGTAACGATACATTCTACATCAGAGGAACTGGAGAAATTGAACAAGTATGGGGAGAAGCTGATGCTGACACCTATATCTTCTCTTTTGTTGGTGGCACTACAACAATAAACGATTTCTCAATGGCAGATGGCGATGTAATCGATATCAGTCAGATTTTGACTGGCTACGACCCGATGTCAGACCTTATTAGCGACTTCGTCCGTTTTGTTGATGTTGGAGCAGATGCTTACTTACAAGTAGATTCAAACGGCGGTGCAGATGGATTTACAACATTGGTAACACTTATTGGCGGTGCAGGATTAGATGCATCTACACTCGAAATATCAGGTAATTTAGATACTGTTGTATAAAAATGGTAGTGCTTATTTTTCTCAGCTAATTTTTTAAATTATAGGAATAATATATTTACTAATCACCTGAAAACAGTTCTATAGCAAAATGACGGGCGCATTCTCATCTAACACAATTTGTAAATCAGCCTTAAAATCAGGTTTTATGGACAACCCACCAGACCCTGACCCATAAGGGCACAGGCACTAGCGGCCAGATTAGTTGCTCCTGTTATTATTGGTGCCCCATATATCAAGGTCAACTTGCTTTGGATGTATCGGAATTTCAACATTCCACTCTAAGTAATCTTGATTATCTCCCAATATTAAATTTTTTGCCCTGTGCTAATCGCAAACCAAATTGCAATTCCCACCAAAACTAATGAAAGAACTCTTCGTATAATCAAACGACGATTATCATTTTCTAAAAACTCTCTAGCCGTACCTGCTAACGTAACAATAAGCGCATGAATTATTGTAGCAACCATCACAAAAATAATAGTCAGTATAACTGCCTGTGATACAGATGAATAATCAGGACTCATAAATTTTGGTAACATCGCAATATAAAAAATAGCAGCCTTAGGATTTAATAAATTTGTAATCAATCCACGCTTAAAAAATTTAGCGTTATAAATAAGACTTTTTACTTCCGATGATGATAATAAAGGCTTAAACTTCCAAGTATCCCAAGCTAGCCATAATAGATAGGCCACACCACTAAATCTCAACGTCTGATACGCTAAAATAGAATTAGAAATAAGTGTTGCCAAGCCTAATGCAGCAGCTAATCCAATTATCAATAGACCTAAAGCAATCCCAAAAACTGCGGCATATCCTGCACGACGTCCCTCTGTAGCGCTTAATACTGCAATATAAGCCATATTCGGACCCGGGGTTGATTCAATCAGCGCACAAGTTAGGATAAATGATAATAAAGTAGCAACACTTATAAAATCCATATTACTTACTTTCAATCTATTCTATTATTATTCATACACCAACCACTCAAAATAAGATTTAACAATGATCAAAGACGCCGATTTTAATTTGTTAATGGGTACAGAAAATTATTTGACCGATTCACAGCGTTCTTTTTTTATCTAGCGTGAATTACGTATGGGTTTTTATAAATTATACCATGTCAAGAATTGTGTCACCTTTTTTGGCTCTGCTCAATTTAACGAAATTAATCCTTATTATCAATTGGCGTATGATATGGCTTACTTGCTTAAAAAATCTAGCTATAACATTATGACGAGCGGCTTTGGCACTATAGGTAAAATTTGTGAAGCAGCTAACTTGATGCATACAAAAAAGATTAGTAATTTTCCTATTATTGTAATGGGAATAGATTTTTGGAAAAATCTAAAATCTTTTGTCGCAAAAACGATGGTGGAATATAAAACAATTGATGCTAACGAAGCGCATTTTTCCCATATGACTAATAACCCTCAAGAAGTACTGGATTTATTAAGTGCGAATATCCAATGCGTTCCAGATTACAAGAGCTAACATCACACTGCAAATCATAAAGCCAGATAACGGTATTATAAAAGGCACGGTAAATAATCCATGAGATCTCTCGTCGGCTGACCATTTTAATTTTAAAAGGGCCGCGTTTACTGATGCAAAAACAAACAAGGTAATGGCGCTGGCTACTTTTGCTAACATTGTAAGGTCTAAAAGAAGAGAAAAGATAAGAACAGCTATGACAACTAATCCTGTAGCTCTAAGTGGAGTTTGCGTTTTTGGATAGATGCGGCTAAACCAGGACGACACTTCCCCACCTTTTGCCATTCCATAAAGTACGCGAGACGCCATAATTATCTGCACTAAAATACCGTTTACTGTTGCCAACATACTGATTAAGCTCATGATCCATGGTGGTATAGTCGATCCATTATAAGCCATTATCATAGCTAACGGTGTATTGCTCTGCTCTAGCCTATCTGGCGGTACACTAAGAACCGCAACAAGCGATACTAAAACATAAATAATTAATGTAACAACTATACAGACAATGATTGCCACAGGCATATTACGCCGAACATCTTTAACCTCTTCGGCCACATTAACCATGTCTTCAAACCCAATAAAGGCATAGAACGCAAGAAATGCCCCACCAAAAATACTACTCCATATAGCTAAATCACTAAGCCCTTCTGGCGGGATCAGTTCTAACCACCTTGTATTGAGCATCGCTAAATCATAACGACCTGTATAAATTATTAAAAGCAATCCGCCAATTTCAATTAAGGTAATCAGCGTTACAACAACAACTGCTTGCGTAATTCCCCAAGCGGCAAGTGCACCAAGTATGACCACAATCATAGCCGTTAAAAACAATGTATTTAAGCTTATAAAATCCTCAATGAAACCTGCAGTGGCGTTGGCTAATGCCGCAGCAGATAGAATTCCAGTAAATACAATGAGCCAACCAATTAAGGATGAAAATCTTTTACGGTTATATGCTGCGCTGACATAGCGGACTTCCCCTGCACTTAAAGGAAAGCGAGAAGACAATTCGGCATAAGAAAATGCTGTGATGAGGGCGAGAGAGGCTGATAGAGCAAAAGCAATCGGTGTGTACATACCCGAAATTCCAGCTACCTTGCCAGTTAAAGCATAAATACCCCCGCCAATCATAGTGCCTAGGCCGTAAAATATTAAAAGTGGTAAAGAGATACTGCGCTTGAGGGTGTTCTCCTTTTGATAACCGTCGCTCATAAAAAATTAGCCTATTCATTAATTTTTATTAGGCAGCCAAAAATCAAAAAAATATTTTAAGAAGCCATTAAATATGACTAGCTTTCATATTTAAATCTATTTCTCACTTGTTTATTAGAAATAAATAAATCAATGACCTCTGGTGAAAAGAGATCAAAACCTTCATCTAACAAAGCGACATTTGAGTAGAAATAAGGTGTTTTTGTATTAGGTTTATTCAAATTGTGTTTTAATTTCATAATAATTTTTCTATTCTAAGCTGTGTCTCCGCGGGGAAACTTTTCTTTAGGGAAGGCAATAATATTTGTCGGTAAGCTTTCTATATCTTTTCGACAAACAAGACCTACAAAATGCTGCGTATCAAAATCAATGACAGGTAGCCAGTCTACTTTATGAATCTTCATCATAATCAAGGCTTGCTCAATGGGGTCATCTAGATAAACAGACATATTAGGCGCCCTCATAACATCAGCAATGCAGGGGTATTGTCTACTCGATAGTTTACTATCTATATAATCAATCAAATCTTCACTTGTAATGAACCCAATACAATGATTTTGTTCATCGACAATTCCTGCTGCTTGAACATTCATAAAGTTCATATAAAAAACGACTAAAGCTAAGGATGAATTACCTTTTGTTGATAATGGCGATTGTATATTACATGCGTCATTAACGTATTGAATTGGTGTTATACCTTTAAACATAATTAAGTCCTTTTTATTTGCACATCAGGAAGCAGGGTTTTTTACTCTGCTTCCATCATGCGTAATAGTTAGCTTCTATGACCCTTAGCACTCTGAGTAGATTTTTCTTGTGCCTCTGGTTTATTGTTTAAGGGATTTGTGTCTTTTTCATTCTGCTTTTCTTTTTGTTTTTGATCAGCATCTTGATTCTCATTTTGTTTACTATTCTTGTTAATCATAATATTTTCCTTTTTGTGTAAGAGTTTCTGTATAAATAGAGCCTATGACTCTTAATGTTAGGAAGCTATGTGCAAGGAGTTAACATTTATAAATTTTGTGTAAAGATGTAACTTTATTTTTTTATAAAAATCGCAATAAAAAACCATCCAACTTAAATGGATGGTTTAAATAATTTAGGCTGTATTTATTATTTACCTAGATCAATTTGATCTTTATCCGTCAATGCACCAGCAGCGGCTCCGACAACGCCACCTAAAACAGCGCCCCCTGCGACACTTCCTCCTGTAACTGCACCACCTACAGCGCCTACACCAGCACCAATTCCAGCTCCACTCAGGGCTCTATCTCCTTTTGTATTGCCACAGGCTGTAAGAGTTATCGCAATGCAAAATATTGATAAAAAGAACAGTGGGTATTTGGTTTTTGTTATTATAAGTTTTTTCATTATCGTCTCCTTTGTTATTTGAAGTGAATGATGTTATTTCAGTAATTAGAAATCGATATGTAAACACTATGGATATATAATATTTGTATAAGGACACTTAATGTCATTTTAATATGAAACCGTCCAGTGGGGGACTGGACGGCTCAAGGGGTTACGCTTATTAAAACAGCTATGCTGCTTTTGCAGTTCCACAACAGCAGTCTTTTTCAATATCTTTCAATTTCTTTTCTGCATCTTCTTTTGAAACATTATGTTTTTCTTTCAATTTTGCAAAAAATTCATCTTTCTTTCCTTCATAGAGTTTGATGTTATCATCACTCATTTTAGGCCATTTTTCTTGAATTTTTTTATACATTTTTTCAATATTACGTTTTGCATTTTTATCTTTGTTATCCATGATAATCTCCTTGATATATTAATTGATTTAAACCTGTAAACATCAGATCCATAGATATTTTCGCAAATATTGTATAACAATACGATGTAGAAAAAATGGGAGAGTATAAATTTTACGTAAGGATTAAAGACTAAAAATCATAAAGCTAATTTTTGTAAAAGTTCTTTTGTTTGCCTTCCCTGAGCCTGCCCTAGATATACCAACAGCATTTTTTATAGCATCAGCAGAACTAATGTAGGAACTAACTATAATAACATGAAAAAAATTCATTTACCCCTAGAAGTCCTATTTTTTGATGAATTAGAAAAACTATTTTTAAATGATATCTTTAACTTTTCTATAACCGCTTGTGAATAATTGTCTTTTTCTTTTAATTCTATAGAATTTATATTTTCAAAGTATGCACCCTCATTATAATGAATCTTAGGATGCATTAAGCGGGCTTTATGTGATGCTTTTACAAAACCATATGGATTTGCTATTGCTAAAATAGAGACATCTTTTACAAATCGACAATCTAGCTTTATTTTCCCATATTTTAAAAGCCAGCCTAATAAACCATGATAGACATGTTCTGCGCCAATATCTTGTAAATCAACTTCATCAATTTTTACCAGGATAAGGCCTGATTTCAGAATGATACGCTCAGTCGTTAGGCCAATTTCAGAAGAAACATAGGTACTAAAGTATGGCCAAAAAACAAAGAAAGTTATTATAAAGAAGACAATCGTTACTGGTGTTAAAAATCCATAAGAGTAATGTGTCTTAAAATCAATAATAAAGTTTAAATGGCTTTGATCAAAAAATGTGTTCAAATAACCATCTAAAAAAATACCCAAAAGAATAAAAAATACTGACCAAAAAAAACCTGTAGCAAGATATATCCAATGAGGGTGTATTAAAGCAATTAGTTTTTCTTGATCACTTACAGCTTTCCTAATATAGCTCATTATTATTTGATAATACTTCTTAGCATCCATATAGATTTTTGATGTGCTGTTATGCGCCGAACCATAAGGTCTATAGTTTCATCATCTTTTGAATTTTGACCTTCCTTCTTGGCAGACTGGCAGCTTTCAATAACGCTATCATTCATCTCAATCAAATTATGAACCATCCGCATAGCCCTGGCATTTGCATCGGCTTCTTTATTCATAGCATTAGACGTTTTTTGCAGAGTATCCAAGATTTCTTTACCTTCAAAAGGCAGTGCGTAGAAATCAAGCGCACGGATACGCTCTGCGATTACATCAATAGCCTGAAATAGCTCATTATACTGCTCACTAAAAAGCTTATGCATACTAACAAAGTGCAAGCCCTCTACGTTCCAGTGATAATTATGGGTCGCGAGATACAGCCCGTAAGTATTGGCTAAAACCTTTTGTAAATTTTTGCTAATAGGGCTTTCAGTTGCTTTTGGCTGATGTAACGTTGCTGGTTCATGCATGATTTTTCTCCTTGAAATTAAATTAAATTGAGTTGTTATGATGTTTTTATAAAAATCTTTTTCCAGTCAAATAACCAGAAATAGAAGCGATTAATATAGCTATT
This sequence comes from Alphaproteobacteria bacterium, assembly GCA_009995595.1. Lineage (GTDB taxonomy): Bacteria > Pseudomonadota > Alphaproteobacteria > Micavibrionales > Micavibrionaceae. Next base: position 57,488 of record JAACPE010000004.1, read on the forward strand.
TTTGGATTATCTATTACAGGAGCTTCAAGCTCTTGCTGAAAAATTTCAAAAGCATCTTTAGCAGTATTAATGAAAGTTTCTTTTTCAGCCTGTAGCTTTTTACGTCTGTACAACGCAATATTATAAATAAGAATTCCACTCGTTATTGAAAGAAAGGAAAATATCCCACCCATTGAAACAATGACAGTAACAATATCATAGCTATTACTTAACCATACATAACCACCATACACAAAAAATCCGATTCCTAAAAAAGCCATTAGGATGGAGAAAGTTACCAGGACAGTCTTAGCTTTACTTTCTCCAGTCATAGAAAATTTATTATTGGCAATGCTTTGACTAAGCATTTGTTCGGCAAATTTTAAAGTTCTATTCATTCTTATCTGCGCTTCAAAAGCGCGTCAAATACTAATCCAGCAATGAAAGCAACAGCTATTGATTGTAATGGTTTTGCCTTTATTTTAGATTCCATATTTTTTAACTGTTCTTTACCTTGTGTAGTTAACGCTTTAAACCTTTTAGAAGCTGCCTCTGTAATATCTTCAGTTTTATGAGAACCTGCTTCTTTAACATGCCTTGCTAATTCAATAGTATTAGATTTTAAAGAATTAATATCTTCTTTAATATCGTCAACATCAGAGTGTTTTGCTTCAATAATATTTTTAGTCATGGTTTTCTCTTTTCTATTTGGTTAAAGTTTTTTTGTATGTTTCAAACTGAGCTGATTTATCTTTACTCATTTGAAAATCAAGTTTCTCATCATCATGGATTATGGTGACGTCATGGAATGAAAAAACAGCTTTCTCACCACCAAACCCAAGCATTTTGTCGAAGCCAACTATGATTTGGCTAGCCATACCATTTTTGAATAAGATATTTTCAATATCCGCCATAGATTCTTTATTCTGATCAAGCAAGCGTCCTTGTAAAAGCTTACTAACGCTAAGACCATTACTTGGAATCACAAGCACTCTGTTACTATAGTCCTTATTTTCATATGAAAACTCAGCAGCATTATCGATAGAGCTCTTAGTCAAAGGAGCAGCAATATCACCATTGGAATTGATCTTCATGATGCGCTCATAATCAAATGCTGCGAGCTTACCCATGTCGAAAAAATTACCATCAGCTACAATTACCCAAATACCTTTACCATCACGATCAATAATAATATCCTTGATTGTCCCAACACTTTCGTTTTCTTTACTTGTACTGTTATGAACTGGCTGACCAATAATGTTATTTGCTGTATACTTTGAATCAATTTCAAGCGTAGTGTTTTTATCATTATTTTCTTTGCCGATTAATGTGGCTTTTATTTTATCGTAAGCTTTAGATGTATCTTTTTTTATATCTTTTACAGCGGTTTTAGCATCTTCAACAATATTGCCTGTTTCACTTATTTCGGGCTTCGTCTGCGTTTGTGATTTAGCCGTTTCCGCAAAAGCTGGTACCGCATTCATAATTGCAAGAATTGATACCGTTATTAAAAATTTATTTTTCATAGTGATAATTCCTTTTTTTGTTGTTAAAAATTTAATCTGCAGCGTTTTCAATAGATTGGCCAGCATGGCCAATATCGCGACCAGCCCCTTCCATGGTTTCACAGGCAGATAATCCAAGACTAAATACAGATAAAGACAAAGCTAGGATAAATCGGGTTTTAGTAAACATAGTTATATTTCCTTTGGTTAAATTAAATTGCTGGAGGTTTTCCCTGTATCGCCTGCATAACTGCTGAAATTAAGAACAGTACAACAAAGACAACGAATAATATTCTTGCAATATCTACTGCTCCAGCAGCAATACCAGTAAAGCCAAAAACGCCTGCAATGATAGCTACTAATAAAAAAGTTAAAGTCCATCTAAGCATGAGCTGCCTCCTGATTTCCTAATTGTATAACCTCCCCTGGTGCAGCGCATATATGCCCTAGAGCCTGCCCACAAACCAGATGATGATGATCTGTAGAATGTGCAGCCATATCACCAAGTGAAATAATACCAACGAGACGTTTATCTTCGTCTAAAACAGGTAAGCGTCTGACTTTATTTTTAGTCATATTTAATGCAACGTCTTCCATCTCATCACTTTCACGACAATATAAAATCTCTTTTGTCATGACCTGCTCAGCTTTCGTATTTTCTGGATGATGAGATTCTGCAACACAGCGAAGAGCCAGATCCCGATCTGTAATAACACCGATTAATCGATCATTTTCTGCAACGAGTACACTACCGCAATCGCTTATTTGCATTTTCTTGGCAACCTCATTCAGCAGAGTTTCAGGTGAAACAACTTCTACTTTTTTGCTCATAATATCTTTAATTTTCATGATTTATTCCTTTTTAGGTTTGAGTATTTCTTAGCGGCGAAAATCAATGACAACGCGACGGTTTTCTTGATTTTTAACACCATCTTCTGTTGGTACGGCCTGCTCATATTCACCACGCGCTTCGCGATCTAGAACTTGATTTTTAATGCCACGCATCATGAGAGCTTTAGATACAGCTTCTTCACGGCGATAAGATAATTTTTGGTTGTAATCTACATTACCATGACTATCCGTATAGCCAGTCACGGTCACTTGTTTAGGTTGAAATTTATTAATTTCTTTTGCAATCTGATTCAGTGTGGCTTTTTCATTGTTACGCAAATTTGATTGATCAAAATCAAATAGAACTGTGTAAGAACGAACTATCTCACCTGAATATATAGTTTCTACATTCGTTGTGTCTCCACATATGCCAACATAATTACGAGGCAAGCGACGATAATGAGAGCATTGCTCTCTTTCCTCATATTCATTATATGATTTTTTATCCATATAATTTTCCAGTCGGTTTTCATGCGTATAATTATTTTCCGATATTTCAGGGCGCGGAACATAACGCGGCCCAGAATCTGCGCCAGCACAAGCACTTAAAGTTAAAACGGCCGAGCACATTATTAATGTTTTGCTTTTCATGATAAAATCCTTTTGCGTCAATAAAGAGAAACCGAACATGACAGGAGACGTATCAGGAAGCGATAGGGAAGAACTTCTAGGATATAAGGATTGTGTAAAGTAAGAAATGAAGGCTATGCCGAAAGTTTTAGTAAACCTTGTTCATGCAAAGGAACAATTTCTGCAACCTCCATGCGGTAACCAATACCTGCTTCGGTTATAATACGCACAGGAATAGAAGGATTTTTTTCAATTTTTTCTCGGATTTGGCCAACAAAAACCCTCAAATACTGCGTATCGTCAACATGCGCCTCCCCCCAAACTGCTTTAAGAATTTCACGGTGGGATAGCATTTTTCCGCGATGGGTCATAAAATAGCGCAGGAGATTATATTCTTTAGGCGTAAAAGGAATAAGTTCATCTGCTAAAAATACTTCATGACGCACAAGATCGATTCGAAGAAGGCCATTAATCAGTTCAGGCTCACCCGTCTCATGAATTGCTGCAGATCTTAAAGCGGCATTGATACGTGCATTCAAGACATCTCTATTAAACGGTTTGAAAACATAATCGTTTGCGCCAGCATTCAAGCTAGAAATAACAGACTCATTATCAGTGTGTGCAGAAAGGACAATAATTGGTAATTCTGACCATTGCCTAATGGCTTCAATGACTTCAATGCCATGCATATCAGGCAAATCCAGTGACAAAAGAATTAAATCAGGTTTGAGAGATATGCAAAGCTGTATAGCTTGCTTGCCCGAACCACAATCCAATAATTTAAATTCTGTTTCATCAAGAATGATATCAAGCATTTTTTTATGTACTTGGTCTGGATCGGCAATCAATAGTAAATTTTTCTTTTTCTTCATGTATGTGCCAAATCCCGCCTGTTCTTATTGAGACGTAGGTTAAATGTATTTAATTTAGATTTTCTGACTATAGCATATGCGCATGACATAAAGTCATTTATATCGTTTCCATAGTTTTAATTGTCAAAATACACTTTTTCTTTAAGGTTTCGTAATATCCTGTTTAGGTATCCCCTAAACCTGTTTACACGTGTAATAGAAATTCCAACTGCTTCAGTTCATCCTATATTTTTATTTATGCTTAAACTTGCCTTTAAAAGTGTAAGTAACAATTCTTGACTTGATTATTCAGATATAGAGTTTAGTTTACAATATAATTAGTTTTTAGCGTCGCGCGGTATGGTGGGCATCTGTCAATTATAATTTTTTTTGGTCGTCCGTATCTTTTAATAAACTTCTTCAACACTTTCAGAGATGCTTTCTTATCAGGTTTTAATCTGAGAAGATCGCTGACTCTTAATTATTTCAATTAAATTAGCTTAAGGAAGGCCGAGGGAATAAATCAACCGGTCGGATCTGGAAAGTATCACCAGGTCTTAAGTCACAAGAGGCATCAGCAGTAACTGTATTTTGTGCTATAGTAAATGCACATGATGTGCTTCTCACAGATGAAGACGGTATCTGGGCTTGCTGATCCATAGCAAACCAATTTTGTGTAAATTCACCCGTAGGATTAAGTAACTTAATATCTGGTAGTTTAATTGTATCTCCTATTTCCAAATTACCTGCTTCAGCGCCATTCATAGCATTATATTGCGCTAAGCTATCGACATAGCCTTGAATTTCTGTGTTAGTCAAACCATCTGTATCGTAATTATGGGTGAATATTCTCCATAAGCCATCACCTGGTCGAACTGTGTATTCAACTTCTCCCAAATAATAATTATCTGTATCAAAGGTGCTCCCTAACCCAAAACCCTGGAATTGCCAAACAATAGTTTCAGGCATGGTAAATTGTAAATCTGCATCATCTCCAAATGCAATAAAGTTAAAGTCATTTACCACGTCAGGACGAATAGGATTTAGAGGTATTTCCTGAACTTGCTCAATTAGGGGCAACTCTTCCGGCTCAACAACTAGCTCTTCTTCATTAAGAACAGGACGCGGCATTGGACGAACTTCGCCAAGCGCATTGGTTTCTGGAGCTTTTACCTCTAGTGAAGGTAGTCTGATAATTTGTGATTCAGCTAAGTTACCTGCATCATGATCAGAGAAGTCGTTTAGCGCTTTTATTTCTTCAATGCGTAAAGCTATCTCATTGTTTGATGTCAAACCATATTCTGACTTAACAATATTCCACAGAGTATCGCCAGTTTGCACAGAATATTCACTATAAGCAGGCAGTTCAATCTGCTCAACAACATTGGCACTATCCAAGGGTTCTATATCTTCTGCTAGAGGCGTAATAATTGCCGCCTGCACAGGAATTTCCTCGACTAACGGCAAATCATATCCTGCAGCTTGCGCAACAAAAGGGAGATCTCGAATTGCCTGTGTATTTCCTAAATCAGCTGCATGATCGTAAAACTTATACGCTAAATCAATGTCCACATGAGGGCCGTTAAACAAAGCATGACCGAGGTCTTTATAAGCTTGGCTATTATCAGGATTCTCTTCAATACGATTAAACGCTGCTTGTGCCTGATCATTTAAAGGCTGAGTTCTTGCCTCTTCCATGAAAATTGCTACCTCTTCTGGCGAAGCTGCGTTTGCCGCACTGATATCCATCGCTCCAGACATCCCAAGACCAAGGCCAGCGCCAACCCCTAAAAACGAAACTGCTCCGGAGATTCCAATTTGTTGCGCAGAGCCTGTAAATAATTCACTTAATGATTTTTGGCGCCAGTTTTTTGCTAAAAAAGAAATAGCATCGCTTAAACCAAAAGAAGCTTTTGATCCAATTGCCTTAAACTCATTGGCTGTTTCATAGCTCAATAAGGCTGGTTGGCTCACACCGTTATAATAATTTTGAAATCTTTTATACCCAAATTTAGTAAGCTCTAAACCACCACGACCAATCATTGCCGCCGCAGTAACACCAAGCACTGTTGGTGCAGCTGTCCCAAATGTTGCAAGTGCCGCAGACTTAAACACCATCGTTGTCCCTGCATTGGCAAGAACTGTAGCAGCAAATTTTGTCGTACCTTTTCTTTTAATTTCAGCGCCAACGGCAACAGATGCCTGATTTAAAGCGTCAATCGCTTTATCTAACCCAGTCATAATTTGCTGCGCTGAAGGAAATCTTAATTTTTCTAATAAACTAAGCTTATTTTGTAACGTTGCGGAACCCAGTAAGGAAATAGTCATAATTTTAAAGCCTGTATTAATTATTATGTGAAAAGGAAGTATCACTTAAAATTTACAGAATCAAGATAAATTTTCATATTAATTTTAATTATTCTATTGACATATGCATTTTACAGAATTATACCGTGTTTGCATAATTTCAAACAAAACAGTTAGGTAATACAATGAAAAATCCTTTTATAAATACTGCTAGTGCCCTAGCGACCGTGATTGCCCTTGCAACCACTGCCAATGCTCAGCAAGGCAGCACACAAGTCATTACTGACATAGAATCAAGCCCTAAATCGGTTGCAGAGGCAAATGCCGCGGCCGCTGCAGCGGCCCAAGCTCAAGCTAATAATAATAATCTTGTTGTTGTCTCTCCATATACAGCAGCAACAGCAAACGGCGGGAATGCCCAAGCAAATGGCGGAACTGGTGTTGCAACAGCTAATGGGCATGTAACAACACGTGTTGCAAATAATACAAGTATTAATCATGAAGCGCAGGCTGCTACGCCAGGAAGCATTATTATTACCCCTACATCACAATGTGGTCAGGGTTTTGGTTTTGCTGCTGGTGTGGTTGGTGGATCGTTAAGCGCTTCTGGCTCTAACATTAGTTTTAGATGCGTAGACACGCATGCTGCTTTAGCCCTTTTCCAAGCATCTACCACAATTGAAGAAAGAGGCGTTGCTTTAGCTACTTTAGCAAATCTAAGCCCCGCTTTCGACGAAGCCATTACTTCAGTTGCACAAACCTCGTTACGTTGTGAAGCCGAAATGAGACAAACAAGTTCTGTCCTTCTCGCTGCGGGTCAATGTCGACATGCAATGGTTCCTGGTAGAGATTAATTACAATATAAGAAAATAATGATGAATAAGGGTGCTACTAAATGAGTAAATCTGGAAATAGTGACAGACTTCGAATTTCTTTTGGAGCTAAAGTAGCGCCCTTATTACTAATGGGGTTAGGGGCTTGTGCAAACACCACAGGTGGTCTTGCCGTTGATGGAGGATTTAATCCAAACCCAGGAGCAGACGCTGCTAGATCACAAGCACCACAAGCAGGAGATACCTGCGTAGATGGTGGTGATTTCTCTGTTTTAGCTGGTATTTTTGCTGGCTCATCCAGACGTTATAACGAAGATTGTGGTTTTCTTAATGCTTTTAATACAATCTATAATAACCCACAATCAACGGTTGAGGAAAAAGCTGTCGCTTTACGTGCGCTAGCAAATGAGAGACCTGAGTTTGGAAGACAATTAGAGCAGGTTGTACAGGCCATCCAAGACGGTAGAAACCCTCTTTTTCCTGCATTACCGAATGATGCAGTTATAAATTGTGGAGTCGGCGAAGAAATTGCAAGAACTGCTGATACACGTACTCATGTTATTACAAGTTGTACTCCTGGACGCACTGGGCCTGTATAGTCAATGTTTTATGCAATACAATTAAGCCAAATGTAAAAATTGATTTAGCCATTTAAAGCATAAGCATTTAAATCATAAGCATTTAAAGGATCATCATAAAAAGTTATTAGTGAGTATTCGCTTTTCCTATTTCAGAGAATAAAAATGTTATTAAATAGACAAAGCCTAGAATACGCATTAGAAAACCTTAATCTTTCTGACGAAATTGTGGAACAGATAGAGAGACTTCTCGAAAACATAGAAGTGTCAGAGACAGATATAATAAATTTAATTAACACGCTTCCAAAAGGCGTTTTAGAACAAATACAATTAATATTATCCCCCTCAACAGACCAAAATAAAAATCGATTTCATGACACTCAAACTTTATTACTGAATAATAAAGAGCTAAGTGAAACACAAACAGTCAAAAAAAATTCATTATCACATGACGATATCAAACTTTTAGCGTCCCCTACAAATATCGAAACTCTTTTAGAGCTTACTATAAAAAATTATACGCTAGAAAGAGATACAGATTCGCGAATGATACTAAAAATCATTCAAAACTCACCTATATTCAATAGTGGAAGTAATCAAGATGACTTTAGTTTTGAGTTTAGGGTTCTGGACTCTGCTGAAAATATTTCAACAATCAAGATGCCTGGTTCTTTTAATACAGAATTTATAACTATTTCTGGATATCAGTATGGGGACGGCATAAGCACACCGAATGACATTGGACGTCCTAATGCACGCCAAATAAGTAACCATTTATTTTCTCAAACAGGAGATGTTTTTAATAAGCAAGAGCTATCAAATTACCTTTGGGTATGGGGACAGTTTCTAGATCATGATATAAATTTAACTCGAGAAGGTCATAGGGAAGCTTATGATATAATAGTACCCAAAGGGGATATATATTTTGACCCCTATTCCACAGGTCAAAACACAATTAGATTTCATCGCTCTGGGTATAAACAAGATGATGAAAATGTCGATACTCCTCGTGTACAAATAAATGAAATCACATCCTTTATTGACGCTTCTAACATTTATGGATCAACACTAGAATCATCTCAGGCATTAAGAACAGATGGAGGAAAACTGTTAATGGGAGAGCATGATTTTCTACCAAATACTATAAGTAGTCGCGGCTTAGAATTTTTATCTGGGGATGTCCGCACTAATGAGAATATTGCCCTCACTTCAATGCATACTATTTTTGCACGCGAGCATAATTACTGGGTTAGCAAAATTGGAATGGAAAACCCCGAATATTCAGATGAGTTACTTTACGAGACAGCAAAAGCCATAGTTGAAGCAGAAATGCAGGCTATTACCTACAATGAGTTTTTGCCTTTATTAATAGGAAAAGAAGCCTTATCAGAATATAAAGGGCACCAAATTACGGTAAATCCACAAATTACTACAGAATTTGCGACTGCGGCATTTAGAGTTGGGCATACAATGCTATCTTCTCATATTATGCGGCTTCAAGAAAGCGGCCAGGAATCTATATATGGCCATCTACAGCTCCAAGATGCATTCTTTAGGCCTGATCTTATTTTGTCACAAGGTGGAATTGATGAAACTATGCGTGGCCTTGGCGCTTCATACGCACAAGCAATAGATTCAAATATAATAGATGATGTCAGAAACTTTTTATTTGGGCCCCCTGGCGCAGGAGGATTTGATTTGGTTGCCCTTAACATACAGCGTGGCCGCGATCATGGGATACCTGATTACAACACTGTTCGTGAGGCGTATGGCCTCACTCCGCTCAGAAACTTTTATGAACTTACTGATGATATTCAAATTATTTCAGAGCTAAACACTCTTTATGGAGATATTAATCGTTTAGATCTATGGGTCGGCGGTTTAATCGAAAAAACAGGTATGGATGCACTTGTTGGGGAAACCTTTTTAACTATTATCGCTGATCAATTTGCACGTCTAAGGGATGGAGATAAGTTTTGGTATGAAAATCGTTTTCACTCTGATGATATTAATAATATTAAAAACACACTTTTAAGCGATATCATCCTGCGCAATACAAGTATTGAGTACCTTCAAAGGGATATATTTACCGCCCACAATCGTATTGGAGGAGATTCAATTGATAATGTGCTAAATGGGACTAATTCATCGGATCTGATCATTGGATTTGAAGGGAATGATATTATTAATGGTAACGAAGGGGCTGACACTTTATATGGTGGAGATGGGGCTGACACATTCGTATTTGACAAAATAGATGGTACTATAGATACAATTCGTGATTTTAATTCAAAAGAAGATAAAATAGATATTAATGGTATAATTGATAATGCCTATGATGCGTTAACCAATGCTATTGAAGACTTCCTGCACATGAATCAGCAAGAAAAAGATTTGGTTGTTTCTATTGATCGAGATGGCACTGGCAATCTATTTAACTTTGAAAAATTTATGTTAATAGAAAACACATCTGTAAGTGAAGATATCATGATTATTATCTCTTAAGGGGTGTGATAACAGACTTACTTGAACTATTTCCCCAAATAAGTATTAAGATGATTTGTTTTAATGGTTAGGTGCTCGTGTTCTATGAAACACATAGAAAGCAGTTCTATTAACTGCCTCAGTAAAAACCTCTTTAAAGATCTTGGAATACACCCTGAACTTGTATTAAAACTGAACGGATGGCGGATATAATACATCAATACTAATTAAATTATTTCTAGCCTTTGTTGCCAAGCTTCAAGTATCATTCCTATTATTCTAAATATTATTCTTTATGCTGCAGGATCTCGCGGTTTAGGTGTTACTACTCTCCCTGCCAAGACACCATGTTCTAATCCACTCTTTACTTTTGAATGGCTATCATCAAAAAAATGAAATCCTCTTGGATATCTATCTTTCATGATGCCCAGCAAAGGACCTTTTGCTTCACCTCCAACACAATGCACCTCCCCGTCAGGCTCGACGTTATTATAAGCAAGCATTTCAATAGGTCTAAATCCTGCCTTACCTCCACGGGTTGAAACAATATGTGCCTTAATTTCAGGATTTTTAGCATCAGCAAAAAATCTTTCCCAATATGTTCCTTTTGATAAAGGTATGCGCGCATTTTGTTCTTCATGTGCTCTATAAGCGTCTAACCCGTGTCTTTCAAAGATTTCTTCGCTTTCCAAGCCAGCCAAAACACCGTCAAAATCATAAACATGTGATGCAATATATTCTTGAGAGACTTTCCCTTGAAATGATTGTCTTATATCTAGAGACGTTATTGCCCTTGGGCCTGTAAAAAGTGGATGAACTTTATTCTGAGGTTCATACTCTACAAAAGCGTCTGGGTTGACATGATCATAGACCAACGATGCGAAACCTAAATTAGCCGCTTCTTGTGCGTCACTTTCATTAGTTGTACGAAATTCATCAGGCTTATAATAGGGCAAATACGGTGTTATGGAACAACCGTTAGTAAATACATATTGAGCAGGAATAATATGATTTGCCAAAAGAGTACGCATAGCCCTTAGTGCTGTTAATGGACTATTACGGGACATCAAAATAATTTCATGGCTTCTACTTTGAGCAAGCGCTTTAATATTATCAAAGGCGGGGCCATATTTTAGAGGATCATCAATTCTTCCGCGCATAAATGAATAATAGCTTCCCCTAGACAACTCACCTGCTTTTTCTCGACGCCATATAGAATCTTCCTCGCTCATGTCAAAGAGGACACTCGTTGTGACAGCAATTTTAGTTTTTTGTTCAACAAGGGCTAATGCCATAGGTTATCCTCTCTAAGCTGCCAAATTAGGAAAATGATTAGGTGAAGATTTTCTCCAAGGATGAAGGAAATCACGAACAGCTTCGCTTGGATGAAAGTCCTTTGATTTTTGTTCAACATAGCCTTCAATTTCCGCTAGTAGTTTCTTTTTTTCTTTATTTTCTCCCACGTAATAAGCCATGCGCTCTGGGTCCTTATAAAGTTGGCGTAATGCTTCCTGCGCCCTTCCCAATGTAACAAGGGCATGAAAAGCCTCATATTCACCCAAGCTTCGGGTATCTTCTTGATTGACTATTTCGGGATCAATATCATGAGCTATTGCGGTTATCAAAAAACGTTGCCCATCGGATAAACCTTTTTTTGTTAAAGCAGAATTTAATGCTAATTGAAGACTTTCTAATCTATCAGTTTTCGATAGGGGATTGTCACCTTCGTAATACTCAACAGCAATTTGCCTAAACATCTTTAAGGCTCTGCCAATTTTTTGCTTAATTGGATTGAAAATAGACGTCGCTGCCATCACTAAATTACTCGAAACAGCTTGGCTTACAAAAGCCTTTCCTTGTTCTAATCTAACTGTAATAGGCTTAGTTAAATCGGGTTCATTGTCAGAGAATTTTCCTAAAATAGATTGAGAGTTTACCTCCCAAACAGCATTTAGTCTCTCTGATAAGTTCGTCCACTCATTTTTTGGACTCATATAATTTAAATGCTCTTTTAATGTTCTGGCTCGTCTATCAATCATTTCTTTTGGATATTTTTGAGCAGAGTTTTGTTTATAAAAATGTCCTGCAGGTAAAATAATTGGATTACTTTTCAAATCAATGAGTTCAAAAGAATCATCATTTCTATCTAACAACCTCTTATGTATTGCCTCTTCATCGAGTGATAAAACTTCTGAAATATCTTTCGTTAGATTTAAAACAACTGCATAACGCCCTGATAACGTGCCAACCCAAGACCCTATTTGTATGTTTGGTCTATCCGCTCTGCGGCTCATATAAGAAAATACAGGGTGAGGGCCATCAAAGCCGGTTGACTGCCCCATAATATCGTTTAACAATTCTCCTGATCCATAATCGCTGTTGTAAATCATTTGCTCTGTGATATCGGGTGCGACTTCTTGTAATTTCCAAAACAGCTGCATCGCTAAATGTGAATCATATAGAGCTGATGCATGCGCTTTGTTTTCATCATATTCAATACCATTATTCTCGCACAATGAGCGTAATGTAAAATCCAAGAAATTACTGTCAGGTTTTCGTGATACTTTAAATTTAGTTGGGTAAACTGCATAAACAGCTCGCGCCAGAGTTCTTGTATCAATCCCAATCATGCCATCAGAGGCATGCGGCCTCGTTTTATCCCATAAATTTACCCCCATAGTTTTTCTTATAAATCTATCATCAAATGGTAAATTATGAGCGATAACGATGGTTTTTGATTTCAAATGCGGATTACCTGCATAAGCATCTGGATGATGTTGTTTATAATATGTTTTTGTTCTTTGTTTTACTGTAGCAAAACTTTTATGGATGCGATCTGCAAAAGCGTAAGGAGGTAAATCCCCTTCGCTATAAGGAGATGTATTTGTAACCAATAAAGCTTCGGGACTTTTCACGTGAAAATCTGGAACACGTTGACGCAACTCGGTCTCAAATTGTAACTTTCTATCAAAATCCCACATTGCTAAAGAGAACTGATCAATATAGTCAAAATCGGTATCAATACCTGTCGTTTCAGTATCAAAGGCAGCATATCCTCCTATACTTTTTACTCTATAAACATTTGTATCTCGGAACCGCTCTACACCAAAAGGGTAAGAACGGCTTAAATAACCATTAGGAGAACTACGATTAAATGATTTTGAAAGACGATTTGCTGACATAGCTTCCGCTGCCATAAAATCACTGTCAATTCCTAGTGCTTTTGCGACAGCCCTCTCAAGTCCCTGTATAGCAATGCCTGTTTCACTATTATTATAGGTTGTGACTGGAATAACTGTCGTTAAAAAATGACGTTTTAACCAAAAAGATTCTTTTTGCGGTAATAATGTTCTGACACCAACAATCTGTGCTTCCTCTCGCCGAAACAATCTTGGTGTGCCATCTAATAATGTTTCATATCCTTCTGATAAACCTGGCGCACATGATTTCAAACCATTATCATTCGCTATTTTCTGCGCTGCCCGTAAATGCTCAGGTCCACCATGAACAACATAAGCTGTTTTAATACCCGTCAGTGCATATAACTCTCTCAAGTCTATTGGGCTTGCATGACCTGAACCTGACAGCTTTAAGTCAGTTTCTTTTTCTATAAGTTCAGGCAAAATATAATCAGCACCTACACAAAATTCTGCAAAAAACTTTGCGGCATTACGACGCGCCACATTATTGCCAACTGGAATTGGGCCTTGTAATGGAACGATAAGATCGTTTTCTCTTAATGTATAGCGATTGTCGGGCAACCAATCTCTTAAAGCCCTATTTATTGATGAATAATCTTCATCTTGTGTTCCTGTTGGGCAAATCACATATTTATTATCTGGCTCCTCTTCATAAATACGTGCCGCCTCTTTTGTTTTTCGGTCGATTACTGTAACGCCATGAACGCGTTTAGCCCATTCTTTCAGACCATGGACCTGGTTTAAATCCCGCACTAAGTCCTCAATTGCTTTTCCATCAGCAACTAAATATTTCTTTCCTGTTTTTCCCATAGCGGCAATCAAGGTTGTTAAACGCGCCGTATTTGATCCAATAATAGGGCAAATCATCCTGCGATCAGGATGTTCATTAAACAATCGTACTATAGAGGCTTGTATTTCTCCCTCATAAGGCGTTCGTTCATTTTCACCTCGTAAGGCTCCTGTTGAGTCAATACTTCCAGCTTTTGCCGTAACCTTAAAAAGCCAAGGCTTATAAGAAGCCTGATAAAGTTCAATGGTCGGATCCAATTTAAAGTCACCAGTAAATAAGTGCCCACCAGCAGGTGTAATAAACTCATACATATACCCTGGGTCAGAGTGCGGCATAGGGCCTACGCGAATTATATTTTCTTCATGCTCTATAACAGGGTAACGCTCAAATTGTCCTAAGCGCTCTCCTTCTAATATTTCCCAAGACAATCTAAAACTCGATCTTCCAACATTGACTATATGAGGATTTTCTCTTGTGGCATCATTAGGAATAAAAGAGTGATCGGGAACAATACATTTATCAAATATCTCTTCTTGGACTGCTTTATCAATTTTAAGCTCATCCATCTCCCGTTTAATTTGGTTTCGTGCCAGTGGCGGCATAACAATTGCTGGCAATTTATACCCAGCCTTTACTAGATACGCTAATTGCGAAATATGATCTTTATGCCTGTGTGTGATAAAAATTGCATCAATAACACGTTCGGGATGATGCGCTTTATCATATTTATGTTCAAAAAAACGTCCCAAATTTGAAAATGTAATATCAAACTTATCATGAAAAAGTACACCAAGATCAACAACATAAGAATTTTTAGGATTTTTGTTTTCTGGTGCGTAAACATCAACAAGAGTGCTATTTGCACCAATATGCTGATCATACTCAGAAATCACTTTGGATGTGTTATTTCCACCTTGTGGAGTGACAACTAAACGCCCCCTTGATTTTGCTTGCGGATTGGGAAGCATTGACTTGTTGAGCCCTGTTAAAGACAAAATATCACTTAATAGTAAAAGACGTCTTTTATCAGCACCTTTCTTGTAATCTTCTTCAAATCCATCTACTCCATTTCTAATGGTTCTATTAATCATTCGAACAGCTTTTAGAGCGTTGGTTACAGCGGATGGATCATTTAAATTAACAGCCTCTATTGCGCCCTTATGGCTATTAACATGAAAAAATTTTAGTTCTTTTATTCTTGTTTGTGTGGGGCTTCCATCGACAGGCAAGGCTTTTAATGAATAAATGTCATACTCTTTAAAGCCACCTTGGTTATCCATAACTGTCAAAACACATTTTTCACTGATATGATGTTCAGATTTTCCTTCCTCAAAGTGATAAGTCAAACTGTAAAGAGTCCCATCTTCACCTTGAATAGTGAAATCTTTCGTATAGCCACTTTCACCAGCGTAATGCTCAGGCCCACATCCAGCAATTGCATGAAAAAAAAGAGTTGGAAAGACCGGCTCTTTAGAAGCGATTTGACCGTCTTCTTTTACTGCAGAATTGTCGCCTAACACCTCCTCTCTAGGAGTTCTTGCGCTAGTATATGACTTGATTTCACCACTAGAATATAATCCAGGTAAATGTAGTCTTCCGATTGGCGAGGGCATGATCCCCGCTTCTCTGAAAGGTTTCAGAAAGTTAACCCATCGATGTTTTTTAGAAATCGCCAAATAAATTTTATTTAAAGATCGAACAATACTATCAAAAACATTCGTATCAGTAATATCCAAACTTTCTCCCAATAAAGAAACACTTTGGATCTCTATAGCGCCATGATGATCGAAAAAAGATACATTTAAAAACTCTACTATTTGATTACTATTACCGTCAGAATTTAAGAGATAATGCCCTCTAAGTCTTATTTTCTGTGGATTTTTTGGATCTTTTTGTAAATCAAGATGAAGTACTCGCATCGTCCCTGTTTCTTCATCAGTATGGACAACACTATGCCTCACACGACCAGATCGGTCCAACAGAGGTTTGTCTCGATTTAAACCAGTTAAAGAAAAAAACACACTTGTTGGATAATGCTTGGCCATAGATTTATCTCCTCACATTCATACAAATATGCACAAAAAAAGCTGGTGAAAACCAGCTTTGAATAGAAATTAAATTTAAAAATCCAAGAAAAACACTCCTCTCGCCATAAACACGCAATAAGATGGAAGAGCTTAACATTTGGCGAGCAGAAATGCGTGCGTAACGCAGCTTTTTTGCTAATCTAATAAATTTATTATTTTTAGGGTGACATTCTCTGAGTACCTTAGTCAAATCTGTAAGAATAAAATTCCGATCTGAATAAGAACAAACGAATTTAACTAGTTTGTTTTCCATTACATCTTTCGTAATTGCGGTTTAGTCCTCAATTAATAACGATTCTCTAACTTTTTAGCAACCTAAAATCAGAATTAATTTTGTCTGTTACAAGGAGTTTTTAAAAGTTAAAAAATTTCATTGACTCTTTATTTTATTTATTACAATAGTGCACAATATTAATTTAGAGTTATTGTTTAATAATGAGTAAAAAAAGACTAAATAGTCTCACCTTCACTCTTTCTAATCTAAGAAGCCTCTTAGATTTGAACCCTTCCCCAGTATCATTTGATAGTTTAGTAAAGGCTTTTAACTTAAAGTCGTCAGATCAAGATCAATTGAGGTCTGCTTTGGAAACGCTGCAAAAAGACAGGCGTGTAAAGCAAGACATAAGAGGGCGATATCAATCAACTAAGCCAATTTCAGATATTGTTATTGCACGACTGAAAGAAACGCCGCAAGGCTCAAGAGTAGAAATTGATATAATGGGTTTAAAGCAGGAACAAATTGTTCCTGCTTTTTTGTCTATGGGGCAAATAAAAAAACTAGAAAAAAAAACTGGCTCAAAAATTACTAAGCACAGTCATGTCGCAGTTGTTTTAGAACGCAAAGGTGCTGAACTAAAAGTTAAACGCATATTAGGAAAGATTAAGTCAGACACACCTATACGTCTTACGGTCACATTTGCAAAAGCTTCAAGTGATAGAAAAAAAGTACAAGCTTTAGATCCTGTAAGCCTAACCTTTTTCACTGCCGATACATCTGCTTTGTTAAGTGGTGTCGATCTTAGACATGAATATACCGCAGTTTTATCCAGAAATTTTGACCCATACGAGCCAAGTGTTATTGTAGAAAATCCAAGATGGAACGCAAAAACAGGAACTCCTATCTATTTTCACGTTGCCAGACAAAACGGCTTATCATTAAGGCACTCACCCGAGACCCTAAAAGAAGCAGAAAAGAGAACTAATTCAGATATTACAAAACAGAGTGACCTTTATGATTTGCGAAATGAACGCATACTTGTCATTGACCCTGCTTATGCACATGACCACGATGATGGCATTCTAATAGAACGATCATCACGAATAATCAATGGTCAAAAGGCGGCTTATAGGACCCTTACTGTTATAGCAGATATGCCGTTTTTTGTTCGTCCAGGCTCATATATGGATGAAGAAGCAAGTAAACGAGGGTTCTCCCATTATTTTGGTAAAGATGCTATTCACTTATATCCTGACATCCTTCCTTGTAATAAAGCTTCGTTAAGGACAGGGCAATTACGCCGCGTTATTTTTGTAGAAAAATTTTATGATGATACCCATAAACCGATAAGCGTCGCCAATATTGGCGTGGGTCTGATTCAATCTCAAAGAGTACTGTCTTATGGGCAGTTTCAGGATATGTGTGATACAAATCATGGTGATGTATGGGCCTATCAAGAACTCGGATCTACACTTGTTTCAAACTTTAGACAAGAGGGCGGCTTGGTTCTGGATAGCACAAACCATGACACACGAGCCTCCTTTTCCCAAGCTCTTGTGCAAAGCATGATGCTAGATGCTGGAACAGAATTAGCAGATTTCCTATACAGCAATAGAATACCATTTTTACGGCGCGTTCACGGTGCTAATCAAAATGCCTTATCATATGCGGAATCTAAAGCTCAATTAGATAATTTGGGGTACCACCTTCCACAAGATCCTATGAACCTTAGTATAAACGAGTTGCAATTTTTATTGAGCGAGGCCGAACTAAAAGGAGAGAGAGAAGCTATTGAGCTAATAGTAAGAAAGAATCTACTGCACCAAGCGGTTTATTCAACCCTAGATCTTGGCCATTTTGCCTTAAATATTCCCCGTTATGGTCATTTTACTTCCCCTATAAGGCGTTATCCAGACCTCATCAATTTGCGCGGCGTTCATACTGCATTAGGAAATGATAAACTTGGCCTGTCTGAAAAAGATATAGAGAGAATGGAACAAATAGCGGCTTCCATGAACACCCTGCAAATTACAAATAAAAATGCCGCAAAAGATTATGAACGATTCCACTCTGTTAGCCGGTTAGCAGGTCACGAAGGTGACACTAGAACAGTTACTCTATCTGGTATTCAAGATGGATACGTATTTCTTGATATGACTTTAAGTAGACAAGGGTCATTAAGAAAATCAATTCCTTTTTCTGACCTTCCACAAGGTTGGCACGTTCACCAAAGTCATAAAGCTTTGGTCTATCAAGGAAATATCTTTATTCCAGTTGGTGAGAAATTAAAACTAACAATCTCTAAAGTTATTCCTGAGTGCGGAGAATGGGAATTTGAAAATCTAATACCTAAAAATATACCAAAAATAGATCATGTCCCGCCACGAAGGTTGGTCGTATAAAAACAAAAGAGTGTGTGTAAAATGAGTAAAATAATTAAAGTTGAAACAAAAAAATGGACAGAAGAACAATTAAGGCGCGTAAAGAATAACCCAACATTATCAACTGATTTTTCTTTATCTGCACATATCAGCGATGGCCGCCCACCGTTACACTTCCCCACTGGCTGTACAGTTTTTTTTGCATCAACTCAGCCTAAAAAATTCTATGAAATAGAACAGTCTAGACGCTATACAAATGCGCATTTTAAGCTCGGTGATGCAATTGATGTTTTACACTGGTTTCATTCCGCAGATGAAACGAGCAGAACATATTTAGGCAACGCTTACGAAAAAGCAGAATCCATTTTAGACCGTATTTATGATGATTTAGGCTATGATAAAGTTGCAAAAAGACTTCGTGAACTAGGGCACGATCCTGAAAAAACAGTCTTTGCCGTAAATGATACAGGATATAGTTTTGAGGTTGACTATTCAGGGGAACCTGAATTTAAAGACTGCCTCCATGAAAAGGGCTTGGGAGCGTGGCCTGGTGTTGAATTGGGGCCCGTAATGGACGCGCAAGGCGGAATTAAGGGATTTTATTCTGCCCTTCACAACATGAAAAGAAGAATGGAAGACCAAGGCCAAGACGTTAATATGAACGGCCTTGATCACAACATCTATCTATTTTTTACACTGGCTCCCAAAAGAGAAGACGTGGTTATTCATTCCTATTACAGTGAAGTGCCTATCACTCACCGCGTAAAGCCACAACCGCAAAAGCCTAAAGATGTCCTAACAAGTTACCATTTTTCTAACGCGTTAGATGCTACATTAAGTCCAGAAGAGCGCAATCAAAGTCGTTCCGAATTAGGATCTGAATATGTTGGAATAAGAAGTGCTCAAGCCTTAGGTATTAGAAAATTTATAGAAGATGCAAGAATCCCAACTTCATTTTCAATTCCATTCCAACATGCCGCAGAGACAAGTGCAGGTGCAATTATTATTGCAACACATCACAACACACTTCCATTCGATAAAGTCAAAAGATGGCTACCCGATGCAATATATAGGGAAACTGACATCACAGCCAGACTTGATAGCGTCAACACTATCAAAAATGGTGCTTATCAGGAACTAACTTATGCGGCCAGCGCTGTTGTTCTGGGTGAACACCACCGTTCCGTCATCGAAAATTATGAGAATTATTTTTTAGATCTATTCGACCTTTGGTGCAGCTTACACGTTGATAAACAATTACGTGTCGAGACATTTGAAAACACGCCTTTTTTTGTTTTAAACAGAGATAATCCTTTTGAAGTTAATGGACTCGATTCTGATGATATAGACTGGAACGCGCCTGAGGTTGAAAGGGCTTTTGTAACATTCATTTCTCAGATCAATCCTGAACGCGATCCATGGCAAGCTTTTATTCTTTTTAATCAATTTTTGCATGAAAAAGGCTTCATTAAACAAGAGCCTAGGTTTCTTCATACTCATTTAGATCCAGAAGATCCCAAACTCGTAAAAAAAATAAAGCACGCAATAGATAAAGTGAGAGGATTGGATACTAATGTTCCCCCATATGAACTAGAATCTTGGGGTAAAGACCGCAAAGATCTTTTCGAAGTTTCTGTATTAGGGTCCGCTAGTACTCGTGTGGAGACCTACACCTCAGATGCAAAAGAACTGGGGCACTGGTTAGCACAACAAGGATGGCATGTCCGCACTGGCGGGGGGCGATACGGCATCATGGGTGCTGTCTCTCAAGCAGCACTTGAAGCGATTAATCAAGGCTTCCGCGCGCATATTTCAGCTATTCAAATGCCAAGAACTATTCAATTTGAGGGAGCGGTCTTTAAACAAAAAGATATTCAAGATAGCTCAGATAAATATTTAGAAATTCAAGACTCGTTTGATACCAGAATGCAAAGTATTTTTAGATCAAATGTTTGTGTTGCTATGGCACCTGGTATCGGGACTTATCAAGAAATCGCAAGATGGATCAGGCTGAAAGAAGCTGGCTACCCACCACTTCAGGATAAAAAAATGATTATTTATAATAGCCCGCAACCACATGGACCCAATCATATAAGACTGATGGATCCTTTCTTAGCACTCCTTCCTGACAGCTTAATCGATAGACATCTCATAATTGCTGATACTTTAGACGACGTAAAAACAGCTATAAAAATGATCAATCACAAATGGCAGCCACATTTTAAAACAGAGTACACACGATTAAGTTTTTAGAAAAAATAAGATGCAATAATGCTGGGCAACATAAAAAATAATATTGGATGTTATAACTTCACTACATTAATAACTAATTTATTTTATAGGGGGCCAGTTTATGACACTCTCACGCAGAATATCTTCATATTATAACAAGCTTAGCGGATTACAGACATAATATTTAACCACTACTATTATAATTTCTGGGCTAGTTTTATATTATCTAAATAATTTTATTTTTTCTGATGAATCCATTTTATCATCAAATTAATCAAAATCCTGATAAATCTCAAAAACCATTTGAGCATTTGTAATAAAAAAGCCCTCGTATTACAAATTATTATACATAAAATAATTAAATAAAATTTTAGTATTCTTATACCTTACATACAGCCTATACTGCGACAGAAGATTTTTAAACTATTTATAAAAAAGGGAAATATTATGGATTTATTAACATTCGGAGAGTTCAGTATTGTATATAACTCATTCTCCTTCACATTCGCCACAATGATGGCGGCAACACTATTCTTTTGGCTTAACTTAGGATCTGTTGCAGCGGCCTACAGACCAGCCTTGGTTGTTACTGGCTTGGTTACTTTCATTGCGGCCTATCACTATTTGCAAATTCTTATATCTTTTGGCAATGCCTATGATGTGACAAATGGCGTTGTAACTGCGACAGGTAAGGAATTTAATGTCGCTTATCGATATGTTGACTGGCTCTTAACTGTGCCCTTACTCTTAATTGAGTTGATTTTGGTTATGAAGCTTACACAAAGCGAAACAGTCAAAAAGGCAACATTATTGGGTGGCGCTGCTGCACTAATGATTATTCTGGGATATCCTGGAGAAATCGCAGGTGACATGGGCACACGTCAGTTCTGGTGGGCATTATCTATGATACCATTCTTATATATCGTATTTAGCCTAGTTGTCGGATTGAAATCATCAATAACAGAGCAACCAGATAGTGCAAAAGGTCTTATTAAAATTGCCTCTTTGGTAGTTATAATTTCATGGTCTTTCTACCCTATTGTTTATTTATTTCCAAACTTAGGAATAGAATCTGCTTATGCCGCGGTAGAAATTGGTTATTCTGTTGCAGATATTATTGCTAAAGCTGGATTTGGGGTATTAATCTACATGATTGCACGCAGAAAATCTGAAGCAGAAGGTTTCAAAGCCTAATTATACTAAATCTTGGGGAGGGCTAATTCCTAGCCCTCCCCTCTATTTTAAGGGTTTCTAAGGGCAATAAATGCATATCGAATCAGCAAATGTCACTGATAATATTTATCAAGCAGATAATCTGGTTGAAAATAAAATAGCTGAAATTTGTGATTTTAAAAATGACACTTGCCCCCTCGCACAAGCGCTCAGATACCATTTTGAATGCGGCGGTAGTCGAACAAGATCAAACCTATCTTATAAATTTTCTAAAAACTTTTTAATTAATGAAAAAAATGCAGTCCTTTTGGCGTGCATACCAGAGCTTTTGCACAATGCATCATTGATACATGATGATTTGCAAGATCTTGATGAAGAGCGCAGAGAAAATCTTAGCGTCTGGAAAAAATTCGGCCCTGACATCGCAATCTGCGCAGGAGATTATTTAATATCATGCGCTTATAAATGCATTAGCGAACTCGAAACCAAAAATATAAAGTTAATATTACAAAAGGTGCACAGCCATATTCACACTACAATAAAAGGGCAGATAGGTGACCTTACACAAGATAAGAATCAAACATTAGTTGATGTTGATTTATATCTTGATATCAGCCGCCAAAAATCAGGGGCTTTACTCGCTATGCCTTTAACCTTAGCGCTTCTGTATACTGAAAGGCTAAATTGTATCCATGCCGCTGAAGAAGCTTTTAACAATTATGCTTTGGCCTATCAAATCTACGATGATATTCATGATATAAAACAAGACCAATCCAAAAAAGGCATTAAATCAGGGCTCAATATTGTAACAATTATGCAAAGAAACGGAGAGGCTACCCCTATAAAAGCCGCCGCAGAACTAGCACTTGAAAAGTTATATATTGCATTAGATTTTGCTGCAAAGCTGCCTTTGCCTAGTAATACTATTTTAGAAAAAGAAATATTACAGATGCAAAAGAAGATTAAAGTCTTAAGTACACAATGATGCCAAAGGACAAACCTGATGAAAAAAAAGCACTCGTTATTGGTGCTGGATTTGGGGGTATAGCTTCTGCACTTCGACTTAGAAAAAAAGGCTATGATGTTACAATTATTGATCAATGCAGCCATTTAGGTGGACGCGCAAAAACTTTTGAGATTAATGGTTTTAAACACGACGCAGGGCCAACAGTTATAACTGCGCCTTTTTTATTTGAAGAACTTTTTGCGCTCTATAATAAAGATATTAAAGATTACGTTAAACTTATTCCCCTTAACCCCTGGTATAGGTTTGTCTTTAGTGATGGGAAACAATTCGATTATGGTGGGACGCTTAATGACACCTTACAAGAAATTGAAAAATTCGATCCTGATGACAAGAAAAATTATTTAAAACTGGTAGAAAATTCAAAAGAAATCTTTGATGTAGGCTTTACAAAGCTTGCCGCAATGCCTTTTCATAAGATTTCAAAAATGATATCCATCATTCCATATTTGATCACTTTAAAAGCTTATAGAACAGTCTGGGGTTTTGTGACATCCCACTTAAAAAATGATTATTTACGGCAAGCATTTTCGATACAACCCTTGCTAGTAGGCGGCAATCCTTTTAATACGACCTGCATCTACTCCCTTATCCATTATCTGGAGCGCAAATGGGGGATTCACTTTGCAATGGGGGGGACCGGCGCGCTTGTAAATGCCCTTAAGACGCTCATGGATGAAGAGGGTATAAAAATAGAACTTAACAGGTCTGTAAAATCCTTATTAATAGAAGATAGGGTCTGTAAGGGTGTCATTTTTGAAGATGGGTCAAAAATAAAAAGTGATATTGTTGTCTCAAACGCCGACCCAGCCTTTTTATATAAAAACATGGTTTCTAAAAATAACCAGGCTTTATCAGCACGTGTAAAGAGTAAATCAGCTAAATTTTCAATGGGACTTTATGTCCTGTATTTTGGCACTACAAAAAAATATAATGATGTTGTGCATCACACCATATGGCTTGGTAAACGATACAAAGATCTCTTAGAGGATATATTCGATAAAAAAATACTAACAGATGATTTCTCACTTTATATCCACCGCCCAACAGCGACAGACCCTTCTTTTGCGCCCCATGGTTGCGATTCCTTTTATGTCTTAGCACCGGTCCCTAACACACAAAGCGGAATAAACTGGCATATAGATGGGCCAAAATTAAGAGATCGTATTGTAAACTCTCTAAGTAAAACTATTTTACCAGACCTTGAAAATACCATTACATCTGATTTCTTCAAAACACCATCAGATTTTGAAAAAGATTATAGCAGCGTTCACGGTGCAGGTTTTTCAATAGCGCCAACGCTAACACAATCAGCATGGTTTCGTTATCATAATAAGGCTGAAGGTATTAAAAATCTCTACCTATGCGGCGCAGGAACACATCCTGGTGCAGGACTACCTGGCGTGCTTTCCTCTGCCAAAGTGATAGATGAGCTTATACAGGATCTGAGCGAAAAGTAACGTAAGATGGATCGTAAATCTCAACACAAAGATATTTTCAAAAAAAAAGCTAAAACATTTTACTTTGCTTCTTTTTTTCTTGGACAGAAAACAATAGAAAAAGTGAGTTTATTGTACGCATTTTGTCGTTTTATTGATGACATTGCAGATGAAACACATGATCCCCATAACGCTCAAAAAGAATTAGAAAAGATTAAAAAAGATATTGAACAAGGTGAGAGCGACACCCCTTTTATTCAGGAATTTATTTATTTTGCGGACGCTCAAAAATTAGATAAAAAATATCTGACAGATCTTTTAGATGGCGTGATTTCAGATTGTAAACCTTCAATTCGCATAAAAAACGAGGAGGCTCTGATTCATTATTGTTATCAAGTTGCAGGTACTGTGGGCGCTTTGATGTGCCCGATACTGAATATCAATCAAAATCTTAATAAGGCTTCACCGGCTGCTATCAATCTCGGCATTGCGATGCAACTAACCAATATTGCTCGTGATATAAAAGATGACGCAGAGAATAACCGTGTCTATATCCCGCAAACCTGGCTTATTATTAATGAGGCCAAACATCTTTTAAGTGCTCCCAAAACTAAAGAATACGATGCGAGAGATGCTTGTAAAAAGCTATTAGACAAATCAGCTGAATATTATGAGAAAGCCAAAGAGGGTTATCCCTACTTGCCTTTTCGGGAACGATTCACAATTTTAGTTGCAGCAAACCTTTATCGTTCAATAGGCCATCAAATTGAAAAAATTGATCATAAATACTGGTTAGGCCGACAACATTTAACAAAATTCCAAAAAATAATAAAAACAATAAAAAGTGCTATTGAAATAACTTACCCTTCATTTTGGATAGAGCAGAAAAGATAAAGTGATATGCAAGATAAATTCTTTGATTGCGATATTCTTATATTAGGTGGAGGCTGCACTGGCTTAAATTTTGCCCTTGCTTATGCAAAAAGTAATTTAAACCTTAGTCTTACAATTTTAGAAGCACGTGAAAATTATGAGCATGACCGCAATTGGAGTTTTTGGATAGAAAGTAATGATAATTTTCAGCACCGCGACATTATAAGAAAAACATGGAATAGCTGGAGATTTTCCACTAGCGAGGAAAGCTGGTCTCATATTTCTAAAAAATATGAATATGTCACAATTGCCTCGCGAGATTTTTATGATAAAGCAATCCAGACTATAAAGAATGATAAGAGACAAACACTTATATTAGGCTGCGCAGTTCATACTATATCTGGCAATACAATACAGACGGAAAAAGGAATATATAACGCTAAAATAGTTATTGATACCCGTAATAATAAAAATATTAAGTTTGAGGCTGATGCTAGCTTTTATCAAGTGTTTTATGGATATGAAGTAAAAACAAAATCTACTTTTTTTGATGATACGCAGGTTGGGCTCATGACTGAGATGAAAAATATAAAAAATAGTTTTTCTTTTTTATATGTACTACCTTTTTCAAAAACAGATGGATTAATTGAATATACCGTATTTACAAAGGATCTAATAAAACCTGATGATCTTAGGAAAGAGCTGAATCACAGCATAAAAAAACTAATTGGTGACACTAATTATGATATAAAGCATATTGAACAAGCCGTTTTACCTATGGGTCCGTTGAAAATGGATCAAAAAAAATCCTCTAGCACATACATATATGCAGGAACTCAAGCTGGAGCCCTCAGAGAATCAAGTGGATATGGCTTTTTAAATATATATAACTGGGCTATAAGCGCTGTTATTAATTTAGAAAAAGGAAAAGACATTTCAATTTATAAGAATAGGTCATCTATGAGCCAATATTTAGATAGACACTTTATAAAAACGCTAAGAATATCTCCATCATCCTCTAAAAAAATCTTCGTCACTTTAACAAAGAAAATACAAGCAGATGACTTCGTACGCTTCATGTCTGAAACAAATAGATTAATTGACTTAATAAAAATTATAATAGCTGTTCCAAAATTGCCATTCTTAAAGGCGTTATTTAAAAATGAATAGTACCAAGTTAATTGATATCTGTTTCGTTTCCTGTTGTTGCTTATTTTTGATCATAACAATAATTGCTTCTCCAATTTCTCTCAATATCCAAGTTGTTTTACTCTTAATAGGTTCAGTGATTATTGGCCTGCCCCATGGGGCTATGGATTATGAAATAGGAAAATATTTAGGATTATGTAACAATTTAAAGAGTAAATTAATGTTTCTCACGACTTACTTGGCAATAGCTGCCATTAATTTTGGCATTTGGCTTATCTCACCAATAATAGGGTTTGGTCTTTTTTTAATACTTTCTATTTGGCATTTCAGCGAAGATTGGGAAGATGAAAATATAAATTTGCCAGGTAGATGGATCAAAAAAAATTCTTTTGCTTTGGCCCTTATATCTTTGCCCTCTGTCTTAAATTCACAAGATCTTCAGTTGGCTTTTTCATTTCTTATTGATGATTATTACTCAACACTTACCGTTTTATTTTTACAAAAACTTGCAGTCCCTATGATTATTCTCACGACCTTATTCACATTTTTAAGTTTTAAAAAAAATGATTATTTAAAGGGACTCGTGTCATTTTTATTTATAGTGAGCGCAATTTTTTTACCCCCTATTATTTTCTTATTTTTGTATTTTTGTATTTTGCATGGGCCTCGTCATACTGCTGATCTTTATAAAATACTTAATTACAAAAGCTTCGCAGAGTTACTACGTAACAATTTAGCTGTTATTGTAGCCACTCTCATAATTTTGATGGCTGCCATTTTATTTTATAATAGTGAAAAGGAAGTTCATTCGCATATTTTTTCAATATTAATAATATTAATTGCCTGCTTAACGTGTCCGCATATGCTGCTTATATCTATGTTAAATAGAAAAATTTGAGGCTTAAAATTATAATTTTTTACACAATAACTAAGCAGAATAAGACAGAAACTCTATTCCATAAGATAGACAGAACATTCCCTTTAGAAAAACCCTACTACATACGGGGCTCACAGAATTAAATTCTCTGATATCAGCAAAACGTAAACTTAATGGCAGGGGCAGAAGAAGCCATTTTTATATATTAACGCATTGATATTAAAAGAATAATTTAAATACTGTTATTTTCTGTACTCCGCCTGTACTACCAAAATAAAATCCACAGCTTATATCAATTACCTGCTAAACCATGACCTTAAATATAGCCTGCAAGTTAAATTTTAGCTTACAGATATAAATTATGCCTTGTTCTATATCTACAATCTACCTATCATCAGACATTAATTCAGCAAAAGATAAAGTTAATTAGATATGGATTCTGGAAGAGGTTTAGCAATTTGGTATAAGAAGCAAGGCGACCCTAATGCAGATCCGAATGCTAAACTTCATGTGAATTACTGGCATTTTCCAAGAGCAAGTTTTTTTAGAAAAAAGTTAGATTTTTTACCCTTTATTTCAAAATTCCCCGATAAAGATTATTTAGATATTGGTATATGGCTAACGAATCCCAATCTAGTTAATGATTTGAATATTTATATTCCATACAAGTTAAATGAAGATGATATATTTGATCTAGGGTCTCTATTTAAGAATGATGAAATAGCCGTCGGTGTTTTTAATGAAAAATTAAAACCTAGCATCAGCAACCTTCATGTGGACCTTATTAAAGAGCATACGGAGGATTTCTTTACTCGTGTTTTTCAATTCGCCCAGATTAATAATAGATTTGATGCAAAAGAAATTTCTATTGCTAATAAAGGTAACGGTACGGTTATTACAATATGTTCTAATGCCTTGAAGCGCGGCTTAAGAGGCTATAAAAAAGAAAATCCTTTATATTTTAGATTAAGGTTGAAATTACCAAGAACTGTTCCATTCTTAAAAGAGCGTCACCCAGTGGATCGGTTTTTTCAAAGTGGCTTTGATGCGCTTGAATACATTGATTTCAGAGTAAATCAAAAAAGAAGCATGCCAGATGATATTGAGCGTGAAATGTATGATGATGGAAACTCCCCTCTAAAACTACAAAGAGTAGATTTTCTTTTGGTAACTGACATTGCCGCAGATATTGTTGGAGATTCAACAAATTTCCACAAAAACAGAGTCCTTGAAAAAGAATTATGGGGTGAATATATAAGCTGTGTGCGTGTGATTGAAAAAGGTATGGTTATTTACCACAATAGAAAAAAAGCTAGTGATGGAGAAAAATCTAGCAATCGACCATTTGAAGATTATAGTGCTTTCGTAAAAATGAAAGTGCGTATAGTAGGCATGAAAACTGTCTTCATTTTTGCAATTATTGCCTTAGTAATCGGGCTTAGCACAGAGTTTTTGGCAAGTTATATTCGAGACAAAACAACAGACGATACAGTTTTAGAGGACGTTATTGAAAATAATGTCGAAAACTCTGGTGATAACCATAAAAATGATTCATAATAAACTTTATCTAAAGCCTAATCTGGCACAATATTTAAAAATAATTTCAGGATAAAATAGATGTTTAAAATAGTTAACCTAGATTCTAATTCGGTTTCTTTGATAAACAGCAATTCTTTATTAGAAAATGAAGAGGTAAAAGATTTTCTAATATCGGTGCAATGCGAGTACCCTAATATCTTTGATTGGTATAACGGAAAAGTGCTTTCTGAACTCGAAGACCATAAAAGGCATATTATATCCTATCGTCAAGATAGTCGCATTATCGGATTAGGTATTGCAAAAAAATCTATTTCAGAAAATAAGATTTGTACGATAAAGGTAGCTACCGACTTTTGGGGCAAGGGTGTAGGCTCTATGCTTGTTGAAAACTTAGTTAGTTGGTTAGACGATCCAAAACCTGTAATCACAGTTAGTGAAAATAAATATCAGCAATTCTTACCATTGTTTAAAAAGTTTGATTTTAAAACTAGCGATATTAAACTAGGACTGTATAAGCCTAGAGTTTCTGAAATTATTATGAATGAGACAAAATCTAAATTAAATTAGTTATTTAACAATTCATGCAAATCTTCACCTTTTGTAATTTTAAAAGGTATATTTAATTTCATAGAGCATTCTCTAGCGTGCGCTATGCTCTTTTCTTGAATTTTTCTTATAATTTCTTCCGTTAGGTAAACCCTATCTCTACTGTCATCAGATAATTTAAATTTTAATATAGTTTGAGGCTTTTCTTTTATATGAATTATTTCATCAATGCCTATGTCTGATAATATGCTGCAGGGTAGGAGCAAATAATTATTCTTCTTTTCAATAATCATATGCCCATTAAATATAATATTTTTAAATTCCGTCTGACAAACAATTTTATTAAATGCGTCAATAATTAAAAATTGATTTTTAATTATTGCATCATCGCTTAGATCTTTTAAGGCATCATAAGGTATTTCTGGTAAAGCATTGCTTAACAGTTTGCCTGCCTCAATATGAAGCCACAAAGGGTAATTGCTAACGAAATTATTTATTATTGTTGTTTTACCTACTCCTGAGACCCCCAAAACTGCTACAATTCTTTTCTTTTCATTGATCATGTTCAGTCTTCTTTAAATTCTTCCATTCTATGTATCTATAAGATTGGGGCGGATATATACCTTTTTTAATTAGATTAGAACGTAATATTTCATTAGGAAGTTTTTTAACGTTATCCAGATGTATAACGTACCCTAATTCACAATTTTTAAAATAATTATAGTAACTATTTTCTGTGATTCCAGACGCATCGCCGTATAAATTCCAAATCTTTTGAATATCAAAATATTCAATATTTTTTATATTAGCGCTTGCTACGACGGCCATAACTGGGCTTGTTGCATATATAAACAGCCTTGAGTTTATTAATTCAACATTAAATTTTCGTCTTAATTCCACCGTTTTTGAACCATTCAATATCTTCTCAACATACTGAGGTTTAATACTACATAACACATCCTTTTCAACCATCATTAATCCAAATCATATAATTAGTTATCATCCAATTTTTGGGCTAGTTTCAACAAACTCTCTAGTTCATCCTTGGTAACTTGTCTTAAACGCCCCAAACCTATAACAGATGCCATTTTATCGACAGGATTAGAGTGATTTTTTCTGGCTATAGATAAGGCTAAACCCAACTTCTCAGGATAAGGAACATCTGTCCAACTTCTTTCGCTATCCTTCTTGGTGCCGTTGAAGTCACAACTCTTTACGGCAACCATGCCTTCTGGCCAAAAGACAGTTTGCTGATCTGGCGTTTTGTTATGATTGCGCTTTTTAGATATAGCCGCCCAGACTTGTTTTTTAATTTGAGAACCAGTTCTCTGGAAATTATGCGCCCGTGCGATTTTTGTGCTGAGATATTTGAAAGTTATGGGGCCAGTCTGATCTATAAATTTCTTACTGATTTCTTCAATAATCGGCAAATATTCATCATCATAAAAACGTTCTGCGGAAAGCAAGGATTTTACTCTGTCTGATAGGGCGTCATCTTTCTTTTCTACATTTGACTCTTCTTGAGTAAATAGAACAATGTTATCGTCTTTTGAAGTATCAATTTCATCTTCAATAAAGGCTTCTTTAGCTTTCATTTGTGGCTCTTGTGTCTTATCAGCTTCTTTTTGTCTGTCATTTTTAAGCAATTGATTTAAGCGTTCATCTACTTGCTCAATCGCCTTCTTAGCATCATTCCAATAATCAGTTGACCATATCCTTACAAGACTCCATCCAAGATTTTCTAATATTGCGTGACGAACGCGATCTCTGTCTCTAGCAGATGGAGAACTATGATAAGTCGCGCCGTCACACTCTATGCCAGCGAGATATTTACCAGAGTGGTCTGGATGCACGATACCCAAATCAATACGGAATTTTGATACTCCAATTTGAGTATGAACCGTCCACCCTTTGCTGCGTATTGCCTCTGCAATAGCTTCCTCAAGGTCTGAATCGTATGTGTCCATACCTCCAACGCTTAATACGGCTTCGCCTAAAGCCGATGGTCCTCTTTCCGCAAACTCAAGATAATGCTTAAGATCACGCACAGCACGAGCAGATGTTCTTGTAAGATCGATCATAGACGGATCGAAACTAGCAAAAATCAAAACTTCTGATGTCGCACGCGTAATCGCAACATTAAGACGTCTTTCACCGCCCTTACGGTTAAGGGGACCAAAATTCATAGACATCGTGGACGCTCCAGGAGTATCTGGTCCGTAGCCAACACTCAATAAGATCACATCTCTTTGATCGCCTTGAACAGTTTCTAGATTTTTTACAAAAACTGGTTCTTCGACATCATCACCAAAAAATATTTCTAAATTAGGATTTTCTCTACGCTCATGATCAAGAAGGTCATCTATCAATCTTTGCTGTTCTGAGTTCAAAGTAACAACACCGATACTATACTGACTTAATTCCTCGTCATTTAAACGTCTAACAACTTCTTTGACTATAGCTTTAGCCTCATCAGGGTTCGTACGACCACGTCCTCTTTGATATAATCCTTTACACTTAACAAAAGATACAGCACTCTGTTTTGTCTCTGCGGATGGATAGGTAACCAAATCGCCCTTGTAATAACGGTGATTAGAAAAGGCTATAAGGCTTTCATGTCGGCTTCTGTAGTGCCCTGTAAGTCTATGCAGTTTAACACTAGCAGCAAGGGCTTCATCCAATATGCTCTCAAGATCATCAAAATCTCCATCTTCGTCCTGCTCATCAGACGCAGCTCTGTCAAAGAAACTTGTAGGAGGCATTTGTTTAGGATCACCAACAACAATCACATTCTTGCCCCGCGCAATAGCGCCTATGGCGTCCCATACAGTGATCTGAGATGCTTCGTCAAAAACCACTAGATCAAATAAACTACTATCTGCTTCTAAAAATTGAGCAATAGAGAGAGGACTCATCAAAAGGCAAGGGGTTAGTGATGTTAAAGCATCACCCATCTCGTGAACTAACTGGCGTACAGGTTTATGACGCATTTTCTTTTGCAATTCACGTTGCAAGATTCCATAACCAGTATGACGATTTTTATCCTGTGGATCAGGTATGTCACCACTGAGTTTTGCTCGTATATAATCTACAGACAATTCAGACATTTTTTGATCCAGTTCTCTAAATGCCTGAATTTTATCCTCATGCTCTAGGGCCGAGAAAGTTCTTAACTCTGTACGCTGATCTTGAAGAATTGGAGCAAGCCATACGCAATATGCAGTTTTGAAAGAATCCAGAGAATGAGAAGGTTCGACAACTTCATTTTCGAGGGCACGAATTAGATTTACAAGTCCGTTAGCCTCTGCTTCTCGACAAACAGCTTGCCATCTACACCAAGCGTTAATACGCGATTGCATATCAATCATGGCATTGGCTTTCTGGCCTAGCACTTCTATGTTTTGATTGCTATCGCTAATACTGTCTATTTCTAAGACATATTCATTATACAAAGCCATAAAAGAAAAAAATTTATCCTGTAAATTGGTGGCCGCAGAAGAAATAGGCATGCCGTCTTGAAGGAGTTCTCGGCCCTCAATAAATGTTTTTTGTACCTTCTGACGCAACTCACTCAACTCATCTACGTTCTCAATAAGTTGGGCCATAGCTTTTCTAGGGGCTTTCGCCGCTAAAAAACTTTCACTAACTTTTTCAATATTTGTTTGTAGTTCTTTCCACGGCGCGTTGGGGGGCAGTTCAGAAGTAATCTTCTGCATATTTAACCTGCACTCTTGAAGTTTTTTTATAATGATAAGGTCTTTTTCAACATCGGGATTGGCAAAAAGTCCAAAAGACTTTCTAACTTCTCTTACAAAAAGCCAATGTTTAACATGCTCAACACCCCATGGTTGAGATTTTATAGTCTCGTATGTTGCAAGAAGTTGATCAATAGGTGCTATGAGAATTTTATCATCATTGTATTCACATGACAGTACTTCTTTTTCAGCTCTATAAAATTCATATAACTGGATACCCTTTTCCAGAGACCCAAAAATATCTGTATAATTGCTATGCATCGCATAAGACAAATCATGTTTATGAGCATTTGGAATCTGCTCCGAAAGAAAAGCCATACCGCCAATTTTAGATACGGTTTTAGTTGTAATTTCTGGAAGACCTGATTTCTGAGAAAATTCAGATAATGATTCTATAAGAGAATTTATACTACCAACCAAGCCTTTTGCTTTTGCAACAAGACTTCCCTGCCATGCATTTGACCACTCAGATTGTTTAATTTCTGCAAATACTTCACAATCTTTATTGTCTAATTCGCCGAATGTCTGACCTAAGCGTTTAGCAATATCCTCCAGCTTTTTGAGATCCTCTTTATCTTTAGCATAGTCAGCACTAACTTCATTTGGCCACTCCAAGCGGAAGCGATGCAATTCACCCCACTTGGCAGCACGTCCTATAGCTTGACGGGGACTTATGCCAGTTGGTCCAGAGCCGTGTAATGCTTTAACCAATCCGTTTAATTCTTTCTTGATCTTAGATAGGTTTTCAGCCTGTTCGTGCCATTCTGATTGAGTGTGTTTAGATCTATTGTGCCAAGAGTTTCCAAGCTGGTTGAGAACTTCTTTTTTATTGGCTTTACTCGAGTGAAGTTCTAGGCAAAAATCACCTAGCCCTTTATCACACAATCGTTTATAAACAACTTCAAGAGCTGCCATTTTTTCAGACACAAAAAGAACCCTGCGGCCGATGGCTAGATTATGAGCAATTATATTAGCGATTGTTTGTGACTTACCTGTTCCTGGAGGCCCCTCTAAAACAAAATCTCCATTTTGAGATGAGGCGTAAACAGCCACAATTTGAGAGCTATCTGCTTGCAATGGCATAAATAATTCAGAGGGTTGTATTTTTTCATCAATTTCATCTGGCTGTAAAAAAGAAGCAGAGTTTTCGTAGGCATCACGCGGATGGTCTATAAGATGCTGAACAAACGGATTTTGTTTAAGTATATCTGTTCTGTCGGCCAAATCCTTCCACATCAAGTATTTAGCAAAAGAAAAGGTACTTATAACAATTTCCTCCACGACTTCAAATCCTGGAACATCCCTTACTGCTTTTCTAACCCACTCCCAAATAAGGGGAACATCAATGCCTGAATGATCTTCGGGCAATTTACCTTCGAGTTGAGGTATATTGAGTTCAAAATCTTGCCTTAACATTTCTAATAAAGTCATATTGAATACTGGCTCATCATCATGTAACAAAATTTTTACCCTTGAGGCTGCGCTTTGCCGCTCCAGCTTTACTGGCAACAGGATCAAAGGTGCTCTATAAACACGCTCCTCATTCTCTGATTGCTTCCATTTCAAAATACCTAATGCAAGATAGAGAGTATTTACGCCGCCTTCTTGGAGGTCTGTGCGGGCTTTTCGGTATAATTGAACCATACCAGCATCAAGATCTTTTTGTTCTAGGTCTGAAATTATCTCATCGCGCTCCAAAGCAGACTTAATAAAACTCTTCTTAAAATCTTCTCCCGTTCTTTCAACAAACA
Source organism: Alphaproteobacteria bacterium (assembly GCA_009995595.1). Classification (GTDB taxonomy): domain Bacteria; phylum Pseudomonadota; class Alphaproteobacteria; order Micavibrionales; family Micavibrionaceae. Next base: position 92,519 of record JAACPE010000004.1, read on the forward strand.
GATCATTATCACGTTCACCTTTGGCGCCCGTTAGCTTTTCAATTGGGATAACAACAATTTTTTTACCAGCGGCCAATTTATCTTCTAGGACGGCAGGATCTGAGCAATGTAGTTTAATTGCTGTCTTAGAAGGCTTTAGATTGAGAAGCCTGTTTCTCTTCGTAAGGTCGAGAAGTTTTCTTTTCCAATGATCCAGCCTTGTTTCTGGCGTGTCAGGCTCAGGAAAGTCATCAATGCCTAAATCAAAAGGAGGTAATACAGGGGCTTCTTCAATGCCCAAATTTATTTGAGAGATTATTTCTGTACTATCTGCATTTCGCGCAATTTTTTCTGTAACTGACGCTAACGGAGATATTCCATGGCTTCGCGCTCTCTTAACATCAATGGCATAAACAAAATTAGATTCCTGCTCTTCTGAAATCTGTCTGTTTGCTTCTGCTATAGCCTTAGAAAAAGTTACTGCTGGCTCATTCGTAACAAATGTAGTCTCAAATAAAACTAATTCTTTAAGTGCGATGTACTTTCTTAAATCTGTAGGATCATCAATCGTTAAAGAAGGTAAATGCTGTGGTTGTAGCCACACACCACAAAATGCATGTCCTTTAGTAAAGGCAATTACTGGGTATAATCCAGCCTGCTCAAGCGCAGAGGCAAACAATAACGTAGTATCAAGGCAAGTGGCCAAGCCATTTTCCATCATCTCGCTTGGCGTTCTAACCTTTTGACCTTCTTTTTCAAAACTAGAAGGCGGTTCCGCATAAACCATTCTCATTGCTGATATAGAAGACCAAATAGCCGCTGCAATTTGCCAAACGCGCTGTCTTTCTCTCGATTGGTAACCATCTAGCGCTGGCCTATGCCCAGCAGATCTGAGAACTTCTCCCGCCTCTTTAAGAATTTTACTAACCGCGGGATCATTCGGCATAATAAAAGCAGAAAGAAGTTCTGGCATATGTGCCGCTCCACCCCACTCATTTTTTGCCAATCCTATCAAGTCAAACTGTTCGCTGGTTAAAACCTTATCTCCCTGCTTTAATTCTATTGTTACCTGAGCCTTCATGCGCTCGGTAAGTTTTGAGAGCGTACCTCCAGCCAATGAAATGGATCGACTTTTAATCCTCATTTCTCCATCAGGATGCAAACGGTCAATTTTCCAGATTTTTGGTTCAATAAGGGGGGGATCGCAAGAAAGGGACAACTCAAGATTTTCAAGTAAATCCTCCGTTGTATTAATTATATTCAAATCCGCAATAACGGGAACGTCGTTTTGTTGGGTTGCAAAGGTTATTTTTTCTGCGATTGAAGCATTGATTTTTACTTGGCGTGGTTCACGTTCTGTTTGCTCATCCGTCAAACCCTGATCACTCTGAACGTTAAGTTCCATAATGCTTCTCCCACCTTATGGTTATGCATAGTAGGTATTCCCAAACGAAAATGCTTGGCCTAAATACGTGCCGTGCAAAACCTAATATAATTGCGATCTACCATTTATAATAGATCATTAGAGAAAAGCCATGATTTATTGGAATATGAGGCGAAAAACCTCACATTGCTATGCCTGATTACATAGAAATTCACAAAAACCGAACAAAAACATACTATACCATCCAAAAATCTAACCCCATGCCTCTGAATATAATAATATTTGCAGTGTTCAGAACCTCTAAAGCCCCCATTACCACAAAAAATTAACTTATAACACTCTATTAATATCCTAGAACTTTATCGAGTCTTAGTTCGCTTTTTCTGCCCTAAGAAAAATACACACACGCTTATTACACGGACACGCACACGGACAAAATTATAAAATTACCGTGTAACTCTGTTATTCTCTCTCCCTATTATGATTATGTTAAATAATAACCGTTATTAGAAAATAGTACAGTTTGTATAATAACCTGTATTGTAACACTTGGTCGTTGTAGGACTGCTTGACTGACTATACATGGCTCTTCTGGCAAGCATTGCATTTCGCTCTTGATTAAAGCTATCTTCTTCTTTTAAACGCAGCTCTATCCAGCGTCTTGTGGCTTCTTCTTAATTTAATTTTCCTGTTTTTACTGATGATACCAAGCTATCAGAATAGGCCATAAATGCATTACCTCTTGTCCCAGAACAAACACCATTTTCACAGCTATCTAATCTTTTTTGTTTGGCGCAATTTACCATATTTTCAAACTTCTTATGTATCACTGCACATTCATCATAATCTTGCCAATAAGGTCTAAAATCTTTTGGTGTAGTGCACGCCGTTAATAAAAAGGCTGCAAAGAAAGCAATCAATTTAAGCATAGTGTTCTCCTAAACAAATTCACCAGAGCGATCTGCTCTGGTGAACTGGGTGTTTTCATCCGCTTACGAGAAACTGCGCGATGTTTTTAGCCTGCGCCTGTACATAGCATCGCCACCCAGTCCATAGACTGAGGGCGACACATTTACGACTGTGTCATTGCCGCTCGTAATAGGGGATGAAAAGGCTCCAGTTATCCCAAAACAGAACAACTAATAACTCTGTAAAGGCGGTTATATTTTACGGCAAGTTATAAGTGAGATGTTATTACTGTAATAAAGACATATCTGGACTTACAACGTAATTTAAAACCCTAATAAACCCTGAATTTAATACTGCAAAAATCTGTGTTTTATTAAGTTTGAATCCTAGCAATTGCTAGTCTTTGTTTTTGAATCCATCCTTTACCATATTAGCCACAATGTTATCCGTACATACTGAAACTGATTTGAAACTGGATTTAGAAACACCACCCCCCTGAAAACCAACCTTTTCAGATTCTTTCTTAGTAATTATCCTTGTGTCACCATTCGAGGTTTCAGACTTTTTAACCTTTTGGGGGTTGCGCTGTTTGAAACCATTGGGGGTTTCAGAGTTTATATCACATATGATTAAAATTTTATTTCTATACTCAATGAGTTTTTTTGGAGTAACTGGGTAATCAACTCGGTCTAAATTAAATATATACTGGTATTTATTTCTTAAGCCTCTTTCAGGACGACGTTTTTTTACAATGTATCCATATTTAATAAGTATTTTTTCATGCTTCCCTACTGCTGTATGAGAAAGCCCCATTTCTTCCGCAATAGATAATTGGGTTCTTAAGCCAATTGTTTTTTCATTAACTTTACTGCCTAGGGCTTGAAGCATGACTATGCTCTGTGATGTTAATCGTGGGTCACATCTAGCATAATCAAGGAGAGCCATAATGGCAATTTTACCATACAGCCCTCTCTTGTTTTTTGATTTATCGAGAGCAGGCACTTTCTAAGCCACTCTACTTTTTATCCAACTATCAATTTTAACCTCATGCCAGGCAACGGCTCTAAGACCTATTTTAACTGGCTTAGGGAAATCACCCTTATCAATGTAAGCATAAATTGTGCTTCGACTTAAGCCAGTGCGTTTAATCACTTCTGGAAGCCTTAATAAAGATTGTTTGTGCTCATCCAATTCCATGTTTTTCTCCTTCTAATAAATGTTATTTGAACTTAAAAAGAGTTAAACATATTGAATATTTACGATATATAACTTAAAAAGTAATATAAACCGTAACAATATAGATATTATGACTAAAAATGGTCTTTATAGATTTGAATGGCAGCGATGTGACTCTGGTTACATTATAGAGCCTCACAACAAACGTTTGAGCCTAAGAGATAAAGAGCCGCAAATTACAACATTGCTTACAAATGCTGACTATTTTCCTGAAAAAATGATTGGTCCTTTAGGTGCAACCTATAGATATGATTTATTCGCATTAAATTGGCAGGGCTTACCTAGAACATTTTCGGAGTTAATTGAAGGAAATCAGAAATCTTTAGACAATAAAAAAGTAATAAAATTTGCAAAAAAATATGGTCTTCTTGGGTATTCACAGGGCAAAGAAAAGGAAGATTTAGAAACTTGGTATAAGTGGGTTTCTTATATTAGTACAATTTTAGATTTTTGTGATGGAAAAGGAAGGAAAGATTTTGATGTCGCTATAGAATTATATAATCTTCCTCCACTACCATTATTTATGAAACCTCACATTCTAAAAAATAATAAAGCATCGCTGGCATCAAGAAATAATAGTAGTTTTAATCTTGTTCCTGAGAATTTGATAACAGTGATTTATTTAATATTAGGAGATTACTTATCAAAAGGATCAAATTTACAAAGATGCAAAAACCCTAATTGCTTTGAATGGTTCAGAGCGCGTAGTAATAAGAGATGGTGCTCAACTTCTTGCAAAACAGCAGGTAATAGATAGTCTAAATTTTTTGTTTAAGCAGATCTAAGTAATCAGCATACCACTGCATCATTTTAGTGCGCTCATCTAAATATTGAGCGTGATTATATGTTCCACGTATCTGATTCTTAGAGGCGTGTGCTAACTGCATTTCAATGGCATCTGCATTAAATTGATTCTCGTTCAATAGGGTAGAAGCTGAATGTCTAAAACCATGAACTGTTATTTTCTTTTCATCGACATATCCCATAGTTTTTAGGACTTTTAACAATGCTGTGTCAGAAATTGGTTTATAGGCTTTGTTTACAGCAGGAAAAAGTAATTTTCCACTACCTGTAATGCCTTTTAGGTGCGCTAATAAATTTAAAGCCTGCTTTGATAACGGCACAATATGATCACGGCGCATTTTCATACGCTTCGCAGGTATTCTCCATATTTTATTTTCAAAATCTATTTCACTCCATGGGGCGTTACGAAGTTCTCCAGGACGAACAAATGTTAAAATTTGAAGCCCCATTGCTATTTTGATGTAATCACGACCTTGATAATTATCTAATTTGTTCAAAAACTCAGGAAAGTCCTTTTCCTTTAAAAATGGGCGATGTTTTTTTACATGCGCTTTCATAAACCTAGTCACACCCATAGCTACGTTTTGGTCACACAGACCCAAATGGATAGAATAATCTATCACAGCCTCACAACGCTTAATAACGCGCTTAGCGGCCTCTAATTTTCCTCTTCCTTCAATTTGAGAAGCCACTGCGTTTATATCAGCACGAGTTATCTGGCTTATAGGCTTTTTACCGATAAACGGAAAAGCATCATTTTCTAAGGAAGATATAATTCTCTTCTTGTATCGTTCTACCCAATTACCTTTTTCATGCCACTGGCGTGCAATTTCCTCAAAAGTTTTTATTCCCTCATTTTTCTTAATCACATCTTGTTTTCGTTGGTTTGGGTCCACACCATCTTTCACCAACTTAATTACACAATCACGTAGCTCTCTTGCCTCTTTCAAGGATACGAAGCCAATACGGTTGTCTGAGCTAAACTCACCTATGGTATGCGTGTTCTTTTTACCTGCCAGCGTATAGGAAACCTGCCAGACTTTACGACCATTTGGTCTTATCAATAAATGTAATCTGTCACCATCATTTAAACGATAAGGCTTCTCTTTAGATTCAGCGTTGGAGATTTCCTGATTAGTAAGTCTTTTAATTATTTTTGGCATATTCATTCCTTTTGGTAGTACAGATTAAAAATTGGATTGAATATACTGCTTACTGTACTCCCAAAATTATTGGAAGATGCTCATCTATATTGGAAGTTACAGGAACAAAGAGACTGTTTATAACTTTAAAATCAATAACTTAAAGATGTTTTGGGATTGTATTGGATTTTGAAATGGCAGGGGCAGAAGGATTTGAACCCTCGGCCTACGGTTTTGGAGACCGTCGCTCTACCAACTGAGCTATACCCCTACATTAGGTCTGGTTTTTACTATACCGTAAACGTAATTACTAGTAAAAATTAAGCAACGCGAGGTATATTCAAACTCGTTTGATCAAGCCACCACTGATCTCTGTCTTCCATGCGATCAAAAGCTCTTTGATGCTCTGTGCGCCGTAAATCTTCCATGATGGCCTCAAAACCTGGCGTTGCACTCGAGACTAATTGACGTTTTAAAGGGAAAATCTTCATTAAACGCTCTTCTTCACGCGCCAATATAGAGTGCCTTAAGGCCTTTTCTCCATTATTAGGGCCTTTTTTTATCTCAAGATCAATCTTATGGGCTTCCCATGTAAAGCCCGTGAAAGTCTCACCACAATGTAATGGCTCTAAAGCCAGCTCAATCTCTAAATCAGGGTTCCCCTCGGGGTGATAAGAAATACGAATGCGCTGAGAAATCAATCTTTGTACTAATTTAGGATGCGAGGTCAAATTATCTAATACTGCCTGCCTTGCAGTTCTATCCCCTATAGCATAAACATTAAAACCATACCCTGCCGTTAAAACACTCTTTTGTTCCCATCTATCCATAGTAGAGTCAAAGGCGCTAGCACCGTTACCAATTTTTGTCGTTTGAACAGTCCGTCCTAATTTTTGCTCTTGGCGTACTTCAACCTCCAATTCGCGCAAAACTCCCTCACGGTCCATAACGTAGGGCCTTTCACGTGGGCGTGTAATTTCCTGCGGAGTAATATATTTAAAATCAACCCCTTTGGGCGGTACGGGGGCAATCCCTATCTGATTTCCCGTAACAAATATCTCTTGGCATTCTTGAACATGGCGCGCTATTTCCAGAATTGTTTTTGCAGAATCTGCAACCATAACACGTTCTGATTCAAAAAATGGATCTTTAACTTTTTCAATCTCACCTTTTAATCTCTCTCTTGTCGCAGCATCAATTTGTTTTTTTAACGACTTTGGCTTCTCACTTTTGCTCATAACACACCTCTTTTTTAATTAAAAAAAAACGCCACCGAATAGCCGGCAGCGCCCATTATTGTCTTAGCACCCGAGAAAGGTACGAATTTTTAATAACTTTGACCTCTTATAGGGGGTCATAGACAAACTCTCTTATAAATTATTTAAATATAAAAACTTAATACCATACTCCTATAGTTATTTTCAATAAAAAAGGGGCTTATAAGGCCCCTTTTTCAAGATTCAGCTATGATTCGCTTATATTATTAACCCTAAGCGATAATTTTACCAACGACGCCTGCGCCTACTGTACGGCCGCCTTCGCGGATCGCAAAACGTAAGCCTTCACT